>CAXUKS010000048.1:0-27012 GCA_964251675.1 uncultured Armatimonadales bacterium
GGGACCGCTACTACGACCCGACGCTGCTGTGCTTTTTGACACGGGACACCGAGCTTGACCAGTTGCCCTACACCTACTGCGGCGGCGATCCTGTTAATTTCACCGATCCCACCGGACACTTCCAAGTAGATGATGGCCCATTCAGAGACGCAGTTGATGCTGTTGTCAATTCTTCTGGTGGCAGCGCCATTGTTGATGCCTTCAACAATGTCTTTAACCTCGGTGGTAAAGGCGGCTTCGGCGGCGGCTCTGGCGGCGGCAAAGACAGCTCTGGCAGCGGCAAAGACAGCTCTGGCGGCGACAAAAAGGGAAGGCCGCTGACGATTGGGGTCGATATAAATAGAGGTAAACCGTATGCGTTTTCCATTTCAGTTCCCCCCTCCGAGTCCGGCCCCGGCTTCAGCTTGAAATACAAGAAGCTGCCAGGGCAGAGTTCGGAATTAAATGTTACAGGCACCTTCAATGTCAAGTGAAAACTAATCATTGATGGGCCAATGTTTATTACGAACGTTAGCGAGAACTGGGCGTCCTACGAGTGCTAATCCTCACAGGCAAATAAACCCAGCTTGCGCCGGGATGCGAGCAGCTTCTGATGCTCTGCTCGTATCCCGGCATATTCTTATAAAGTTGGTTTGTTATGCGCTCCCGCAATCTTGCCTTATACGCGATGTTCACGCTATTTTTGACGCTCGGTGTCCTCCCTGGAAGCCTAGCCCAAACTACAGCAACACTCGAACACCAGCAGGGGGCCGAGTCTGTTCCCGGCGTTTCCCTTAATAACACCCCCGGTGATGTTCCCAGTGAGGCGGCGCTGACAATTCCCTTCATCAGCTACCACCTCAACCACCATATAATCGTGCAGGCGCAGGTCAACGGCAGCCAGCCTCTCCCATTCCTGGTTGACACAGGTGCGAGTGCGCCGCTCATCATCGACACCCGGACAGCGAAATCCCTGGGGATCGCCCCGACGAAGGAGACAGCGCCCGTCTCGCCTGGACAGCGCACCTTCTTCTGGGCGGCGGACAGCGTCCTGCGCGTCCGGGGGGACACTCCCCAGAAAAACTTGGACTATTCGGGGACTCCCACCGTGATCGGCGACCTCGGCTTCGACGGCGTTGGGACGCTGCGTCTCGCCGGGGTGATTGGTGCCCCCCTGCTAGCTCCGATGGCACTGCGGATCGATTCCGCCGCGCACACGCTGACCCTCTTTGCACGCGCACCATCGGCTTCCGGGCGCGACTGCATCCGCCTGCCGATCATCCAGCCCGACAAAGACAGCGCCCGCTACTATGTACTTTGCCCCATCACCGCACCCGGCCTAGATGCCGCACGGGCGGACCGCCCGGCCCCTGTCTACCGGCTCCTACTGGACACGGGGGCTGGCGGCTCGGTCCTGCTAGCGGCCCCCGGCCTGCGACCGGCGGCGGCGTTCTCCGACTCTATGCTGACCATCGCCGGGACATCCTTGTGGACCGGGTTGCTGTTCCCGCAGATCGACCTGGGAGGCCGTCTACTCACAAATGTCGTGCTGGCGACCGGACTGCCGCTGTCTAAAAAGATCATCCAAAAAGATCATCCAAAAGGATAACGTTCAGGGGCTGCTTGGCATGGACATCCTTAGCCGCTTCCGGGTGACACTGGATTTCCCGAACATGCAGCTTATCTTGGAGCCGCGCAGCACGGGCGGTGATAGAGACGGCGTCGCGGGTGAGACGGGCCTCCGTCTGGGCAGGCGCGGGAATGCCTGCCTCGTGACCCGTGTGTTTGCGGCCTCCCCCGCTACCGGGATGGGGGTGAAGGTGGGGGATGAGGTCATGGCGGTGGATGGGGTCTCGCTGACGGGTCTGCTGGTATACCTCGCGCAAGCTACTCTGGACGGCCACGCAGCCACAGACGCACGCATCGTCCTTAAGTCCACGTCCAGCAAGCAGCGGACCGTCACGTTGCGGCGAAGAAGTGCTATTGATCCCCGCTTCTACCTCAAGTCCGGCATTCAATTACGGCAGGTAGGTCCGGGCGGGGTAGTAGATGTCGCAGCCATTCTCTGTGACGGGGCGGCGTGGGCAGGCGGGCTGAGGCCGGGCGACCAGCTTCAAGCCGTGGATGGCGTTCCCGTGCAAACTAGGGAAGGGGCGGAAGCCATGCTGAGCCGCTGGCCGATGCGGACAGTCGCCATGACGGTCAGGCGCGGGGAAGGCAAACAAGTCGTGCGCCTTCGACTGCCAGCCGCCCAAGTCCCCGCTAAAAATATGCAATAGTACACCGTCATGGTAGAACGTATAGTTTGATTTCAGACCATTTTAAGCACGAATAGGCAACATAGCAGGCTAAATGGTTTCCTTATATTCTACCGTGACGGAACACTAGAGCCTGTACTGCACTGCCCCCGGCTTGCGGGTATACTGTCTCTATCATGTCGTTCACATTGCTGCATGCCGATGAAGAGGCCGATGCCGGGGTGTACGGGGCCTACCTGCGGGCGCAGGACAACGCCGACCTGCTGGATATTGCCCGGCATCTGGACCCGGAGCTGTACCCCGCCCGCGCTCACTGGGCCGCCCGCGAGCTGAGCCGCCGGGGGCTGCTGGAAACGCGGGTCTATTCGCCTGCCGAGTCGATCATCCGGCAGATGGCGCTGGGGGCGTTCGCGCTGTCGCTGGTGCTGGTGCTGCTGTGGGCGTGCCTGTCCCCGGAGGCTGCGCTGGGGCCATCGTGGCCGACCGGAGAGATGGTTCCCGACGGAGCGCCGCTCAGCGTGGTGGCGGGCATTTTCGGTGTCTCGATGCTGCGGGGCGCGGTGGTGTGGAGCGTCAAGCTGGGGGTGTACTGGGGGCTGGCGCTGGGGCTGGGCGGATGGAGCGTGTGGCTGCTGCCGCGTGTTCTGCGTCGCCGGGCGAAGCGCGACGTGTGGCGGCTGGCGCTGCTGGGCTTCCTCGCGCTGGCGCTGTCCACGGCTATTGCGCTGGCACCCGGCAGCGCCATCCCCCTGCTGTTTGCGCCGCCGGACGGAGGATAAGCCCCCCGCCCCAATTCTGGGGAGCCAGACAAATACAGAGCGGGTAAAGAGGGCGCAGCAAGCAGCGCCCCTACGCCAACTATTCTGGTTCCCCCATTATTAGGGGCGAGGGGGGCTGATCTGCCTATGAAACACAAAAGCCGCCGGGCGGGGCCGAACCCGCTCTCCGAATACCGCCGCTTGCAGCGCGAGATACGCACCATTTTTGACCCGTTCACCGCCCGCCACTGCGCGACGTGCGCGACGCCCTGCTGCATCCGGCCCACGCGGGTGACGCCGGTCGATGTCGCGCTGGCGGTGGGACTGGGCCACACGTTTCCCCATTTAGACGGCGGCGACCCGTATGCCCCGGCGGCGGACTATGCCGGAAACCGGCTGTCCCTGCCGATGCTTCCGACCCAGGAGGCCGCCGCCGTGCCCTGCGAGTATCTGCATGACTACCGCTGCACGTTCCCTGACGACTTGCGCCCTTACGGCTGCACGGCCTACATCTGCGGTCCCATGTACGCCCACCTGCCGGGCGACACCCTGCGCCGCCTCCGCCGCCTGATTCGTCAGCTTGACGACGCCCATGTTGCCCTCCTGCGCGGCCTGCGCGATGCGGGCAAAATGCCGGTGGAGGAAGACTAAAAGCGAGCGTTTACTTTTTTGGCAGCGTGTGCCATAATAAGAACAAGCAAGGGAACGCTGTTGACGCAGCGCCCCCTCGCAAGTCAGCTACTTCTTGAGTAGCCGGTGAATCGCCGCGATTGCGCTTACAATCGCGGCGATGGTTTGGGCAATAACTCTGAGTTTCAGAAGCCCTAAGCCAAGTTTCTCGCTTCAAGGACTTCACCTCCTTTCGGCAAGATTGAAAAGACAGCTCCCTGGCTGTCTTTTCGTTTGTATTATAGCATAAGCCGCCAGACATACAAAAACAGCCCCCGGCACTTGCTGTGCCGGGGGCTGGTTTGCGTCTGGGGCAAACCTAGAAAACTTCGTCCTCGCCGATGACCGGGTTTGCCAGCGTGCCGATGTGCGGGATAGTCACTTCCACGAGGTCGCCCACTTTCTGGCTATCCTCTAACTCATAGTTTCGTCCGCGCTCAATGAGCAAGCGCGTCTGCTGGCTATGAAGACCGAGCGTCGGTTCTTGGCCGTAGGCTCTTTTCTCTATCTTTTCTGAAGGCTGCTCAAAGTCGAGCCGGGTGAGGACCTCATGGATAGCAACATCACACGCTTTTTTCGCCAATGCGACATAATCCGGGCTGGCTTCTACGCCAATAAACTGACGGCCCTCTAAAATAGCTGCAACGGCGCTTGTTCCACTGCCCATGAAACAATCCAGAATAGTATCACCAGGACTGGACAGCAAACGTATTATACGGCGCGGCAACTCAAGGGGGAACTTTGCTTCATGGTCATCATTGGCCCGAACTGAAGGAATGTTCCAAACCGCACGCGATCCCCATGCCTTCCACTCATCTTTCGTGAGGCGGTCTTTGTCTACGACTGTGACGCCGGGCTTCCAAAAGATGTAAACATATTCAAACTCATCCACGGCCCGGTAGCTGATCGAGTGCCACTTGGAGTTTTCCCAGGCGGCATCTTTGATCCAGACTCTTCTGTCATAGAGGTACAGGCCAGCCGCCGAGGCAAAGTCTTCCAGCAGGCCGCCGACGACCTTGACCCGTGTTTGGGAAGCGTACTTGCCACCTCGGATGTTGTTGCCCTTCATTCGGCGGTCCACGGTCTGTTCACTGCACCCCAGCAATGCGGCGATTTGCTTGCGCGTGAAGGCTGGATTTTCTGCCCAGGCCGCAACAGCCTGTTCGCGTGTGATGTCGTTGCGCTTTCGACGCGAGATGTTTTCCGCCATGATGCGCGGCATTTCGGCGTCCTTAAAGCAAAGAATATCTGCGATGTTGATCGCCAGAAATCCACCGGGTTTCAGCACAATGCTGTGTGCCTCAATCGTTTGCCGCAGCAGGTTTTTCCAGTCAAGAAAGGAAAGGTCACGCTCATATTCCTTGCCGACATGGTAAGGAGGCGACCAAACGCTCAATGCCACGGAGGCAGGTGCAATATGACGATGAATTTCGCGGGCATCTCCCAAGTAAATGCCGTTCGGTGTGTAGTCCATTACGAGTTTCATTCCTCCCATGTCGAATCGATACTGGATGTCAGATGATGATAGTGAATATGTTGGACTCGCCAATGCTTTTTTTGCTTTAGCCTGCTGAATGACAAGCGGACACGAAAATCTTCTCCTAAAGTCGGTGCGTTGCGGCCTGCCACCCAAATCGTATCCTCGGCATCAGGATTATATTTGTCTTGAAGTATACCATTCGGCACGGCGGCGAGTGTCACCGTTTCTAAAAAATGATTGCCAAGAGCATCATCTTTGTAACAGTAGTGTAGCAGCATGGTTGTTGTCAAAAATTGTGTGGTTCCGTAGATAGAAACGTTTTGCAGCATCCCCGGCTCATCTACAGCGATTCCTGATCGGTTTTGGCGAACCCTCAAAGAGAGTTGAGACATCTGCATCGTGCCGGTATTGCGGGATTTTTCTGCTTTGCTGTCCACGAACAACGCCTGCCGCACCGTTTGATGTGGCAGCAAAACGTAGCGTGCCTTGCGGTAGTCCACATTGCCCAGAATGCGCTGGTTGATACGGTAGCCAGAAAGCGTATCCAGCATTTCGCGGGTAATATCTTCCGCAACGTCTTGAACACTGTCCGGGCTTTGGCGGAAAACGTCCCAGGCAGTAAAACCGAAGTCTATCACCGCCTGAAACATCCAGCGCAGTGATAATTTCTCAATTTCCTCTACTTCGTCCGGCGTTAAATCAGCCGCTTCTTTGATGTGATCCACCTGCACTGACTCCTCAAATTTAGAAGACTTCGTCTTCGCCGATGACGGGGTTCGCCAGCGCACCAATCTGCGGGATAGTCACTTCCACCAGGTCGCCGGGCTGAAGGGGGCCGACGCCGGGCGGGGTTCCGGTGGCAATCACATCGCCGGGGTACAGGGTCAACTGGCGCGACAGCCAGGAGATCAGGTAGGGAATGGAGAACAGCATCTCTGACGTGTTCGCCTGCTGCTTGATCTCGTCGTTGACCCGCAGGGTCAGCTCCAGCGCATTGGGGTCGGGGATTTCATCAGGCGTGACCAGGCACGGGCCAAGCGGGCCGAACGTGTCATAACTTTTGGACAGGAACCACGGCAGGCTTTTGGCAATCGCCCGCTTCTGCTCATCGCGGGCGGTCACGTCGTTGAAGAGCGTGTAGCCCGCCACCAGCGACAGCGCCTCAGCTTCGCTCACATTGCGGCCCCCCGTGCCGATGACCACGGCCAGCTCGCCCTCATAGTCCACGCGCCCGACATGGGGCGGCAGAACGATGGGGCTTCCCGGCGCAATCACGCTTGTCGAGGCTTTCAGGAAAACAATCGGCACATCGGGAACCTCGCTGCCCAGCTCTTTGGCATGGTCACTGTAGTTGCGCCCGATAGCCAGTATCCGGGGCGGCGACGGCAGGGGGGCCAGCACGGAGACGCCCGCTTCCTGCCAAATCTTGTCCAGCAGCCGCGCTTTTTCCAGGCTCTTCACGGCAGCGGTATAGGCAGGCATCCGGGCAATCACGGCGTTCAGGTCGGCGGGCACGCTCAGCCCCTTCGGGGCCAGCGCCTCAGCGACCGCTGCGATCCGCGCCAGCGGCAGGGTCTTCCCTTGATGGGACACGCCCGGCAGGATCGGCTCCTGCGGGTCATCAAACTCACGATAGCAGACAAATTTCATAGTATTAAAATCCCGGCTCCCAGATTAGCTCTAACTCCAAAATAAACCCCGGCATCTCCGGCCCTGCCGTCACCGTTTCGGGCGCGTCCAGAACTTCTACGTCCCGGCTTGCGCGATAGATATATACCCGTCGCTCGGCGGCATCTACCAGCCAGCCCAGCCGTACCCCATTCACCCGGTATTCGGCCATCTTGGCCTGCGTGTCGGCCAGACTGTCCGACGGAGAGCGCAGCTCCAGCGCGAAGTCCGGGGCCAGAGGCAGAAACCGCCGCTTTTCTTCCGGCGTCAGTTCTGCCAGACGTGACTTTAGCACCCAGGAGGCATCGGGCGAGCGCCGGGACCCATCGGGCAGAACATAGCCCGTGGACGAGTCGGCGGCAATCCCCGTGCCGTCCCGCCGCGCCCAGTTGCCGAGCTGACGGCTGATTTCACTGTTGCGTCCGCCTGTCTCAAAGCCTGTGGGGGCCATAATGATCCATTTTCCTTCCCTGGTTTGTTCAATTTGCAGCTCACGGTTGGCGTGGCAAAACTCTTCAAACGCGGCATCCGCCCCCGGCCCTCGCCGGGCGGGCAGGACCAGCGGCAGCAGGGCGTCGTCAGCACAAATCAGTGTGTAGCTCACGGTGTCTTCTCCTTCTCGCCCTCGTGGGCGCGAAAGCCCATGCGCCGCTCCGGGGCGGGGGCTGGCTTTTCCGTCTCCATCAGCCGCCGGATGGCCTCAAACACGGTCGCAAACTGCTTGTCGTATTTGGCTTCCAGCGTCAGAATACGCCGCGCCAGATCGTTTTCGGTCGTCAGCATCCCGCGCAGGCTGATAAAGGCCCGCATGATGGCGATGTTGACCTGCACCGCCCGCTCACTCCGCAGCACCCCCGACAGCATAGCGACGCCCTGCTCGGTGAAAGCATAAGGCAGATAGCCGCGCCCGCCTCGTCCATTGTTTGATGTCACAATTTGTGACTTCAAGTTGTCTGGCTTTGTCTCTGCGTCGTTTGAGGTGCCAATTTGTGACCTCAAACGTTTTGTCTGAGTGGCGTTTTCGTTTAAGGTCACAATTTGTGACCTCAAACTTTCCGCCTCTGCCTCGGTCAACTGAAACATAAAGTCATCGGGGAACCGGTTGCTGTTGCGCTTAACGGCCTGATTGAGAACTTTCGTTTCCACTCCGTACAATTCTGCCAGGTCGCTGTCGAGCATCACGTTCAGGCCGCGCACGGTGTAAATGCGCCGCTCGACTTCCTGCCCCGCCGCTGTCAATGCCATCTGTGTCTCGTCTGCCATGTGTTCCTCCCTGTGCGAAGTGCGTGTCATGCTATCATACCCGACTGTCATCGGTGCGTGTTCAGCCGGGCCAGCGTCTTCTTCGGGTTCAGGAGGCGAATGGTTCTGCCGCCGACGGCGTGCGGGTCCGCCCCGCGCAGGAGGGCGGCTTTGAGCTGGGCCACAGACAGCGCTGGATGCTCGGCCAGAAGTTTCGCGGCCAGATTGGTCACCTGCGGCGCGGCCATGCTGGTCCCGCTCAGCTTCAGCGTTGCCCCGCCCGGCACAAAGCTGGGCACGTTCACGCCGTTGGCATACACGTCTACATTGCCAAACGAGGTGAACGAAGTTTCTTCGCCTGCCTCATCCACCGCGCCGACGACGAGAAGATTGGCAGCTCTCAGGCCCGCCGGGTAGGCTGAGCTAAAGACGACGCTTTGATCCTCGTTGCCCGCCGCCGCCACAAACAAAATGCCCGGCGCACTGCGGAGGGCATCCGCGAAGCCGCGAGACAGGATGCCGTAGATTTTGCCGGACAGCACCCGCTGCTTCTCGGGGGTCCCGCCGCCTCCCGACCTGCGTAAGCTGTCTTCAATGTCACTGAGACCTATGCGCCAGCTCATGTTGACGACACGAACGCCGCGTGTCTTAAAGTATTTTATAATTTTGTGGTAAGCAGTTACATCGCGCCTGGCTTCTGCCAGGGAAGAGGGTGCGCCGGAAGTATCGCAGCAAACCAGCAGGCGGGCCGCAGGGTTGCCGCGCAGGGCAATCCCGGCAACATGAGTTCCGTGCGCGTAGGCTTCAAACGCGCCCATTTCCGCGATCAGTTCAGTGACCCGAGCCGTCGGCAGATGAGCGAGCTTGGCCTTGAACGCCTCCGCCTCCGGGCTGTTCACGCCAGCCCCCGTGTCTGTCAGTCCCTTGAAATCCTGAAGACGAGTTTGGGATGCGGCAGCGGCCGGATCACCCGGCCACGCAAACAGCAGTTTGTCGGTCGGGCGCACCTCCGTATCATAAGCAATGCCCGGCTGACCTGAGACAAGCTGGGAGCGATAGACGCGGACATCGACTCCGGTATCCCAGATAGCAACTGTGCTTTTCACCAGTTTTGCTGAGGAAAGCAGTGCTACGTCCCGTGCCGCCCAGATATTTAACCGGGGGGCGGTGGGCTGACTTGACAGAACGGCGGCCAGGGCAGCCAGGTAGTCAGACTTGTTGGGCACGACGTAGCGCAGCTGCAGGGCCTCGCTGATGATCTCGCCCGCCTGCTCCTGGCCGATCATGCCTGTCTCCGGGACGGCATCCGCCTCTGCGTGAATGGCGACAAGCAGGTCTCGCGTGATAAGCCCCACTCCCCGCTGCTGCTTTCGCGCCTCGGGCCGTGCCCAGACGGAGGGAATGTGGCGGTAGGCTCGCTCGATATTGGCTTGTAATGTTTTGTGAAAATCCGTCCCAGGGGTTTGCAGAGCATCCGCCAGCGGCCCCAGAAGCAGGCCCGACGTGGCTTTCTCGGCGGGCTTGTCTTGAAAGCTTCGGACGATGCCGATGTATTTCCGGACGGCCTCGTAGTCCTGCTGCAGCAGTGCGGCTTTTGCTAAAGTCAGGGACATTTCTCGCCGAGTGCTGCGGTCTGTAATGTCATAGCGGGCGAGGTCAGCCGTAATGTCTTTGATGACGGCGGCAGCGAGGGCCGACACCACGGCGGGGTCTTCGGCGAGAGGCCGGTTTTTGCTGGTGATGGTGTAGGTATGCACCGGCAAGTCGGCGGCCCTGGTGATTTTAATTTTCGCAGGGGCCGGAGCCTGTGCGGACACAGGACCGGCCAGCGCCAAAAGGAGAAGTGGCAGCAGTCGCAAGCAGCGAGGAGACATCAGACAAGCCTCACTTGTCGTTCCAGATCAAATAGCGTGTGGCTAAATCCTGAATCGTCGTGTAAGGGGCCTCGGCGCAGCGTTCGCCTTTGAAGATGAACGTCGGAACGTGCGTGACATCGGCGGCGTAGGCGTCGTCGTCAAAGCGCACGATTTCGTCATAGTAGGCTCTGGAAGCGACGGCCTCTAAAAACGCCGCCTGGTCCAGACCGGACTCCAGGGCCAATCGGCCCAGCACGTTCAGATCGCTGATGTCTTCAGAGCGTTCCCAGAAGGCCCGGTAGACAGCTTCGTTGTAGGCATCAAAGCGTTCGGGTTCTTTGTCCTGCGCGTAGGCTGCGCCTTCCAGCGCATTGTGGGTGCGGATGACACCAATAGTGCGGCCTTCGGGCACGGGAGCGCCTTCGGCCTGAGAGAACAGCTCAAAGCGCGACGGCGGCGCGTCGGGGTCTTTCGGGTGGGGATCGAAGGTCGGCAGCGGCCCCAGCTCTTCGGGCAGCAGCTCATAGCCCTGCCAGACCTGCTGGATCTGAGGGAACTCTTCTTTCAAGCGTTTGGCCTGAAAAAAGCCGACCCAGCACCAGGGACATAAATAATCGTGACAAATGGTAACTTTCATGCCTCTATTATAGTACCTTCTGCACGATATGGCACAGCGCAGCGGAAAGTTTTGCTGGAACACCTTGCGGAGCAGTCTCTAAAGTCCGTGATGGATTAATACTGCATTTATCAATCAAAAAATGCTATATTATGATGAATAAATAAGGCTTTTAGTCATCATGTGGAACTGGCAAAAACAGGATTGGCCCGACTTTCGATGGGATGCTTCACGCTTCTTGCAAGCAGAACGGCGATTCCTCGTCGGCGGCGGACTGATGCTCTCGTCCGTGGAACAGTTAGGGGCCGAGGCATGGGATACTGTCACAGTCGAACTGATGAGCGAGGGGGCGCTCACCACCTCCGAGATCGAGGGCGAAACCCTTGACCGCCTCAGTGTCCAGTCCTCAATTAAACGGCACCTTGGCCTCGCCTCCGACCAGCGGCGTGTCCAGCCAGGGGAGTATGGAATCGCTGAGATGACCGTAAATGGCTATCAGAATTTCGCCAGGCCTTTGACGGAGGAAGCACTGTTCGCCTGGCATGAAATGGTCATGAATGGGCGGCGGGACCTGACAGACATCGGACGTTACCGCACGCACTCCGAACCAATGCAGGTTGTCTCTGGATGGCTCGACAGGCCCACAGTTCACTTCGAAGCGCCGCCATCGGCACGGGTTCCGTCTGAAATGGCAGGGTTCCTAGACTGGTTCAACAGGCTAGAAAAAACCCTGCCCCCATTGACACGGGCTGGACTCGCGCATCTGTACTTTGTGAGTATCCACCCCTTTGAGGACGGGAATGGCCGCGTGGCACGGACGGTGGCGGAGAAGGCGCTCCTGCAAGGCGTCGGACAACCGATGCTGCTCCCTCTGTCGCCTACCATCCTCGCCCGCCGAAAAAGCTACTACGAGTCTTTGGAGGCTGCCAACAAATCCAATGAGGTAACCGATTGGCTGGTGTGGTTCGCAGAGATCACGCTGGAGTCCCAGCACCGCACCCTGGCGCAGGTGATGTTCCTGCTGGACAAGGCCAGGTTCTTCGATAAATATCGTGGCGCCTTCAATGCTCGGCAGGACAAGGCTTTGCTCCGTATGTTCCGCGAAGGCCCAGGGGGTTTCAGTGGCGGTCTGAGCGCCAGCAAATATGTCTCTATCACGGGGGCGGCATCGGCGACCGCCACGCGTGACCTGGGCGTCTTAGTGGAGAAGGGGGCGCTGATCACCACGGGGGAATTGAAGGGGAGGCGATACCACTTGAATGTGCCGCTGAGACCGACGCTGCGCGTAACGATTGACGATCTGGGCGAACTGGATGAGAGGCAATCGAGCCAGTGAGAACTCTTCCAAATACTACCAGGGGTGAGCACTATACCCAAAGATAGTCGTGACAAATGGTAACTTTCATACCTCTATTAGAGTGCCTTCTGCGTATAGTGCCTTCTGCGCGATATAGCATTGCTCCGTTGAAAATCGTGCCGCAAGTAGTCACGATCTGCACAGGCGGCCAGGCAGGATTCGGGGCGGCCCTGGTAATGTCTGCAGTTTCCCGACTATTCCACCGAAGATGAAGGCAACTTAGGCTCGCTCTCTGCGTGGGTTCTATTATGCCTCGGATCGCTGCACGGAGTTAAAAAGATGCTGTATGACTGCTGACCTTCCCGAGAACGAGACCGAGCGCCTCGCCGTTCTGCGTGAGCACCGTATCCTGGACACCCCGCCCGGAGAGGAGTTCGACGACCTCGTGCGTCTGGCTGCCCACATCTGCGACGTGCCGATCTCGGCGGTCTCCCTCATCGACACTGACCGCCAGTGGTTCAAGTCCATCTACGGCCTGGATTTGCAGGAGACGTCCCGCGACTCGGCCTTCTGTGCCCACACGCTCCTGGGGCCAGAGCTGATGGTCGTTCCCGACGCCCAGGCTGACCCCCGTTTCGCCGACAACCCCCTCGTCACAGGCGATCCGCACATCCGTTTCTACGCGGGAGCGCCCCTGGTCACCGAAGACGGATACGCCCTCGGCTCCCTGTGTGTCATCGACAGGGTCCCCCGCCAGCTCACGCCCGCCCAGCAGTCCGCCTTACGCGCCCTGGGCCGTCAGGCCAGTGCCCTGCTGGAAATGGGCCGCCGCCTCGCCCATCAGGAGCGCCTGGGGGCAGAGCAGGAGCGCTTTATCGCCGAGCGCGATGCGGCATTGGCCGAGAGCCAGCGTCTGGCGGCCATCGTCGCGTCCTCGGAGGACGCCATCTACAGTAAGACCCTCGACGGGACGATCACGAGCTGGAACATGGGCGCGGAGCGCCTCTACGGGTACTCCGCTGCCGAGATGATCGGGCAGCCCGTCGACATTCTCGCCCCGCCCGACTGCCGCGACGAGCTGGCCCGCATCATGACCGCCATCCGCAGCGGAGAACGCATCGCGCCCCTGGAGACCGAGCGCCTGACGCGGACAAGTGCGCGGGTGGACGTGTCGCTGCGCGTCTCACTTGTGACGGACGCGGGCGGGCGCGTCGTGGGGGCCTCTATGATCGCCCGTGACATCACTGCCAGGAAGAAGGTCGAGCGGGCGCTGGCCGAGACGCACTCGGCGCGGGCAGAGACCGAAGCGCTTTTCCGCACATCGGTGTCTGCGATGGAGGAGGGAATGGTCCTGCAGGGCGAGGACGCGGCCATCCTCATGTGCAACGAGAGTGCCGAGCGCATCCTGGGCCTCACCGCTGACCAGATGGCGGGGCGCACGTCGCTGGACCCACGCTGGCGGGCTGTGCGGGAGGACGGCAGTGACTTCTCAGGCGAGCAGCACCCCGCAATGGTGGCGCTGCGGGAGGGGACGCCCCAGCTCAACGTCATCATGGGAATCCATAAACCGAGCGGTGAGCGGACCTGGGTGAGTGTTAACGCCGTGCCGCTGGCACACGCGGGAGAGCAAAACATCAGTGAGCGTTCTGTCACAGGCCAGGCGGCGAGGGGCGTCGTTGTCACCCTCGTCGACATCACCGAGCGGCTCCGCCAGGAGCAGGCGCTGCGCGATAGCGCCGAGCGTCTGCGCCAGAGCGAAGCGGGGCTGCGGGCGATTTTGGAGAGTGCCCCTGTCATCCTCTACGCCGCCGACACGGAGGGCACGGTGACGCTGTCGGAGGGCACGGGTCTGACCGCGCTGGGGCTGAAGCCTGGCGAGGCGGTCGGGCGTTCGGTCTTCGAGTTCAGCGGCGGCGACCCTGAACGCGAGGATCCCACAAGGCGTGCGCTGGCTGGCGAGTCTGTCTCCTACGATGCGGAGGCTTACGGCCTGTGCCTCCACACCGAACTGCAGCCTGTGCGCGATGGGGCGGGAGCTGTCACGGGCATCATCGGGGTCTGCTTCGACGTGACAGAGCGAGCAAGGGCCGAGGAGCGGTTCCGCGTGCTGTTTGAGCAGTCTTCAGAGGCGCACCTGCTGCTGGGCGCGGGCGGCATCATTGACTGCAACCCCGCCACCGTCGCCCTGCTGCGCTGCAGGGATATCGCACAGATGCTCTCACTGCACCCCGCCGTACTGTCGCCCGAGTTTCAGCCCGACGGCAGGCGCTCCGACGAGAAGTGCGTGGAGATGGATGCCCTGGCACATGAGCGCGGCTGCCACCGCTTCGAGTGGATGCACCGCAAGATGGACGGCGAGGACTTTCCCGTGGAGGTGACGCTCACGCCCGTCGCCCTGGAGGGGCAGCCCGTGCTGCTGGTGGCCTGGCACGACCTGACCGAGCGCAAGCGGCAGGAAGAGCGGATTCGTGACTATAACACCGTGCTGGAGTTCCAAAAGCAGGAACTGGAGAAGGCCAACGCGGAGCTGGCGGCACTGGCGACGACGGACGGGCTGACGGGCCTGAATAACCACCGCGCCTTCCAGGAGCGGCTAGCAGATGAGGCGGCCCGCGCCGTCCGCTACGGCACTCCTCTGTCGCTGATTCTGCTGGACGTGGACCGGTTCAAGCAGTACAATGACACTTTCGGCCACCCCGAAGGGGATGCTGTCCTGGAAGCGGTGGCACGCACTCTTCAGGCCGGGGCGCGGGATACCGACCTTGTGGCTCGCTATGGGGGCGAAGAGTTTGTGCTTGTGCTGCCGCAGACTGATATGGAAGGCGCGATGGCCCTCGCCGAGCGTCTCAGAGTGGCATTGGAGAGTTGTCACTGGCCCTTGCGGGCCGTCAGCGCCTCTTTCGGCGTGGCGGAGATCCTGCTGGGCGAGCAGAGCACTGGCCTCCTGAGCCGTGCGGATGATGCCCTGTATCAGTCCAAGATACTGGGGCGCAACCGCGTGACCTGCGCTTCTGCTACGAAGGCTCACTCCGGGCCACTTCTGACACGCTGCGCCGTGAGAAGCAGACCGTGAGAAGCAGACCGTGAGAAGCAGACCGTGATGGGCTTGAGCCTGACGATTCGGAATTGTCTTAATCTGTTTTTCATCTGCCAGCGACTATACTGTCGCTATGAAACTACTAGTCGTGGAAGATGACCCCGGCATTGCGCGGATGCTGACGCGGGGGCTGACGCAGGCGGGGTTCGCCGTGGACGAAGCGGCGGACGGGCGCACGGGGCTGGCGCTGGCCGAAGAGCACAACTACGGCGCGATTTTGCTGGATGTGATGCTGCCGGGTCTCGACGGCTGGCAGGTCTGCGAGCGGCTGCGCGAGGACGGCAGCCGGGTCCCCATTTTGATGCTGACGGCCCGCGACGGGGTGGGGGACCGCATCAAGGGCTTAGACCTGGGGGCGGATGACTACCTGCTCAAGCCCTTTGACTTCGGCGAGCTGCTGGCCCGCGTTCGCGCCCTTTTGCGCCGGGACAAGGTCCACAAAACCCGCGTGCTGCATGTCGCTGACCTGGAGATAGACACTGCCGCCCGGCGCGTTTGCCGTGCGGGGCAGGAAATCGGGGTCAGTCAGCGCGAGTACGATTTGCTGGAAGCCCTTGCCGCCAATGAAGGCCGCGTGCTGACCCGGCAGACCATTCAGGAGCGTATCTGGATGGACGACGACAGCTTTTCCAACACCGTAGATGTCTATATCCGAATGCTGCGCCGCAAGATCGACGACCCGCACCCCGTCAAGCTCATTCAGACCGTGCGCGGGGCCGGGTACAGCCTGCGGGTCCCCGACCCGGAGGGGCACGTCTAATGCCGCCGCTGTCCCTGCGCCGTCAGCTCATTCTGTGGAACGCCGTCACCCTGGCCGGTCTTTTGATCGTGCTGGGGCTGACCGCCCGGTTCGCTGCTGCCACCGCCATTCTGCGCTCGGTCGATCAGCAGCTCCAGGACCGTGTGCATGGCCCCCCGCCCGGCCCGCCGCCTCCGAATGGAGACAGGCACGGCCCCCCCAACGGCTTCCGTCGTCACGGCCCGCCGCGCCGGGACGATGACCCTTACGGCCCGCGCTTTTTCAGCACCGACGGGCAAACCCAGCGTCCCGCCGACACCGCCTGGGACCTGGCGGGCGTGAGCGCGGCGCGTCAGGGCCGTAGCGTCTTTACGACTGTCACCGTGCAGGACGTGCGCCTGCGCGTCTATTCCAAACCCACCCGCAATGGCGGCGTTGTGCAGGACGCACACCCCCTCGCCGACACCGACCGGGCTGTTGCGGGCCTGGACCGGGCGCTGCTGCTGCTGGTTCCGCTGGCCCTCTTCGGCGCGGGCGCGGGCGGGGCCGTGCTGACTGCCCGCGCCCTGCGTCCGGTGCGGCAGATCACCGAGGCCGCCGCCAAAATGGGCGATACCCCCGCTGCCCGTCTGCCCGCGCTGGGCAAAGACGAGTTCGGGCAAATGGCGGGGGCGTTCAACGGCCTGCTGGCTCGCCTTGACGATGCGTTCCGGCGGCAGGCGGGGCTGCTGGCGCAGCAGCGGCAGTTCACCGCCGATGCGTCGCACGAGCTGAAAACGCCGCTGACCGTCATTCAGGGCACGGCCACGCAGATGGCGCAGGCAGGGTTCACCGAAGGCGATTACCGGCAGGGCATGGCCGAAATTGCCGCCGCCTCGGCAGGGATGGCGCGTCTGGTGCGCGACCTGCTGACCCTCGCCCGCGCCGATGAAGGCCAGCTTGGCCGGGAGCGGGTGACCCTGCCTGCGCTCGAAGTCCTGACCCTCGCCGCCGCCCGCGCCCCTGGCCCGCCCCGCCCTTCGGTGTCCGCCCCCGACCCCGCCCTGGCCCTGCACGGCAACCCCGAAGAATTGGTGCGCCTGTTCGCCAACCTCCTGCAAAACGCCGTCCGCGCCACGCCAGAGAATGGCACCGTCTGCGCCGCCGCCCGCCGCGAGGGCCAAACGGTCGTTGTCACCGTCACCGACACCGGGGTCGGCATCGCCCCCGAACACCTGCCCCACCTCGGCGAGCGGTTCTACCGGGTGGACTCGGCGCGGGCGCGTCAGGACGGCGGTACGGGCCTGGGCCTGTCCGTCTGCCGGGGCATCGCCGAAGCCCACGGCGGCACGCTCCACTTCGCCAGCACCCCCGGCCAGGGCACCGTCGTCACCGTCACCCTCCCGGCAGTCTAAGCCCACCGCCGGGCGCGGTGCTTTGAGGTAAGATAGCGCATGGAGAGGCACAATGAACAAACGGTATTTATTTTTCCAAATCGTCGGCCAAAGTCTCAGACTGGGGCTGATCGCGGGAGTGGGTCTCAGTGTCATTGCTGGCGTCATCAGCGCTCTCCTGTTCGGCATCCTTGCTCTAGGGATCGCGCTGCTCATTGGCGTACTGGCCGGGGCTGGTCTCGGTCTGTTCAATGGCGTTTTTATTGGAAGCCTGACTTGTCTGTGGTTTGTGCCACTCCGAGACGCGGGGCGCTATCGCCAGATGATTGGCTTTGCCTGCGTGATTGCAAACATCGCGGGGCTGCTGCTGGCCCATCAATACTTCGGGGCCATCTTCGTGGGGCCAGTCGCCTGGTGGGGCAGTCAATATGTGTGCGATTGGTATGAGGCGGAGAACGGCTTGCGAAAGTTGTCTCACTAACACGAGGCCCAGAGGAAGCGGTAAGCCGGACAATGAGTAATCCACTATGTACCACGCAAAAAGGCCGGGCCTTTGTGGTGCTCTCCGTTATTGCACTCGGTGTCACCGCATCCCTTCTGTATTCTTCGGCGAAATAGCGCGAGGAAGCGCATCATCTGGCGCGATTACAGCAAGTCGTTCAGGCGATTCAAACGGGGGCGCTCAAACCCGGCAAACAGGGAGACATCGTTCTGCCGCCCCAGTTTTCTGGGCTGACTAGAAACGGGCACGTTTACATTTCCACTGATTCAGCGCATCCCTTTCTGCTTTTTCCGGAACAGATTGACACGCAGGACAAACAGCAAATCGCAGGCTATGTTTACTCTCAAGCCGCCTTGCCAGATGGGGAGACCGTGAATGTCGATGACCCTGCTATTGAGCCAATCTTTGCCGAAATGCCACCCAAAAAATCAAATTGGTATTATGCTGAACCCATGCCGGATTGAAGACAGCATTCCCAGAAGTATTCTTTATGTCTGCCAAACCGCCTTCCTGGCTTCGACCAGTGCAAATTATTCTGCTGATGCTGGCACTCCTGCTTGCCGTGGTCTGGCTCACCCCGAAGGGGCGGCTCGGCATTCAATCCTTTGGGCTGGGGATTAAGCACGGCGCGGCGGACAGCCGGAGTGGAATAACATACACCACGGACGACGTGGGCTGGCGCATCTTCAGGAACAGCAATGATTGGACACCAGGCGACCAAGACCTGGTATGGGGCCTCGCTGCCGCTTCGCCCCCACTGTCACGCCGCTATTCTTCCCTGTTTCAGCTTGGCTACCGGTGCGGTGCGGCTGGTCCTCTGTTTTGGCTTGCACTGGTCTTGCTGGCCGTTTTGCTGGTCCTAACTTTGTTTTACGGAAACAGGCATGGACGCGCAAAGCGGACTTCGCTGTGAAGGAATATGTAGACGGGGACACTTGCAACCTGTGATATAATAAAAAAGAAGACAGCCTGTATGGGGCTGTCTTCTAATCTTGCTGAAAGGAGGAAACCCTATGCAGCGAGAACACTGGCGCAAGGCTCTGAAACTCAGAGTAATCGCACAGACCATCGCCGCGATTGTTTCGGCAATCGCCGCGATTCACCAGCTACTCAAGAAGTAGCGGGCTTGCGAGGGGACGCTGTTACAAGCAGCGTTCCCTTGCTTGTTTCTATTATGGCACAGATTGCCGAAAAAGTAAACGCTCACCCTCGGCTTTCTTGACAGCGTTTCCGTGCGGCGGTACAATAGGCTGTGATGTTTTCTTCGCCCAAACGCCGCCGACGCCCGCCTCGCTCGCTATCTCTGGCACGGCTGGTTGTGCCGGGCGGGGCGGGGCTGGCGCTGGGGCTGTTTGGCGCGGGCTTCGTGTACTGGACGCGGATCACACTGTTTAAACAGGCGCACTTTGCGCCGGATTCGGCGCACCCGTATGACTGGTATGCGACCGGCTGCCTGCTGGCGTGGATGCTGGCGCTGGCGACCTTGCTGCTGTCTCTGCGCGAGCCGCCCCCGATGCGCTGGCGTCGCCCGCGCCGCGCCTCTCGGTCCCGCGCCCGAAATCGGGGGCAGAAATCGGGTATAATCGGCCCATTATGACACCCGACAGCAAGCCCCCGGATAGTAAATCCCAAGACGGAAAAAACACGCGCCGCGAGTCCCGCGAGCTGGCCCTGCGAATGCTGTTTCAACTGGATGTGGGCAAGCAGCCCCTCGAAGAAGTGATGGAAGGCGCTCTGGCACAGTCGCGCCTCGAAGGGCCGAACCGGCAGTATGCCGAGGAGCTGGTGCGCGGCACGCTGGATCACCTGGCCGAGATTGATGGGCGTATCACGGCCCTGACCCCCGACTGGACTCCTGACCGGCAGGCCGCCGTGGACCGCAGCCTCCTCCGGCTGTCCGCGTGGGAGCTGCTGTACCGTCCCGATGCGCCGGTGGCCGCCGTGGTCAACGAAGCCGTGGAACTGGCGAAAAAGTACAGCACTGCTGAGTCGGGCCGCTTTGTCAACGGCGTTCTCGGGGCGTTGGCCCGGCAACCGCGTGGCGAGGCCGAAGCGGAGATCGCGGATGAGTGACCTGCTGGAATATGAAATGGAATATGAGCTGCGCCCACTGGGCCTGCCGGAGTGTGAGCTGGTTGCCGCCTGGGCCGCCTCTCCTGAAGAAGGACAAGTGCTGGGCGTAGGCGATGAGTTCCCGCTGACGGCGGACACCGTGGCGGCGTGGACGTATGAAGTGGACTATGCGTTCACCCTGCGGCGTCAGGGCGATCTGGCCGCTTACGGGGAAATCACCGAGGACCCGGTGGAGCAGGATGTGGAGATTTCCCGCGTTCTGGTTGCCCCCGATATGCGCGGGCGCGGCGTGGGCCGCGCCCTGCTTTTGCGCCTGTGCGAATTTTTGGCGGAAGCCCGGCCCTACCCGGAAGTCTGGCTGCGTGCCCCACAGGGCGGCGCGGCGCTGATTGCCTGCGCCCGCTCGGTCGGGTTTGAGGACGTGCCCAAAGCCTCCGGGCCACGCTTTTTGTGGATGAAGAAGACGTTATGATCCTTTCCGACCGCAGTATCAAAGAAAGCGTAAAAGCCGGGCGCATCGTGGTCACCCCCTATGACGAAATGCTGGTGCAGCCCGCGTCGATTGACGTTCGCCTGGACAGCCGCTTTCTGGTATTCCGGAATTACAAATATACGTGTATTGACCCCAAAGCCGTGCAGGAAGACCTGACCGAGATGATTGAAGTCGCCGAAGGGGAGCCGTTTATCGTCCACCCCGGCGAGTTTATTCTGGGCAGCACCCTAGAGCGGGTCGGGCTGGCCGCAGACATAGCCGCGCAGCTGGGCGGCAAGTCGAGTCTGGGCCGTCTGGGGCTGATCGTTCATGCCACGGCGGGCTTTATTGACCCCGGCTTTGAAGGGAATGTGACACTGGAGCTGTCCAATGTCGCCAACCTCCCTATTCGCCTGTACCCCGGCATGAAAGTCGGTCAGATTTCGTTCTTTGACATGACTACGCCTGCCGACCGGCCCTACGGCCACCCGGCGCTGGGCAGCAAATACAAAGGCCAGGGACAGCCCACGGCCAGCCGGATGCATCTAAACTTCACCGAGGGAGACACGAACGGATGACGTTACACGATCATCAAGTTTTGCAGCGCGGCGCGGATGGATTGGCGCACGTGGAAGTGGACGGTGTCGGCACGCTGTCCCTGCCTACGGGCGGACCGTATGACACAGGCGGCGCATCAGACGTTCTGGTCGGCGACCTGTGGGTGCTGGCCGGGCAAAGCAATATGGAAGGGGTGGGGGACCTCACACCCGAGGTGGAAACGCCGCATCCGCTGGTTCGTGCGTTCGCCTCCCGCGAAGAATGGGAAGTGGCCTCGGAGCCGCTGCACTGGCTGGGCGAGTCGCCGCGTCCCATTCATCGAACTCTCTGGGGCCTGCCGATGCCGGACGCCCCGGAGCCGCGTGACCTCAGCCGCGCCAAAGGCGCGGGGCTGGGATTGTCGTTTGGCAAAGCGATGGCTGAAGCTGCGGGCACCCCCATCGGCCTCATCCCTTCGGCCCACGGCGGCACGTCCATGACCCAGTGGTCGCCGTCGCGCAAGTCTCAGGGCGGAGCATCGCTGTACGGGGCAACAGTGGCGCGTGTTCAAGCCGTAGGCGGCAAAGTCGCGGGCATTCTGTGGTATCAGGGCGAGTCCGACGGCAGCCCCGGCGAGGCCGCCGTGTACCCCGCCCGTATGGCCGAATTAATTGCCTCGTTCCGGGCCGATTTCGGCTTGCCGGACCTGCCATTCTATCTGGTGCAGCTCGGCGGCTGGGTCACCGACCCCCTGCCGGATTATGTCGACGGCTGGAACGCCGTTCGGGAAGCGCAGCGGCGTCTGGCGGAGACTGTTCCAAACTGCGGGGTCGTGTCCGCGATTGATCTGGGCCTCGACGACGGCATCCATATCAGCACGCCGGATTTGAAGCGTCTGGGCCGCCGCCTTGCCGCCGTGGCACAAGGCCGCCCTGCGCCGACGCTGGTGTCGGCAGCGTATGAACCCGCCCGCGATCAAATCCGTGTCTCGTATGCGAATGTGCAGAATGGCCTGCACGCGGCAGGCCGTCCTGCCGGGTTCTCCCTGCGCGACGCCAGCGGGACCGAGCGGCCCCGTATCTATAAAATCGTTCTGGACGGCTCCGATGTCCTGCTGAAGCTTGATGCCGGGCAGTCTCCGGCGGGTTTGCACCTGTGGTATGGCTGGGGATTACTGCCCTACTGCAACATTACCGACGGCACGGACGCTTCGCTGCCTGCGTTCGGACCTGTTTCGATAAGACAGCAAACACGGGGCTGAACCCCTCTGAAGCACGGGGGTTCAGCTCCGTGCCTCTGACTCTCGTGAGGCACGCACACCATGAGAACCACGGTCACACTCGCCCGGCAGCTTGGCTGCGGCGGCTCGCTGATTGGACAGATGATGGCTGAGAACCTGGGCATCCGCTGTCTGGACCGCGAAATTGTCAGTCAGGCGGCCCAGACGCTGTCCCTGGATGAGGAAGACCTCGCCGCCCGCGAAGAGCGCGGGACGCCGTTCTGGGAGCGGATGCTCAAAGGCATCAGTGTCGGCTCGCCCGAGGCGCTGTATCAGGCTCCGGTGTCACTCTCAGTTTCAGACCGGGACCTGTTTGAAGCCGAGACTGAGGTGATGAAAGAGATCGCCGCCCGCGAAGACTGTGTGATTGTCGGGCGGCTGTCTTCGCACGTCCTGCCCGCGCATCCCGGCAAAGTCAACATTTTATTGCACGCCCCGCTGCCGTTTCGTATTCGCCTCCTGGTGGATCGCTATGGCGTGGAAAACGAGGCGCGGGCGCGGGCCATGATCACGCAGTCTGACGAAACCCGCAAGCGGTATATCACGCAGATGCTCGGCACAGACTGGGGCAGGCCGCAGGCGTATCACCTGTGCCTGGACACCAGCACCCTGCCGCTGCCGGATGTGGCCGCGTTTCTGACCGAGTTCGTGCGGCGAAAAACAGCCCCCCCGTCTGGGTATAATCCAAACTTATGACCACACCACTTATTTTAGACGGCACGGCGACTGCCAAAACTATCCGTGCCGAAGTCGGGCGGGATGTGCGGGCCTTGACTGCCGAAACCGGCATTGTGCCAACGCTGGCCGCTATTCTAGCCGGGGATGACCCCGCCTCGGCCACCTATGTCGCCATGAAGGAACGGGCCTGCGCCCGTGCGGGCATCGGCTCCAAAACGTTCCCCTTCGCCAATGACGCCCCCGAAGAAGCCGTGCGCGAGTGCCTGCTTCGGCTCAATGCAGACCCAATGGTGCATGGTATCTTAGTTCAGCATCCGCTGCCCAAACATATGGACGAGCCGGGGATTTTATCGCTGCTGGACCCGGCTAAAGATGTGGACGGCATCGCGCCTATCTCGCTGGGGCGGCTCGTCGCGGGCCTGCCCGCGTTCCAGTCCTGTACCCCGGCGGGCATGGTGGAACTGATGCGCCGGTACAGCCTGCCGATGGCGGGCAAGCACGCCGTTGTCGTGGGCCGCAGCGTGATCCTCGGCAAGCCGCTGGCCCTGTTGCTGCTGGCCGAAAACGCCACCGTGACCATCTGCCATTCCCGGACGCCCAATCTGGCCGAGATTACCAAGCAGGCCGATATTCTGTGTGCGTGTGTCGGCAAAGCCAATATGATCACGAAAGACATGATTAAGCCCGGCGCGGTTATTCTGGACGCGGGCTACAACCGTGTGCCGGGTCTAACCCATGATGTCGGCGATGTGGACTATGCCGGGGCCTCGGAAGTCGCCTCGGCGATCACCCCTGTCCCTGGCGGGGTCGGCCCGATGACCATTGCCATGCTGCTTCGCAACACGCTGACGGCGGCGCGGGCCGGAGCTTAATTGATGACGTTTGATCTGGCTGCCTATATTGCGAATCGACGTGCTCTGTCCGACTGGGCGCTTGACATTTACCTGCCGCCCGCCGACGACCTGCCGCCGCGCCTGCATGAAGCGATGCGCTATTCGCTCTTTTGCGGCGGCAAGCGCCTGCGCCCTCTGCTGGTCTTCGCCGGGGCCGAGGCTGTGGGCGGCGATGTGGACCATGTCCTGCCGCTGGCCTGCGCGGTGGAGTGCATTCACACGTTCTCGCTCATTCACGACGACCTGCCCGCCATCGACGACGATGCCCTGCGGCGCGGCTACCCGACCTCCCATATCGTCTATGGCGAGGCGCTGGCAATTCTGGCGGGGGATGCGCTGCTGGCCCATGCGTTTGACCTGATTGCCGAGTGCCGCCTGACCGCCCCCGAAGGCCGCGTCTTAGATGCGATGATGATGATTGCTCGTGCGTCCGGCACACGCGGCATGGTCGGCGGGCAGGTCTCCGATATTGAAGCCGAAGGCCGGGGCGACATCAGCCATGCGGACATCGCTTCGATCCACGCCCGCAAAACGGGGGCTTTGCTTCTGGCCTCGCTGCTCTCGGGAGCGCGGATTTGCGGAGCATCTCCTGCCGAAGAAGGGGCGCTGTACGAATACGGCACGCAGATTGGTCTGGCGTTTCAGATTACCGATGACATTCTGGATTTGGAGGGCGACGCCGAAAAGCTGGGCAAGCCGGTCGGCAGCGACTTGAAGCAGGACAAGGCGACGTACCCCAAAATCCTGGGCCTGCCGGAGTCTCGCCGCCTGGCCCGCGCCGCCTCCGACGCCGCTTTTGCCGCACTGGCCCCCCTCGGCTCTGCCGCCGAGCCGCTGCGGGCGCTGGCGCATTATATTGTAGAGCGGGACAATTAGAAAGCAGACTTTAATGGAACTGGATCAAATGCCGATGGATCATGTGGCAATTCCGTCCGCCGATATTGCGGCGTCGGTGGTGTGGTATGCGGAAAATTTCGGCGCTCAGGTGCTGTATCAGGATGCAACCTGGGCCTTTTTGAAGCTGGGGCAGGGAAAGCTGGCGCTGGTGACGCCCGCGCAGCATCCGCCTCATGTGGCCGTTCGGGTGGATGAGGCGACTCTGACGGCGGCGGCGCGGGAGGTGGGCAAAGGGATCGACGGGCACCGGGACGGGACAAAGGGGATTTATGTCAGTGACCCAGACGGCAACCAGGTGGAACTGATTTGTTACCCGCCGGGTCAGACGGTCTACGAATAAAACTTGGGGTCAGCGGGCGCTGGCCCCGGCGAAGTTCCAGACGGGGCGGGCGTTGGTCAGGTCGTCCTGATCGGCAAACGTATATTCCACGCGGCAGGCGTCCAGCAGGGCCAGGCTAAGCCAGGGAATACAGTAAATATCTCCCGACAGACGACTGACGTCCGAATGTGCAATCAGCTCCTCACAGCCGACGGCGCGATCTTTTCCGGTCCTAAACTTGATGTAAGCGTTCCTCACTCTGGCTCCCTTGCTGTGTTCCCTAAATCGTCTCTCTTCCTATGTGCATAATCCGTGCCAATTGCGCCCTTCTCCGCAGAATTGACAGCTTTTCGTGTCTGTGGTATGATAGTATGATTCGCAGCCACATGAGGAACGCCGCGCTATGCCCATTCAAGACGATGAAATTATTCTCTCCCCGGCCAAGTTCAAAGAGCTGGAAGCGGAGCTGGAACACCTGCAGACCACCGGACGCCGCGAGATTGCCGAGCGCATCAAAGACGCCCGCTCCCTCGGGGACCTGAGCGAGAACTTCGATTACCACGATGCCAAGCGGCAGCAGGGGTTTTTAGAGGGCCGCATCAACAACCTGAAATCCATGCTGGAACGCGCCAAAGTGGTGGACACTGCGGGCGGCGGGGACATTGTGGGGTTCAACTCCGTCGTCCATGTGCATGACGAGGAGTTTGACGAGGATGTGGAGTACACGATTGTCGGCGTCATGGAAGCCGACCCCACGAAAAATCTGATTTCCAACACCTCGCCCGTCGGCAAGGCGCTTCTGGGCCACAAAGTCGGCGACAAGGTGGATGTCAAGACGCCCAGCGGCACAGCCGTCTACGAGATACTCTCCGTCCACTAAATCCCAGTGAAATCTATCAGAAGTTAAATCTATCAGATCGGCGACCCGCCCCGCGTGATACCCACTCAACCTAGTTCTCCTTCGACGGCTTCGCCGGACTTGCTGGCCGTCGCCGATACCATGCGGCGCATCGCTGACGCCATTGAAACTGTGATCGTCGGCAAGCGTGAGGCTGTCGATATGGCTCTGACTGCGTTTCTTGCGGGCGGTCATGTGCTGATTGAAGACATCCCCGGTGTCGGCAAAACCACGCTTGCCAAAGCCCTCGCCCGTGCCCTCGGGCTGGTCTTCAAGCGCGTGCAGTTCACCCCGGACCTGCTGCCCGCCGACATCACCGGCACGACGATCTTCAACCAGAAGACAGCGCAGTTCGAGTTCCGCGAAGGCCCGGTGTTCGCCCATATCGTGCTGGCCGATGAGATCAACCGGGCCACCCCGAAAACCCAGTCCAGCCTCCTAGAGTGCATGGAAGAGCAGCAGGTGACCACCGACGGCATCACGTACACCCTGCCGCACCCGTTCTTTGTCATCGCCACCGAGAACCACATCGAGTCCCACGGCACGTACCCCCTGCCCGAAGCGCAACTCGACCGCTTCCTGCTGCGCCTGTCTTTGGGCTACCCGGACGCCGCCGAAGAAAGCCGCATTCTGGCCCAGCAGACCCGGCAGCGCCCACTCGACTCGCTCCTGCCCGTGACCAGCCGCGACGAAATCCTGCGTCTTCAGGACGCCGCCCGCTCGGTGTTCGTCGCCCCCGCCCTGCGCGACTACATCGTGGCCCTCGTCGGCGCGACCCGCACCCACCCGCAGGCGGCTTTGGGAGCCAGCCCACGCGGCTCCCTGGGCCTGCTCCACGCCGCCCAGGCGTATGCCGCCGTGTCCGGCCGCACCTACGTCCTGCCCGACGACATCAAGCGCCTCGCCGCTCCGGTGCTGGCCCACCGCCTTATCCTGCGCCCCGAATCCCGCGTCCGCCGCGTGACGGGCCAGGCTATCATCGAAGAAATTCTCACCCGCCTCCCCGTGCCGACCGCCCTGTAGAAAAGTCCACAAAAAAGTGCTTGACAGGGCCTGTATTCCGTGTTAAGATGGTGTCAATGCGCTGAACGCCGGGCGCGGTTGTGTTTTGCCGCTGTGTCTTCGTAGGAGAAACACCATGCGCTTCTGCCCCGCTGCTTCTGCCCCGCTGCTTCTGCCCCGCTGCTTCTGCTGATGGTACTTGCCCTGCTTTGCCTTAACCCATTCCGGGCAGACGCCCAGGCCGTCCCCGTCGCTCTCGCGGTCGGCGGCGACAACCTTACCCGCCTGCTCTGGAACAATCCCAATGGCACCGTCGCCGTCTGGAAGATTGATAGCAACGGCGCGGTGTCTGCTCAGAACTCCTACGGCCCCTACCCTAACTGGAGCGGCAAGTCTCTCGCAGTCGGAACCGACGGCATCACGCGCCTGC
>CAXUKS010000049.1:0-26139 GCA_964251675.1 uncultured Armatimonadales bacterium
TTTAGGAAGGACCCTGTGACCAGATACGCAGTAATGCCGAAGGCATAGGGACGAGAGAACAAGGTGGTAGGTCTCTGAAAGCCGGGGTACAATGTTTCCATGACAACCGAAGCCTTGCCAACAAACAATGTGAACGAACAAATCCCTGCCGGGGGCGACCTGGCGCGGGACGTGCGGCTGCTGGGCAATGCTCTCGGTGCGGTCCTGCGCGAGCAGGGCGGCGAGGCGCTGTTTCAGACCGTCGAGCGTGTGCGGGCGCTGACCAAAGAAGCGCGTAATCAGCCCGGACTGGGCGAGGCCGAGCGGGAGCTGGACCGTCTGTTTGCCGACATGGACTTTGCTACGGCTCTGCCTGTCCTGAAAGCGTTCACCACCTATTTTGGACTCATCAATCTGGCCGAGCAGAAGGAAATCGCCCGCGTTAATCGCCGCCGGGCCGTGGACGCCGGAGATGCGCCCCGCGCCGAGTCGGTGCGCGAAGCGATCCGCACACTCAAAGATGGGGGCATGTCGGCGGAGGCGATGCGCGGGCTGGTGCAGAACCTGTCGGTCCAGCTTGTCTTCACTGCCCACCCGACCGAATCCAAGCGCCGCACGGTGCAGGAAAAGCTGCACCGGCTGTCGGACTGCCTGAGCGTGCTGGAAGCGCCGCAGAGCACACCCGCCGAGCGCGAAAGCGTGGAAGCCGACATCGCTGCCGAAACCGAGATTTTGTGGCAGACCGATGAAGTGCGTCAGCGGCGGCTGTCCGTGCTGGATGAAGCCCGAAACATTTTGTTCTACTTCACCGAGACTTTGTTTGCCGTCACGCCGCAGATTTATGACGATTTAGCCAGGGCACTGGCCGAGTGCTACCCCGGCGAACCGTTTGAAGTGGGCAACGTGCTGGAATACGGCTCGTGGGTCGGCGGGGACCGTGACGGCAACCCGACCATCACGCTGGCGCACACCGCCGAGATTTTGCGCCTGCACCGGGACACCGTGCTGTCGCTGTACATTCCCGCCGTCCGTGCATTGAGTGACCGCCTGAGCCAGTCCCGGCACTATGTCGGCGTTTCCGAGGAACTGGAAGCCTCGCTCCTCACCGATGCCGCGCTCCTGCCTTCCGTGGCCGCCGAAGCCGCCGGGCGCAGCCCGATGGAGCCGTATCGCCGCAAGTGCGAATACATTTGGGAGCGCCTGCGCCGCACCCGCACGAATAGCGAAGGTGGCTACGGGGCGGCCTCCGAGTTTGTCGCCGATTTGGAGCAAATCGAGCGGTCGCTGAACGAAAACAACGGCCACTTTGCCGCCGCCCGCTTTCTGGCCCCGCTGCTGCGGCGGGCTAGGCTGTTTGGCTTTCACCTCGCCCGATTGGACATCCGCGAACACAAGAGCCGCTATCTGGGGGCGCTCCGCGCTGTGCTGGCCGACACGGGCACAGACTGGGATGCGCTGACGGAAGAGGGGCGCGTCACGCTTTTGGAGCGCGAAATCGCAGGCCGCCGCCCGCTCGTCCCCGCCGCACCCTCCTACGACGATGAGACCAATATCACGCTGGGCCTGTTCCAGCTTGTCGCGGACAGCATGACCCATCTGGGGCCGGAGGCGTTCGGCTCGTTTATCATGTCGATGGCCTCCGATGTCTCCGACGTGCTGGCGATGCTGCTGCTGGCGAAAGAAGCCGGGCTGGCGGACCTGCGGGGCGGCGACGGCGGCTGGTCCCGCGTAGACGTCGTGCCGCTCTTTGAGACCATCGAAGACCTGGAAAATGCGCCTGTCGTGCTGGACACGCTGCTGGCCAACCCCATCTACCGCCGCAATGTGACTTTGCGCGGCGGGGCACAGGAAGTCATGGTCGGCTACTCGGACAGCAACAAAGACGGTGGGTATCTCACGGCCAACTGGAAGCTCTACGTCGCGCAGTCACGGCTGGCCGAAGTTGCCGCAAAACACGGCGTCACGCTGCGGCTCTTTCACGGGCGCGGCGGCGCCATTGGACGCGGCGGCGGCCCTGCGGGCAAGGCCGTTCTGGCACAGCCCCCCGGCAGCGTTCGGGGTCGCCTGAAAATCACCGAGCAGGGCGAAGTCATCGCCGCCCGGTACTTTGACCAGGAAATCGCGCACCGCAATTTAGAGCAGATGGTTCATGCCGTCCTGCTGGCAAGCGGGGACACAGAAGACGCGCCTGAAACGCCCGCCGACTGGGCTGCTGTCATGGACGAAGTCTCAGGCACGGCCTTTACTGCCTACCGCGCCCTCGTCTACGATGACCCCGGCTTCGTGCGCTTCTTCCATGAGGCCACGCCCATCGGCGAGTTTGCCCAGCTTAACATCGGCTCCCGCCCGCCCAAGCGCACCGCCTCGGATCGCATCGAAGACCTGCGGGCCATTCCCTGGGTCTTTTCGTGGATGCAGTCCCGCTACACCCTCCCCGGCTGGTTCGGCGTCGGGGCGGCCCTCGGCGCGTATGCCGCCGCGTCTCCCGCCCATCTCGACCGCCTGCGCCGGATGTACGACGAGTGGCCGTTCTTCACGACGCTCCTTGACAACGCTCAGATGTCTCTGGCAAAAGCTGATTTGGACATCGCCGCCCGCTACGCCGCACTCGTGTCGGACCAGGCGAACGCCGAGCGCATCTTCAATACCATCGCGGGCGAATACACCCGCACCGTCACCGTGCTGCTTCAAATCACCGGTCAGACCGCCCTGCTTGACACCGCACCCGTCCTGCAAAAGTCCATCCGCCTGCGAAACCCGTATGTGGACCCCCTGAGCTTTCTGCAGGTCGAGCTGCTGCGCCGCCTCCGCGCCCTGCCCCCGGCCTCGGACACCGACCCGGAAGCCATCAAAACCCAGCGCCGCGACCTCCGCGCCGCCGTCCTGCTGTCCGTCAACGGCATCGCCGCCGGCATGAAAAATACGGGGTAGGGGGCCAATCTATGTTTGACACCCCCCCGCCCAGCGGTACGTCTTTTGCAGACACCGAAGGAGATAACCCAAATGGCTGACGCCAAAATCTATACCGACCACACGCCTGTAGACACCCCCGCGCAAGACGACCAAACCGGCCAGCACATCGTCGGCCACATGGACCCCGCCGCGCTCGCCCATGCCCAAAGCGAGCTTGATACCCTCGCGCCCGGCCCCGCCGAGCCGCTCCACTTCGGCGGCAGCGGGGGTGTCAAAACCCAGCTTGACGAAAACCCCATCTCCGAAACCCTGCCCTTCCGCGAAAGCCTGCCGTAAGCGCTGTGGCAAACAAAGGGGCGCGGCATCTGTCGCGCCCCTTTTACTGCCTTTGCCCTTCTTGCATGCATCAGCTCGCAAGGCTTCTATCCAGCCAGTCTTCGTACCATTCGCTGAACGACATTCGGCCAGAGCCGGATTTGATGTTTTGCATCGGCATTATTCCCCCATCTCCAGCGCGGAGATCCTGCCAGATTGTGCCGCGCTCTTCCCCGCTAACAACAAGCAGAACATCATAGCCGCAGCCCATATCGCAGACAGCCAGCGATCCTTGCGTCTGTTCATCTCGTTCATACTCAAGATTGAACTCCTGAATGGAGCCAAATTGGTCACTTTTTAAGTTCCATTCCGTGCAGTGAGGCCAGGGCTGTGAAAGCAGTGCAGGAATAGAGCGCCTTGGGTCCTGCAACTGCCGCAGGCCATAATCCGGGCCTACTCCGCCATTTCCGATTTCCAGCACGAAGCGGCAGTACTCTTCCGGGAGTATCACACTATGCTTTTGCTCAAAATCCTGAACTTCGAGTTCCGTCAGACAGGGGTAGATGCGATACTTATGGCTGCCGGACCCGAAGACCGTCAGATTTGGATCGTCAGTAGCCAGCAGACGCATCTTGTACCAGAGTTCGTACATTCGCGGCGTCATCAATTTTTCGTCTATTGCCAACTAATACCCCTTCAATTCATCCATGCGCTGCGCCGAGTATCCTTCCGAGCGCAGGGCGGCGATGATACGCTCCTGATGCGCCCGGTCGCGCACTTCAATCAGCATCTCCACTTCGGTAACGCCGAGGGCCAGATGCGGATTCAGGCGATTATGCAGGATGGTGACGATGTTGCCGCGCTCCCGCGCTACCAGCCCCACCACCACCGCCAGCCCGCCGGGGCGGTCGTCTACCGACGTCAAAAGCTGCAAGTAGCGGTCTTCCCGCAGCATCTCGCGCTGAGTCAGATCTGCCAGCGCCAGGGCGTCAATGTTGCCGCCGCACAAAAGCGCCACCGTCCGGCCTCGCGGCTCCACCCGGCCCGCCATCAGCGCGGCCAGCCCCACCGCCCCGCTCGGCTCCACCACCAGCTTGGCCCGCTCCAAAAGCAGCAGCAGGGCCGACGCCACTTCGCCGTCCGTGACCGTCACCACATCATCGGCATACTTTTGAATATAGGCCCAGGTGCGCGGCGAGGGGGATTTGACCGCGATGCCGTCGCAGATCGTTCGCAGCGGCTCCTCACGCGGCAGCAGGTGACCTGCCTGAAACGACCGTGCCGCGCCGTCTGCGCCTGCAGCCTGAAGGCCAACCACGCGCACGTTCGGGCGGCTCTCTTTGATCGCCGTCGCCACGCCCGCAAACAACCCGCCGCCGCCTATCGGGACCAGCACTGTGCCCATGTCCGGCACGTCTTCCAGCATTTCTAAGCCGAGTGTGCCCTGCCCGGTAATAATTCCGTCGTCATCATAGGGCGAAATATAGATGGCGTCGGTCTCGGCCACAAAGGCCGCGCACGCCTGCCGGGCCTCGTCGAGCGTTTTGCCTGCCAGCACCACCCGCGCCCCGTAGCCTTCGGTTGCCTTAATTTTGGCGATAGAGGCCGTTTCGGCCATATAAATTGTGGCTTCCACCCCTTGCAGACGAGCGGCCAGCGCCACGCCCTGCGCGTGATTGCCCGCACTGACAGCGGCCACGCCCCGCATCCGCTCGTCCGGCGTCAGCAGAGACAGCCGGTGCGCGGCCCCGCGTATCTTGAACGACCCGGTGCGCTGCAAGTTTTCACACTTCAGCACAATGTCTGCCCCGACCCCGACCCGTGCCGAAACGCTTGTGCTGCTCATCACAGGCGTATGCCGCGTTACTTCCCGGACGCCGGGCATCGCGGCCTCAATCTTTGGCAGCGTGACTGCCAACGGCTCCTGCGCTTCGTGTGCTATGGTGAGACCTCTTCTCTTAGTCTGTCGTAGATGTGGTAAAATAGAGGCAGCACAGGAGAAACCCGCCCATGACTGCCCTTCTCGAAAAAGCGGTGGAAACCGTTCTCGCCCATGCCGCCCTTCTGCCTGATGCTCAGCAGGACGCCATCGCCCTGAAACTACAGCAAACACTGGCCGAGTGGACACAGCCGCTGCCGCTCCCACCCGATGATCAAAAGCCGCGCCCCCGGTTCGGCAGTGCCAAAGGGATGTTCACGCTCTCGCCCGATTTTGATGACCCGATTACCGACTTTGAGGACTGACACAAATGGATTTGATCCTTGACACGCATACATTCCTCTGGTACACCGGCGGCAAGCCCGAGCTGAGTGACTACGCCCGTGAGCTGATTGAAGACAAGGCAAACACAAAATGGGTAAGTATTGCCAGCCCCTGGGAAATTGCAATTAAAGCCAGCACCGCCCGAGGAATTGAGCTTCATGTGCCGTTCGCGGAGCTGTTTCCGAACCAGCTTTTGCTGAACGGCTTTGACCTGCTGACAATCAGTTGGCCCCATTTGCGCCAGGTAGCCGCTCTGCCGCTACATCACCGAGGCCCCTTTGACCGGCTGATTATCGCGCAAAGTATGGCCGAGAACATGGCAATCGTGAGCGCCGATAGCGCCTTTGATGCTTACGGCGTCTCTCGCCTCTGGCAGCCCCCGACCCTATGACGCCCCTCCGCCGTTCCCAATATGCGCTTTTAGCCGTTCTCACCGTTGCCCTTGGCCTTGCCTCGCGCCACTTTTCGCACTTCCTGCCGGGGTGGATGGCGAAAAACGCGGGCGATGTGCTGTATGCCGTCATGGTTTACTGGCTGCTCGGCCTGCTTTCGCCCCGGCTGTCCCCAAGCCGCCGGGCACTGGGCACGCTTCTATTTTGCTTCGGCATTGAGTTTCTGAAATTTGTGCAACTCCCGTGGCTGGTGGCCGCCCGGCACAGCACGGCGGGGCGGCTGGTGTTCGGAGTCGGCTTTCATGGGTCCAACTTGGTCTGCTACGCACTCGGGACAGCACTGGCCTGGGAAGCGGAGCGGGCGCTGACACGCCGCAGTGTAAATACGCGATAGCGGCGTCAAAATCCTGCAAAAATTGGCACACAATTGGTAAAGCCGCTTGACAAGGGCTGGCTCGTGTGCTAAAATGATCTCATCCCACGTTTGTAAAAACGTTTCATCTTGCATGGAGGCTTTTGATGATTATTTCGCCCCGACTGACTCGCGCCGCGCTTGTGTTTCTGCTGTTTGGAACTACCGCCGCCCTTCTGCCCACCCAAGACAGTGCTGCGCTTGCCGGAAACGGCTGCTTTACCGGCCCATCCGGAACCAGCGGGCAGTTTGCTATTGCCCCTTCCAGCAGTGATATTCGAGAAAATTACCTGCTGATTCCCACGCCGACAACCTACCGCTTTTTCTACAAAACCGAATCTGCCTCTCCCTATAAGGTTTTGACGTCAGGTACTTCGACAACATTTTTTGTCAATTCCGGTCAGGTTGTGATTGATACTGTTGCCTACCCGGCTGGCAGTCATCCAATTATCCTCAACACAAAATCATCTTTTGCCATCTCACAGGCAACAGTTTATACTGCGGGGAAACCCGCCAATGTCCCCGGCAGTCTCACCTTCACAACAACCTATCCCGGCAGCGACCCCTCGGGAAATATCAGCAACTACACCGCAACCATAACCCTTTCTACGCCTTAGGTTCTGTGCAGAAACCCACCGGATCGCCCCCACCGCCGGGTGGATCTGCGTTATGCAGTCTCTTCGCGGATATGTCCCAATCGCCGCCTGTTGCCGCCATGCCGGGTTTTCGGGTATCATCGCGGCAATGGACAAGCGTTTTTATCTCACCACGCCGATTTACTATGTCAACGGCGTCCCTCATGTCGGCTCTGCCACCACTACCCTGCTCTGCGATGCCCTGGCCCGCTTTCACCGTCTGCGCGGTGAGACCGTCTTTTTTCTGACGGGAACCGACGAAAACGCCCCCAAAGTCGCCGCCGCTGCGGCGCAGGCCAGTGTGGAAACGCAGGCATTCGCGGACACCGTCTCGCGCCGCTTTGAAGACTGCTGGGAGTATCTGCATATCTCGCACAACGACTTCATTCGCACCACCGAGCCGCGCCACAAAGCGGTTGTCGCCGAAGTCTTTCGGCGGCTTCAGGAGCGCGGGGACATTTATATCGGCCAGTATGAAGGCTGGTACTCGGTCGCCGATGAAACGTTTTTTCAGGACTCGGAAGTGGAGAATGGCCGGGCCAAAGAGACCGGGGCTGCCGTCGAGCGTGTCACTGAAGACAATTATTACTTCAAGCTGTCGGCCTACGGCGACCGCCTGCTGGCGCACATCAATGCCAACCCGAACTTTTTGCAGCCGGATACCCGGCGCAATGAAGTCCTGTCGTTTATCCACAGCGGCCTGCGCGATGTCGTCATCTCGCGCCGCAACACCGGCTGGGGCATCCCTGTCCCCGGAGACGACTCGCAGGTCGTTTATGTCTGGTTTGATGCCCTGATCAACTACCTCGCCGCGACCGGCTGGCCCCATGATGCCGCCTGGGACACGCTCTGGCCCGCCGACCTGCACCTCGTCGGCAAAGAGATTTACACCCGCTTCCACGCGACTCTCTGGCCCGCCATGCTGATGGGTCTTGGCCTGCCCCTCCCCGGCACGGTGCTGGGGCATGGCTGGTGGCTGATCGGCGGCGAAAAAGGCTCCAAATCCAAAGGCAATATCCCGACCCCGCAGGAAGTGGTGGAGGAACTTGTCACCCGCAGCGGTGCAGATTTAGAAGTCGCCAAAGATGCCCTGCGCTACTACCTCCTGCGCGACATCTCGTACACGTCCGATGCCGAGTTCTCGCTGGACAATCTGATCCAGAACCGCTACAACCCGGAGCTGTGCAACAAGCTGGGCAACTTGCTGAACCGCACCCTGAAAATGCTGGCGCAGTACGCAGGCGGCCTTATTCCCGACTGCGCGGCGCAAACGAAAGACGGCCCGCTGGCGGCACTCGCCCGCGAAGCCGCGCAGGACGCCGAGCGAGCGATGCTGGCCTTCGACCCCGGCGCGGCCCTGGAAGCCGCCCTGAAACTGGTCGACGGCGGCAACGGCGACATCGACCGCACCGCGCCGTGGAAGCTCGCCAAAGCGGGCGACACTGCCGGGGTGAGGGAGGCGCTGTATGCCGCCCTGGAAGCCACCCGTATTGTAGCCGTCCTGCTGACCCCGCTTCTGCCCCATGTCGCGGACGCCATCCGCGTCCAGCTTGGCCTCGCCGGAAAGCCGCTGGCCGACTGGGCGCACGAGACGCAGTGGGGCGGTCTGCCCGCCGGAACGCAGACCGAGGAAGCCCAGCCCATCTTCCCGCGCATCGACACGAAAAAAGAGACTAAGCCCAAGAAAGAACCCGCTATGCCCGAGACCCCGATTGAAGATATGCCCCCCGCGCCCCCGGCCCTGACCGTGCCGGACGCGCCTGCCGCGCCGAGCTATATCACCATCGATGACTTCGCTAAAATCCAGCTCAAAATCGGCGAAATCAAGACCGCTGACCGGGTGGAAGGCGCGACCAAGCTCTTAAAGCTCACCGTCGACATCGGCGAAGACACCCCGCGCCAGATACTCGCTGGCATCGCCGAGTCCTATGCGCCTGAGAGCCTGCCGGGCCTGAAGATCGTCGTCGTCGCCAACCTCGCCCCCCGCAAGATGCGCGGGCTGGAGTCGCAGGGAATGCTCATGGCCGCCACCGACGCCGAAGGCCACGCCATTTTATTGCACCCCGCCGACCCCGCCGCCGTCCCCCCCGGCGCACAGGTGCGGTGATGTCAGGCGGCATTCCGAGGCTTCTAATTGCGTATTTCCTTCGACATCGATGACACTTTAATCTGCTGTGATCCCAACGTGCCGTGCGAGCCTGACTGCGTTCCGCGTCTTCTGCGCCACTGGTACAACGAGCCGCTTCGTTTGGGTGCGAAGGCGTTGATGAGCGAACTCACCCAGCAGGGGCATTCTCTCTGGATTTACACCACCTCGGGGCGTACCCCTAGCTATCTCACCAGATGGTTGCGCTTTTACGGTATTCCTATCACAGAAGTTGTCAACCAGCAAAGACATGAGCGAACAGTCAGACTGGAAGCCTTCAAACGCCGCCCTTCCAAGTATCCGCCCTGCTTTGGGATCGATTTGCATATTGATGATTCAGAGGGTGTCGCAATGGAAAGTAGGGATCATGGGTTCAGAACTATTATCGTCTCTGTTAATGACTCCGATTGGGCGAACCATGTTCGCGCCTCTGTTGCTGCAATCACTTCGCAGGAAATATAGCTGGTATGAAGCGGAGACTTCATTGACAAAAGCAGCCCGGCGTCGGTGACGCCGGGCTGCTTTGATTGGTTATGTTTGCGGGGGATGCATTTGTTCTTCACCACCGCAGATGTCAAGGACCTGGGTTCTCAATAACACCGCTTCTTCCGTGGCCGCGACCCAGACAATCGGCCATTGAACGCTGAAATAGGCATGGACGGCAATGTTGCGAAACGCTGCGATGTCTGACCAGGGAATATGCGGTGCGCTCGCCTTGAACTCCGGGCTGAGACGCGCTGCGGCTTCACCAATAATCGTCAGCTTTTGCAGCACGGCGCTTTGCAGAAGATCACTGGCGAGAAAAGCATCCTTGGTGATACCATCGAGAAAGCGGGCGATGGCTTCCGCCGCTTCAACGATGTCGTCCAAATACAGACGGTCACGCCGCATAGACGACCTCCGATTCGGCCAGAACTTGCCCCCGAAGGGTTGGTTTCAGACCGGCCTTTGGCACGAGGTCCACCGAGCGGTGCAGCAGAGAAGACAGCTCCCGGCTTAGGCCGGATAGCGTCAGAAAGCCGACATGCGCCTGCGGCTGGAACTCGACCAAAAAATCCAGATCGCTGCCTGCTGTCAGCTCTCCCCGCACTGCCGAGCCAAACAGGGCCAGTTCGCGTACCTGATACTTCCGGCAAAGGTCCGCCACCGCGTTTGTTGAGAAAATTGATTCCGGTGTGATCATTGCTTGCCTCACTGTTATTTTAGCACAAGAAAGGCTCTGATTCACAGCCCTGGCACTGCAAGTGCCGTTTCCCCTTGCCGCGCTACCACTTCTTATACGGCAAGAACTTCCCGTTCATGGTCAGCTTCACCCGGTCGCCTTTGGGGTCTTCTTCCTTCTCGATGTGCATCGTGAAGTCGATGGCGCTCATAATGCCGTCGCCGAACTTTTCCTGTACCACGGCTTTGAGGGGCATCCCGTAAACCTGCATGATCTCATAGAAGCGGTAGATGAACGGGTCGGTCGGCACGACCGGCCCCAGGCCCTTAGTCGGATACACAGAAAGTGCCTCCGCGATGTCCGGCCCCAGCCCCAATGCTCTGGTGAGTTTCGCGGCCTCATCGGGCGTGGCCGTCGCCTGGCGGTAGATAATGGCGGCGATGCAGACTTCGTCCAGCCCGACCAGCGGCTCCAGGTCGGTAAAGCTCAAGCCCTTGCATCTCTTGGCATACAGCAGTGTCTCAGTGATTGTCTCAGTCATTGGTATCCTCTCAAATCAAAACGCCCATATCATGCTGCAGCTTTTTCAGGTGCTTCAGCGCGGGCGTGACAATGGCGACAAAATAGGACTCGCGCAGCTTGCGCTCCGCCGCCGCGCCGGAGCGGTAGCCCGCCGCGCCCGCGTGCAGCATCGCCGCCTGCGAGGCCCGCAGGGACAGCTCGGAGACGAGAATGCGGCAGGCCACCGCCTCGCGGGTCGCCTCGGGACCCAGGGGACGGTCGCCGAGTCCGATCTGTGCGGCCAGCGCATAGGTGCGGCAGCGGGCCTCCTGCAAGTCTGCCTCGATCTCGTCCGCCCCGTCGTCCAAATACTGGTTGACGTGGCCGACCCGGTCGTTAGAGCGGCGCATCAGGTCAATGCAGCCTGCGATCAGCCCCAGTCCAAACCCGGTCTGCGTGAGAACGAAGCCGGGGCGAATGGTCGTGATAAATGCGCGGCAGGGAGCGGCCAGCACGAAGTCGTCGGGGACGAACACGTCTTAAAAGATGGCGTTGTGCGTGGAGCTGCCTTCCAGCGCGATAAAATGCCCGCCGTCGCCGAGTGTCAGGCCAGGCGCGGCAGGTGGCGTAATAGCCATCAGATACTCGCCCTCGCCGCCGCTGATCTGGGCGACGAATGCGAAGCAGCCCTCGGGGGCGGCATTGGAGACCCAGGGCAGCGCCCCGCTGACCTGGTAGCCGCCGTCCCCGCGTGTGGCCGTCAGCCGGATTTTCTCAATCTCCGCAAAGTGCTTCATCGGGTTGGACATTCCCGTGCCTGCCCGCATCTGCCCGCTGGCAATTTTGGGCAGATACTCCGACTTCAAATAGTCGCTGCGGCCGTGCTGAATGTAGTACCCGCAGACGGTCTGACACCAGACGCAAAAGCCGGTGCTGAGGCATTCCCGCGAGACTTCCTCCATCAGTGCCACGGTCTGTTTGATGCCCCGTCCCGCGCCGCCGTAGTCAGTCGGAATGCTCTGGGCGAAGCCGCCCACCGCGCCCATGCGCTGCATGAACGCCTCGGGATAAACGCCGTGCAGGTCAATCTCTGCGACCAGGGGCCGCAGGTCCTGCGCGATTGTCTCGCGCAGGTTGGTCAGCACAGCCTCAAACGGGGTGCAGGCAAAATCAGGCACTAAATCAGGCATCAAGCAGTGTCCATTCTAACTGTATTACAGGCGGACGGCAGGCCGGGCGGGGTCCGGAGCGCCCTCTTCAATCGGCAGGGATAGATCCCGAGACCATTCGTTCCAGGAGGCAAAGTAAATCTTCACGTTCTTGATCCCCGCTTCATTCAGCGCGACACAAGCATTGGATGCCCGCGCCCCTTTGAAGCAGTAGATGTTGACCGAGGAGTCTGCCGTGATGCCGACTTTCGCCGCGATCTCCTTAATTTCCTCATTGGATTTGAACACGGGCACATCCGAGGCGGGCTTCATCAGTGTGTACCACTCAATCAGCACGGCATCGGGAATACGGCCCTTGCGCGGGGTGAAGTCTTTGCCGTAGGGGGAGGAGCTTTCGCCGACCCATTCATCCCAGTCGCGCACATCCAGCTTGACGATGCTCGGGTCATCCAGCGATTTGAGCATCGCCGCTGTCGTCACCATTAGGGACTCGTCAGCATTCAGCGGGAACGTCTTCGCTTCGGGCAGAGAAGCTTCGGTGGTCAGCGGCAGGCCCGCATCGGTCCAGGCTTTCAGGCCGCCGTGCAGGATGGAAACGTTGGGATAGCCCAGATATTTGAGGAGAAAGTAGCCCCGGCACGACTGCCCGTAGCCGTTGTTCATGGCATCTTCGTAGAAAACGGCGTGCTCGGGGCCGGACAGGCCCGCTGCGCCGAGCAGCCCGGCGAATGTCTGCTGCATGGCTGCAACGCCTTCGGGCGTGGACGTGGCAAGGTAGCTGAAAATCTCGCGGATGTTGACCGCGCCGGGGATATGGCCCGCTGCGTAGTCCTCGGGGGCGCGGGTGTCAATCACGACCAGCGGGGCTGTTTTCATCAGGTCGGCCAGATCGCAGGGACCCAGCAGGGCGGTTGGCATTTCCATGTGCTTTTCTCCGTGTCTTCGGGACGCTGCGCGGCGGTGCGAAGCGGAAACGCATGAGGAAGGTCGCCAGTGACCCTGCTGTCAATCGCTGTCTGTCAATCGCTCTTAGAGAACGGGGCTTATTCGGCCAGCGTGGCCGTGACTTTGACGTTGTTGCGGAGGGTGGAGGCCACCGGGGACCACTTGTTGGCGTTCTGCACAATGTCATCCAGCACTTCGCGGGAGGCATTGCCTTCCAAATGTGCCTTGACGCGAATGGCGGTGAAACCAGCCACTCTGCCCTCGGGAACGTCGCCGAGACCCCAGACTGCGGACACGTCGATGTCGCCTTCCATCTCAATCTTGACACCGCTCAGGACAATGCCGTGGTGGCTGGCGTTCGCCATGTAGCCGACGGCGAGGCAGGCGCCCAGAGCGGCGAGGACGGCTTCCGAGGGATTGGGCGCGGTGTTCTCGCCCAGCAGGTGCGGCGGCTCGTCGATGATGGTTGGGGCAAGATCGCGGATATAGGTGAGGTTCCGCATCTGGCCTTCGGTGATGGTGGTCGCTTTCAGGGTCACTTTGCCACCGGCGGGGTTAGCCTTGTTTTTATCCACAAGATTGTTCAGGCCCATGCAGTCAATCGGGCGCAGGGCTTCATTCGGCTTCGGGGCGCTGGAAGTGGTGGGTGTATCCATTTCGAGAGTGGGCATCGGGACCTCCAAGAGAGTGATAGCGGCAGTATACCAGCCCTGGACGGCTTTGTCAACCTACTAGTAGATAGATTTTTTACGCACAAATGTACAAAATCCCTGACCTGCCGGGTAGAATAGCAGTATGCCGGATAAAATTACCATGACGCAGCAGATATTGAACAGCGCCCAGCGGTTTGTGCAGGCACGCGGCTACCACGGCTTCAGCTATGCGGACGTTGCCGAGGAAGTCGGCATCCGCAAGGCCAGTATCCACTACTATTTCCCGGCCAAGGCAGACCTCGGGGCCGCACTTGTCCGGCGCTACCGCGAAGGCATTTGCCAAAGTGCCGACGCGATTACTCAGCGGACCGTAGGGGCCGACGAGCAGCTTCAGCGGTTTGCCCAGATTTTCCGCGACCGCCTGCGCGGCGGCCCGCCCGGAGGGGGCGGCTGCATTTGCGGCGTTCTGTCGGCGGAGTGGCCGAGCCTGCCTGAAAGCGTTCGCGTGGAAGTGGGAGCATTTTTCGCGGAGAACGAAGCCTGGCTGGCTGGTGTCATGGACAGGGGCCGGGCAGACGGCTCGCTGCAGTTTCAGGCCACCGCCCCGGTGCAGGCGGCGGCGTTTTTAGCGGGTCTGGAAGGCGCACTGCTTTCCGCCCGCGCCCATCAGGATGTGACGCTGTATTGCGCGATTGCCCATCAGCTTTTAGGCCAGATGGGGCTGGACACGCTGGATATCTACCCGGCTACCCCCGATTGGGTCGCTCCCGCTTCTTTCGTGCGCCCGGACCACGTACTCTCAAGAGGCTAGGCGGCCTCTTCCCAGCCCCGCACCACCGCATCGCTGACACGGGCGACGCTGGCCATCTCGCGCACGTCATGCACCCGCACCATGTCCGCGCCGCCTGCGATGCTCAGGGCCACTGTGGCCGCCGTGCCTTCGCGGCGGTCCTGCGGGTCGTCTGTTCCCAAAATCGTGCCCAGAAACCGTTTGCGCGACGCCCCCACGACCAGCGGCAGGCCAAGCGCCTTTAGCTCCGGCAGGCGGCGCAGCAGTGCCAGATTGTGCTGGATGTTTTTGCCGAAGCCAATCCCAGGGTCCAGCCAGATTTGCTCCCGCCGAACGCCCTGCGCCTCGGCATAGGCAGCCTGACACTCGAAAAACGCGCACACTTCAGCGACGACATCGCTGTAGAAGGGGGTGGGGGGCAGATTGCGCGGCAGGCCGGGCAGGTGCATGATGACAAGAGGCACACCGCGCTCGGCGGCCAGCCGCGCCATGTCCGGGTCGGATTGCAGGCCGCTGATGTCATTGAGGACCGATGCCCCGGCGTCCAGCGCCGCACGAGCGACCTCGGCTTTGTAGGTGTCTACGGACAGGGGGATTTGGGGAAGCTCTTTGGCAAGCCGCATGATGACCGGCAGGATGCGGGCCATCTCTTCGGCGGCAGACAGAGGCGTCTGGTCCTGGAACGTCGCCGGGCGGGTGCTTTCGCCGCCAATATCCAGCAGGTGCGCTCCGCCCTCGGCCATCCGGTGCGCCTGTGCCACGGCGGCCTCGACGGTGGCAAACTGTCCGCCGTCAGAGAAGGAGTCCGGGGTGACGTTCAGCACGCCCATCACCAGCGTCTCCCGCCCCCGCCGTGCCTGCCAGTCTACGGCTGTCAATTATACAGCCCCAAACCGTGCCGGGAGGCGGGCGCAAACTGATCCGGGGTCCATTCGGGGAACTCGTGGGGAATCAAATGGTTCAGGCGGTCCAGCCCGTCTTCGGTCAGGCAGAAGCCGCGCTCACCCACCGCCTCCGCCGCATCCCGGCGCAGCTTCAGGAGGAACAGGCGGTCTTCGGAGGCCAGCAGCAAAATCTGGCGCGTCTGGTTGTCATCCAGAAACTCCAAAGCCTCCTCGGCATCCGTGTACGTCCCGCTCTCCGGGTGCGCCATGTCCAGAACGCGGCTATAGGCATACACCGACGAGCGCAGGTTGCCCTGCTGCTGAAACAAAAGGCCGCGCCGGAAATGGTGCATCGGGTTCAGCGGGTCCAGGCGCACCATCTCGCCCGTTACCTGCAGGGCTTTGTCCAGACGGCCTAATTGAAGATAGGAGACGCTCAGAACGTCGCGGGCAAACAGCGACCGGGGCACGACTTTCAGCAGCAGACGCGCTTCTTGTACGGCTTCTTCAAAGCGTCCCGCCTCGGCCAGCGTTTCGGTCAGCGCCTCGCGGGGGTCCCGGTCGGCGGGGCTGAGTTCGGTCGCCCGCCGGAGTGCCTGCACGGCCTGTTCCACTTTGCGGGCTTCCCGGCAGAGCATCCCCAGACGAAAAAACGCGGTCGGGTCGGCGGGGCGCAGGTCTGTGACCTCGCGCTGACAGACAATCGCCTCGCCAATCCGGCCCTCTCCGGCCAGTGCCCGCGCCCGCTCGGTCAGGCGCCGGGCACGCTGTCCCTGCCTGCGCCGGGCGGCGGCGTCTGTTTCGGTAAAGATTGCTGGCGTGTGGGTCATGGTGCGGTTTGTCCTATCGCTTTCTGTCCTGCTGCTTCTGTGCCATTGTTCTTTTCAGCCTACCCGCTGGCTCATGGTTTCAGACGGCTCCGGGTGAAAATCTGGTCACAATACGGGTAAAGGCTGTGCGCCGGGGGGCGTGTCGCGGGTGGGCACGGTGCAGCTCGATAATTCGCCGCTGCCCGCGCAGTCCTCGCAGCCACCTTCGGCGTGGTCCACGCAGCCTTCCACGGTGCTCACGTCTTTGACGCGCACTTCCACGAACTGCTGAGACTCAAGCTGCACAGTCAGCATCTGCTGCACCAGATTGACTTCCTCGACTTTGGCCCGGCCCATCGGGGTCATCACCACCATGCCCGGCGCGGGCAGGTTGGTCTGCCCGCCATCCTCTTCCAGCTCATAGCGCAGGCAGCACATCAGCTTGCCGCACAGGCCGGAGAACTTGGACGGGTTCAGCACCAGGTTCTGGTTCTTGACCATCTTCATGGACACCGGCTGGAACTCGCGCAGGAATGTCGAGCAGCAGGTGGGCCGCCCGCAGGGGCCGATGCCGGGGAAAATCCGTGCGTGGTCCCGCGCCCCCACCTGGTGCATCAAGACGCGGGTATGCAGCACCGACGCCACCTCGCGCACCAAAGCCCGGAAGTCCACGCGCCCCTCGGCGGTGAAATGCAGCGTCACCTGCGCCCCGTCAAAAGCCCACTCGGCTTCAATCAGCTTCATGGACAGGCCCAGCAGCGCAATCTTTTCTTTGCACACGCGGAACGCTTCTGCCTGCCGCTTTTCGCCCCGCTCCCGCCGCTGCCAGTCGTCCGGCGTCGCCACGCGCAGGACCCGGCGCAGGGGCGGCGGCGCGTCGCCCTCGGGAACCGCCCGTGCCGGCGTTTTGACAACGCCAAACTCGTGCCCGTTTTCCCCCTCGGCCACCACGGCAGCATCCACCGCAAGCGTCAGCCCGTTCGGGTCACACTGCACCAGCTTACTCAGCGGCTTGAACGATACTCCTACAACAATCGGCATAGCTCTAGTATACCTCTCTCGCGCCGAAAGGCGCCTTCTTTAGCTGTGGGGATGTGAGGCACAACGTCTTTCCGAGACGTTAATATTGATGCCTTGCGATTTCCCGTAAGGCATTGTATAATATGTTAGGCAATTAAAAAAGCCTAACAATCACAATGCAAGTCTTCGAGTACAAACTGGTTGCCTCGCGGCAACAGGCCGAGCGAATTGATGAGGCAATCAAGGTGACGCAGTTCATCCGAAATAAGTGCCTGCGCCTCTGGATGGACACGAGGGCCAACAAGAACAAACTCTACACCTTTTGTGCCGTGCTCGCCAAAGATTATCCTTTCGCCAACGCACTCAACTCCCAAGCCAGGCAAGCCGCATCAGAACGCGCCGCCTACGGCATCAGCCGACACTTAAAGCCAGATAAGAGCGGCAAGCGGCTCAAAAAACCGCAGTTCCAGAAAAACAACCGCTCCGTTGAATACAAAGCGACGGGCTGGAAACTCTCTGCAAACAGAAAGCGCATCACATTCACAGACGGCATTGGCATCGGCACCATGAAGATGCTCGGTACTCAAGACTTGTGTTCCTACGACATCTGCCTCATTAAGCGTGTCCGCATTGTTAAAAAAGCCGACCTGTTCTTTGTTCAGTTCTGCGTTGATGTTGACCATTCGGAGCTACAGGAAACGACGGGCAAAACTCTCGGCTTGGATATGGGTCTGGCCTCCTTCTACACCGACAGCGAAGGGCAGAAAATAGATTGCCCAAAGTTTCTGCGAAAGGCAGAAAAACGACTCAAACGAGAGCAGCGGCGACTCTCGCGCAAAAAGAAAGGCTCCAGCAATCGCCGTAAAGCGAGAGTGAAAGTCTCACGCCGCCACTTGAAAGTTTCCCGCCAGCGTAAAGACTTTGCCGTCAAACTAGCAAGGTGCGTGGTGAAGTCCAGCGACTTCGTGGCTTTGGAAGACCTGCAAGTGAGCAACTTGGTCAGGAACCGCTCTCTGGCAAAATCCATTCACGATGCCGCGTGGAGCCAGTTTGCAATCTGGCTCTGCTATTACGGCCAAGTGTTTGGCAAGCCTGTGGTCAAGGTTGCGCCCGCCTACACCAGTCAGGAATGTTCCTGCTGCGGCAATCGCGTCAAGAAATCTCTCTCGGAACGCACCCATGTTTGTCCTTGTGGATGTATTCTGGACAGGGACGAGAACGCGGCGAGGAACATACTCAGGCTTGGACTGTCGAAAGTCTCCGATTCTCTTTCCGAAACATACCCTGGGGCACAGGGAAATGTGGAAGGTTCTCCTTCCGAAACGCTTGTGGAGAGTGTGCCTCTACTATCTGCTTACGCAGAATAGCAAGCACGCTCATTGAAACAAGAAGCCCCTCCCTTCAGGGATGGGGAGTTGTCACCCTATGTCTGCCGGTCCTGCGGCAAAGTGACTTATTTTCGCCAAAACAGCAGCCAGGCCCACCACGGACGCGGCGCGGGCAGGGCCGGGGACTGACGCAGGAGGCGCGGGGACAGAGCGGCGTCGCGCATCAGCGCCTCCACCTGCGACAGCGAAGCCGCTTCGGCGCCGGCGGGCGGGTCGGGGGAGGCCAGCGCGGACCGGGCAAGCTGCGCTGTCCCCGACCACTCAGAGGCCAGCAGTATAGAGGCCGGAAGTTCGGGGTCAAGTTCGTCCAACAGACTGTGTCTCCTCGGAGTGCGTGTCTTTGGCGGAGGAAATGCGGCTCGCTTCCAGCCGCTCCACGGTTTCCAATCGCTGCGCCAGCTCCCGCCGCAGGGCTACCACCGCCCGGTGCAGCAGACTTTTTACGGCGGCCTCGGAACGGCCCAGCAGCGGCGCGATCTCCCGCGCCGAGAGGTCGCCCAGAAAGCGGTATATCAGAACGTCGCCCTGATCGGGGGGCAGGGACGCAATCGCCGAGCGCACGAGCTGCTGCACTTCATGCCGCTCGGCCACGGCGGACGGCGAAAACTCCGGGTCCGATGGCTGCGTGTCCAGCAGAGCGCGAACTCCGGCAATTGTCGGCACATCCAGCGAGAACACGCCCGACGGCGGACGCTGCCGCGCGCTGTCTACAATCAAGTTCATCGCAATCCGGTGCAGCCAGGGATACAGCGAGCGTGTCCCTTCACCCAGCCGAAAGCGGGGCAGGGCAGCCAGAGCGCGAACGAACGTTTCCGAAGCAATATCTTCGGCATCCTGTGCATGGTTGGTCTTCAAATACGCCAGGTGGTAAATGCGCCCGTAATGCCGGGCGTGCAGGGCTGCGAACGCCCGGACGTCTCCGCGCTGCGCCTGTGTCACCAGCATGGCGTCCCCCCCAGCCTCGTCCGGTGGGTCGTCCGGCCAGGCAGCCATCAGCCAGATGCCAAACATACGGGCTATTCTCCCGCCGCTTCCTCAGCCTTGTCGGCTTCCTCAGCCTTGTCGATTTCCTCAATTTGCAGCAGCACGCCCCGGATCTCCGGGGCCGTCTTCGGGTCAATCAAAGGCGTCACCTCCACGCCGCAGTGGAGCGGCTTGCCCCGCCGGTTCCGGGCGTCCACGGCCACTTTGAGACGGCTCTCCGGCTGCAGCAGGCATGCCTGAATCGCCGGAAGCAGGGCCGCCATCGGCAGCCCGAAATCCAGTGACACCAGGGGATGGCCCCGCGCCTCGTCGGCCCGCAGCCCCCAAAAGTCTTCGGATTTGTCGTTCCAGAACTGCACCTTCATCTGCGAATCCAGCACAATGACCCCGCCGCGCAGGCTGGCGAGTATTGATTTCAGGAACAAATTGACCTGGTCCAAATCTGACGACCGCAGCCGCAGCTCTTGGTTGATCGTTTGCAGCTCTTCGTTGGTGGATTGCAGCTCTTCGTTGGTGGTCTCTAATTCTTCGTTGGTAGACTGCAGCTCTTCGTTGGTGGTCTCTAATTCTTCGTTGGTAGACTGCAGCTCTTCGTTGGTGGTCTCCAACTCTTCATTGGTGGATTGCAGCTCTTCATAAGCCGTTTCCAGCTCCCGGCTCGCCACCTGCAATTCATCGGACAACTGACGCAGGCGCGTCACATCCGTAAACGAAACGCCCACCCCCAGCGCCGCCCCGCCTTCCAGCAGCGGCGTGACCAGCGCATCCAGATACAGCATTTCGCCCGGCTGCGGCGAATAGGCCACGCCCTGCACCGCGATAGGCCGCCGCTCGGCATAGGCACGGTCGATGCATGAGCGCAGCTCCACGGGCCGGTACGAAATCTCCAAATCCTGCAGCGGGCGTCCGACGTCTCGCGTGTTCAGCCGAAACAACTGCCGCGCCTGTCCGTTGGTCATCGCCAGGCGGCCCGCACTGTCCACGGCAATCTGCGCCACTGTGCCTTCCTGAAACAGCAGCTCCCGCAGCCGCCCTTCCGCGCTGACCGGGCTGTCCCCCGAGGGAATCAGGAATGCCCCGCGCTCGCGCTGCCCGCCTGTCGGCAGCTTCTGAAAGACCCGCCGCTTCAAGTCCAGCGGCACAAACAGCGCTGCATGGCTGAACATCATTTCCGCTTTGCCGAGAAACAAAAAACTGCTTTCCGACACCGCAAAATGGAACCGATTGACGATCCGGGCCTGCATCTCGGCATTGAAGTACATGATCGTGTTGCGGCAGGTCAGCAGGTCGATCCGCGAAATGGGGGCGTCCTGCATCAAGTCGTGCCGGCCAAAAATCAGCGCCCGGCGCATCTCCCGCTGAAACACATACGTCTCGTCTTCGCGCTCAAAATACCGGTCACGCATCTCGTCCGGGACCGACTGCATCTCGCGGGCCGAATAGGCTCCCGCACGGGCCTGTGCCAGTGCCTGCTCATCGACATCGGTGGCGTAAATCTTGACCTGCCGCCGGAACCGCTCCGGTCCCAGCGCCTCGGCCATCACCATCGCCAGCGAGTACGGCTCCTGCCCTGTCGCACACCCGGCGCTCCACAGGCGGATTGGCTCTGCCGGCCCTTTTGCGGCCAGCAGGCGTGGAACTACCTCTTCGCGCAGGTAGTCCCAGGACCCGGTGTCCCGGAAAAACGACGTCACATTGATGAGAATGGTGTCAAACAGCCGTTCGAACTCTTCCGGGTGGACTTCCAGGTAGTCCAGGTAGTCGCTGTACGAGCCGACTTCGACGCTTTCCATCCGCTTGTTGACTCGCCGCATCAGCCCGGCGTGTTTGTAGCCCGAGAAGTCAAACCCCCGGCTATTCTTGATATGAGCCAGCAGGGCATCAAACTCTTCCTCTGTGCCCTCCTGGCCGACAGCCTCTTCGTCCTCCTGATCCCACCAGGGCGCGGCCGAGGCACCGTCTCGCAGGGCTGCGTCTTTCATGCTGCTGTCGCTCACGAGTTATCTCCCTGCGGCTTCTGGCTCTCCTGAGCCGTGTGCGGAGCCGGAGCCGTATGTGCGTTTTCTTCGGCGGGTGGCGGGCCGCTTTGCGCGATCACCTGACCGCCGCTCAGGACGAGCCGAATCGTTGCCGCCCGCTGATGGTCGTCACCCGCCTGCTCGGCAAACCGGGCGGCGGCCAGCGTGTGCCCCCGGTCCTCGGCCCGGCCCTGCAGCCGCTCGGCCAAAGCGGCGCTTTCTTCCAGCGCCCGCAGCGCCGACCACAGGGCTTCTTCCAGGTACTCGGACTGCGCCGCCAGCAGGCTTTCGGGCGAAAACGCATGACCGACCCGGCACCGGTAGCGCACCAGCTCGTTTTCCTGCACTTCCCACAAGACCCCGTGGCAGTCGGGGCAGCTAAAGCCGGACGGCCTGCCTGCACGCGGCGTTTCCAGCGCGTTCGCATCCAGCGCGGCCACCTCGTCTTCGGTTGCCAGTATCTTCGAAACCGGTGCCTCTCCCGCCTCTTCCGTCACCCCTGCGCCGCCTTTCGCCAGTGCCGTCAGTGTCTTTGCCAGCCCCGCCAGCGGCTGCACATAATCCACGGCTACGTTTTCTATCGCCGAGCGCGGCATCGAGCTGAACAGGGCCTCTTCGGGATCCTGCACCAGCGCAACACCGCCGCGTATTTTAACCGCTTCCAGCCCCGCCGTGCCGTCATCGAGCGTGCCGGTCAAAATCACCCCCGCCACACGCGCTCCCGCCGCCCGCGCCGCCGACCGAAACAGCGTGTCCACCGCCGGGCGATGCCCGTTTTCCGCCGGGCCGCGTGTCAGGCGCACAAAGAGCTGCCCGGCCTCCTGACGCAGCAGCAGATGGTGGTCCGGCGGGGCCACATACACCTGACCCCGGCGCACGGCTTCCCCATCTTCGGGATGCCGCGCCGGGAGCCGCCCCCGGCGGCTGATAATGCTCGGCAGCACGCTTGCTCCGTGCGGCGGGATATGCAGCACCACAAAAATGGCGGCAGGCAGGTCAGCGGGCAGCAGGCTGATAATCTCCGCCAGCGCCTCGACGCCTCCGGCGGATGCTCCGAGGACAATCACGTCCTGGGCGTGTGTCGGTGTTAGGGGTTGATTGACTTGGATGGTCATTATTTAATTTTACAATTCGATGAAGAATGCTTACGGCTGCACAAGCCAGTCTGTGGGGGATTGGTCTATGCCAGGGCTTGACTTTAGTGTACCCCCGATGCCTGCATTTTACTTCTGCTTGCCTTTGCTTTTTCCGTGACGGCGGGCTGGCACCGAAAATGCAATGCCTCAAAAAACAGTGCCTTAAAAGCAGTTTTCCCCCCTGCCTGCACCTTTGTCCCAAACAAATACACTGGCCTTTACCGCCCTGACGATGCCGGCCCTATCAGCCTCACGCGCCTGCGCCTCAGTCTTATGCTCAGTCCTGCTCGGAGAGCGTCTTCGAACATGCCCTTTTGTCCCAAAAAAATTTATTGGGCTTAACAGTGACTTAACATATTTCACTGTTTTTTTGTGGTAGACTAAGGCCGCTGTTTTATATAAAACATATGTAAAACTTAGAGGCAGCGTAAATCATTACGTCCTGCCTCTGCATGCAAGGAGTTTTCATTGACCAAACCTCGCTTCCGTGGATTCACACTGATTGAACTGCTCGTCGTCATCGCCATCATCGCGATTCTCGCCGCTATTCTCTTTCCCGTCTTCCAGAAGGTGCGTGAGAACGCCCGCCGCACCGCCTGTCTGAGCAACATGAGCCAGATTTCTAAAGGCATTATCCAGTACGAGAACGACACGGATGAACTCACGATTCCCTCCCAGGTTCCGGCAGGCACCGTTCCTGTCGGTACCCCACTCACCTCTTGGCCAAGCCTTATTTATCCTTACGTCAAGAGCCAGGGTGTTTTTGTCTGTCCTGATGGCGCAGCGGCAGAGTCCGTAGACACTGCCCTTGTCAATCCTGGGAGGCGATATTGTGGTCTTACAAATGACACAACCGCAAGTGGAGGCGATGGATCAGCTGTAGCCCTAAGGCAGGTACACGCGCTTTCTTATGGCATTAACGTCATCACAAGCGGTACGCCCCTTGCTGGTGGAAAGTGCTATGACTGGTTCTCAAAGGTGGGCACGGCTGATTTTTGCACCAGCACAAACCCTAAAAGTGGCTATGTTTCTACTGGCTCCACTAAACCGCTTAGTCAGAACGAGGTTCAAGACCCCTCTGGCACGATCCGTATTGTGGACTCTATGACGGGGACGGCTAGTGCGACTGTCGACGCTTGTGCTCAGGGCACTTCCATCCGTGGTATCTCATCCGAAGTGAGAACCGATCATTCACCAAGCAGTGAAGCGTCTAAAGTCGCCCCTCGTCATAGCCAGGGCTTTGTTGCTCTCTATGGAGATGGTCATGCCAAATGGAAGCGATATGGCACGTCGACTGCCTGCGATTGGTCTGTTCAGGATGACCGGGCGCAGTGCGGCCAGTAAGCGTTTTCTCTGAGACGGACGGCGGGCCTGAATCGCGATTCAGGCCCGCCGTTTTTTTGTGAGTGACCCAATAGCGCGAAAAACCCCTTTCATCCCGGAGCCGCCGCCTTCGCCCCCAGATAAAATGAGGGGCTGCGGCTTTCGGCGCAGGAACATTGGCTGTTCGCAGTGAAGTCATCTGCCCGGAGAATCGCACCACAGAAATTTCGCTCGCCCCCGCCGTTCCGTAGGTTGTCTTCTGCTGGCTTTCGTGATACAATGAGCGATACAATAGGGAAGGGGAACTTCCGCCCCGTGCCAATGTGTTAGGCCAGCAGAACTTGTTTTAAACCTATTTTACCTTGTGGGGAGAGTGTGCTGTGTTAAGATGGTCGCGTGTGCGGCTTTACCTGTCGATTTTAAGCTGCGAAGGGCTGTTTGCCACCTTTCGGGAGCGCATTCAATATGGCCCCCCGCCCTCGGCACGGCCTTCGTCCGGGCGCGGCGGGGCGTCTCTTGGCCTGCCCCGCTTTTATGACTACGCCGGGGCCATGCACATCCACTCCACCTACAGTGACGGTGCGGGCACGGTGGGCGAAGTCGCGCAGGCTGCCAATCAGGCCGGGCTGGACTTCATCGTCATGTGCGACCATTCCAGTCTGAGTGCCCGCGCCGACGCCGAGGATGGCTGGCGCGGACGCACGCTCGTTCTCATCGGCACGGAAGAAACCACCGATACCGGGCACCTGCTGGCACTTGATGTGCCGGAGAGCTTTGTGCCCCCGCCGCATGATGCGGTGGCCGCGCAGAAAGCCATCCTAGAAAGCGGTGGTCTCGGCTTTGTCGCCCTGCCCTGCGACCTCAAAGACCACTGGCGCGATTTCAGCCGCATGGAGGAGGGGATCGGACTGGAAGTCTTCAACCTCAGCGCTATCGCCCGCACCAAAATCAACCTGCCGGGCCTGGCTGAAGTTTGGCGGCGCTATCACGGCCACCGCCCTCTGCGGGCCTTTCATCTGGTGTCCGCCCGCCCTGCCCCGGAACTCAAGCTCTGGGATCGGCTCATGGCTCCGCCGGAGCCGGGCCTGCCCGCCCGCCGCATTGTCGCGATTGCTTCTTTAGATGCTCATGCCGTGATGAAATTTGGTGGGCGCTCCTACCCCTTCCCAACCTATGAAGAGACGTTCCGCACCCTGCGAACTCATGTGATGTCCAATCAGCCGCTGTCCTACGGGGATGTGTCCCCGCGCCGCCGCGCTGCCGCACGGGAAAAAGACGATGCCTTGATCTACGGAGCGCTGGCTGCCGGGCACTGCTACATGGCCTACGACAATTACGCCGATTCGATGGGGTTTTTGTTTGAGGCCGTGCCGCTGTCAGGCGGGGCCGCCCCCGACCCGCTGGCGCTGATGGGCGACTGCCTGACCTGGCCCGCCGAAGACACCGTCTCCGGGCAGCCGTCATTTATGCTGGTCGCGCAGGCGCCGCGCACCCGTTCGCTGGTGCGCCTCTACAAAGATGGCCGCCTTGTCGCCGCCGCACGGGGCGGACGCCTCGAATATCCAGTCCACTCCCCCGGTGTCTACCGAGTCGAAGTGTACCTTTACAAGCGGCGCGTGGGCGGCCTCTGCTTCGGGGCCAAACCCTGGATTTTCAGCAACCCCATCTACGTCCAGCCCGCTGTCCGCCCCGCTGCTGCCTCCACCGCGCAGTCAGCGCAGACGGGCCGCGAAGGCGCCGCCTGCTAATTGGTTTTGGCAGCTTCTCCTGGCGAGGCGGGTATACAAATTTTTTGTATGCCCGCCTCTTTTTTGTGTTTCTTAATAATCACTTAACATTGACTGGGTAAACTCCGCCTCGAAATCGTTACTAATATGTGCGCGATCTATCAAACGATCATCGATGAGGAGGACACCCTTGAAAATTTGGACTGCGGCACTTGCCGGAAGTCTTGTCGTGCTGGGCGGCTTGACCGTACAGACGGCACACGCGCAGGCGGCTCCGTTTCTGGACACGCCGACCAACCACTGGGCCTACGAAGCCGTTCAGAACCTGGCTGCCAAAAAGATCATCATCGGCTACCCCGATGGCACCTACGGCGGCAAGCGACCCATGACACGCTACGAGTTTGCCGTCGCCATCGACCGCCTCCTGCGGACCCTCGCCGACATGAACAGCCCGGCCCCCCCGCCTGGAACCCCGCCCGCCACTGCGCTCACCCAGGACGAGCTGAACCAGATCCAGGCTCTGATTGACAAGTTTCGCCCCGAGCTTGACACCATTCAGACCAACTTGAAGCAGG
>CAXUKS010000050.1:0-23055 GCA_964251675.1 uncultured Armatimonadales bacterium
GTCACGCACAACCGCCTGAACGACCGGATGCAAAGCATACTGAGCGGCGAGCGCTACAAAACGTTCATACAGGACAGCGTCGTTACCGTGCGCGAGGGACGCTACTGCATTCCGGTCAAGGCCGAGTACGCGCGGGCGTTCGGCGGCATCGTGCATGATACGTCTTCTTCGGGCGCGACTTTGTTCATGGAGCCGCAGGTGGTGGTGGACATCGGCAACGAAATCCGCGAGCTGACCATCAAAGAAGAGCAGGAAGTCCAGCGCATTCTGCGCCGCCTGACTGAAAGCGTGGCGCGGGTGTCTTCGGGGCTGTCGGTCAGCATGGAGACGCTCGGCGAGATTGACTTTATCGCCGCCCGCGCCAAGCTTGCGGAGGTGCATCGCGCCATCGAGCCGTCGCTGAACAACAATGGCCTGACACGCCTGCTGTCCGCCCGGCATCCACTGATTGACCCGGACAAAGTCGTTGCCATTGATATTGAGCTGGGCACGCCTGCGAACCACATTCTCTTGATTACCGGTCCAAACACCGGCGGCAAGACGGTCAGCCTTAAAACCACTGGTCTGCTGACGCTCATGGCGCAGTGCGGCCTCCATGTCCCGGCGGCGCGGGCGGAGATGAACGTCTTTGACCAGGTGTTTGCGGACATCGGCGACGAGCAGAGCTTGCAGCAGTCGCTGTCGACGTTCTCCGGGCATATCACAAACATTGTACGTATACTCAAAGACCTGCGCCGCAATGCGCTGGTACTTTTAGACGAAGTCGGTGCGGGGACTGACCCCGGCGAGGGGGCGTCACTCGCCCGCGCCCTGCTGGATGATCTGCGTGCCCGCGAGGCCCGCGTGATCGCCACCAGCCACTACGGCGAGCTGAAAACCTACGCATTCACGACGGATGGCGTGCAGAATGCCAGCGTCGAGTTCAACGAGGAGACACTGTCGCCGACGTACCGGCTTTTGCAGGGCATCCCTGGCTCGTCCAATGCCTATGCCATCGCAGGCCGCCTGGGCATCCCCGCCAGCATTCTGGACAATGCCCGTGCCGAGCAGACGGGGACCGATGACACGGCGGGCCTGCTGCGCGAGCTGGAAGAAGGACGCCGCAAGGCCGTCGCCGAGGCCCGCGCCGCCGAGCAGGCCCGCGTCGAAGCCCAGATGCTGCGCCGCCGCTATGCCGAAGAGCTGTCTAATCTGGAAGCCCTGCGCCGCGAAGCCCGCCAGAAAGCACAGGAGGAAGCCCGTGCCCTCCTGAAACGCGCCGGGGACAAACTGGACAACACGCTGGCTGAACTCCGCCGCGTCAACACCGAAGGGCGGCAGACGGAGCGGGCGCGGCAGAAGATCAAGGACATCGGGACCGACTTGCAGGCCGCCATTCAGGGCCGCCTGACGGTGGACGCGCCCGCCTATGTGGAAAGCATTCCCGACCGCCCCTTGAAGCGCGGCGATAAAGTCCGTATCACGACCCTCGGCATGGCGGGGGAGCTTCTGGAAAACGCCCACGGCGACGCGCCCGTTCCGGTGCAGGTGGGGGCGATGCGGGTCTCCGTCCCGCCCGCCACGCTGATGCTGCTTGGGGCCGAAGAGAAGGCCGCCCCCAAACCGTCCGGCCCGCGCACCACGCCCTCGCGCCCGCCTCTCGTGGAAGCCAGCGCCAAAGACGGCGACACGCAGTCCATTCCGATGCAGAAGTCTGTCGGCATCACGCCCCAATTAACTCTCCTCGGCCAGCGTGCCGAAGAAGCTGTCCACAACGTCGAAAAGTACCTGGACGACGCCTACGCCGCCGGTCTCAGCCGCGCCCGCCTCGTGCATGGCAAAGGCACGGGGGCCTTGCGCCGCGCCGTGCAGGAGTACTTGCAGGACCATCCACTTGTAGATGAATTCGCCACTGCTGACCCCGAAGAAGGCGGCGCGGGGGCCACCGTCGTGACACTGCGGGCGACGTAACTATGATGAACTGGGAAAAGCACCGCTTCACAATCTCCCAACTCCATCTCTATTCTACGACGCACCGATGGCATTTCTCCAAACACGGTAGCCGGGCTATGGAAGGCCAAGAGGTGCTGAGGCGGCATCCACGCCTGGAGCAAATACATCCGGCTTACCGGCGGCGACGCAGAAAGCACCCAGCCTACTACAGCATTCGCTACATACGCAGTGGGAGGGCTAAAATACACAAACTGGCCTGGTTCCGTTACCACAAGACACTTGCAGAAAAGGAACGCAGTTTAATAGGCCGCCGCCGTCGGCATCCGCTGTTGCAGCAAAGGACCTCACCCCAGCCCTTTCCTTAAGTAAGGAGAAGGAGCCGGATTAGATAGGAAAGGCAGGGGCAAGCCCTGCCCCTACAGTCTGGTTTCCCCAGAATTGGGGGCTAGGCGGCGAACACGCAAAAAAGCCGCGCCTTCCTAAAAAGAAGGCGCGGCGTTTTTGTGTCAGTTGGTGGAGGCGGGCGGATTTGAACCGCCGTGTCAGGCAGCGAATACTCAGGCGTCTACAAGCATAGCCAGCCATTTGATTTTTCGTGCGGGAGCCGCCGGTTGGCAGGCTGCCCGTCGCACTAGCAGTTCTTTAATTCCCGCGTGCGCCGATCTGCAGCTCGCACTCAGTAGCCCAAATTGGTGACATCCTGCATCCCGCCGATGGGCGTGGAAGGAGAGGACGGGCCGCCCGTGGGCGGCGCTTTTACTGTTTAGTTAGGCCCTTGCGGGAAAAACTAGGCAGCCAGCGCATAAGAGCGCTGCGTGGAGAACGAGGTGTTCTTCGCGTTTATTGTTTTGCCGCTTTTAACGAGGCCAGCGGCGCCTCGGCTCGCAACCCAAGCGATCAATCTCCCGATCGAAACCAATCGCCCCCATAACCAATGCCCCTGCGGGCGTCTGACAGTTGTTATTATAACCGATTTTGTACCGATTTTGTTCCCGATTAGCTATCGTCGTGCTCTTTTTCTATGTTTGCCATGAGTGTTCGGGCATCGCTGAGAATGTCGGCGAGGACTTCGACCGGGGTGCGGCCTGTATCAATACGGCGCACGATGTCCGGCGGGTAGAAATTCAGCACTGGGGCGGTTTCCGCCTCGTAGACATAGAGACGGGCCTGAATAGTCGTGTCTGAGGCGTCGTCCAGACGGTTTTCGTGGAGGGCACGGCGCTTCAGCCGCTGATGGATTTTTTCCCGGTCGGCGCAGTCCAGATAGTACAGCCGCTGGACGTCGATATGCTCCTGCATCAGACGGGCCTGCGCGACCGAGCGCGGGATGCCGTCCAAAATGAGCAAGTCGCTGGCCGGGTCGTAGCGGCCCACACTGACCAGGGCCTCGACATGTTCATGCCAGAGCTGCACCGTGAAATCGTCGGGCACCAATGCGCCGCGCCCGCTGTAGTCCAGAAACGCCCGCCCCAGAGGTGAGCCGACGCGCAGGTCCCGAAAGATGTCCCCGCAGGCGATATGCACCATCTGCGGGATGCTGCCGAGAATGCTTCCCTGCGTTCCTTTGCCGCTGCCCGGCGCTCCGAAAAGCAAAATTGTTTTGTATCTCATGCCCGGTGTCCTTTATGTGTGCCCGGTTGATTATGGCACACGGCCTGGCAGGTGTCAACAGGAAGCCCCCGGTCCTTCGGGCAGAAAGAGCCGGGGGCAAGACGCTACGGCGTAGATGTTCCGGCGGCAGGTGGCGTTGTGGTGTCTGGCGAGCCGGACGACGAGGGCGTCGTACCGCTGTCGCTAGGAATCGGCATGGTTGTTTCATCGCTTGGTGTGGCAGGAGCCTTGTCGTGGACGACAACAGTTTTGGTGATGACTTCTGGCTTTGGCTTAACGCCGCCGGTGGTGACAATCAGCAACTTGTTTTTGACGCTGGAAACGCCGGGTGTCTGGGTGGCCGCTTTTTCGGCCAGCGCCTTTTGCTGCTGGTTCTGCACCTGCCCGTTGAGGGTGGCGACGCCATCTGTGACAACGGCTTCCACGCGGGAGCCGGTCATTTGCTTGTTCTGGACAACGGCTTTGTTGATGGCAGCCGCTGTGGCCGTATCGGTTCCGTTGGACGTCCCTGCCCCGGCATTGGTGTTGATTTTCGTATCCGGTCCGGGCGGCGTTGCTGCTGTCGTGGTCCCGCCGGGCGTCACTACCGTTGTGCTGTCCGGCGCGGCAGGCATCGTTACCGTGGTCGTCGCGGGCGGTGTTTCATCTTTGGAGCAGCCAGCGGCCAGCATTCCGGTCAGCAGAGCGCTTCCGGCGATCACGGCCAGGCGGCCAGAGTTCATTCGAGACATCATTTTTTAAGTCCCCCTTCGGAGTCGGTTGTACCCGGCGGCAAACTGGGAGAAACCTCGCTTGCCGCACGCTCCGCCACAAGCCGCAGGATAAACTTGGGGTTGTAGCGCCGGTCGCAGGCCGCGCAGGAGGCGGCGACGCGCAGACAGCGGCGGCGCTCGGTGCGCTTCCCGCAGGCGGGGCAGGCGTAGATATACACCTTGCCGCGCCGAATCTGGGGATGGGAAGCGTACTTCTGCGTGACGCCCAGCGTGTGGGCCAGCGCCCAGAACTGCGGGCCGTGGTTGCGGTGGGGAATATGCGCGACTTCGTGCCGGAACGTGTTCAGCGTTTCCGGCAGGCCGTGTTCGACGTGCGCCTGCCAGCTAACTACTATTCGGTGTTTGCCGAGCTGGTAATAGCCGCCGTAGGTTTTGCGCGGGGAGACGACGATCTCTGGCGGCGTCAGGCTGCCGCCGAAATGCGTGGCATTCAGGCGGTCAAACTCAGCCCGCAGCAGGGTATGGAGGGCAGACTGCTCAGGTGTCAAGGCCAATAGTTTCCAGCAAAATGGGGCGCGGGGCGGGGGCGATGTTGGTCAGCGCAAAGCAGTTTAAAACGGCCTGCGCCTCGGCGTCGGCAATTTCGCTGCGCTCCGTGTAAAGCATTGCCAGAACATCACCTTCTGCCACGCCGTCGCCGACGACGCGGCCCAGAACGATCCCTGCTTCGGGGTCAATGCTCTGTTCTTTGGTTTCGCGGCCCGCACCGAGCCGCATGGCCGCACGGCCTATAGCTTCAGCGTCAATGCCGGCGACAAAGCCGCCGCGTGCTGCGCGGACTTCACGGACGGCAGAAGCCTTTGGAGCGGCATCTAGCAGCGCCACGTTGCCGCCCTGCGCCCTGATGATCTCGCGCAATTTGGCAAGCGCCGCCCCAGAAGCAACCTGCGCCGAGGCCAGCGCCCGGCCTTCGTCCAGCGTCGCCGCTTTGCCCGTCAGCAGCAAGCTCGCCCCGGCCAGTGTCCGTGTCAGGAAAAGCAGGCTCGGGTCCGCCTGTGCGTCCCCGGACAGCAGCGCGGCCACTTCGCGCACTTCCAGGCGGTTGCCGATGGCGCGGCCCAGAGGAGCGTCCATGTCGGACAGCACGGCGGCCATTGCTCGGCCTTTCGCCCTGCCAATCTCTCTCATCCTCTGGGCCAGCGCCCGCGCTTCGGGCAGGGTCTTCATAAACGCCCCGCCGCCGACTTTAACATCTAGCACGATGGCCGGGCAGCCACCGGCGAGCTTCTTGGAGAGGATGCTGGCGGCAATCAAGGGCAGCGACTCGACGGTGTCGGTGGCATCCCGCAGGGCATACAGCCTGCGGTCGGCAGGTACGAGGGTTTCTGTCTGAGCGCAGACACACGCGCCGACTGCCCGCACCTGTGCCAGTATTTCGCCGATGGTAAAGCTAACCCGCGCCCCGACGGCCTCTAGTTTGTCCAGCGTTCCGCCGGTGTGCCCCAGCCCGCGCCCGGACATTTTGGGCATCTGCACGCCCGCCGAGGCGAGGATAGGCACGACCGCCAGCGTGGTTTTGTCCCCTACCCCGCCGGTGCTGTGCTTGTCCAGACACGGCCCCGGCAGCGACGACAAATCCAGCGTTTCACCGGAGTTTACCATCGCGTCCGTGAGCGCGAACGTCTCGGCATCGGTTAGCCCGCGCCATAGCACGGCCATCAGCCACGCGCTGATCTGATAGTCGGGAATGCGGCCTGCCACATAGCCGTCCACCAGAAAGCCAATTTCGGCCTCTGTGTGCGCCTCGCCCAGTCGTTTTTTGTGAATGATGTCAAGTGTGTGCATGGGGTGTGTTGGTCAGGAACCATGCCATGAATGGCACGGCTACTCGGCGAGGACGCTACAAACTACCGCTTCGCGGCACTCGGATTAAATCTCGCCCTCGAAGACTTCCGTAGCCGGGCCGGTCATGTACACATGGTTGTCGGCTTCGGACCAGTGAATGTCTAAATCGCCGCCGGGCAGATGCACCAAAACCTGACGGCCTGTTTTGGCGTTCAGAACGCAGGCGACGACCGCGCCGCAGGCTCCCGTACCGCAGGCGAGGGTTTCCGCCGCGCCGCGCTCCCAGACGCGGAAGTTGATTTCGCTGTCAGACAGGACCTGGATAAACTCGGTGTTGGTGCGCCGGGGAAACGCCGGGTGCTTTTCGACAAGGGGGCCGACGATCTCGATGGGATAGGCTTTGACATCTTCTACAAACGTGACGGCGTGGGGGTTGCCCATCGAGACGGCGGTGACATAAATCGTCTGGCTGCCGAGGTCCAGCGGCAGGTTGACGGCGGGGACATCGCCGCCCTCGCCCAGCGTGGTGGGAACGAGTGATGGGATCAGCACCGGCTCGCCCATGTCCACTTTGACCATCGCGGCTTTGCCGCCTTCGCCGGGGGTGACTTGCAGATGCAGCAGGCCCGCACCGGTTTCGGTGGGGATATGGGTCTCGCCGCGTGTCAGGCCCCGGTCAAAGAGGAACTTGGCAAAGCAGCGGATGCCGTTGCCGCACATCTCGGCCTCGGAGCCGTCCGGGTTGAACATCCGCATGGCAAACGGCGCGATGCGCCCCGGCAGAAGCGCAATCACGCCGTCGCCGCCGACGCCGAACTTGCGGTCACACAGGAACACGGCTCGCTTCTGCGCTTCGGCCAGCAGGTTTTCGCCGTCTTTGCCGAGGCAGTTGACCATGACAAAGTCGTTACCAATGCCGTGCATTTTTGTAAAGTGCATGGGTGCGTTTCTTTCAGGAAATTGGCGGCACGCGGGCCGCTTCAGGCGTCTCGGACGCGGGCGCAGGGGTAGGCGCTTGCACCGTCACCGTAGCGTCCGGATGCGCGGCGGCGGCAGGGACAGTGCCGGGCGAAGTCGGGCTGCTGGCCGGGGCAGGCGGTGCGGTCTGTCCGGCCTCGCGCTGTGCTTCGGCGTACAGGTTTTGCAGGGGGCGCATGGGGACAATGCTGGTGACAGCGTGCTTGTAGACAAGCTGGGTCGGCTTGCCGGGGCTGTCCAAAAGTATAGTGAACGAATCGAAGCCGCGCACATTGCCGCGTAGCTGGACGCCGCCGATGAGGTAGATCATCACGCCGACATTTTCTTTGCGGACCTGATTGAGAAACGTATCCTGAAGGTTTACCTGCGGTTTATTCATGTCTCGGCTGCTGCTCCCTTTGGGTGTTCACCTGTGCGCTGAAAAATCTCTTCGGCCATTTGCTCCGGCGTCTTGCCGTCTGCCTCGATCCACTGCACGCGGGGGTCACCCCGGAACCAGATGAGCTGGCGCTTGGCGAAACGGCGTGTCTCCTGCTTGATGAGCGCGGCGGCGGCGTCTAAGTCGATGTCCCCAGCCAGATGAGCGCAAACCTGTTTGTAACCGAGCGCCTGCATGGGCTTCAGCGACGGCGGGTAGCCTCCGTTGAGCAAGCCCTGCACTTCGTCCACAAAGCCCTCAAACAGCATCGCGTCCACACGGGCGTCGATGCGCTGGTAAAGCGCCTCGCGGTCAGCAAATGTCAGCCCAAAGAGGCGCGGCGACAACTTTGGCATTCGGGCCTGATTGTCGCGGTGCAGCGCGGTCAGCGTCCGGCCTGTCGCGGCATAAACTTCCAGAGCGCGGATCTGCCGCCCAATGTCATTGACATGCAGACGTGATGCGGTGTCCGGGTCACTCTGAGCGACTTCGGCCAGCAGGGCGGCGTGGCCGTTCGTTTTCGCAAATTCGCGCCACTGACGGCGAAACACTTCATTGGGTGGCACGGCGGGGATTTCCAGCCGGGTGGTCAGCGCCCGCACATACAGCCCCGTGCCGCCGACAATCAGGGGCGTCAAGCCGCGCCGGTGAATGTCTCCGCAGGCCGCTTCGCCGAGGGCCTGATAATCGGCCAGCGTCCATTCGTCGTCCGGGTCGGCCACGTCTACGCCGTGAAAGATGGCCTGCTGGCGCTCGGTGATGGTTGGCTTGGCGGTTCCAATGTCCATGTGCCGATAGACCTGCATAGAGTCGGCGGAGACGATCTCGCCGTTCAGAAGCCCGGCCAGATGAACGCCCACGGCGGTTTTGCCGGAGGCGGTCGGGCCGACAAGGGCGACGCGTTCCTGCCAGCCTTCGGGCAATGTTATAGGGACATCTTGCGGCTCGTTCAGCACGGGTTAGTATAGCATATTTGGTCGCCTATGCGGCAGCGAGCGCGGCGTCAAGTTCGGGGGCGAACGGCTCGACCAGCATGGTATCGCCGATGAACAGCGTGGGAGTAGCGGCGCGGCCTACCCAGCCGACGACTTTGTCATTGGCTTCTTTGTCTTCGTCAATATTGATTTCGGTCCAGGTCAGGCCGCGCTCCTGTAAGTCCTGCGTGGTACGAATAGAATCAGAACAGCCCGGTCGGGTATACATCACAATTTTCGGCTGGCTCATGGTGTTTGGTGCTTTCTGTGGTACTCGGTCAGAATGCGGGCGATGACGTCCGCGCCGCTGGTGGCAAAGGCTTCGGGGTTAAGCCGGGCAGAAAGCGCCTGTGCCAGCGCGTCGCCCCAGTCCCCGGCGTAAAAGGCGCGTTCGCTGAGTTCGATGCCCCCGCCCCAGTCGTTCATACCCAGAACCAGGGCTTCATGTTCCACAAAGCCGTGCCGGGGCAGATAAATCAGCGGCACGCTGTTGGCAATGCACTCCGTCAGTGTCCCATAGCCTGCTTTGGAGACTACGGCATCGACGGACGCCGCCACATCAGCGTAGCGCAGGATGTTCGGGTCAAAGGCGCGGGCGTTGGCAGCGGAAATGGGAAGCGGGGCATCGGTGAGAAACACCCAGTCGGTCCAGTGTTCCAGGGCCGCGAAGTCAATGTCCATGCCCCAGCCGCCTAGATACAGCAAAGCGACCGACTTGCCAGCAGGGATGTCCAGCGTCTCGTGAATAAGCGACCGGATGTTTCGCCCCTGCCGGGCGACCAGCGGCACGCGCTCTGAGCTTGGGAACACGTCGCCGACGGTGGGGACAGACAACGGCGTCAGGCAGGCCAGCGTGGCCTCGGCGTACTCGGCGGCCATCTGTGCCAGCAAAGCGGTGTCTTCGGGAGTCTCGGCATATTCGGAGTAAATATCGTGCCAGGTGAAATTGGCGACGGCCACGCCGGGGATGCCTGCTGCACGGGCGGCTTTGAGCGGGAACGAGGCAATATCGGAGGCGACGCACCGGACGCCGCGCTCTTTGAGGAACGCTATCTCGTCGGCCAGGCGGCTTTTATTGCGCCGGGCGATTTCGGCATAGCGGGTCAGGGTCTCCCGCCGCAGGACGTGAACACTGTCGCTTTGCAGACAGCCGCAGTCATACTCGGCGTGGACGTACTCAAACTCACGCCCCGGAAGCTCTTCCCGGAAGACCCGCTCCGGGGCGGTGGTTTTGAGCAGCAGCGGCAGGTCAGCGGGCAGGGCCTTGAGTATCTGCGTGGTGCGGATGGCATGGCCGAAGCCGTGGCCGGTGATGTAGTAGCAGAGCATAAGCAATCCAATAAGAAAGGAACCGGCGCTGAAGTGCCGGTCGCCCCGCTATCCCCGGCGATGCACCAGCGTCGCTGTGGCTTGATCCAGCGGCTTGATCACAATTTGATCGATATTGACGTGCGCGGGGCGCGAGACCACCCACAGCACGGTATCGGCGATGTCGGCGGCAGACAGCGGCGTCATGCCCGCGTAGGGCTTCTTGGCCTTTTCGGCGTCGCCCCCGAAGCGCACCAGGCTGAATTCGGTTTCGGCGAGGCCAGGGTCAATCTCGGTAATACGAATGGGCTTGCCGATCAGCTCCAGCCGCAGGGTCTGCGTCAGCGCCCGGAGGGCATGCTTGGCGGCGGTGTAGCCCGCGCCGCCGGGGTAGACTTCCAGCCCGGCAACACTGCCGATATTGACGATATGCCCCTGCCCGGAGGCTTCGAGCTTGGGCAGCAGTTCGCGGGTCATCCGCAGCGTGCCTAAAACATTGGTGTCGTACATGGTCTGCCACTTCGCGTCAATGGCTTCCGCGACCGGCTCCGTGCCCACGGCCCCGCCCGCGTTATTAATTAAAATCTGCACATTCGGGACCTGCTTGCAGAATGCCTTCACACTCTCGGCATCGGTCACATCTAATGTTATGGCTTGTGCGCCAAGCGGCTCCGCGACGGCCTGCAATTTGTCCATGCGCCGCGCTCCGAGAACGAGGTCGTAGCCCGCCTCGGCGAGCGTTTTGGCGATAGCCGCCCCAAAGCCGCTGCTGGCTCCGGTGACGACGGCGATGGGGTTGTCGGACATAAGTGTTACTTTCTACTAACGAATGGCTTTGCGCAATACCGGGGGTATAAAACCCCCGGCAGGAAAAACCGCCGCCCTCTCGGGCTACGGAAAGAAGTGGCAGGGCAAAAGTGGAGCCTGCCTTCTTGTGTCTTTAGCCCGGAGGGCGTCTGCCCTGCCTGCCGGGGGTTTTATACCCCCGGTCGTCTGGCTGTGGGTCTCCTCTAAAACCCATCCTGCAAAAAGCAAATCGCGGGCGGCAGGAGGCGGGACAGGAGTTCGTACTGCGCCTCGTCGGTGACGGTGACCCGGCCTGCGGCGCGGAGCAAGCCCAGCGCGGGCTGGCCCCAGCAGGCTTGGCTGAGGGCCTGAATATCCAGCGTCACGCCGGGCATATTTGGCGTCGGCACAACGGATACTTGTCCGGCTTCGACAGTGACGGCAAATGTTTGGTTGTTCCAGTCGCAGGTGGGGTCCGACACGCGCAAAGTCAGTGTTCCAGCCAGCGCGGGGTCGGGCGTAAGCGCGGACAGGGCGGCGGCGACATCGACCACGCGGCCCATGAACAGGGGGCGGACAATGGTTTCCAGATCGTGGTGCATCACAAAGAGCGGCAGGGGACTGTCGGCGGGGGCGGAGAACTTGACGCGCTCCACCTGCGTGCCGTAGTAGTGCAAAACAGACAGCAGGCCCCGGTACGCCGCTGGGGTATTGGCAAAAAACTCGCCGACATGACCCGTCTCGCCGCTCTCCGGGTAGCGGAAGGTCAGGTAGCCCTCCGCTGTGTCTGTCTGCGGATCGTGATAGACCTGTACATATGTCGTTCGATTATCTCTGTGCGCCAGCGCCCGCTCCCAGAAGTTCGGGTTGGGGTCGGTGCGCGTCGCCAGGCCCCGATGCCGCCGGGCAAACGTCTCATAGACAGGCCGCACGGTGTCCAGCGCCTCGGGGCCGTCGTAGCAGCGCACGGCGCGGCCTTCGGGGTGCGCCGGAAGGTGCGCGGTTGGTACCGAGTGCTGCCGCCTCTCCCCCACCCACTCCCAGCCAAAGCGGCGGTAGAACGCATAGGCAAACGGGTACAAGCCGCTCGTGTACTGCCCGGCATCCCGCATCACGCGCAGGGACTCGGTCAGCAGGCGGCCCGTGTGGCCTCGCCCGCGTGCGTCGGCGGCGCAGGCGACGCCTCCGATGCCGCCCATGGGGACCTGCCGGTCGCCCCACCACAGGTGCAGGGCGTGGATGGTCGCCGCCGCGACCAGGCGCGGGCCATCGAAAACGCCCAGTACCGTGCTTCGAGGCGCGTTCAAATCCGGCGCGGGCGTCTCGGCGCGACGGCCCCCGGCAAAGGCTTCGGCCATCAGCCGGGCCAGTGCCGCGTCGTCGTCCGGGGTCAGAGGGCGCAGATCGGTCACAGTTTCACCGCGTGGGCGCCCGCCCCGGCGCGGGTGGCGTAGACATGGGCCTCGTTGCCCGTTTTTTCTTTGTAGGCGGCGGCCAGAGCGCGGCAGAACTCCGGCACGGCGTCGGCCTGCACCAGATTGACCGTGCAGCCGCCCCAGCCGCCGCCGGTCAGCTTGGCCCCGAAACAGCCGGGAAGGGTCCTGGCGATTTCCACCAGCGTGTCGATCTCCGGCGTGGAGTTTTCAAATAAATCGCGGCACGAGGCGTGGCCCTGCAGGAGCAGGAGACCCATCTTTTCGGCGTCCCCTTCCTCCGCCGCCGAGCGCATTTCCAGCACGCGCCGGTCTTCGGCCAGAACGTGCCGCGCCCGCTTTTCCTGATTGGGAGGAAGCTCCTGGGCGCGGGCCTCAAACTCGTCCCACGGCACTTCGCGCAGAAGCGTCTTGCCGAAATGCGCCGCCGCCGCCATGCACTCCGCCCGGCGCGTGTTGTAATCCCCGCCGGTCAGCGCGTGCTTGACATTCGAGTCGCAAATGACTATCGCAATGTCGTCGCGGCCCATCTTGACCGACGTGTGTTCCAGCGTCAGGCAGTCCAGGAAGAGCAGGCTGTTTTCCTGCCCGAAGACCGACGAAAACTGGTCCAGAATGCCGCACTGCACCCCGACGAACTCGTTTTCCGCCTTCTGGCAGAGCCGCGCAATCTGCATGGGGTCTTTGTCAAAGGGGAAGAGCTGCTGCAAAAACAGCGCCGTCGCCACTTCCAGCGCTGCCGACGACGACAGCCCCGCCCCGCCGGGCACATTGCTGTGGATCAGCGCCGTGAACCCGCCAATATGGATGCCTTCTTTCTGAAGCTGCTCGACCACCCCCAGCATATAGCTGGCCCACGTACTGCGCGGGTCGGCCTGCACGTCCATCGTTGAGAACATCGCTTCGCGCCCAAAGTCCGAGGCGACCAGCATCACGACATCGTCGTCTGCCTTGCTCCCGACCACGACCGTGCCCTTGTCCAGCGCGGCAGGCAGCACAAAGCCGCCGTTGTAGTCCGTATGGTTGCCCATCATCTCCACCCGCCCCGGAGCCAGCGCGGCGGTGGTAGGCCGCGCCCCAAACCGCTTCTCATATGCCGTGACGGCCTCGTCTACCAGTGCCATTACTTCCCCTTCATTTCCGTCCGGTCTGCGCCGGGCCTTCATATCTATTTTAAACTAGGTTCTTGCTTGAGTTGCCAATACCAGACTGAGAAGCGCGATATATGATAGTCGTTCACAAGTTGAGCGTCCCAGTATTCTCCGTTGCGACAAGGCTCACCCGGCGTAGCGATCCAGGCGTGAAATGCCCTCGCGCTTGGGTTCATATTGTCCAATACCATGTACTTAATAACACGCCCGCTTTGACAGCCAGTTTGCATCACATAAACTTCTGGATAAATATAGTTAATCAGAAAAGGGGTTAAAATTAGACCAGACACAAAGTGAAGTAAAAAAGGTTTCTTTTTCATTTCTTCCAGTTCTCACCACCTTCAATCTACAACCAATTTGGAGCCAGAGCGGCAGTGGTGGGTCACACGCTGCTTCACAAATCGTGTGGCGTCAGCCCGGTCTGCTTGGCAATTCGAGCCAGCATCACCGGGCCAATCTCCACGCCGTCGTGGAAGGCCCACACATGGTCCGGCCAGTCAGGTCATTCCAAAGTCCTGTGTGATCCGCTGCTCTGACGCTTGATTGTCCATCCGATACGAAGCAATGCTGCCAGAACGCGCCCAGATTTTGTGGAAGGCCACTGGCTCAAAATTCATCTCCCGAATAGCACGCTCAAGCCGCAACCGAAAAGACTTGAGGCAGGACATCTGCGGCCTTCGGCAGTGGCTCTCCATACTCAATTCGATCTGCAATAACACGCAACGCCAAAACTTGCACATGCGCTATCGCCTCGGCATGGGTCGCACCATAGGCCAATACGCCCGGCAGGTCAGGAACCTCACTCAGCCACCGGCCATCTTCTTCTTGCTCAGTTTCTATGGAAAGAGGCATAGTTTAACCTCAAATCACACCTTGCATTTGGATTGACACTGCCGCTTGTAATGGCCGACACTGCCCAGCAACGTTCTGTTCCCACGTCTGCTGACGCTGATTGTCAAAGCGGCCCGCCTCGACATCCTCTGCGATTTGCCTGTCCCAAGAATCAGCCTGAAACTCCTCAAACCAGGCCGTGAACTCGGCAAGTTCCGACGGTGAAAGCTGCCGGATGGCTTCTTTTATTTCTTCGAGGCTCATAGAAAGAGTGTATCTGTCTTTCAGATAGATGTCAATGCCCCGACAAACCGAGGGACAGGGCAGCAGGCGCTAGAGTTTCTTGGGCGTTTCGGGCGTGAACGAGAACGCTTTGATGATGATTTCGACGGGTTTATTGTTTTTCGGCGCGGCCCCTTCGAAAAGCCAGAGGTTGATGTGAACCGGAAGCGCCTGCTGCGGCAGGCGATTGTGGTCAGCGGGCGCGAAGGTCCACCGGGCGTATTCGCCCCGCCGGTCGCGGCGTCGGGCGCTCTGGTGTCCGCGCAGGCACTGGATGCGGACGGCGGCGGGACTCCACACAAACCGCTGGGTGGTGTCGGTCAGACCCGGCGGCACGGCAAACGAGTAGGAGACGGAGGCCGGGACAGTGCCAGCGCGGGCCGGGTAAATGGTGCTGCTGGCCGGGAGGGCCGCCGGGTTGCCCCACCGGCTGTATTCAATATCAATCTCGTTGGTTCCGTCCGGCCCCATGCCGGACGCGGGATAGTTGAACAGGCCGAGAACGACATTCGGGTCCAGACGGTCCAGCGCCCCGGTGACCTGAAACTGGTAGCGCCCGAAGCCGAAACGGCGCTTGGTGTAAACTTCGGGGCAGCGCCAGACGCCGCCCTGCTTGGTGAGGGTGAGATGGAGGCGGCCCTGAGAGTCCACGCGAACGCAGTTCGGGTCCCAGTGATTTGGGCCGGGGCCGCTAGTTTCCGCAGGCCGCACTTCCCACTCATAGCCGGAAAAGTGGATAGTCTGGGCACGCGCAGGCGGGGCGGCGTGTGTCAGTGAGCCGCCCCCAAAAAGGGCGGCGCCCAGGAGCGGCAGCAACAGGGGGCGTAGACTGTTCATCATTTGGCATTATCCATCATTCGACATATTCAGCATTGATGGCGGCGTAGTCTTCGGGGGTACCGACGTCGCGCCAAGTTCCTTCCAGCGCGATGCCTTTGGTGGCATAGCCGGCGTTGATCATGGCGGTGATGGCGTCGGGCAGCTCGTACTCGCCGCGGGCGGAGGGGACGATTTTGGCGGTGTACTCAAACAGCAGCGGGTCGAAGATAAACAGGCCCGCGTTGTTCCAGTGGGTCGTGGCCGTGCCTTTCGGGGGCTTTTCCTGAATGCGCTGGATGAGGTTGTTTTCGTCGAGGTAGACCGCCGCGCCCGCCCAGGGGTCATCGACATAGTTCAGGCCGACATAGGCTTTGATCTCGCGCGTGCCAGCGTCCACATAGGCATCGCCGAAGCGGCCATAGTTGACAGGGTCCAGCATGATGTCGCCGTAGGTCATCAGGAACGGTGCGTCGGCAAGGGCGAAGCGGGCGGTGTGGACAGCGTCCCCTACCCCACGCGGGGTCTCCTGCGGGACATATTCTACGTGCCAGCCCCAGTCGGAGCCGTCGCCGAGATACTCCTGCAAAACTTCGGCTTTGTAGCCGGTGATCAGGACAAAGTCGCGGATGGGCGTGGTGGACGCGATGCCGCCCATGATGCGCTCGATCATAGGGACGCCGCCGATGGGGATCATGGGCTTGGGCTGATTGGCAGTCAGGGGGCCGAGGCGCGTGCCGCGTCCGGCGGCGAGCAGCAGTGCTTTCATGGGGGCGTGTGTCTCCTTGATAATGGTGAACTAAGGTTACGCAGACCTTGCCCCCAGAATGAATTCTGGGGCTGACAAGAGCGATTATCCGCCTTCGCGGACATAAGAAAGTTTGCGTTCAGCTCATCCTATGTCCACGAAGGTGGACAATCGCACTTTGTAGCCCCGGATTTCAATCCGGGGGCAAGGTCTGTGTCACATCGGTGATTAAAAAGGGCGGGGAGACCCCGCCCTACATCCGGGCGTATTTCAGCGAATCTCCGCAGGCACAGTCGCGGGTGGTCGGCATCTGCGAGAGCATGGTTTTCAGGACGCGCTTGGCATTGGCCGTGTTCTGCGTCAAGACTTCCAGCACGTCGTGCGCCTGCACGGCGGCCACATCGGCGACCAGACCAGCATCATAGTCTGTGACCAGCGACAGCGTGGTATAGCACAGAGCCAGCTCATGCGCCAGCATCATTTCCGGGTACTGCGTCATGCTGACAATGTTCCAGCCCATATGCGTAAACCACTGGCTTTCGGCTTTGGACGAGAAGCGCGGGCCTTGAATGACGACCACTGTGCCCGTCTCATGCACCGTGACGCCGTTTTCTTTGGCCGCCGACACGGCGAGCTGCCGCATCTGCGGGCAGTACACATTGGCCGACGAAACGTGGGTCACCACGGGGCCATCATAGAAGGTATCGACACGGCCCGTGGTGCGGTCTACGAATTGGTCATTGATGACAATGTCGCCGGGCGCGATATGTGATTGCAGGGAGCCGACGGCGCTTGGCGCGAGAACGCGGGTGACACCGAGGCTCTGCAGTGCCCATAAATTGGCCCGGTACGGCACTTTATGCGGCGGGATGGTGTGTGCTTTGCCATGCCGGGGCAGGAACGCAACGCGCCGCCCGGCGACGGTCATCAGGGCAATTTTGTCGCTCGGCGGGCCGTAGGGGGTGTCTACAAAGATTTCTTCCACGTCGCCCTCGGCAAAGTCATAGAAACCGCTGCCGCCAAAGATGCCGATTTCTGCTGTGTGTACCATAGTGTGCCTAAGACCTACCACCTTGCTTCGCTCATTCTTCGCTTCGCAGGGTCCTCCCTTTAGGGAGGATTAAGACAATACCGAAGTGCGAAGGGCGCTGCCTCTTGCCTGATACTCTGTATCCTTCCTTTGGGAAGGACCCTGCGAAGCGAAGAATGAGCGAAGCAAGGTGGTAGGTCTCCTAACTCTTCCCTAACGCCGCCTCGGCGGCGGCCTGCTGCGCCTCTTTTTTGGTTTTGCCCTGCCCCGTGCCCATTGTCACGCCGTCGAGTTTAACGGCAATCGTGAACGTCCGGTCGTGCGGGCGGCCCCGCTCGGCGGTGAGAACGTACTCGGGCGAGGACAGATGCGCGGCCTGACGCTGCTCCTGCAGCACGGTTTTGGGGTCGCGCCAGTCGCGCTCTTCGGAGACAGCGGCGATCTCGGGAGCGAGTATTTCCAAAATAAAGTCGCGGGCGGCAGGGTAGCCACGCTCGCGGTAGACAGCGGCAATCAGCGCCTCCACGGCGTCGGCGATAATCGAGTCACGGTTGCGCCCGCCCATCGCTTCTTCGGTGCGGCCCAGGCGCATCAGGGGGGCCAGGTCCATCCGGCGGGCGGCGGCGGCGAGGGCGTCTTTGCAGACAATCAGCGCCTTCGCTTTTGCCAGCTCCCCCTCTCCGCGCTTGGGGAATCGGTCATAGAGAAACTCGACGACGACCATGCCCAGCACGGAGTCGCCCAGGAATTCCAGCCGCTCATTGCTATCCAGTGTGTGTTCGGGAACCAGCGACTTGTGCGTTAGCGCCTGCTTGAGGGCGGCCAGATCGCTCAGGGGCAAGCGGCGGGCCTCGGCCTCACGCCGCAACCGCTCGGTCAAGGTCTCTTCAGGATTGGCGTCCTCAATCGTAATCACGACAGCGCCTGCACGGCGTCGGCAATGCGGGCGATGCCGCGCTTGATGTTGTCCAGCGAAGTCGCATAAGACAGGCGTATGTTAGCGTCCAAGCCGAAGCCAGAGCCGGGGACCACGGCGACGCCGTAGGCTTCCAGCAGGTAAGCCGAGAAGTCGTCTGAGCCGCCAATGGTCCGGGGCGCGTCCCCTTCCGGCGTCCAGCTTTTCCCGTACAGGGCGGAGACATTCGGGAAGACATAAAACGCCCCGCCAGGCTGCTGCACAGTGACACCGTCGATGGCATTCAGGGCAGGAACAATGTAATTTCGGCGCTCTTCAAATGCCTGCCGCATGGACTCCACATCATCCTGTGGGCCGTTCAGGGCTTCGACGCCAGCGGCCTGCGCGATGGATGTCGGATTGGATGTGCTCTGGTCCTGAATTTTGGACATAGCCGCGACAATATCCAAATCCGCCGCCGCATACCCAAGCCGCCAGCCGGTCATCGAGTGCGCTTTGGAGAAGCCGTTGATCGTAATAACGTACTTCTTGATCTCGTCCGAGAACGACGCGGGCGACACAAACTCGCTGCCCGTGTACAGTATCTTCTCGTAAATCTCATCGGACATCAGATAGACGCCCCGCGCGGCGCACAGTTCGGCAATCTCGCGCAACGTCTGCGGCGCGTAAACGGCCCCGGTGGGGTTCGACGGCGAGTTGATCACGACCAGCTTAGTTTTGTCGGTCAGCACGGCTTCGATCTGCGCCGCCGTCGCCAGAAAGCCAGTGCTTTCGTCGGTCTCGACAATCACCGGCACGCCGCCCGCCAGCTTCGCCTGTTCCGGGTAAGACACCCAGTAAGGCGCGGGGATGACCACTTCATCGCCGTTATTGAGCATCGCCTGCATGAGGTTATAAATGGAGTGCTTCGCGCCGCAGGACACGATGATCTCATTGCGCGAGTAGGTCAGCCCATTGTCCCGCTTCAGCTTAGCGATAATCGCTTCTTTAAGTGCCACGGTCCCGCTGGACGGCGTGTATTTCGTCTCGCCCCGGTCCAGCGCGGCGACGGCGGCGTCTTTGACATTCTGGGGGGTGTCGAAGTCCGGCTCGCCCGCGCCGAAGCTGAGAATATCTTTGCCTTCGGCTTTGAGGGCATTGGCTTTGGCGGTGATGGCAAGGGTCGGCGAGGGAGCGGCGTGAAGCGCACGCTGGGACAGCATTTTCTGCTGAGGCGGCGTAGACATGGGAAGTTCTCCGGGCGGCAGGATAGCCGAGTAAACGTTGCGGATATTGTAGCCGAACGGGCGGCGGGAAGTCAAGGCGGGGGGAAGCAAGCGGAACAAAGGACAGCAGCTCGGAGCCACGGGTTGAAACCCGAGGCTAATAAGCACCCAGTGTCCAGGGGACACAAGAGAAGCCCCCAGCGATTGGTTCTTACGTGCCCTGCCCTGCACTGGCAGACCTGGAAGGCGGTGGGCTTTTCATAGCCTCGGGTTTCAACCCGTGGCCCTGCAACTCGCTTAAATCTCCGCCCAGTCCACCGGTAGGAGGGCTGGGTTGTCGGCGGCTTGACGGCCCACTTTGGCGAGGTCGCGCCACTCGCCGCCGACTTTGACGCGCACAATATCTGCGGTGAAGTCGTTGTTGGTGCCGCCCTCGGTGGAGTTGCTGAACAGGTACGAGCCGACGCCGTAGACATCGGCGGGGACATCGTTGTCCTCGAACTCGCGGATTTTCTGCGGCGTGAAGCCGCCTGTCACCGTGATTTTGACATTGCGGCAGTACGCCCGCGCCCGGTCCAGCCAGCCGAACGGGACCTGCCAGCTTTCGTAGGCGCTGTCCAGCGCCCGGCGCAGGGTGAAGACCAGCCGGGGGTTGACCCCTTTGTCCAGCCGCCGGTCCCCCAGCGGCTCCAGAGACTTGTCCCGCAGGGTTCCGCTGGTGTCGGGGCGGACGCCGTAGAGGACATACTTTTGTGCTTCTGCGTGCTGCCCGGCATTGGTCAGCTCCATATAACGCGAGAACAGCACGCGCATAGTCGCCAGGCTGTCGCCCACGCAGTCATTGTTGAAGTCCACCAGCGCAATGCGCGGCACGGCGGCGGGCAGGACGCGGGCGAATTGCAGGGCTGTCTCGGCGGTATTGCCCAGAAAGCAGGCGATGGCTGCGTGCGCCACCGTGCCGCCGCCCGCGCCGCCCCACCAGTCGCCCTGCTCATCCGTGGAGACCGAACTTTTGACCGTGTGCCCCGCCGTGTGATTAAAAAGCTGCACGGCGATGTGGTAGGCATAGCCGTCGCTGGCCTGCACCTCGTGGGCATCAAAGCGGGCCGGGAAGAACAAAACTTCCTTGCCCCGTGCTGCGTGCAGGACTTCATAGACATTGGTGGCAACACGGGTTCCGCGTGTCAGCGCCCCCAGCGTCGGCGTTTCCAGCGGCGCGAAGTCCCGGTAGCGCCCTCGCACCTTCAGCACCGGCGTCACCTGTCGGGGGTCCCCGGCGTAGGGAGCCAGAAAGCCGTCCTGCACCGCCGTCACTTCCAGGTTCTCATAGGTCGGAACCCACACGCCCCTGTCGTCAAAGTGCCCCGTGCAGGCTTTGAGTATCGCCAGCGCCTTGTCCACGCCGACCACCACCGAGAAGGGAGCGCGGCGGGTAAACCACTGCATTTCCACCTCTAAATCCCCCGTCTCCGCCCCGCCGTAAGTGTAGCCCTCGCCGGACAGCGCCGTCAGCAGCGTCACAATGTTGTCAAAATACTTGTCCGAGTACCACCCCCGCCGCATCCGCTTAGTGTCCAATTTAAACGTGTCGGCCTGAATGCGCGTGCCGTCAAAAATGCTCATGGAACCTCTTGAAAACGTGCCGGGGGTGTAGAAACCCCCGGCAAAGAAATGTCCTTCGGACAAAGAGAAGCCAAAGAGGGGCAGGGGCCTCTTCCTCACCCGAAGGGTGCTTCCTTGCCGGGGGTTTCCACACCCCCGGCAGCAGCCTCGCCGAGTTCCTTCCACGCCTTCTGGAACGCCAGCAGCTCCGGCTTCTGGAACAGCGCAAAGACCACCCGCGTGAGCGGCGTGTCCGGGTTCGCGTCCAGAAACTCATTGGCCGTAGAGAGTGCTATCGGCGCGGCCTGCGCCAGCGGGTAAAGATACACGCCCGTCGAAATCGAGCAGAACGCAATGCTTGTCAGTCCCTTCGCGTCCGCCTTTTCCAGACACGACCGGTACGATGCCGCCAGCTTTTCCGCTTCCTTCGCCCCGCCGCCCTTCCAGACCGGCCCGGCCACATGAAGAATATACGGCTGTGACAGGTTGTGCCCTTTCGTCAGCACCGCCGCCCCCGTCTTGGCCCCCTGCGGCGCGACTTTCTCCAGCTCCGCCAGCAGCCCGCGCCCCGCCGCCCTGTGGATGACCCCGTCAATGCCGCCCCCGCCGCGCATCGCTGTGTTGGCCGCATTCACCACCACGTCCACATCCTGCTCCAACACGCTGCCGGAGACGATCTCAATTTTGCTGTTTTGCGTGATCATGCCGCCGCCTCTTTGTATGCTTTGGAGAAAGCGTCATACTCGTCCTGGGCAAACATCGCAAAGATGATACGCTCTAATGTCGTCTCCGGGTGCGCGTCCAGGTAGGTACGCACCGTGGCGAAGGCAATCGGCGCGGCTTTGCCGAGCGGAAACCCATAGATGCCGGTGGAGATTGAGCAAAACGCAATGCTTTTCAGCCCGTTCGCGTCCGCCACTTCCAGACAGGAACGATACGAAGACGCCAACTCTTTTTCCTCTCCGCTCCTGCCGCCATGCCACACCGGCCCCGGCGTATGGATAATATGCGGCTGCGTCAGACCATACCCACCTGTAATCACGGCGGTTCCCGTCGGCGTTCCCTTTGGATATTTCTGCTTGATTTCAGCGGGAAGCCCCGGCCCGGCTTGATCAAAGATAACTTTGGTGATGCCGCCTCCATACGCCAAATGCGGATTGGCGGCATTGACCACAGCATCCACGCGCTGCTTCATCATGCTGTCATGGACGACATCAATTTCCGTGTTGTGGATTTTCATAGATTTGCCTTTCGTTTTTGGCGAGTTTCATGGCGTGGGCGCATACAAAACTGCTGCTGTCACAGGCTGCTGTGCTTTTGGCAACTGTTTTAGTATATACAGCGCATTTCTTCTACAGTTTTCAGCACTGTAATTGGCGAATAAATAGACTGTCTGCCCATTGTATATTTCAGTGACAAATGACGAGTCGCGCAGTGGCTTGATATTACGAATAAGGTCCACCGTGAGGTTTGCATCATCCTTGAAAGGAACTGGGATTTGCGAGTTCCGAGCTAAGACAAATTTGCAAATTTCTACTAAAACGCCCCTCCATGTCTTGACAGTGATTTCCGTGTCATCTGGCAGGCGCAACAAAGAAGGTTGGGTGTTCATAGGATTGGCAATGCTGCTGAGTTCATTCCATTTTCTAGGCAGGGGCGGGGGTGGAGGAACAAGTTGCCCCTGTGATAGCAGATCGACTTTCTGTTGCAGGCTACTCAGATCGCTCCTCAGTTGGGTAACCTCTTGTTCAAGAACATTGATGTCAGGGTGTTCAGGCCAAAAATTGGCGGCATCTAATTCCTGAACGAGATAAGCCGTGACCTCATCCAAGTCTTTCCCAGACAGATCAAAGACTTTGTCGGCAACAAAGCTAGTAGGGTCAAACTTTGTATAATGATGCCATACAATGCCATCTGTCAAGAACACACTCGAAGTTTTGAATCCAAATGTATCATTCACCAAACCCAGAGCAAGTTGCCCAAGATTCACGCCTAATTTTTTGGCTTCTATAACGACTTTCACGTTTTTGTCATAATCGTATAGTGCGTAATCTGCCCGTGTTCCTGGTGCAGTCTTCTCCACCTCAACCATGTTAGGATTCGCAATGTCCCAGCCCAATGCTTTGAGAACAGGGTCTATTAAGGCCGCTCGTGTCGCTGATTCGTTAGCTTGAAGCGTGGGCTTGTAGAGATTGGCAGTCGTCTTAACCTCCGATAGCACTTGCCGGAGATTGCTCAGTGGGCTTTGAATTTGCATTTGTTTGTCCTTATCTTTTCGTCTCGTTAGTTGTAAGTCGCACCAGCGCGGCATTGTCCCAGCAATACCCAACATCGTCATAAGTAACGCCGGTGACAACGCGCTGGCTGGTGCGGGCGTTGTTGCCGCCCATCGCTTCGTAGAAGGCGCGTGCGGGGTTGCGAATGTGGGTCCAGAGCATCAGCGCGGGGTAGCCGTCTTCGGAGAGGCGGCGGATGG
>CAXUKS010000050.1:23065-25118 GCA_964251675.1 uncultured Armatimonadales bacterium
GCCATCGCGGTTATCAGGCGGCGTCCGAGGCCCTGGCCCTGCAAAGGTTGAAGCAGGTACAGCGTGTAGATTTCGGCAGGGTACTCGGCATCGCCGGTGCGCTCGGGGCCGCCGGAGGAGAAGCCGACGACCTGGCCCGCCTCGTCTTCGGCGACCAGAATGCGCGTTTTGCCCTCGGCCCGGCTGTCGGCAAGGCGGTTTGCCCAGTCGGCGGCGAATTGGCCGACGGAAAGGGCGTCCAGATGCGCCTGCGGCATGATGCCGGGGTAGGTGGTGCGCCACGTCGCCACATGAACCTCGGCGATGGCCCGGGCGTCAAAGGGCGTCGCGTCCCGAATGATGATGGCCGGCATTGTCTACTGGCCTTTGAGCGTGCCGACGACACGGCCCTGAATGAGGGTGTCAACATCGGTTGGCAGCGGGGGATAGTTTTGAGCGCGGTTTTCGGAGTGCAGCCAGCTTTCTCCCGTAGCCGCGTCCCGGCGCAGGCGTTTGACGACTTCGCCGCGTGTGCCGAGATGCGCCAGCACCAGGTCGCCGTCCTCGGCAGTTTTAGCACTCTTGATGAGCAGCAAATCGCCCTCGTCGATGCCTACGTCTACCATGCTGTCGCCAGTGACACGCACCAGAAAATCCGCTGTTCCGGCGGGCAGCGTCGCGGTGTGCGCGTCTTCATCAAGCTCGGCAGACTGTTCTGGTGTTCCCGCCGCCGCCAGGCCGCGCACGGGGAGGCGCACAGTGCTGAACGACGGCAGCGGCTCCGCACGGCGCAGGGGAGCCGTTTGAAATGTCCGGGCTGGTTCGGCTGCGGCAGGCGCTTCCGTCGGCGTTTGCAGGCCGAGGTCACCGGTGAAGATAAAAATGCTTTCCTTACCGGGCAGGTAGACTTGCTTTTGGCCCCGTGCGTCCGCCCGTGCGGCCTCGCACTGAAAGACCCAGGCGCTCAGAAAATCACAGTCGGAGAGAAGCCGTGCTTCGGAAAACATGGGTGGCTTGGGCGAGCCAAACTCAGGGCGTCCATGATGCGACTCAATCATGTGCCGGACGGCATTTCGGAGCGCGGGCGGAAAGCCGGGAATTTTGGTGATAAACCGGGCCACTTTGTCTGCACCCAGTTGAAGGTGGCTGCTCAGAACTCCCGCTTCGGTATATTCGCCTGCCCGCAGGCCCTGTTCCATTTCATCCAGCTTGCCAATGTCATGCAGCAACGCCCCAGCGACCGCTAAATCCCGCTCCATCTCTTTGTAGACAGTGCAGAGGGCCGCACAGGACTCAGCGACTTCCAGAGTGTGATGCAGCAGGCCGCCCCGGTAGGCATGATGCTTCTTTTTGGCCGCGACGGCCTCTCGGAACCTGGGCCAGATCGATTTGTCTTCGTCAAAGATCATTTCCAAAAGCTGGCATAGATATGGCTCCTGAACCGAAGCGATCAATGCCCGAAATCGGGCCTGATGGCTGTCGCAGTCGGCATGCGGGGGAGGCAGAAACGGGGTGATGTCTTCGGGCGTATCAGCGGCTTCAAACCTGTGAATATCCAGCTCGCCGACGTACTTCTCTTTGCTGTCAACGACGCCGGTTGCCCGAATAAACGTGCATTCTAGCAGCAGCTCTAAATCCCCGTCTAACGGGTTCCACATCTTCCCCGCCCGAACGTGTCCGCCATCATTCAGCGTCATTCTGATTTTCGGCTGATTGCCTATGCCTGCGGCAACGTTGGCGCATAGAAAGAGTCGGTTGTTGAAAGTATCGCCAGGAATGAGTTCGTTTGGGGAAGTATTGGACACGCGCAGGGTCTCCTTGTCGGGTTCTCTAGCTCACACTCGCATTGAAGTGTGGGGAACCGGAAACAATGGGGTCATTTTACCCGAAAAGCCTTCCTCAACCGGCTCTAAAGAGCCGGTCTACTAGTAAACGTAAAAAGTCGCTCCGCGTCTCAAGAGAAGACCAGCCACATTGAGCAAGTCTTTATCCTGAGTCGCGGAGCGACTTTCTCGGCTTACTAAGTAGTCACGCGAAAGAAAGTGCATATTTAGTGCCGACCTGACCCAAAATG
>CAXUKS010000051.1:0-25051 GCA_964251675.1 uncultured Armatimonadales bacterium
CGGAAAGTCAAGGCGGCGTTTCCTCCCCATACTTAAAAGCAGGGGCCTCCACGCCGCTCGGATTGGTGAGACCTACCACTTTGTTCTCTCGTTCCTCGCTCACAGGGTCCTTCCTTAAGGAAGGATTAGGACAAGACACGTAAGCCCTCTGCCTCGGTATCCTAATCCTTCCTTTAGGAAGGACCCCAGCGAAGCGGGGAAGGTAGGTCTCCGGGGGCAGGGCCTCTTTCCCCCAATCCGGGTATATCGCAGACATGGAACCAACACGCACCAATGCCGAGATCGCGGACGTCTTCGAGCGCATCGCGGAGATTTTGGAAGGGCAGGGTGAGAACCCGTTTAAAATCCGTGCCTACCGCACTGCGGTCCGCACGCTGGAAACACTGCCGGAGCCTGCCGCCGCGATTGAGGCGCGGGGGGAGCTGAAGAAAATCCCCGGCTTCGGTGAGGCCATTGCCGGGAAGACGCAGGAGATTCTGCTGACCGGAACCTGCGCCCTGTACGAGCGCCTGAAGGCCGAAGAGGCCGCAAAGGCTGCTCCCATCCCGGACCCCGCCCCTGCCGCTGCAGGGCCGTCGCTGGATGACGAAGAGATCGAGGCCCCGTGGTAGACACTTCCCAGCCCTTCCCGCAGGACTTCTATTTGCAGGACACGCGCACCGTCGCCAAAGCTTTGCTCGGGCAGGAGGTCGTCCGCCGCCTGCCGACCGGCGAGACTATAGCCGGGATTATCGTGGAGACCGAAGCCTATCTCACCGACGACCCCGCCTGCCATGCCTACCGGGGGCAGACGCCGCGCAACGCCGCGATGTTCGGCCCCGCCGGTCAGGCGTATGTGTACTTCACCTACGGCCTGCACATGATGTTCAACCTGGTCTGCGCTCCGGAAGGCATCGCTGAGGCCGTGCTCCTGCGCGCATTGGAGCCGACCGAAGGCGTGGACCTCATGCGGCAGAACCGGGGCGGGATGGCTGAAACGCGGCAGCTCACGAACGGGCCGGGCAAGCTGGCGCAGGCGCTGGCCCTGACACGCTTAGACCACAATGAAGCGAACTTGACTGACCCCGACGGCGAGCTGTTCATTCGGCCCCGCCCCGCCCCGCCGTTTGAGCTGGTGGAAACCACGCGCATCGGCATCACACGCGGCGTCGAGCTGCCCTGGCGCTACTACATTCGCGGCAACCCGTATGTGTCTAAAAAGTAGGGGCGCTGCTTGCTGCGCCCTCTTCTCCTTTCTTTGTCCTGCTATCTTTGTCCGAAGGACATTTTCTTGCCGGGGGTTTCTACACCCCCGGCGGCACTCCGCCTATCTACCCTGCCCGTCATGCCGCACCCCCTCCTAGCTTTCAGTCTGGCCACACTCGTCGCCGCCGCCGCATGGCGGGCGAAGGCGCTCACGTCCGCCGGGGCTGTGGCAGCCTGCGTGGTCGGCGCAATCATTTTTGCGCGGGGCGGCTGGGCCGGGGCGGGGGCGCTGCTGGTGTTCTTTGGAACCTCCACGGGGCTGTCCCGCTGGCGGCGGCGGGCGAAAGAGTCGCTGGGCTATGAAAAAGGCGGGCGGCGGGATGCCGGGCAGGTGCTGGCAAACGGCGGCGTGGCGGCGGCCTGCCTGCTGCTGCCGCTGGTGGTTCCGGCCCTTGCTCCGCACCGGGCATTCGGGCTGATGCTGGGGGCGCTGGCGGCGGCAAACGCGGATACATGGGCCACGGAGATCGGCTCGGCGCTGGGCGCACCGACGCTAGACCTCCGCACGGGCCGCGCCGCCGCGCCGGGAACGTCGGGCGCGATTAGCCTGCCGGGAACACTGGCCGCGCTGGCCGGGGCGGCCCTGCTGGGGTGTTTTGCAGGAAGCCTTCTGGGGTGGGGGATAGTCACAGCGGCGGGGCTGGCCGGGGCGCTGGCGGATAGCCTGCTCGGCGCGACGGCGCAGGCGCAGTGGCGTGACCCGGCGCGGCCCGGACGCTGGACGGAGCAAAATCCGGGTGAGCCGCCCGTGCGGGGCTGGATCTGGGTGGGCAACGATGCTGTGAATTTAGCCTGCACGGGGCTGGGGGCGGCGGCTGTTTTTGGCCTGCAAAAAATATTTCTTGGGCAACAGCCGTAATCCCCCTAAAATCAGAAATCTGTGTTACAATTAGGAAGAAGCCGCTGCTGAAAAGCACAGAACAATAAAGCTCAGAGAACCGAGGATGCGCCTTTGGACCTTGCATTGAATGAGACCGCCGCCTCTCGCCGCTATGTTTCTGCCGAGCAGATTGAAGACATTGTGCGTCAGCTCAAAGATGTCGTCTCTACCCGCGCCGTTCTGGGACCCTCCGGGCGCATTGACGAATTGCACGTTCTCGTTCACCCCAAACGTGCCCCCAAACAGATTGCCCGCGATATTGAGTCCGCCGTCCGCGCCCATCTGGATGTGACGCTGGACTACAAAAAAATCAGCATTGCCCAGATTCAAGGCCATGCCCCGGTCGGCGGGTCTGCGCCGTCCCTTGCCCCGCGTCTGCGCTTTTCCGATGTCGCGCTGACCGTCACCGGCAGCCGCGCCGAGGCGCTGGTGCATCTGAAGCGCGGGGATGCCTTTTATACCGGCACAGCCTCCGGCCATGCCTCCGCTTACAATCAGCTTCGTCTGATCGCCTCCGCCGCCATCCGCGCCGTGGAAGACAGCGGCGACCGGGACGGCACCATGGTGGTGGAAGATTTGCAGACCGACATCGCGCTGGCAGGCCGCAAAGCCGTGGTTGTGCTGGTGAGCGCCCTGGCCCCGCCGCAGGGGGAGGAGCTTCTCACCGGCAGCGCCCTGATCCGGCAGGACGCCTGGAAAGCGGTGGTCAACGCCACACTGGACGCCGTCAACCGCCGCGTCAGCCAGGCCATGATGGACGACGATTTCTAGCCACATCCCGTCAGGTTTTGGGCCGCAGCGCACGCACCAAAATAATCCTGTAAAAATCACTTTGATAATGGAATAATCGTTACGATTTGGAATGCCGGGGCTTCGGGAACCGAGGGGTTCTCATGAGCGGAGGCGGTTCGATGTCCGAGAAGTCGGCACGGCCGCGTTTATACACAGGTCCTATCCCAATGAACACCGTTTCCAAGATGATCAAGACCCTGTCCAGCGCCATCAACGGCTGCGCGATTGCTCACTTCTTCCCACCGGACTAGTTTGTCCTAAGCAGTACCCTGCAATTATAAATTGTTGCAGGCGGCTGCTAGACCGGCTGGAAGTGGTCGCCTGGTTTTATCCCTTGAAATTCTGTTTGATTGACCTTGTTTGACACACAAGCTTCCGGCATTCCTTATTTTACTTTCGTTTTCTGCTTCGAGAATGCACTTAAGAATACGTCCTACTATGTCTGTATCTTCAACTACCGCAGAAGAAAAACTAGCTTCTTCCAAACCTGCTGCGAAGGTATATCCTCCCACTTACACCCTTTTTCGGCGACAATTAATTTGGAGTGCCGGAATTATTTTTTGCCTTTGCCTTGTTGTTAGCCCTGTTTCCCTTCATATTTTGCCTCAAGTTCTTTTACTGACAGCTTTGACAGTAGTTATCAGCCTGCTCTCGGTCCGACTGCCTAGCGGCATCGAACTTGTTGGTTCTCCCACCATTCCACTTATTTTTGCTGTTGCGGGTCTCTTCGGGGCAACGGCGGCTGTTTTCGCTGCTATCTTGTCCGCCTTCACGGCTGGATATGTTTCTCTGCCAGGAGCCAAGCGGCGCCGAGTGGATCTTTATCTTCCCTCCGTGTGTACGAGCATTGTTTCTGTGGGCGGGGCTGCTTTAATTTATACTGTGCTGGAAATGTTTATTTTTCGGTATGAAGGCGTGCATCTGGGGCAGTTTCCAAAGATTTATGCCTGTGTTGCTTTACCTATATGCACTTTTGCTGTTCTTGTTGTGAGTGCTTTGATTACCACCACTCTGGCAAGCCGCTATTATTCACTGCGCTGGGATGTTCTCTGGCATGAAAACTTCAAATGGATGCTTTCCAGTGCTCTGTTTATGTCACCTGTTGCTCTGCTCACGGCTATTCTTTATGGAGAGTACTGGTGGCTGGGAATTGGCTTTGTTCTGCTTCCTGTTTATATGATGCGGATGGCAGTGATCACGCACGAAAAGACGATGGAGGCGTACCGGCATGGGGTGGAGCTGCTGGGGAGAATTATGCAGGAGGCACACCCCTATACGCATGGACACCTGCACCGGGTCGCCCGGTGGGCGGTGCAAATCGCCGAGGAGATGCGTCTGCCCGCGTCATCGATGCAGCATATCGGCGATGCCGCTATCCTGCATGACATCGGCAAAGTGGCCGTGGATGACCGCGTGCTGAACAAAGTCGGCAAGCTGACCGACGATGACTGGTCCATGATCCGCAGGCATCCCGTAACCGGAGCCGATCTGGTCAGCAAAATGAGCGTGCTGGGGGCTGTCAGCCACTGGATACGACATCACCACGAGCGGCCCGATGGCAAAGGCTACCCGCAGGGACTGGTCGGGGAAGATATTCCCCTTGAGTCGTCAATCATCTCCGTGGTCGATGCTTTTGATGCCATGGTCGGTGGCCCGGCCAAAGAGGACCAGAGACCCTATCGCAAGGCAATCACCCCCGCCGAGGCGATTGCGGAGCTGCGCCGTCATGCCGGAACACAGTTTCGGGAGGATGTCGTGGAGACGTTTATTTCTATTTTTGAACGTGAGCAAACGCTGGAAGCGGGTGGCCACCGCTCCGGCCTCACATCGGAGCTGGCTGATGACTCGCTGTGGGCCGTCCCGCCGCAGGCGTCCAATCGCCTGTCGCTGTCTGGGCGGGCTTGAAACTGGTTTTTATGAATTTAGTGTTTTTATGAATTTAGTGTTTGCTAATGTCATCGCCGGGGTCGTATTCACATCGGCCCTGATGGCCGTGCTGATTTATCTGCCCTGGCGCATTCGGAAGTCATACCGGCAGACATTCATCGCGCTGGCCCGTGCGGTCGAAGCCCGCGAGCCGCACTTGCTGGGCCACGCCGAGCAGACCTCGCGCTATGTGTTGCTGATGGCTCGCCTGCGCGGCATGGGCTTTGTGGCAATGCGAACGCTCGAAGACGCGACCCTGCTGCATGGCATCGGCAAAGTCAGCATCCCCTATGGCCTGCTGAACACGTCCACACCGCTTTCCGACCCCACAGACCGCTTTGTCCTGCGCGATTATGTGCGTGTTGGCGCGGCCATTTTAGACGTCATCCCCGTTCTGCGCCCCGCCGCCGACATTATTCGCTTTCATCACGAATATGTGGACGGCAGCGGCTATCCCTTTGGCCGCTCCGGCACTACCATTCCCTTTGAAGCGCAGATGCTGTGCATTTCCAGTGAGTTTGCTGCCATGACCGCGCCGCGTTTGTACCGCGAGAACCCGGCGTTCACCCCGGCCCAGGCCGACAACTATATGCGGTCGCAGGTGGGAGTGCGGTATTCGCGCCGCGTCGTTTCCCTGTTTTTAAGAGCAAGAGCGACCGAAAAGCTTCGAGTTCGCCTCGTTGCCTTCGCCCGCTCTGTGCGTCGTCTCCTGCGGACTCGGCCTATGCCGCGCCGCATCCTCTAGCTTCGTTTGCTTTGTCTAAGCTTCGCTCGTTCTTCTCTAATCTCCGCTCGTTTTTCTCTATTTGCGCCCAAGCAGCCGTCCGAGGAGGCCGCCGCTTTTTTCTGCTGCCTTTTCTGGGGCTGCGGCGGGCTGCGGGCGATCTGTCCGGCCTGACTCCGGGCGGGTGGTTTTGCCAGCCAGCTCCCGTGTCTTGTTAGAGGCCATGTTCTGTTCCAGTCGGGACAGCTTGGACTGAATCAGCGGGCTGGGGCTGATCGCCAGCGCCTTGCGATACTGCACCGCCGCATCTTCGGTCTGGCCCATCATCACCAGGGCATCCCCCATCATCACCAGTCCACGTACGTTCTGAGCATCAATTTCCAGTACTTTCATACAAAACCCCCGTGCTTCCAGCGGCTTGCTGTCCATAATCGCCCGGTCGGCATTGCCGAGAAGCTGAGATATCGCCTTCGCTCTTTCCGGGCTAGGCGCGGCGGCTTTGGGCGAAGCGGCTGTGGAGGCGGCTCCCGCCGCCGGAGCGGAAGGCCGGGTCGCTGCGGGCGTGGGGGCGGGCGCGGGCGCAACGGGTTTTATCGCGCCCAGTGTAGAATTATACTGGGCGCGGCGGTCCGGGTCCGCCAGAACGCGGTAGGCCTGGTTGATCTGGGTAAACACGCGCTGGCTGAAGTCCTTATCCTGCGCGATGTCCGGGTGATATTTGCGAGCCAGCTCCCGGTACTTCTTTTTGATCTGGTCTGTGGTAGCACTGGGCGCCAGTCCCAGCACTTCATAATAATTGCGCTGCAAGCTCATCGTCGTTTGCTCCGTGCCATAACAAAAAAATCATACAAATAAAAACGATACTACCACTGCCTTGCGGCGCGTTCTGTGCGGGTGTCCTCCCCTCGACGGCGCGGCGCGGAAAAAGAAAATAATAAAAAGCCGCGTCTTTGCCGTGTGTTCTGTGAAATCGTTTGCTCTCGATTATGGCCCGTCTGGGTTCGCCATCTGCTCCATATTGTTCCAGTAGGCTCCGTAGGACTTAGCCAGAACAATGAGGACGCGCACGCCCACAATCATCATAGCAAATGCTCCGAGCGCCACTGCCAACTGATGCAGGCGCGTTGCCGATTCGGCCTCATAATACTCGGCGATCTTGTCCATCGTCATATCCAGCGAGCCGGTCTGCTCGCCGGTTGCCAGCATAGACAGCACCAGCGGCGGAAACACCCGCGTCGCCCGCAGGGCCTCCGTCAGCCCGCGCCCGCCTTCAATCGCCGGGATTGCCGAAATCATGCGCCGTTCCATATAGGCATTGCCGGTGGCCGCCGCCGCGCCTTTAAGCATTTCCGGGATTGGCAGCCCGGCGGCATACAGCGATGACAGCACCCGCGCAAACCGGGCCAGCGCAATCATCCGCACCGCCCCTGCCAGCGGCGGCAGGTGGGCAATCAGCGTATCATAAAAAAGTTTAAACTGTGAGGCCACCTTGGTGGCGACCGCGATTGCCAGTGCCACCAGAGCCGCTTGCAGCAGCGGCAGCAGCGCATCGTGGAAGTACAGCCTCAGGTCATTATGGACCACCAGATCGACAATGGGCGGCAGCAAAAAACTTGCCACCAGCGTGAACGCCGGATACCATGTTTCTTTTTTGATGATAGCCCGCAGGCCGTATTCCTGCTCCAGCGCCGCCGACAGGCGGTTCATCATCACATCCAGCCGCCCGCTTTGCTCGCCCGCGTAGATCATAGCCCGGTGGAACTCGGTGAACACCCAGGGAAACTCCGCCATTGCCAGCGTCAGCTTTTCGCCGTTCTGCACCCGCGCCGCAATCCGCGCCAGAATGCGCCGCAGCGTGGTGTTGCTCGTCTGCGCGGCCAGCGTGGAAAGCGCCTGATAAATCGGCACGCCCGCCCCCAGCATCGCAGCAAACTGACGGTACATCAAGGCCATGTCCCGCAGACCGACCCCCGACCAGAACGAGTACACCAGATGCACCATCAGCCAGCGCCCGACCGACATCGGGGGAGCCGCCGGGACAGAATACCCTGCGCCTGCCGGACGCGGCGCATACGCCGCCGGGCCAGCATAACCGCCGTTTCCAGAGCTGACCGCCCCGGCCTGTGCGGCCACCCGCATAGGGAAGTAGCCCATCTCACGGATTTCATGCGCCGCCTGCCGCTCATCGGGGGCATCGAGTGCGCCGGTGACGGTGCGGCCCTGCCGGTCTTTGGCTTGATACGAATAAATCATAGCGTTTCACGAGCAGAGTTAGGAAGGCGACAGACAGGGGTTCCCTGTGAGACGAGACTTGCCTTTAGAATGTTCCCAGTTTTTCGAAAAGTTCCGCGAAAACTTTTTCTGCCGTTTTCCCCTCGGGCGGCAGACACAGATCAGGGGCGATTTCAGCCAGCGGTCCCAGCACAAACGCCCGCTCCCGCAGGCGCGGGTGAGGCACTTCCAGCCCCGGCTCGCTGACCTGCGCGTCGCCGTAAATCAGCAGGTCCAGGTCTATAACGCGGGGACCCCACCGAAGGGTTCGCACCCGGCCCATTTTATTTTCAAGGTGCAGCAAAACGTCCAGCAGTTCACGCGGCAACAGCGTCGTTCGCAGCCGCGCCACAGCATTCAGAAAGTCGGGCTGCTCGGTCACGCCCACTGGCGCGGTCTCATACACCGACGACACGCGCTCTACGCAAATTATCGGCGGCTGATGCATCTCCTGCAGGGCCGTTTCCAAAGCCCCCCGCCGGTCTCCCAGATTCGTGCCCAGGCCGATATAAGCAGTTACGCAAGCGATGACGCCCGACTGGCCCTCTATGTTCGTGGCATCAGGCGCGGGCAATGTGAGTGGCAGAGGGTCTTGGCGCATAGGGATTACACGGCTAAAGCGGGGGTGGAACAGCAAGTCCCCAGTCGCCGACCGTGGCATATTGAGCGGTCACCGCCGTTAAAAGCTCCTGAGTTGTGTTGTAATACTTCTGGCTGTCTGAGTGCGTAAAGTGCGTTGACGGCTTGTTGAGTCGAAATTCAGCAGGCGCATTATCAGAAGCTGCCTGGAAAGACAAGAAAGGATACTCCGGGTTCTGTTGATCGTCAGGACTATATGGTCCGCTAGGTGAGAGCGGGGCCAGCTTTTCCATCTTTTTGATCTCTGCCACTAAAGTCTTGTCTTTCTGCCCCAAAGCCACAATGTGGTGCTGAAAATAGGGGAAAGTCTGGGGGTTACTGATTGTACTCAGTGGGCTGTGGGTGCTGAAAATCTTGTCCCACCAGCCCAGTGCGCCTCCGAGGATGACCACGCATTTAATCGCAAGCTCCGCCGCCTTCATGGCCGAAGTAATTGCCCCAGGGTAACGGTCTGCCTCATGCAGAACGCGAGCATCTTCCAGATGCCGAATGCTTTCTTCAAAGAAAACACGCCCAAGTGCAGCGTCATCTGGGAATTGCGATATCATCTGGCGCTCCCGGAAACGAGGAACTCCAGCGGGTTCGCCTTGCTAATTTGTGTGTTTTCAGAAAAAACCTCTCGGGCGTAGCCAGGTGGGTCTTCGTAGACAATATCGTAGCCTTCACGGACTTGATCCAACAGTAAATTCTCCATGAAGCGGGTTCTATCCCATTTTTTTCCTCCAAATTCTTCTGGCGTCAGAAGATGCAGACGAAGCTGTCCGCGCAACGGCAGTGCCTCCGAACTGCTGAACGTGACAGACTTCGGCCCATTCCAATCCTCAACCACTTCCAGCAGGTCAATGTCATATGTGCCGCCGCGTGTCACAATCTCTCCAAATACAATGAGCGCCCGCAATTTTCCTTCATGCGTTTTGAGATGCGCGTGCATCAGGTCCGTGATCGCCTGATACTCCTTAAAGGGAATACGCAAAGCAGTTTCTTCTTGATAAGGCATCATTATTTCCTTTCACAACAGATACGGCCAGCCCAGCAGATATTCAGCCGCGTTTGAGTGAAGCAGCCTCAAAAACTCTTTCAAGTCGGGTGGCAGAAGGATCGTAGCCATACATCACCTGTCTCATCAGTTCCAATGCCTCCCAGCGAGCGTGAGGCGTTTGTGCCTGCCAGTAAACGGCTTCGTCCGAAGCGTCTTCCAAATTGGCGACAGAAAAGACGGTCTTGTCCATTTTCATTTCTTGAAGCAAGCTCATCGCTTTTGTTCCCTTTGCTTAATCACTCCCCAGCTTCAAGACGCTCATAAAGGCTTCCTGGGGGATTTCGACGCTGCCGATAGACTTCATCCGCTTTTTGCCCTCTTTCTGCTTTTCCAGCAGCTTGCGCTTGCGGCTGATGTCGCCGCCGTAGCATTTGGCGATGACGTTCTTTCGGAGGGCCGAGATGCGCTCGGCGGCAACGACTTTCGCGCCGACGGCGGCCTGCAATTTAATCTCAAACTGCTGGCGCGGGATGACTTCTTTGAGCTTTTCGACGAGCTGCTTGCCGCGCTCGTAGGCTTTGTCTTTGTGCGTAATAAACGAAAGGGCGTCCAGCGGGTCATCGTTGATCTTGATGTCGAGTTTCACCAGATTGGCCGGCTCGTAGCCGCTGATCTCGTAGTCAAACGACGCATAGCCTTTGGTGCGGGACTTGAGCTGGTCGAAGAAGTCCATCAAAATCTCGTTCATCGGCAGCTTGTAGTGGATCATCACGCGGTCTTTGGCCGGGTAATCCGTGCGGACATAGACGCCGCGCCGCTCACGGGCCAGGTCCATCACCGTGCCGACATACAGCGACGGGATAATCACACTGGCCGCGACCATCGGCTCATCCATCGAGGCAATCTGCGAGGGCGGCGGCAGGTTGTCCGGGTTGTCCACTTCCACCGTCTCGCCGTCGGTCAGATGCACCCGGTAGATGACGCTCGGCGCGGTCGCAATCAGCGATAAATTGAACTCCCGCTCCAGCCGCTCCTGCACGATGTCCAGATGCAGCAGGCCCAGGAAGCCGCAGCGGTAGCCGAAGCCCAGCGCCGCCGAGGACTCCGGCTCAAAGGTCAGCGCAGCGTCGTTGAGCTGCAGGCGGCCCAGGGCTTCTTTCAAATCCGGGTACTGGCTGCTGTCCAGGGGGTACAGGCCGCAGAACACGACGGGCGTGGCCTTACGATATCCTGCCAGCGCCAGCGTCGAGCCATGCGTGGCGAGCGTCAGGGTGTCGCCGACGCGGCAGTCGCCCACGGTTTTGACGCTGGCGGTGACGTAGCCGACTTCGCCGGTTTTGAGCGTTTCCACGGCCTTCATGCGCGGCGAGAAGATGCCCACGCCGGTGACGTCAAACGTCTTGCCGGACGCCATCGCCCGGATTTGTGTGCCCGCCGAAATCTCGCCGTCCACAATCCGCACATAGGCGACCACGCCCAGGTAGGCGTCGAAGTGGCTGTCAAAAATCAGGGCGCGGAGGGGTTTGTTCGGGTCGCCCTGCGGGGGCGGGACGCGGCGGACGACCGATTCCAGAATCTCCTGCGTGCCGATGCCCTCTTTGGCCGAGGCGCGGATGGCTTCGGTGGCGTCAATCGCCAGCACTTCCTCGATTTCCTCGGCCACGCGGTCGGGGTCAGCGGCGGGCAGGTCGATTTTGTTGATGACCGGGACGATTTCCAGGCCGTTGTTCAAAGCCAAATTGACGTTGGCGAGCGTCTGCGCTTCCACCCCCTGCGCGGCATCGACCACCAGCACGGCCCCCTCACACGCGGCCAGCGAGCGGGAGACTTCATAGGTGAAATCGACGTGTCCGGGCGTGTCGATCAAATTCAGCTCATACTCCACACCGTCCAGCGCCTTGTAGTTGATCCGCACCGAGGCCATTTTAATCGTGATGCCGCGCTCGCGCTCGATGTCCATGGAGTCGAGAAGCTGCTCCTGCATATGGCGCTTCTGCACGGTCCCGGTGAACTCCAGCAGGCGGTCGGCCAGCGTGGACTTGCCGTGGTCAATATGGGCGATAATGCAAAAATTGCGAATGTTTTTTTGAGAATGGTACTGGGTTTCGGACATGATATTTTTATTATACCTGCCCCCGGTGCTTTCATGTTCTTTTCATAGTTTTGGGGCATCCTCTCTGTGTCGGACCGAGAAATGCGCTGACGCGAAAGAAAGATGAACCCAATGAACTCCTCTCTCACTACGGCCCGCGTGCTTGTCGGCGCGGCGGCGGCACTGTTTGCGCTTGCGCCGCTCACCGCGCACGCCGAGTCGCGCTCCCAGCATCATCAGGCCGCTCAGAAGAAGGCCGCCAGCGTGCAAAAGAACAAGAATAATATGCGGAACCTGGCAATCGCCGGGGCGGCGGTGGCCGGGTATGGCCTGCTCAAGCACAACACCACGGCAACGGTGATCGGGGCGGCAGGCGCAGGTCTGGCAGGCAGCCAATACGAGAAAGCCCGTAAAGAGCAAAGCCAGCAGTCGTCACGTTCTCATCGCCGCTACTATCGCCAAAGTCACTGACTGTCGGCCAGCCTCTCCTGTTTTAGAAAGCAGCACCATGACTCTCAAAACCACCTCTGCCGCCCGACGCAGCGGCTTCACCTTGATTGAACTGCTCGTCGTGATCGCCATTATCGCGATTCTCGCGGCAATTTTGTTCCCGGTGTTCCAGAAAGTGCGCGAGAACGCCCGCCGGGCCTCGTGCCAGTCGAATCAAAAGCAGCTTGGCCTGGCGCTGACCCAGTACACGCAGGACTATGACGAGGCTTATCCGGTGGGCTATCCTATGGGGGGGGCACGCTACGCTCAGGGGTGGGCCGGTCAGACCTACTCTTATGTTAAAAGCACCGGCGTTTTCAAATGCCCGGATGACAGCACGGCGCAGACAACATCCAATGGTCTGACCAACTCTCCAATTTCGTACGCTCTAAACACCAATGCTGGCGGCAAGCCGCTGGCGGCGTTTGCTTCGCCAGCCTCCACCGTCCTGCTCTGCGAGGTGTTCGGCGCGAAAGTGGCGGTTGATCAGCCTGACGAGGGCCTGACGCTGGACCCCAACCGTGACATCTCCCCCGCCGCCAACGGCCTGCCCGACGGCGCGAATGCCTACAACGGTGCTCTGTCTGACCGCATTGATGGAACAGGGCCGGACCTCAAACTGGCGACCGGCATCATAGCCTCCGGGCCGAACGGCGTGGACCCGTTTGCGGATCTCTCGCAGTATCTCACCGGACCCACCGGCATCCACACGGACGGCTCCAATTTTCTGTTCGCCGATGGTCATGTGAAGTGGCTCCGTCCTATCCAAATCTCTGCGGGCCACAACGGCAGCCCCGGCTTGGACCAGGCGACCGCCTCCGCCAGCAATCCACGCGGCACTTACAAAGCCGCTGCCACAGACGCGCTGTATCTGGACGCGAACCACACGCAGAGCGTCGCGGGCACGTTCAGCCTGAATTAAAACAGTCTGAATTAAAACAGCCAGAAGAAAATGAAAGGCCGCAGGAGAGAATTCTCTCCTGCGGCCTTTTTTGTCGTCACTTGAAAACTTAATATAAATATAACATAAATTTATATAAAACCAGGAACCAATGCTGGTACAATGGCATTGGACTACCGGAAACCAACCCGCAAAGACAAGCCCGAGGATAAACGCCATGACACTGGAACTTCTGGAAAAGCCCAGCACCGTTACCCCCATTGAAGAAACTCTGCACGAATGCGCGTCCTGCCGCCACAAAGACCGTGTGTATATCACCTCGCCGAATGGCACACAGACGGCGGCAGTCTGGCGCTGCCGGACGCTGTCGCAAAAGACGCGCTCTGAAGTTCTGGTGCAGCCGCACGAAAACTGCTTTGAGCATCGCAGCCTTTCTGACTATTGGGAAAAAACGACCCTGACCCTGGTGCGCTAAAGGCCGCGCCGCAAAAGCCGGGCAGCAGCGACAGCTAACGGCAGCGGTTTTTGTCCATCAGCTCGGCATATGACTGACGCATCTCTATGCCGATTTGGCGCTCCTGCTCGGCGGCCTGCCGCAGCATTTCAACCGTCTGCCGCATCTCCTCCGAGGCCCGCCGCATTTCTTCCGCCACCACGCGGCCTGCCTCGGTCAGCTTCCGCATTTCTTCCGCCGCTTCCCGCTGCTGCTCTTGTTCCTGCCGCCCGTCTTCCGAAAACTGCCGCCGCTGTTCGTCAGAGCTGCGAACGTTCTCGTCCTCGCCCCGCATCGTTTCGGCCTCTTCGCGGGTACCCTCGGCGGCCTGCCGCATCCCCTCGCCGCCCTGCCGCGCTTCCTCGGCCACCTGCCGGTTCTGTTCAGCGTCTTCCCGGCCCTGTTCAGCGACGTGTTCAGCGGCGTGCTTGGCAGGGCGTGTGATTTGAGTAAGGGTATCCATAGAGTCACTCTACCCCGATTTGAGGACATTTCCGCGCCGCCGGGTGAAAAGACCCGCGCCGTAGACCGCAGCGGCCACTGACAGGCCGGGGTAAAGAGGCTGCCAGCCGCCGGGGAACTGCGGAGCGTCGAGGCCGCCGTGCCCCCAGCCCCAGAGCAGGCAGAACAACGCCAGACCCGCCCCGAGCAGCATGGAGAAGAACGCAAACGTCGCCGGCGCTCGCCAGCGCGGCGCGGCATAAGCCCCCAGCAGAGGGATCAAAACGCCCGGCACGAGCACGCTGCCAAAGGCATACCACTGTTTGACCACCGACGGAACCAGAACGGCGACCACCAGCGCCAGCAGGGAAGTCCCGACCAGTCCCCAGCGGGTGTAGGCGGGGACGCTTGCGTTGTCCCTGTCACCGCGCAGACGCCACACGAAGTCGCGGCCCACCGTCACGGCGGCGATAAATGTATACGACACCAGGCTTGCCATGATCGGGGCCAGCATTCCCACGTAAAACAGGCCCTTCAGGCCCGGCGGCAGGACGCGCTCGGCCAGCGCGGGAAAGGCCAGCTTGGGGTCGGCCAGGTGAGGAAGCAGGGCGCGGGAAAACAGGCCGGTGGTCAGCGAGAGCATATCAAAGGTCAGCCAGCACAGCACGGCCAGCCCGATGCCGACGGCGGCGACACGCGGCGTTTTCGCCGCATAGCACCGCTGATGAAAGCCGGGGTCGACCAGCGTATTCAGAGCAATAAAGAACCAGACCACCACAAAGCCAAAGTCGTAATCCCCCATCGGCTTCAGGTAGGACGGCGGCAGATGCCCCGGCGCGGTCAGATAGCGAAGCCCGCCGAACTTTGTCAGGCACAAAGCTACCACCGTGCCGAAGCCCGCGAACATCAGCAGGAACTGCAGGGTGTTCACCCGCACATCCGCCAGAAAGCCGCCCCGGAACACGTAGGCAATGGAGAACACGACCCCGACTAGCATGGCCGGGACCAGCGGCCAGCCGAACAGAATATGCAGCAGCGTCCCTGCCATCAGCACATACGTGGACGGCGCGGCATACACAAACGCAAAGACGGCCCCGAGCAGAGCCGTCTTTGTATCATAGGCTTCCGCCAGCTTGTCCGGGATGGTGTAGATATGCGCCGCCCCGCCGCGCACGCGCCGGGCCAGAAGGGTCGCAAACAGCAGCGCGAAGATGTAGTACGGCACTCCGTTCGAGGTCCAGGCCACCAGGCCCGACGTGTACACGAACTCGCCCGCGCCGAGAATGCCGCCGTAGAAGGTCGCTACCAGAGTCGCCACAAAGACCGGCAAACTCAGGCTGCGGTCGGCGATCAAGTAGTCTTCCGTGCTGCCGTCCCTGCGCTTCCAGAAGCCGACGGCCAGCAGAAACGCCAGATACAGCCCCAGCACGCCCCAGTCCAGCGGCGCAAACGCCGCCCGCAAATCAACCCCGGTCTCCGTCATTCCTGCCGCCTTAAATACGCCTGCAAATGGCAGACTAAAATCACGCCGCCCTCGGCTTTCACGCTTACGCTTGTCCCTGTCGCCTCGTTCAGCAGCCCCCCAACCCCGACCGGCAGCGGAAAGTCCGAAAGCGGCCAGCGGACGCCTGAGAGACTCACCCGCGCCTGCCCGTCCATTGACAGCACCGACACCGCATCGCCCGCGTCTGTGCCCAGCGTCCGTTCCCCGGCCAGTGCCCGCGTTTCCGAGCCGTCGGCGACGATGGCAATGGGAAGGTCCGGCCAGTCTGCGGCCCAGCGCAGCAGCAGCGACACATTGCCCAGCGTGTGGTCAATTCGCCCGCCTGCCGCACCCGCAATGGTTATACTCTCCGCGCCCCGCTCCCGCCCAATCTGCACCGCCTTCTGCAAGTCCGTCCGGCTCTGGTCAGGCGTCGGCACAAACTCCGCCTCGGGAAGCGCGGCCCGTGCGGCTTCCAGGTTCAGCGAGTCAAAGTCCCCGCTGACAATGTCTGGGTGTGTGCCGAGAGCCGCCGCCTTCAGTGCGGCCCCGTCGCAGGCAATGAACAGGGCGTGCGTGTCTGCCAGCCGCGCCAGCATCTCGGCAGAAGGCGGGTCGCCGTTGGCTAGAATAAGAACGTTCATAGATATAAAAGTGTGAAGGAGGCCCTCCCGGCTTGCTTCGCAGGGTCTCCGGCTCCCTCTCCTTTCGGAAGGAGAGGGCAGGGGTGAGGTTTCCTAATCGTATTTCCGGTAATAGTTCTTTCCGGTGACGGGGTCAATGTCATAGTACGTTTTGCCGTCCGGCGTCACCGCTGTTTTGTTGAACGCATCTGCCGACCCGATAAACTTGGCGTGCCCGTCCTGGAAAATCATCGTGCCGCCACTTGGATGCCACTGCTGATAATAATTTGTGGGATCATCGGCGGAAGGCGCATAGGCGTACTTTGTGCCACCGGGGTCTTGCTCAGGCGAAAACCACGGGAACATCTCGTCGCGCATGATACGTGTGTCCGAGGGCGTGGTAAACTGCGCGTCTGTTACAGTCTTAGCCGCTGATGCACTCAGAGCGTAGTTGTTCTCGAAAGAGGCTGAAGGACCGCCAACCACGACCGTGTAGCACGCTTTGGTGAAGCGGTAGGACGACCCATAGGCTTGCTGGTAGCTGGAAGTTCCCGGAACGGTGCTTTTCTGGAAGGCGCTGCCCGAATCATCAGGGCACTTGAACAGGTCTTTGCTTTTAGCATACGGCATCAGCGCATCTTCCACGCCTTTGTGGGTCGGGGTTCCCGCTGCGCCGCCTGCGCCGGGGTCGCCTGAGCCTGTTCCATCATTGTACGCTTCAAAGATCGGCATGGTCTCGTCGGAGTCCTGAATGTACATCCGCACGGTCAGCCCAATTTGCTTGCCGTTGGAAATGCAGACGGTGCGCCGGGCGTTCTCGCGCACTTTCTGGAAGACAGGAAAGAGAATGGCGGCGAGAATCGCGATGATGGCGATCACGACGAGCAGCTCAATCAAAGTAAAGCCCCGCTGCCGGGGGCGCTTCGGAGAAAAGATCATCTGGTTTGTCCCTTTGCTAAGTCTCGTTGTCAAGTTCACGTCAAGCGCACAAAGGCCGCCGCCCCCGGAAAGTGGGGACGGCGGCCTTTGTGCAAACGAAATGGATGCAAGGGGCGTGCCGGTCCTCCGCTTCCCTACGCCGGTATTAGCCGGATCAGGTTCTTGGGGTTAGCAGTGCCTCTCAGCCACCGTGTCGTTGGACACGGCGGCACCCCCAGCGGTCTAAAATTGTGTGCCAGTTGTTCTGTGCTGACCTGAGTATAGCCGGAACGGGCGCGGGAAGTCAAGGGGCGGTGAAGTACCTACCCCGCTTCACCGGGTATATCATAGCAGAGGAATAAACGATGAGAAAATTTATCGCAAGAATAATGATGCCTCTGGTGAAATGGTTTTATGAGAACACTCTGTTGCAAGTCTACGAAGGCATAAAGATTTGTGAACTGGTGGCAAATCCTAGTTCCGCCGAAAAAGAACAACATTTGGACTACATCATTCAAGCGATAGACCTGATAAAAAATCACGATGCACGGCGTTTCCATCGCATTCAGAAAAGGCTCCAATATATTGTGAATCGGATATGCACAGGAAGAGGAGAATACAGGCACGAGCTGAGAGCTTGTATTGTCGACTTAACCCAATTCGAGTTTGAAGTGAATGAAGATCACTACCTCGTGCAGCTGGCTTGCACTTTGATCCACGAAGCGACACATGGAGAAATCGATGCTCACAATATACTGTACAGTAAGCGAAATGCTCTAAGGATCGAGCGGATTTGTGATCAAGAAGAAAGGCGTTTTCTGGCTCGTATCGGAAATGACGTTGGCAATGACAAGTTTGACGGAGCGTGGTGGGAAGATTATTGGAAGTCAAGCGAGTGGCAGCACAAAATGAAGCTCTTCAAGCGCATCCGGTAACAAGAATGACGAGTTGAGACCCCCTCGCTTTTCGCCTTCTCCGGCTCCCCATTATTGGGGCTAGGAGGCTGAATGGCACTTGACACAGGTTCCCCGAAACCGTCACAATAAATCATAAGTCTACTATTTATTGCACACAAAGGAACCTATCATGCCCACCACCGACACCGGCAAAGCCATCGCCGCCAGAAACGCCACCACCCACGGACTCTTCGCCCGAGACGTCGTCCTTCCCCACCTCGGCGAAGACCCTGCCGGATACCAAACACTCGCCGACGCTCTCGCCCAGCAGCTTGCCCCCCAGAACCTCCTCGAACACCACTACGTCGAAAAAATCGCCGCCGCTTCCTGGCGTCTGCGCCGCCTCCAGCGCTGGCAGGCCCAGCTCTACGAAGACGACACTCTGGATGAGGGCGAACGCCTGGACCGCCTGGACAAAACCCTGCGCCACGAGACCGCCCTGCACCGCCAGATCGACACCGCCGTCAAACTCTTGGCAAAGGACGTCCCCCAACTCTACGCCCGCCGCGTCCGCGCCCGCGTGCTAGAGGATGCCATGCTGTCCGAGCGCGAGTGCGCCGACTGTTTGGAAGATGATGCCGCCATTTCGATGGAAGTTCGCAACAGACTGGGCCGCATCCGCAAAGCCACGGACATCGCCCTGCCCCGGCTCGCCGCCGCCCCCCTCGACACCGCCCCCAGAGACAACAGCGAAAATTTCCAAAACGAACCACAAGCCGCTGAACCCGCCCCCGCCCCATCTCTTACTCCTCACCCTCCCTTAACAGGGGAGGGAGCGAGGCACGAGCGGGAGGGGTCCGGCTCCGAAATCTGCCAAAACGAACCCACCCCCATCGTGGAGGTAGACCCGCGCACGCACGCGGCTTTCTTGGGAATGAACGAAGTGCGCCGCGTCCACCCGCACGCCGCCCTGCTGCGCCGCGAGGAACACCGCGTCATCCACGCTGCCGCCCGCGCCCAGTCGTACCGCAACGCCCGTGACGCCGGGGAGCCATATTTCTAAAAAGGCAGAGATGCTAAAAGGGCAGGGGCAAGCCCTGCCCCTACGCCAAAGCACCTCTTAATCCTTCCTTTAGGAAGGACCCTGTGAGCGAGGAACGAGGGAACAAGGAGGTAGGTTTCCAAGAGGACGGGGTGGGGGCACTCCGATGCCCGCGAAGGCGGGGAATTGCCTTCAAAGCACGGGGGTTCAGCCCCGTGCCCGAGGAGGTCCTAAAACGTAAACGAACACAGGCCGACGGTGACACCGGCGCTGCCGACCACAATCAGCGTGTGGTCGCCGCGCTGCAAGCGGCCCTCCTGGAAGGCCATGCTCATGCCGAGCGGGACGGACGCAGAGACGCAGTTGCCGAAGCGGGGGTGCAGGCTGTAGTAAACGCCTTTGGGCAGATGCAGGTGCTTGACCAGCACCTCGCTGGCCTTCTGGCTGGCCTCGTGGGCAAAAGCGATGTCAAAGCAGCGGTTTTTAAAGTGCGGGTCGGCGGCATAGACCTCAGCGATTTTCTTGACCGTCGTGACCACCAGCTCCCGCGACAGGGAGAAGAACTGCGAGGCGGCATAGCGCGGGTCCGGGTCGCCGGGCAGGAAGTCACTGACATTGGCGAGGGGAATCATGCACAGGTTGTAGTGCTCGCCGAAGTTCTTGAAGTTGAAGTAAAAGTCGTCGTCCGGGTTTTCGTCCGTCACGATGGTGGCCGTCGCCGCCTCGCCAATGGTGAACTGGGCGACCCGGTGCTTTAGATCGGCGGCGTCCTTGATTTCGGAGCACCAGAACGAGCGCACGAGGCTGGCCTCGCAGTTGACAATCATGCCGCGCTTATACGTGCCGTTCTGAATGAGGCTCCGGGCGATCTGCATGGCCCGCAGCCACGACGCGCAGGCATCCAGCATATCAAAGCAGGTGGCATTCGGCATCTTCAGCTCGGACTGCACGACGTTTGCCATCGCCGGCTCAATCCAGCCGCGTCCAACACCGGTGTAGATCAAAAAGTCCACATCTTTGGGCTTTAAGTCAGCGGCGGCCAGTGCCCGGCGCCCGGCGTCCAGCACCAGAGTGATGGCTTTCTCGCCCGGTGCGAGCTTGTAGCGCACCTGCGTTCCCGCTGTCGCCAGCGTGTCCCGCACCTGCGAGTCCAGCTTGCTGAACTCGGCGGGCGAGAGCCGCCCAACACTCTGCTGGCGGAAAGTTTCCAGAATATCGTCGTTGGTGACCTTGTGGGTCGGCACGGCGTGCTGGATCGTGCGAATGTACATACGTGAGGAAATCCTTGCTGCTTGGGAGTAGCGGAGTCCGTCCGGGGGACGTGATATTATCTTAGCATACCACAGGTTCTATGAGAAAGAGATGAAAACCCGGCGCTCTGCGGCATTAGTTTTTCTAATCGGCGTTGCTGCATAAATCCCATAGTCGTGGTTCAGAGTGTGGTTCAGAGTGCCGGGGGTATAAAAATATCTTAAACCCCGGGCAGAAAGGTCAAACGCCCTCCGGGCTGAGGATGTCGGAGACGAAAGTACTTGTGTCCTCAGCCCGGCAGGGCGTCTGCTTTTGATGCCGGGGGTTTAAGATATTTTTATACCCCCGGCACTACCCCGGCACTCCAGCGGGCGAGGGCAGAGGGGAGTTCGACACAGCGGCATTTATGCAGCAACGCCGAGGGAAGGGGTCAAATCGTCGGCATGACGTTGCCGCCGCAGACGGGCAGGTAGACGCCGGTGATGAACGCCGCCAGGTCAGAGGCTAGAAACGCGACGGCGTTGGCGATTTCCTGGTCGGTCCCGCGCCGCCGCAGGGGGACTGAGGCCGAATAGCCCGGCTGCTCCTCGGACCCGGCAGCGCGGTCGTTGTCGCTGACCGTCCATCCCGGTGCAACCTGATTGACCGTGATGCCATGCTCGCCGATCTCTTTCGCCAGCACGCGCAGGACGCCGTCCATGCCGCGCTTGCCGGACACATAGGCTGCCTGCGTCGGGGCGTTCTGCATCGCGCATTCGGTGCTGATGCCGATGAGGCGCCCGCCTTTGCCCCCGGCAATCATGCCGGGCACAAATGCCTGGGTCATGAGAACGTTGTGCAGCACCGACGACCGGAACTGCCCTTCGTAGTCTTCCGGCGTCTGTTCCAGCACCGAGGCCCAGCGCGAGGGGGCGACGGCGTTGTTGACAAGGATAGCCGCCGGGCCGAGGGCCGCAGTCACGGCATCGCGCATTTTCAGCACGGCGTCCCGGTTGGCGACGTCCGCCTGCACGGCCACACACTTGCGGCCCATGTCCCGAAGCTCGGCGCAGAGCGTGTCCGCCATATCCGCGTTTTTGTGGAAATGCACGGCCACATCCGCGCCGCACCGGGCGAGCGTGCGGGCCATGACGCGGCCCAATTGTCCGGTCGCGCCGGTGACGACGGCGATTTTGCCGGTAAGATCCAGCGTGAGCGGCTGTGTCGGAGTATTCATAGGCACAGTGTACCCGCTTCCATCGTTTGAAAAAGCGAGCATTGGGATACATTCCGTAATATGAATACCTCTCACCCCATTTTTCCAAAAGCGGCTTGGGGAGTGTCTTTGCTTCTGCTGGCCGCGCCCCACGCCCAGGCGCAGGCTCCTATTTCCGTGGACCTGAACGGGCGCAGGCTGACCTTCACCGGCACGCAGCCGACACAGATCAAAGGCTCCACCCTGGTTCCGATGCGCGGCATCTTTGAGGCCCTCGGCGCGTCCGTGCGCTTTGACAGCGCGACGCAGACCGTCTTCGGACAGCGCGGGCAGACCGCCATTGTGCTGCCGCTCGGGGCGCTGACCGCCACGGTGGACGGCAAGCCGACCGCCCTGCCGCAGCCCGCACAGCTTGTCAATGGCACAACGCTGGTTCCGCTGCGCTTTATCTCCGAAGCCCTCGGCGCAGGCGTCCGCTGGGACCCGGCGACGCGCACGGTGCGGATTCAAACGATTGACCCGCACCTGACCACTCTGCCCGCGCCGCCCACACCGATGAACGGCACAAGCACGATCTCCGGGCAGGTAACAGGCGTGTATACCAACACGACGCCGACACAGATCACGCTTCGCATTGGCGGCCAGAACACGGTTGTCGCCCTGTCCCCGGCCACCATTCTGCTCCGCTCCGAAACCGGACAGCCTGCTACGCAGATCGGTATCAAAGACATCAGCCCCGGCGATCAGGTCACAGTGCAGCGCAATGCCGCTGGCACGGCGTCCCTCATCACGGCTACCTACGGACAGGTCAAGGGCAAAATTGTCGGTATCGGCAAGCTCGCCAATGGCAACACGGCCCTGACCCTCGACAGCGGGCGCGTCGTGGAGCTAACCCCGGATGCGCCGATCACGTTCGACGGGCGCATCGTCGGTATCGGTGATGTCAAGCCCTATGAAAGCGTCGTCATCCGCACCAACCCGGACAACAGCCTGGGCTACGGCGCGGCAGTGGTCACGGCGGATGCGCCCAACCCGACCCCGCCGGGCGCGGGCAATGTGCCCCTGACACCAGCGCAGAACCTCAACGGCGGCATTCTTGATGGCACCTCGGTCAGCGTGGATGTGACCTCGTTTGTCACCAACGCCGACAAACCCCTGCGGGCAGGCGAGGTGCTGATTGCCACTCTGGCGGGCAGCCCGAGTGGCAAAGCGGATTTCTCCATTCCCGGTGTCGTCGACAACGTGCCGATGACCGAAATCTCGCCCGGCATCTATGAGGGACGCTACACCATCCCCAAGAACGTCAGCGCCGCCAATGCCGCTGTGCTGGGGCGGCTGGTCCGGGCGGGCGTCACCAGTACGCTCATTCAGGCCCCGAGCCGCCTGACGGCAGACAGCCAGCCGCCCAAAATCACCGACTTCGGCCCGGCACAGGGCGCGACGGTGGAAAGCCAGCATCCGCTGATTTATGCCACGCTCTCCGATGGCAGCGGCACAGGGATCAATCCGAACGCCACCAAAATTGTCGTAGACGGCAAGGACCTGACGGCAGATGCCAGTCTGACGCCCTCGCTGTTCACCTTAAAGCCCGCCGAGGCACTCCTCAGCGGCCCGCACACGGTCACTGTCAGCGTCGCCGACGCGGCAGGCAACGGGCAGACGGCAAGCTGGAGCTTCAAAGTTTCCACCGGCAGCATCGTCCGCTCGTTCACGACTAACGAGCCTGCCGGGCAGACGGTCGGGGCGGGGTCCACAATTGTCTTCACGCTGAATGCCCAGCCGGGCGGCAAGGCGACAGTGACGGTGGGCGGCCTGCAAAAAGACATTCCGCTGACTGAGAACAACCCCGGCGTTTATGTCGGCGAGTATACCGTCAAAGCCGGCGACAGCACGGCGGACGCTCCGGTGTCGGCGCGGTTTGTGGCGCGGGACGGCACGGTGGTGACTTCCAATCTGGCTAACAATCTGAGCGTGACCGCTGGCCCGCCGCCCGCGCCGCGAATATTAGAGCCGCAGGACAGCGCCTATATCAACGCCGACGCGCCGCTGACGGTGCGAGGCAGAGCGACCCCAGGCAGCACGGTGCGCGTGACGGTCTCTTACGAAAGCAAGGCGCTGGGCGGCATCCTGCCGGTGCGCGGCGAAAGCGCCACGAAGGACGTAGTTGCTACCAAAGACGGCGACTGGACCGCCGAGGCCCTGTCGCTGAAGGTGCGCTCCCTGTTCGGGGCCAACCGCGACACGGTGTTCACCATCACAGCCACCCGTCTGGACACTTCGGGCAAGCCTGCCTCCGACGACGCGACGATTACGGTGCGGCCCGGCTAACGACGCGCCTGCCCAGCCCGGCACTTCTTTGTGCCGGGTCTTTTTTCAGAAAGCCCCCTCTACTTCTATGGCTCCCATTGTTAATTTTGGCAAAGCAATTCTGGCGCGTTTGAAGCGCATTTACTGGATTAACTTCGTGTTCGAGGTCTTCGCCCGCTTCGGCCAGCAGAACGGCGGCCTGCTGGCAGCGGGCCTGGCATTCTTTCTAGTGCTGGCGATTGTCCCTTTGCTTCTGGTGGGGCTGTGGGGATTAGGTCTGGTCTTTATCAGCCACCCCGACCGGGCAGTGGCCCAAATCCATCATCTCCTGGAGCAGGCCCTGCCGGGCGCGGCGGGTGACGAAGTCGGTCACTTGATGGCGCGTGCGGGAATATCAGCGGATGAAAAGGGTCTGGTCGCAGGGCCGACGCTGCTGAAGCTGCTGTCCGAACATGGCATCGCGGGGGTTGTGGGTTTCGTGGGTATTGTGTGGGCCTCCATGCAGATTTTCATCAACGGGTCTTCCGCCATGAACGCCGCCTGGGAGACGAAGGAAAATCGGGGCTGGGTGCAGCTTCGCCTGGTTGCGCTTGGCCTGCTGGTCGCTGTTAGCGTCCAGAATCAAAGGAACGGTCCTTAACTTGGCGAGCAGCTTCGGCGCCCACTCGTTCAGATCGTTGAGGTTGTCCGCCGTCATGGTGTATTGATACTGCGAGTTGCCGCCCCGGCCACCCACGCGGAAGTCCTGTTCGGCTTGCATGTACAGCGTGGCGCCCGGAACATGCGACAACTTGGCGCGGAGCCGGTTGATGACCTGGTCCGCCGAAATCTTACGATCCTCGAGCGGAACCAGTTGCGCGCGCAGGCTAGCTACGTTTAAGGTGCCGCCGCCGGTAAAGCCGTTCACATCCTGGATGGCCGGATCCTTCTGCACGATGTCGATCATCTGGTGGAGTTTCTCGCGCATGGCGGCAAACGACGTATCCTGATCGGCAATAATAGCGCCGCCAATGCGCCCGGTATCCTGCTGCGGGAAGAAGCCTTTGGGCACGATGATGTACAGGTAGACACTGACGCCACACGCAACAAGCGTAATGATCAGCGTCAACTGCGGATGCTTCAACACGGTGGCCAGACTCCTGGCGTAACCGCGGGTGATGAGGTTGAAGCCGCCTTCGCTCCAGCGATACAGGACATTATGTTTTCTGCCATGTTGCGGTCGTAAGAAGAGCGCGCACAGCATGGGCGTGGTGGTTAGCGAGACCAGCAGTGAGATGCCGATCGCGACCGCCAGCGTAACGGCGAACTCGCGGAAGAGGCGGCCGACGATGCCGCCCATCAGAAGAATCGGGATGAACACGGCAACGAGCGAGATGCTCATGGAAAGAACCGTAAAGCCGATTTCGCGAGCGCCCTGGAGCGCGGCCTGCTTAGGCGAAACTCCTTGTTCCAGATAGCGGGTAA
>CAXUKS010000052.1:0-24367 GCA_964251675.1 uncultured Armatimonadales bacterium
CTACCGGCAGATTAAGATGGCCCCCTTTGCGGCGCTCGACGACGGCTGGCTGGATGTGTGCGTCTTTGAGCGTGCCGCGCTTGACCGCGTGGGCTTCGCCGGGCAGCTCGTGTCGGTGCTGGCTCGCCGCCATCTGCACGACCCGCGTGTGCGCTATTACCGGGCAAAAACTATCACGCTCGCTTCGGACCCGCCGGTATCGGGGCAGCTCGACGGCGACAGTATCGGGGAAACCCCCGTCACCATCACGCTTCTGCCCCGCGCTCTGCCGGTGCTGGTAGGCTAGGCACACGGCTCAACTTATGTGGAACTCACTTGCGCTGGCCCTGCAAACGCTGACCGCCCTGCCGCCGCTGGCGGAGGGGACGCCGACCCGTGACGACGCCCGCCGGGCCGTCATGCTGTTCCCGCTGGTCGGGGCGCTGCTTGGCGCGGCGGCGGGCCTGGCGTGGCTGCTCGGCAGCCGCCTGTGGCCGGAGCAGCCGCTGGTGTCCGCCGCGCTGGCGCTGGCCGCTTCGGCGGCTCTGACCGGCGGGCGCGGCCTCGGCGGGCTGGCACGCGGGGCCGACGGTCTGGCCGCGCACGGCGGCGGCGGCGACCGGGCGCGAGCCTTTGCCGTGATGCGGGACCCCCGGCGCGGGACGGCGGGGCTGGTCGCTCTGGCCGTGACTGCCCTGCTGCGTCTGGCCTTTCTGGCGGCCCTGCCGCCGGACCGGGCGTGGACCGTGCTTCTGCTGGCGGGGGTGCTCGGCGGCTGGGCGGCTGCGTTCGGGTATAGCGCGTTCCCCGTGGCCTCCGCACCGGGCGGCGAAACCACAGGGCCGGGGGTGGGGGCCGCAGGCGGCAGTGAGTTCCTGGCGGCCACCGTGCTGGCCGTCATCGCCGGGGCGCTGTGGCCTGCCCGCGCCCTGCCCGCCTTTGCCGGGGCGGCGCTGGCGGCGGGCCTCGGCGCGTGGCAGATCAACCGCCGTGTCGGCGGTCTGAACCGCCCGCTGTGTGCCGCGCTCGGCGAAATCGCTGAAATCGCCGCGCTGGCCTCTTTGACCATTCGTACTTAGCGCACAGAAAGGCTTTTACTTTCCATGTTCACACCAAAGCGCAATGCCGCCGGGCAGTATCAGATTTATCTGGCCGGACACTGGCAGGACTCCCAAGCTGCCGACTTTTTGCCCAATGTTGTCCCCGCGCACACGTCCCAGGTTTTGGGGCAGGTCGCCGAATGCCCTGATGCCGAAGTGAACGCCGCCGTGGAGGCTGCCGAAGCCGCGTTCCCGGCATGGCGGGCGGTCAGCGGCAACATGAAGACCAAAATCTTCCTGCATATGGCGCAGGTGATGTCTGCTCGCTTGGAAGATTTTCAGCAGACCATGAGCCGCGAGATGGGCAAAACACTCTTTGACTGCAAGCTGGATCTGGACGAAGCCATTGGCGTCATCGAGTGCGTCGCCCCGCAGGGCCTGTCGCTGAAAGGCGAAACCTACGCCAAAAACCTGGACGGGGTGGTGATGGAATCGCGCCTGGAGCCTCGCGGCGTGGCAGCGATCATCACGCCCTTCAACTTCCCGGCGGCTATTCCTATCGCCCAGATTGTGTCCGCGCTGGTCACCGGCAACACGGTCATCTGGAAACCCTCGCACCTTATCCCCGAATCGTCGCAGGCCGTCGCGGCGGCTCTGGATGAGTGCTTCGTCTGGGCCAAAGAGAAACTGGGCGTCAGCGTCCCCCCCGGCACATTCAGCCTCGTGAGTGGCGATGTCGGGCCGGGGCAGGCCCTGATTAAGCACCCGCTGGTCAAGTGCCTGTCGTTCACCGGCAGCAAGGCTGTCGGCGATGCCGTGGATGCCACCGCCAGCGGCCTCGGCAAGCGTGTGATGAAGGAAGTCGGCGGCATCAACATCTTTTATGTCCACAAAGATGCCGACATTGCCCGTGCGGCCAAAAACTTTGTCTATGGCAAAACCATCACGGCAGGCCAGCGGTGTACGTCCATCCAGGAAGTCTTCTGCGATGCCTCGGTCTATGAGGCGTTCGTCGCCGCCGCCATCGAAGAGACCAAAGGCATCGTCATCGGCGACGGCACTTCTGCCGAACTTGCCGCCGCCGACGCCGCACCGGGCCAGTATTCGCTTCCGCCGGTCGTCACCGACGAGCAGCAGGGGCGTATTCTGGGTCTGATTGACCAGTCCGTCCGCGAAGGGGCGAGCATCCGCCATCAGGTTTCTGTCCCCGAGGCTCTGGCTGCCGAAGGCTGCTATGTCCCGTTTACGCTGATTGAGAACGTCGCCCCCGGCAACATTCTGTACACCACGGAACTCTTCGGCCCTGTCGCCGTCCTCACTCGAGTCAAAAACATCGCCGAAGCCATTACCCTCATTAACTCCAAAATCGGCATCGTGGCCTGTATCGACAGCGAAAACAAAGACGCCACCGAACACTTCATCCAAAGCGTCCTCCGCACCCGCGTCGACGACGGGCGGCACGGCACAGGGGCCTTCTGGGCCACCCGCTTTGGCGGCGACCGGGGCGCAGGCAGCGGCAACCCGGCCCTCGACGAAAACATGGTCATGGGCTACGTCCTCTGGAAAACCATCTACCGTGCCTACAAACCCTTCGCTGAACCCGCAGACGATGACGCGGGGATTTAACCATGACACCAGATCAGGCACGGAAGACGCTCAAAGACGCCTACCTGATTGACTTCCCGGACGACCTTTTCCAGTTCTGGGACTTCGTCCGAAGCTTCGGCGCGGACAAGCCGCTGGCCGCGTTCTGGAAATTAATGGGGCTTCGTCTGGAAGGGCCCTTCAGCGTACTTGCGGGCGACCCAGGCGTGGAACCTCCCGACGGCTGGTATTTGTCCACACGATACTATGACGATCCACCCGAGTTCTTCACTGTCTTCAGCGGAAACACGGACGGCTTGCACTGGGGATATTGGTTTGACGACCCGGATAACTCCCCAGACTACTGCCTCGCTGACTACTACGGCAGCGATGCTTATGAGATCACCGAAGATGGTGAAACGCTTTTTGAAGCGTTTCGTCTCCAGCTTGAGGGGTGCCATGAGACCACTCTGGAATACTTAGAGGAAAATGCAAACGCTGAGCAAGACCAGGCCGCTTATGAAGCGGACTTACAATCCTATGCCCTGTGCCGAAACCGCCTGATGCATTATGCGACGAGAGCACGGACAGAGGTCGGCAGGGCATATAGAGATAGATACCTCGGCGTCAGCAACCGGGATGTTACTGCGGACACGTCTGAAGGCATGGGTATTGTTGTGGCTCCTCATCTTTACCTCCCATTGAGCGTCAGCGGTGAAGAGTTGCGTACTCTTACAATTCAAAATGCCGACTTGTCCGTGCTCCTTGCGGAAGCGGATCGGGCATTGACAGGGGGCTTTCCCGGCACGGCTCTTGAACTTGGCAGGAACTTATGGATTGGAAACTCCGCCCAAAAACAGGAATCGTATCGTCTTCTCGGAAATGCTTACACCGCCATGAATCGACCGACCCTGAAGGTCCTTCTTGACAAGATTGCTTTGTTGAGGATAAAGTGAAGCGATGCAGTCGCAAATCATCGGTATCGAAAAAGGACTCACGGATGGGTTGACTGACCAGAACATTCAGTCTGCATTTGACTGGGGGCCGGAAGTCGGCAAAGAAAATCTGCCGCTGGAACTCATCTACAGTGTAGGTGATGCGACCCTGCCGCTGGGCACAGGCCGCTGCGTGATCGCGCATATCTGCAATGACATTGGGGCGTGGGGCCGGGGCTTTGTCGTGCCGCTCGGCAGACGCTTTCCCGAGGCACAGACCCAGTATCGGGCCTGGTATCACCGGAAGTCCGACCCGCCGTTTGCGCTCGGTCAGGTACAGATTGTGGCTGTCCGCGCCGATGTCTGGGTCGCCAACATGATCGGGCAGCACGGCATCTACACTCATGGAGACGTGCCGCCCATCCGCTACGCCGCGCTGCGGGAGTGTCTGGGCCGGGTTTGTGCCTTCGCGCAGACCCAAGCGGCCAGCGTCCAAATGCCCCGCTTCGGCTGCGGATTGGCCGGGGGCGATTGGGAAATCATCAGCCAAATCATTGAAGACGAGCTTGTTCAGCACGGTTTGTCGGTGACGGTCTTGGACTTGCCCAAGACGCCTACGGCCCCGTAAGCGGGGCGGTATGGGAGATGGTATGAAAAACGATGATGCCTGCTGCTTGCGTCTCTTCGATGCTCTTCCTGATTTGCTGACCTTCGCCAAGAGGCAAAGTGATTTCTGGAAACTGCTCTGGCCTATGAATTATCATCATCTTCAGAATAAATTTCGTGAGCAACATCGGCAGCGGGGAACAGCCTTTCGCTACTCCCGACAGGTGCCAAGAGTTTATTCTTGTGAACGGTGTGCGGAACAGTTTCGGGAAATACACTTTCTTATAGAGAACCCACACGGCAATTCAGAGGAAACGCGGAAACTATTTCTAAAAGAGAGCCAGATACACGCGATCCGCATTCACGGCGGCAGCTTCACGCAAATACAGCAAGCCTTTTTCAGAGGAATGTGCGAGCCTGCGGACTGACAGGGGAAACAAGACATGGCAGAGAACGACACTCAGATAGAACAAGATGACGATGCGCCGATTATGCACACGCTGGATAACAACCCGTGGGCGAAGAAGTTCAAGGCGATTCTGGACGGGCACAAATCGGGCAAGTACACAAAAGCAGAGTTTGAGCGCAGGCACCGGGGGCTGATGGTGGAGCTTCAGGCGCAGGCAAATAAAGAGCGCGAGAAGGTTAAGAAGTGGGCGATTGAGTCCCGTAAAGTGCGCGATGAGGCCGACTACAAACGGCTGTGCGCGTACTACCATGATGAATACGGCGACTCGTTTCATCACTTTTTGACTTCTATTCGCGTGAATGCCAATTTTCTGACCATGAACCCCAAAATGCTCGACGATGCCCGGCTGCTGGAACTCAAGTACGGAGGCAAGATTTTATCGCCGGAGCAGGCAGTGGCGCTGTCCGAAAAAGAGAAAGCGGAGGAAGAAGCGGCCAAGATCGCAGACGGAACTAACGAAACAGGCGAATCGTTGTCATAATAGAGAGAGTAGTGCGGAGAGAGAGGATACGGCAAGCGTGGCGCAGACCGAAGCGGAGTTACTGGAAGGCGGCGAGGAGCCGGGCCGGGGACGCGGGGCGTCTCTGTTTACGCGGGTGCTGTCACAGTACGGCCTGCGGGCGCGGCCAAACGCGCCGGTGGAACTGTCGCCGGTGCAGTCGCTCATTGACAAGGCGCGGGTCTACCATCCAGGTACGGATGTGGACCTCCTGCGCCGTGCCTACGCCTACGCCGACGAAAAGCACGCCGGGCAGACTCGCCGCTCGGGCGAGCCATATATCACGCATCCGCTGGCCGTCGCCGAAATCCTGACTGAGTTGGAAATGGATGACGCGACGCTGGCCGCCGGGCTGCTCCACGATGTGGTGGAAGACTGCGGCGTCTCGCGTGATGAGCTGGCAAAAGAGTTCGGCGGCGAGATTGCCGATCTGGTGGACGGCGTCACCAAGCTGAAGCTGGCCGACTTTGAGGCCCGTGTCGAGGGTGAGCCGGGGGCGCGGCTGAGTATGCCCGCCGAAGCTATTCTGGAAGCCGAGGAAGTGATTGCCCGCAAAAAGCGGCACGGGGAAACCAGCAAAAGCGCGGCCAATCTGCGTAAGATTTTGCTGGCAATGGCAAAAGACCTGCGCGTCATGGTGATTAAGCTGGCCGACCGCCTGCACAATATGCGGACGCTGTCGGCCATGCCGGAGCATCGGCAGCCCAAAGTCGCGCAGGAGACCCTGCAAATTTTCGCCCCGCTCGCGCACCGCCTGGGCATCTGGCAGGTCAAGTGGCAGCTCGAAGATTTGGGGTTCAAGTACACCAACCCGGCAGCCTATACCGAGCTGAAGCAAAAGCTGGACAAGACGCGGGCGCAGCGCGAAAAAGATATTGAGACGACCACCGAAGTGCTGAAAACGCGGCTGGCCGAGGAAGGTATCAAAGCCGAGTTTCAGGGCCGCCCCAAGCATCTGTATTCTATCTATAACAAGATGAAATCGCAGACGCTCAATTTAGAGGATATTTACGATCTGATCGCCCTGCGCGTGATTGTGCCGACGGTGGCTGACTGTTACCATGCCCTCGGCATCGTGCATCAGGTCTGGATGCCGCTGCCGGGTCGCTTTGACGATTATATTGCCAAAACGAAGTCCAACGGCTACCAGTCTCTGCATACCAAAGTGATCGGTCCGACCGGGGAGCCGCTGGAAATCCAAATCCGCACCACCGAGATGCACCGGACGGCGGACTTCGGCATCGCTGCTCACTGGCAGTACAAAGAAGGCGGGGCGACCGGCAAAAAGCGGGCGGCGGGCGACAAGGGCTTTGACAAGAAAATGACTCTGCTGCGCCAGCAGTTGTTTGATTGGCAGTCTGATTCCAAAGAACCCGGCGAGTTTCTGCGAAGTGTCGTTGGCGACCTCTTTACCGACCAGGTGTTTGTCTTCACGCCCAAAGGTGACGTGCTGGACTTTCCCCTCGGCGCTACGCCCGTGGACGCCGCGTACCGCATCCACTCCGATCTCGGCCAGCACTGCGCCGGGGCCAAAGTCAACGGCAAAATCGTTCCTCTCACCTATCAGTTCAAGAACGGCGACATTGTTGAGATTTTAAGCCGCACCAGCGCCAACCCTTCGATGGACTGGCTGGCCTCCGCCAAAACCAGTCATGCCCGCACCAAGATCAAAGCCTACTTCCGCAAGCTGCGCTACACCGCCAATGCCGCCCGTGGCCGCGAGCTGCTGCAAAAGGAGCTGGAGCGGCTGCATCTGGACTGGCGTTCCCTGCTGGCCCCGGAGACTCTGGCAAAAATCGCGGACGGCATGAACCACCATGGCCCGGATGACCTGCTGGCTGCGATTGGCTATGGCGATGCTGCTGTTGGCTCTGTGGTCACCCGCCTGCGGGCGCTGACCGCCGAAGCGCCTCCGGAAGAAACCCGCTCGTTTGACCGCACTTCGGGCAAGCCGGTCAACTCCGGCAAGCTGCAAGTCGGCGGCGACCTGGAAGACGTGGCGATTATTCGTGCCAAGTGCTGTCAGCCCGTGCCGGGCGACGACGTGGCCGGGTACATGACACGCGGCAAGGGGATCGCCCTGCACCGCCACGGCTGCGCCAATGTCGCCCATTACCAGCAGACCGAGCCGGAACGGGTGATTGAAATAGACTGGCAGCCTTCAGACCCCGCGCAGCGCTATTCGACGGACATCAAGATTGAACTCGTGGACCGCCTCGGCCTGCTGGAAGACATCGGCAAGCTCTTCTCCGAAGCCAAAACATTCATCCAGGCGATCCGCACCCGCTCGCACCCGGACCACACCGCCGTCATGCAGATTTCGTTTGACGCCATCAACACCGACCATATTCAAGCGATGATCGTTCGCCTGCAGCGCCTCACCGATGTCATGGACATTCACCGGTTAGGCGCCAACGAAGACCCGGTGGATTAGTTTTATACAAAGGAGCGTGTAATGAATACCAAATGCTGCTTGCCGACTTTATTAGGAATAATTGCTGTTTGTACGATGTTTGTTCCCACGCAGGCTGGTGGTACTCCGCCATCTCCTGCACACTCAGAAATTCTCTCATCGGGCGCTAAAACCAGCGCGTCTTATACTAACGCTTCTAACGATGTATCATCTCTTAATGACAATGTTATTATTGAGCAAGGCGGTGGCGGACGCTCCCGCTGGACGAATGACCAGTCGCCTAACACAAGCGATTGGGTGCAGTTTAACTTTGGTAAAATTGTCACAGTTGGACGAATGGTGCTTTATCTATGGAACGATGGCAGTCGAATACAACTCCCAAAAAGCTTTACGTTTCAATACTGGGATGGCAAGGCATGGCAACCTGTCAAGGAAAATTGGCGGATGCCGACAGACCCCATACTGAAAGATTCAAACAGCGTAGGTATTGTGCCAGTGCAAACCAACAAAGTGCGCGTCATTTTTGACCGAAACTTGCCCGGATTCACAGGTGCAACTGAGTGGCAAGTCTGGTCGCCATACTGAACAAATAGGGCGTATAACTTCCAACAAGTCGCACAAGCAAAAAGTCCCCCGCTCCACTGAGCGGGGGACTTTTTCTTAACGTTTATTCGGACTTCTTCTTCTTCAAGATCGGCAGACCCGTCAGCGAGTTTTCCGAAACCTCGTAGCCTTCCGGCAGGTTGTCCAGCGCCCCGTCTTTTACTTCTTTGGAAAAGAAATACAGCGTCGTTTTGCCGTTGGCGGCAGCCCGCCCGTGCAGAAAATACTCGGTTCCGTTCTTGTTGCTCTTTACGCTATAGGCCATATGTGTGTCCTCTCCCGGTCGGGTGTGTTTGTGCTGACGCCGTTGCGGGCATCTTCTGGGACGCCTTTCGGCACAGCAAAGCCAATTTCCTTCTTACGGAGCAAAAAAATTTCTGAGTTCACCAGGCAGACTTAGTGCCCGCCATGAGCTTTTTCCACGGAAGGCGGTCCAGCACGGCATCGAAGCGCAAATCGCCGCCAATCAGCCGCCCGGCCAGATGCGTGCCGCGTGGGTGTTTGACCCCCATCGTGTAGCAGACACGCGGGAACTGATAGAAGAACTTTGCGATCTTCAGGGCAGCATCATGGCTCGCGCCGATGTCTGCCCGCAGCGTCTCCGTCCACACCGCCGCCCGGCCAGACGCCACGGTCTGACCTGCCAGTGCGCCTGACCGGCAGGCATAGGAGATGCCGTCGCCGAACAGCGGGTTGACCAGCCCTGCCGCGTCGCCCGCCAGCAGGACGCGCCCATTCCAGGCATCCACCGGCTCCGCGCCGCCCCAGATGGGCAGGGGATGACCGTGCAACTCGATCTCTTCGCGCTTCACGGGCACGCCCAGCGCCTCCAAATAGCCGACAATCCAGCGCGACAGCTCTTCTTTGCTGGCCTCGCCCTTGCCTTCTGCTGACTTCCGCCCAAAGGTTCCCGCGCCGACTGACAGATGCCCGGCTTTCGGAAACACCCAGGCATAGCCCTGTTTGACGGCGTACTCCAAATGCCCAATCTCAGGCCGCAGCGATTCGTGCCCCTGCCCCCACTCGTGCGGGATTTCCGCTTCCAGTGCGATTGCCAGCAGCCGCTTCTTTCGCAAGTCTGCCATGCGGGCGACTACCCCGTTGGCCCCGTCCGCCCCGATAATGTGTGAGGCTGTATAAACGTCCCCGTCCGCCGTCGTCACCCGCACACAGGTCTCGCCGTCCGGCTCGACGGTCTTGACCGAAACCCCGTCACGCACGTCGCACCCAGCTGCCGCCGCCCTCTCGGTGAGAGCGTTGTCAAAGACCGACCGCTGCACCATCCACAGGCTCACGGAAGGCGCGTCCGGGTCCGGGTTCAGCGGCGCGAGGTGCGCGTCTTTGAAGTCCCACGTGTGCCGCAGGTGCGTCACCGTGGCCTCCACAAACGCCTCCGGGACCAGCTTGGGCAGCTCGCCGCCAACGGAGACCGGCACGCCCCCGCCGCAGGTCTTGTAGCGCGGCAGGGTTCGTTTTTCCAAAATCAGCGTTTTCAATCCCGCCGCCGCCGCTTCGTAGCCCGCACAGGCCCCCGCTGGCCCTGCCCCGCAAATAATCACATCGTACATAGTGCTCATGAGTCTATTGTACCCGCCGCCTTGACAGAGAATGCTATGTCATCCCACTCATGCCCCTGTCAGGCATCCCTGCCGCATACCAACAAAACTGCCAAACAGTTCGCACCCGAAGGCGTGACCGTGCTGGCCGTCTGCGTCTCGGACACCAAAGAAGCGTTTGACGGCTGGCTGCCCAAAGGCAAGGATGACGTTTGCCTTCGGCACTTCGGGCCGAAAAAAGCCCAGCGAAGTCAACAAGCCCTCCCATATCTCCGACATTCTCACGCAGTCTGTGATTGGCCGCGACGGCAAAATCGTCATCAGCTTTGTCGGCTACGGCGGTCCGACTTCCGAACTGGCCGATGCTCTCACAAAAGCAACAGCGCCACTACGGCTTCCTAAAAACTGAAAGCAGAACGCCCGCCGCACTTCTGGTCAGTGCGGCGGGCATTTCGTTCTGGCTAGTCGCGGTCGTGCAGCGCAAACAAAATCTCCCGCAGGGAAGGGCGAGTCCAGCGGACCCGGTGCTGCCGGGCCAGCCGCTCCGCCCAGCCGGTCACCGCTGTGTCGTCAGCCTCGGCATCGGCGTTCAGCGCCTTTACGACCGCGCTGCGGCTGACCACGGCGTCCCGCCCGCGTGCGAGGGATTGCAGGATGTGCGCTTCGATCCCCGGCAGGGTGGGGGCGGGCCACTGGTCGCGGGGTGGACGCGAAAACTCGCCGCGCTGCTCAATGTTCGGCTCTTTCATGCGGCTAGAGTTACCCCGTCGCCCCGGCAAGGCAAACCTAAACAAACTTCAAGTCCTCGTAGCGTTTGCCCAGAACCGCCTCGCTGCTGGTTCCCAGCCAGCGGTCCAGCACCGTGGCATACACTGCCCGGAAGTCCGTGGTGTACTTCAAATCCCCGTTGTCCAGATTGGTCAGGCTTGGATAGGCCCCGTACAGGCCCCCTTTGACGGACTTGCCCAGCAGGAACATCTCCGACGCCGTCCCGTGGTCCGTGCCGCCATTGGCATTCTCATGCACCCGCCGTCCAAACTCGGAAAAGGCCAGCGTCAGCACATCGCCCCCTTTGCCCAGGCCGTCCAGATCGCTCTGGAACGCGGCCAGCGTGTCCGACACGTCTTTCCAGAGTGTGCTGTGGCGGCGAATCTGCCCGGCGTGAGTGTCAAAGCCGCCCACAGTGATATAGTACACGCGAGTGCCCAGATCGGCGGCGAGGAGCTGGGCGATCTCCTGCATCCCTGTTCCAAAAGCGCCTTTGGGATAGGCCACCGTGGAATGGTACTGCTTGATACCCTGACTGATCTTGTCCGCGCTGCTGTAGGTTTCCGCCGCCGTCTGCTGGAAGAACTTGCCGTAAGGCGTCTGCGAATCGCCCATCTGAATGCGCTTCAAAGCCTCGGTGTGCGCGTCGCCGACGGCCCCGCGTGGGAAGACGGCTCCAAAGTTTGCCAGACCGCTGATACTTGGCACGGCGGCGTGGGCGTTGGTGAATGCCACGCTGGCTTCATTGCCGATGTTGATGCCCGTGAGCGGCGACGTCCGCCCGGAGTGAATGGCATCCAGATAGCGGCCCACCCAGCCTTCGGAGGCTGGCTTCTCCGGCTCTGCCGTCTGCCAGATTTCCATCGACCGGAAGTGGCTGCGGTTTGGGTTCGGGTAGCCGACCCCCTGCACAATCGCCAGATGCCCGGCATCATACAGTGACTTCATGCCGGTCATCACCGGGGCCAGCCCGATGCTGTCTGTCAAAGGCAGAATCTCTTTATCCGAATGGCCGATGCCGGGCCGGGCCGCGTGGTATGCCGCATCGGCATAGGGAACTACCGTGTTCAAGCCGTCGTTGCCGCCGGTAAGCTGAATGACGACCAGGGACCGGCCCGCCGTTTTGCCGCTCGTGGTCAGTGCATTGTCGGTGACGGAATCGGCCCAGACCATTTTCGCCAGCCAGGGCGGCACGGCCAGCCCGACCGCCACAGTGGTGGCACTTTTCTTGATAAAATCTCGACGTGTAACGGACATAGTGATCGCCTTCCTCAGCAAACTTGATATTCGGCGGTTGCCATCAGCAGGGGCAGAACGCCGCGCAGGCGGTCTTCCAGCAGGCCGGGGCCGTTGACATAGCCCATCAGCGTCTGCCGGGTCGCCGCAGACAGCGGCAGGGGGCCAAGCCGGTACGCCAGCAGGTCCACAAATGCTTCCGGGGTCAGATTATTCTGCCGCAGATAGCCCGTGAGGCGCAGCGTCTGTCCGCCCAGCAGGTAGCGTGAGCGCGACATCTGATCAGCAAACGACACGCGGGCCAGCAGCGTGGAGGTGTTGATCCAGGCTTCGCCGCCGTCCCAGCCTTTGACCGTGGGCGGCGCAAACAAATCCTGCCCCATGGAGCGCATCGCCGTCGGCAGGCCCGCCAGCACGCCGATCCGCCGTCCGATAGCCCGGCGATTGTCCGCCTGTGCGGTCACGGCGGGCGGTGCGGCGGGGTTTGCGGCCATGTCATTCGCCGGCGTAATCTCGGCGGGCGGCAGCTCCAGCGCCTCTGCCATGCCCAGCATCCGCACCGATCCGGTGACATACTGCGCGGGGGATTTGATGACCGCGAATCTGGCTCTAGGCGAATAAAACGCCTCGGAGTGCAGCAGGCGGCTCATTACGGCGCGAATGTCGTAGCCGCTGGCGTAGTAGGTTTTGACCAGCGCATCAATCGCGGCTGGCTCAGGATTGGGGTAGGCGAACTGCGTGAAGAGCTGCGTGCAAAGCCGCCGGGCCGTGGCGGGGTGGGCGACCAACATATCCACAATGTCGTCGCCGTTCCAGTTGCCGGTCTTGCCCAGGAACGTTTTCAGCGTGTTGTCGTGCTGTGCCGGGTTGAAGCGGAACTCATCGCGGCGCAGGTTCCAGCCGGAAAAGGCCCGTGCTCCGGCCTTGACATCGTCTTCAGTGTAATGGCCGATGCCGCAGGTGAACAGCTCCATCAGCTCACGGGCGTAGTTTTCGTTGGGATGCTCTTTGTAGTTTTGATTGCCATTCAGATAGCGCAGCATCTCCGGGTCCTGCGAGACGGCCCGTGTCAGTGTCCGAAAGCTGCCCAGGGCGTGCGTGCGAAACATCTGATTTTGCCGCAGCAGCAGGTCCCCCTGTGCGCTGCCGTCTTTGGACGTAAAATGCCCGTGCCAGAACAGAGTCATGCGCTCTTCCAACGGACGCGGCGAGGCCACCATCCGGTGCGCCCACCACATCCGCACCGCCTGCAGAGGCAGCCCGCCGTTTTTAGGCTCCGGCAGCAGGGCGGCGAGCTGCTTAATAAAAGCCGCGTCGTCCAGCGTGTCCGGCGTCCGCTCCGGGTGCAGGAGCGAGTCCGTGGTCGCCGCCAGCCCGGCTGCCGCCGCTGCTTTCACGGTCTCGGGGCCAGCCCCAAACCCGGCCCGCCGCAACAAGTGCGCTGCGTCCACATAAGTCTGGTCGTTCATGGTAGCAAAGACGCATTGCGGGCGGGAAAGGTTCAAACGACATAAAAAAGCCGGGACGATTTCTCGTCCCGGCTTGCTGCTTCGCTTCTCCCACTGCGCCTTAGGAGCGCGGGGTGGAGCGGGATTTGGTTTTCTTAGCGGGCAGCGTTGCCTCCAGAGATTTCAGGTCGGTCAGCTTGTCCAGCTCGAAGTGAAAATCAATCACTTCTTTGATGTCAATGCCGCCCTGCGTGGCAAACTGCTCTTTTTCCACAGGGGACTGCTCCAGGGGCCTGTCTTTCAGAATGCCATCTTCCCACTCTTCCTGCTTGACAAACTGCTCGCCCAATTTCTTGCAGTGGGAGCAGCGGAACTTGACATACACAAAGCTCGGACCGAAGAGACGCAGGTAGTATCCGTGCTGCACTACGTCTTTGGCAATAACGCGCTGACCGCAGTTGCACTTGATCGATGTCCGCATATTGCTCATAAGTGTTCCCTCCGATTTGTGAGCGGTGCGCTCCGACCCTGACGCAGACAATTTAAAAATAAGAGCCTCAGAAACATAACGGGTCGGAGCGTTTCAGACACTGCTATTATATCATATTATGGCACGTTCGCGTCTGTCCTGTAACTTTTTATTGACTGCCTGCAATCGCCCGCTCCGTCTGCCGGGCCAGTTCTTTTCGCAGACGCAGCAGGGCCACATCTTTGGCCTTCGCTTCCAGCATGATGTCAAAGGGCCGCAGAGTGTCCGCGCCGACACTTTCCCAGAACAGCACAAACTCCAGCGGGTTAATAAAGTCTGCGTGCGCTTTCAGGCGCGGCGCGTGCAGCTTGCTCACCGTGCGCTCCCGGCCCGTTTCACCCTCCTCTTTGGTCACGCTCGCTTCAAAATCCGTGGACGGCGACGAATAGTGTATCTTTGGCGTCACCCCCTCCGGCCATGTCGCCAGTGCTCGCCGCAGAGCATCCGCCATCGGCAGGCCCTCCGGGTTCAGACAGAAGTGATGCAGGTTGTCAAAGACCACCGGGCAGCCCGTTTCGTCGTGGACACGCAGCACTTCCGCCGCGCTGAACGAGACATCGTCGTTTTCGACCACCAAGCGCCGCTTCGTTTCCTCGGGAAGTTCTTTGTAGCGCCGAATAAACCGCGTCAGGCTTTCCTCGCGCTCCCCGTACACCCCGCCCACATGAGTCACGACCACTGCCTCCGGCCCGCAGCCCAGGGCATCCAAAATCCGCGACTGCGCGTTCAGGTCCGAGATGCTTTTGGCCGCCACGTCCTCGTCGCGGGCATTCAGCAGAATATACTGCGAGGGGTGCAGACTCAGGCGAATATCATACTCCCGTGCCAGCGCCCCCAGATCGGCCAATTCGTCTTTCGCTTCTTCCAGTTGATTGTGAAACTGCGGCAGGTCCGGGTGCGTCAGATACGGCGCGAAGTCCGACGACATCCGGTACATATGAATGTCCATCTTGTGCAGGTAGTGGAACACCTCCCGCACATACTCCACCGACTGCCGGACGTGCGGCCCGCTCTGCCACTTCCGCGCATCATTGGCTGGCATCCCTGTCTCCGCCTCAATCGTCGCCAGATTGCCCTTGTGCCCAATGACTTTCACCGCAAATCCAAACCGCATACAAAAATTCCTGTCAACATTTTATTACTTCTTTTTACCCAAATTCGCTGATCCCGAAAGTTACCATCTAGAAGGAAAAAGTTATCAACTTGACTAATATCAGAACAGTAGGTCTGGTAGCAATTTAGAAGGAAGTTGAAATGGGCTTTCGATACCGAAAAAGTATTAGGTTAGGTAGTGGGGTGCGCCTCAATTTGAGTAAAAGAGGGGTCGGTATAAGCTTTGGTGTAAAAGGCTTTCGCGTAAGCTCTGGGCCTACTGGTGGACGAGTGACGGTGAGTATTCCTGGGACTGGACTGAGCTACGCCAAACATTTTAGTCATGTGCAGCCATCTATTCCTTGTCCTCCACAGCAGTCTGCCTTGCCTCCTACTGATAAAGATGCGTTTAAAGTTCACGTTAACGCCATTTATTGCGTAAACTGTCACACTCAGATGTTTGCTAATGCAGAATCTTGCCCTAAATGTGGGCGTTGTATTTTGCAAGAAGTCCCTAGTTTTGGTTATTCTCGTAGTCAGTTTCGAATGCTGATTGCTCTTGTAACTATCACTATTATCGCTTTTAGTGTTACAGTTATATTTGCTCTTTCACATTGGACTGAACATCGCCGCGCAGAAGCTTTGCAAATTGAAAAACAACGACAACAGCATATTGCGAAATCGCTATACTCTTTGCAGCAGTCTTATCCCCATATAGCATTTGCGATTTGCAACACAGACAAGACGCCTATCATGTTTCAATCTGTGCTCAGTCGAGCCGAGGTTCGCTCTGTCACACTAACTCGCTCGAATAATACTGTGACGGCTTCTGTCGGCATAATCGGCATACAAAAAGAGAATCAAGCACCCACAATATATGTCACGCTCTACAACAAGGATGGACACTTATTGTCTCGTGCCCCAATAGTCAAATTTGTCATGTCAAAACTTGAATACGGACAAACACGAGAGATTGAAGACGAAATGGAGTTGCCGGAAGGAGCGGACCCTGTGATAGTTTCTGTCGATGACGCCCCTTAAGAAAGAAGCAGAAATCGTCAGGTTGTCAAATGATCTAGCGAGTTCCACCATAGGATTTCTTTCGATTCTTCGCTTAACCATTTTTGGGCTTTTCTCCGCATCAACAGATAATCTTCAACATCTGTCGTCCACAGCACGAACCGCCGTCCGAGGCCGGATGCGGCGTTGCCGACGGTTCCCGAGCCAGCGAAGGGGTCTAGCACCACATCGCCCTTAAAGGAGTAATAAGAAATCACTTTGCGGGCCAGTTCCAGCGGGAACGCTGCTGGGTGCTTGGAGCGGGTATTGGGCTGAATGCGCCAGATGTTGGTACGCTCATAGTCATCGCCGATTTTAGAGGCGGCTACCAAATCTTGATCGGGATGACTGCGGATGTGCCAGTCGATTAAAACATCAGTGCGCTTGCGGTAGACCATGACATACTCGGTAACAGGGACGGCCTTGTATTGAAGCGGGTTGCGGTCAGCGGCAAAGCGGCGGCCCCGCCCGGTGGCCCAGCCTGCGCCTTCGGGCTTGGCCCAGATGATGTCGTCGATGAAGTCAAAGCCTTCTTCCACGAAAATGCGATGCAGATCAAAGGGAACGGCGATTCGTTTGGAGGCTTCGCTGCGGCTGGCCCGGCGCAGGAGAACCGGGGCGGTGTTCATCACGAAAAAGCGGCCTTCATTCAAGACGCGGTGTGCGCGTTTGATGACCTGACGCATCTTGAACAAATACTGTTCGTACTGTTCGTAGTCGCTGTATTCCGGGCGGGCGTTGAAGTAGGGGGGCGAGGTAAAAATCAAATCCACGGAGGCCGCAGGCATCTCGTCCAGCAGGTCCACACAATCACCCTGACCAATAGTGTTACAGAGGGTGGAGATGGGATACACTGTGTCCACACGGCGCTTCTTTGCGGCTCGCACTTCGTCTTTTTTAAGAAGCCGCGCTTGCAGCATCTCCGGTTTTGTGCTTTTCTCGTGCAGAACCACGGTGGTATAGGCATCTATCGCCAGTTCGCCGATTTTCGCACTGTCAAGCTGACGGAGCAGCGGGACGCGCCAGAGGTGATACCGGTCATCTATTTCGGGCAGGCCCAGGGAAACAACTTGGCTCAGTTCCAGTTCGGCCAGCCAGTTTGTGGTGATTTCTTTCGCCTGAGCAACGGTCGTGACAAGGTAGCGGCGGCGCTCGGAAACAAGGGGTTTGGTATCTGCCATAAAGTTATTTTACCTGCTCAAGCAAAAAACCGCCCGCGTCAAGCAAATGCTTTACGCGGGCGGTTGAGTTTGTTCTGCTGACAGGCTACTTCCGGGCGGTGAGGCCGGGGGCGTTGATGGCGCGGAGGGTGAACGCGCCGGTCAGGGACTTGCCTTTGACCGCGTGCGTGTTGTGGTTGGCAACCCAGGAGCCGCTGAGGCCGGTGTCGCCGGTGACTTCGCGGCTGGCAAACAGCGTCGTCCCGGTGTCGTCGGTGTTGGCCCGGCCCACGAGCGGCGTGCCTGCTGTGGGCAGCAGGGCCACACCCATGCCGGCGCTGTTGGTGAGCGTCAGCCAGTGCAGGCCGCGCTTGGAGGCGCGGTACAGGGTGTCACCCGACTTCGCCGTGCCCGACGGCTCGCCGACATGTCCAGCCGGATAGTCCGTGAAGTACGAATCACGCTGCCAAACCATCTGGGACAGGGCCGCAGGCAGAGAGAGCTTCAGTCCCTGCTCCCAGAACACCGTGTCATCAGCAGTCCAGGTCAGAGTCCAATTCACCGTCATTTCGGCGCTCGGCGTCAGAGTATAGGTCGTTGCCAGCGTGCCGAGCTTTGCCCCGCCCGGCCCGGCCAGAACGGTGCTGGTTGCGGTGACGCGCATGGCCCCGTCTGCGCCCGGCGCCGCCGAAATTTGGGTGTCGGACGTGACCGAGGGCGTAGTGGCTTTGTAGAACGCTCCGTCATCCCCGATTTTCTTTTTCCCTTCGCCCAGATTGAGTGCCGGACCGCCGTTCAGGCGATCCTGGCCGCCCACGCGCCACGACTGGATTGTCCCGGTGCGCTTGTCAAAAACAAGCTGCTGAAGGCCATTGCTGAGGCTCAGCGTGTCTGCGCCGTCCTGCGCGACCAGCGCCGCGCCTGCCGTCAGAGCCGCAGGGGCAACGGGCAGCGGCACGTCCGCCGCCGCCAGGTTATAGGCGATCACCGAACTGCCGTTAGGGCGCAGGAACTCCAGCCGCAGCGTCGTCATGCCCGCCGGAGCCGGGAACGAGGCGGTGACGGACTGCATCGGCCCGCAGGCGACGGGCTGAACGCCGGTTTGCAGCTTCGTCTCGCCGCGCATTGCGGTCCAGCGGCAGGTCAATTCGCTCAGGTTGGTGAACGAGTAATGATTCGTCACAGGGACCGCGCAGGTGCCGTCCGCCGGGCTGACGGTCCGCGCACTGACAACGACCGGGCTGTAGACGGTCTTGACAATCCACCACTCGGGCTTCGCAACGCGGTAAGCGGTCACGATGCCTTTGTTATTCTCCTGGCGCATATGGTCCGGGCCATAGTAGAAATCGGTGGTCGTGTCGGCGTTCTTGTCGGCGATACCCTGGCCCTGCCATTCCCAAATAAACGAACCCAGGATATTCGGCGCTTTCCAGAGCTTGTCCCAGGTGTTGATCATCGTCTCAGACCAGACATCGGAGGCGCCGGGGTCATAATCCTGCACGGACTTTTCAAAGAACGTGTGCGGATGCTCGGTGATATTAGTGCCCCAGCGTGTATTTCTCGCAAAGCGGTCAATCGAATCCGGGCTGGGATAGTGATCGTCTTTCCAGAGCTGGCCTTTCATACCCTCGGGGTCCTGCTGGGACACAAACGCCGGGCGGGTGGGGTCCATCTGCCGCACCACATCCAGCGCCTTTTGCGAGGCGATGCCGCCGGGGTTCTCGTTGCCCAGACTCCAGGCGAGAACGCAGGGCCGGTTTTTGTCCCGCGCCACGGTTTCGCGCCCGCGCTGAATCAGGTAGGGGGCATAGGCGATGTCTTTGACCTGGTCGTTGATCCAGCAGTAGGGAACCTCGTCCAGGATGTACATTCCCTTTTCGTCGCACAGCTCCAGAAACCGCTGGGCATGGTTGTAATGGCTCGTTCGGACCGAGTTGATATTCGCAGCCTTCATCATATCCAGGTCTTTAACCCAGTTGGCCTCGGTCAGCGCGAAGCCTTTGTCCGCCCAGAAGTCATGGCGGCAGACGCCGGTGCATTTGATCGGCATCCCGTTCCACAGCACGATGTCGTTTTTAACTTCGATCTGCTTGAAGCCGAACCGCTCCTGCACGTTCTCCACCGGCTTGCCGTTCGCCGCCACCGAGAATACCACATAGTACAAATTGGGCTTTTCCGCCGACCACAGGGCAGGCGCTTTGACCGGGGCGCTCATCGCAACCAGCACTGTCCCATTGGTCTTCACGACGCCCTTGCCGGACAGGCTCACCCCGGCAGAACGTCCATTGCTGTGCATCAGCTTTCCGGTGACGGTGACCGTCTGCCCCGGTACGCCCGCCACCGTCAGATCAGTTTCCAGCGTGGCATCTTTATAGTTTGCGGCCAGCGGCGTTCGCACCACGATGTCGGCGGCGTGCGTCTGCGGCACGGCGATCAGCGACGTGTCCCGGTAGATACCGCCCATCGCCTGGTAGTCGCCCGTTTCGCAGTCCGAAGACGAAGTGGTTTTCGAAACGCGGGCAGCAAACAGGTTGCGCTGTCCGGGCTTGACCAGACCCGTCAAGTCTACGTCAAAGCCGGTGTAGCCGCTCTCGTGGTAGCCCGCTTTTTTGCCGTTGACAAAGATTTCTGCGCCGTCAAGTGCTCCGTCGAAGTGCCAGACGATATGCTTCCCGGCCCAGGCCGCCGGGATGGCGACGGTGCGGCGGTACTGGCCCACGGTGGTGTCCACGGAGTCGTAAGTCGGCAACGAGTATCCCAGAAGCTCCCAGTTAAAGGGAACCGTCTGCGTGTCCCATTTCGCGTCGTTGTAGCCGGGCTGCGCGAACGCATCCAGTACTGCCGGGGAGACATTGACGGGTTTGACGACGGGCGGCTTCCAGGCCACTGCCCGTCCGTTTTCGGTGGTTTGGATTTGGAACTCGCGCAGGGAGGCCCAGTGCGGGCCGGGGGTGCCGGTCACGGTGATCCGCACGAAGCGCACATCGGCAGAGGTCACCGTCACCGGTCCGTTGCCGGTCGCTGTCGCGGCGGTGTGGCTCGCCAAAGTCTTCCAGGGGCCGGTTGGCGTGGCACGTCCCTCGAGCCGCCAAGCGAAGAGGTCATCGGGGTACTCCCAGGTCAGGGACACGCCGGACACGCGCCGCGTCTTGCCGAGGTCTGCCTGAAGCCATTGCGGAAAGTCGCCGCCGCTGGCGCACCAGCGCGTCTCCAGTGTGCTGTCAAAGGCATTCTGAGCCGGGTTTTGGGTCTCACTGGAGGAGGCTGACAGCGACTTTTGAGGGGGGGCGGCAGGCTCGAACTTTCTGGCTTTGATCTGGCCGTAAGTCAGTTGAAACTTCCACGGCCCGGTCATGGGCAGGTTCCACGGGTTTTTGGCGCGAAGCAGATTGGGCGCCATCGGCGCGGCGGCGGGGAGGGGCAGGGGAAGCAAGGCGGGCGAGACCCGCCCGACATCCTGCGCGGCAGAGGGCACAGCCAACGCCGCTAAAAGAGACGACAGAACAAGAGGGGAAAGTTGAGCTTTCATTAGTGCCTTTCATGCGAAAGATTGAGTTTGCGAAAGATTGAGTTTGCGGAAGTGGTTGAAGACTTGGTATTCATTGACGACTGCGAGCGACACTGTACTTTATACCTTATTTTATATTTTCCAGCGTGGTCAAAAGAAAAAAAGCTCCGCTCCTTGCGGAAACGGAGCCTCTTATCGGTTCTCTGGATGATTGTCGTTAAAAACCACCTGTTATCTGGGAATCATTGTCTTCGTCGCTCTGGGAAGCATAAAAACGCAGCAGGCTTTTCAGACTGCCCCCGGATTGAGGTATCACAACCGATCACCGCTTAGATGGGGCTGAAGGTGATCGCCCGACCTGTTGTTCCCAGTGCGCCCGTTCCATCGGAATTGTACGGGTTATTGTTGCCTGATTGGGTCGACGTGGGGGTGGGGGCTGCCAGCCCCGGAGAGACGGACGCGCCCCGCAGCCATTTGACATGTCCGTCGTTCAGCAGGTAGTTTGCCCCGTCTGTGTGTCGGCCCGTCGACCCATAGCATGTCGCCCCGCCGGTGGCAGCGACGCCGCCGCCCAAAATACCTGTCACATATAGGGTCGTATTTGCGGGATTGCCACCCACACCGGTCCCTGTCCCGCCAGCAATGTTATTTGTGCCATCAAAGCCGTCGGCATAGGGGGACCCGGACTCCGCTGGGTTGGTCACATCAAACACCAGGCTGTTGCCAACCTCTAACAGCAGCACTGTGCTGGCAGGAGCATTGAACGCCGAAATCGAGGCACGCCCAGGGTAACCGTTGATCGGATAGTACAGTGCCTGGTTGAGGGCGTAGGAAGTGGTTCCTGTGGTGCTGTCATCCGGGCAGCGGTAAACGCCGGTGGACTTGACGTAGGTGTAAATCTCGCCAGCCCAGCCCTGTGGAAAATTCGATCTTATATCGGTACCGCCAGGGTACTTCTCATCGTAATCCTGGGTGTACTGGGTGAAGGCCAGCCCCAACTGCTTGAGGTTGGACTGACAGGAGGCGCGGCGGGCATTCTCGCGCACCTTCTGGAACACGGGGAACAGAATCGCGGCTAGGATGGCGATGATGGCGATGACAACGAGAAGCTCAATCAGGGTAAACCCTCGAGAGCGGGCACGGTCTTGCATAAGTGTGTATCCTCTGTTTGTAATATCCCGGCACTTGCCCTCTGGAGCCAGCCATTCAGAAAAATGCTGGATCTAAAGAGATATAGACGAGACAAGAGCAATATATCACACTTTGAAAAATTTGTCAAGGCTTCGCCATATAGATTTAGAGCCTTTCTAGGGCGGAAATCTGAAGCTGTCCTGACTCAATCTGTGCCGCTTGTCAGGGCGGCACAGATTTCACCCGAGTGTGGGGTAGTTAGTTTGCAAATATATCTTCGCCATAGAAGAATGTCATAGACAGAGGGCCGGTCAGCTTGGAGGGCGGAACCTGGGTCGGAGCCGTGCCGCCGTAGACCCAGGAGACGGAAGACAGCTTGAGATACTTTGCGTGACCATCTGCCGCCAGATAGTTGTTGGACCGATCCACAGACTGGTCATGCCACTTAGCGAGTGGGGAGCCAGTCGGGTTGTCCGTATTCCAGTCCGCGCCGCCTGCCCATCCTGTGGTATTGATACCGTTCAGCGGAACCGAAGGATCGCCAGCGGACCCATACCCTTTTCCCTCATAAAGAAGGACCGTAGAAGCGGGGCTAGTGAAGAGCGCAAGTTTCAGTCCGTTTGACGCAGTATGGTAGTCTCCGTTCCATACCGTGTAGTTCATGTTGTAGGAAACCTTCGGGCCACCAGCGACCGCAGGGGCAACTGCAGGGACACTGTCGTCGGGGCAGGCATAAGCGCCCGTGGACTTGACGAAGGGATAGATCATGTTTGCCCAGCCGCCGACATAGCCGGGGTTTGGGGCAACGGCGCGAATGCATGGGTAACGCTCGTTGGAGTCCTGGGTGTACTGGACGACGGCGATGCCCAGCTGCTTCATGTTTGACAGGCAGGACGCCCGCCGGGCGTTTTCACGGACCTTCTGGAAGACGGGAAACAGGATGGCAGCGAGAATGGCAATAATGGCGATGACAACGAGAAGCTCGATAAGCGTGAAGCCCCGGAGCTTGGTGCGATAATGTTGCATGATTCAGTCCCTCTTTCGTATCAATAATTTCTGTGAGCAAAATGCAGATTGCATTTTAGAAAAGGGTCGGAAGGATGTCCCCTTCCGACCTTGCGACAGCTCCGCCAGCAAAGAGCCTCTTACTTGACGCTGAATGTGACCGCATAGGTGCCATAGGCACCAGTGGTTCTGGAGGTGCCAGCGGCGGTTGAACTCACTGTGGGGGCAGACTGGTCGTTGTTGGGATCGGTCGCGTTTAATCCCGGCGAGACGCTCGTGCCACGCAGCCACTTGACATGACCATCGGCCATGAGATAATTGGCATTGTCCGTGTGCCGGGGTTTCTTGACGCCATTCGGGTCCGGGTTGCCAGCCAACACGCCGACGGCGGCCTCGGCGCCGATACCGATAGCCCCGAGGTTCGCGGGTTGATTCGCTGTGCCGTTGTATTTCAGCCCGTTGTAAACCGGGGAAGTGTATTCACCGGGCGCCGAGGGGACAACATACGTCGTGTACGGCGGGACAATGTTATTGGACGATCCGAAACAGCTCATTTCGCACAGCAGAACTGTCTGCGTGGAGGCATTGAAATCGGCCAGACTTGCCGGATTTCCCGGTACCACTGCGGTTCCTCCCGTGGGGATATTCTGGTTGAGACCGTAGCTGATGCTTTCGTAGTTGTCGTCCAGGCAAAGGAAGACACCGTTGCTTTTGACGAACGGATAGATCTGACCGGCCCAGCCGGTTCCTTGTCCGTAATTGGCGTTGCCGACGGGAGCCGTGCCGTTGGGGTACTTTTCATCGGCGTCCTGCGTGTACTGTGTGAAGGCCAGCCCCAACTGCTTGAGGTTAGACTGGCAGGTGGCGCGGCGGGCATTTTCGCGCACTTTCTGGAAGACGGGGAACAAGATGGCGGCAAGGATGGCAATAATGGCGATGACAACAAGAAGCTCAATGAGCGTGAACCCCCGGGACTGTGAGCGGCTCTGCATAATTCGTACCCTCTCTTTCGATAATCTTTCAATGATGTCTGCGACGTCCAATCTTTGGAACCAGATGGATACACTACAAGATGGGCCAAAGACGACTGTGATAAGACATAAGCAATATATCACACTCTAGAGCCTTTGTCAAGCGATTTTAAAACAAAATATATGGCTCCAAAATAATTATTTTGGAGCCAATCGTCAAGGATAGCGTGTTACTTTTCATTAAAAAAAGACGTGCTGCTGGCCCGCACTGTCAGTTGTGCCGGGACCTCCACCAGCTTCGGCGGCAGGTGTATATTTTCCCGGCGGCGCAGCAGCAGCTCGGCGGCGGCAATCCCCATCCCCTCATACGGCTGCGCCGCCGAGGTCAGCCCCAGCCCGTTGGGAAGGGTGGGAACAATGCCGTCAAAGCCGGTCAGCGCGATATCCTGCGGAATGGCAAGACCCAAAAAAACCAGACGCTCCGCCACATTCACTGCCAGATAATCTGTAGCACACACCACCGCCGTAGGACGCTCTCCCTCCGGCTGACGGAGTACCGCGTCCACGACCGCCCAGGCGCGAGGGTCCCGGTAAGGCGGAAAACTGCGGTAGGGGGGCAGGGTCAGGATCGTTTCCGTCCGCTCTTCGGCTCTTTCCCCCCGCATCGCTTCCAGATAGCCCTGAACACGGTCCTGAATGGACTGGACCGGCTCATAGGTCATGATAAGTAGTGGTGCATAAGTAACTGCACATTTTGTGTTCGGACATATTTGCCA
>CAXUKS010000053.1:0-21699 GCA_964251675.1 uncultured Armatimonadales bacterium
TGGCAAATATGTCCGAACACAAAATGTGCAGTTACTTATGCACCACTACTTATCACCAGCATACAGGATAATGCCCATCTGTACAACTCTTCGGCTGCCCTCGGGACGCCGTTCACGTTCTCGTATGTATTTGACTACTCTGCGGTAGACACTGTCCCGGCGGAACCGGATAATGGCCTGTATCGTCTCTACGGCGCCAGCAGCGGAGCCACTGTTTCTTTTGGGGACTACACGTTCGCCCCCAATGCGAATACTATCAACAGCGTCTCGGTCGCCCCAAACACACCATTAACCCCCACTATCAGTGTGGATTATATTAACTTCGACAGTCACACGGAGACAGCGAGTGGCTTCAGCTCCCCTCAGTCAGCCAGCTATATTCAGATGAGTTTCGCTGGGCCAGCGGGTCAGTTCCTGACTTCGGATGCGCTGCCGCCTCTGTCTGCGTACAGTCAGATCGGCCTGACCGCGCCGAACTCTTCCAGCTTTATCGTGGCAGTCCAGGACAGCAGTGGCGTTTACTCGTACATCCGGGGTCAGAATTCTTTGACTTCCTTGAAGGCAGAGCGGGTCAGCCCGAATGTAGACCCCGTGCCGGAAGCCTCCACGACCGTTTCACTGGGTGTGATGCTGGGTCTGGGTGGGCTGGTAACAGCATTCCGTGCCCGGCGGCGGTTTCGCGTGTGATACCATCGGACGAGGCAAAGACAGGGGGAAGGGGCAGGCCGCAGCCTGCCCCTTTCTGCTGAGCCTAGACCGTGGCCTGGACCGGGAGGAGATCGCCCGCCGAAGTGAGGCGGTGGGACACGTCATGCAAAGCCTGGAGGCTGCTGCGATGGCCGATGCTGACCACGGTGGTTTCGGGGAGCGCGGCGGCAAGTTCACGGTACAGTGCGGTTTCGGTCGGCTCGTCGAGGGCGGAAGTCGCCTCGTCTAAGAAGAGCCAGCGGGGCTGATGCAAAAAGGCACGGGCCAGCGCGACCCGCTGCTGCTCGCCGCCAGATAGAAGAAGCGCCCAGTTCTGCTCCTCGTCCAATCGGTCCGCCAGCAGAGGCAGGCGGACGCGGGCGAGGGCGTCCTGCAGGGCCGCTTCGGGGAACCGGCTCGGGTCGGTCGGATAAGCAAGGGCGGCACGGAGAGAGCCGACAGGCAGGTAGGGCTTCTGCGGCAGCACCATTGGGTCGAAGTCGGCGGGCAGGTTAATGGAGCCGCCGCTGTAGGGCCACAGGCCGAAGATGGCCCGAAGCAGCGTGCTTTTGCCGCTGCCCGACGGGCCGCTGATCAGCGCGGAATGTCCCTCTTCCAGCGACAGGTCCAGGTCGCGGAACAAGGTCCGCCCATCCGGCAGAGCCAGCGACAGGTCACGGACGGCCAGCGTGCCGTTGGAGCCAGATGTCCGTGTGGCAGCAGGCTTCTGGGATAGCGCCTGAGCGGCTTCAATGGCCTCGGTAAAGCCGGTCAGCCGCTCAATGACGGCCCGCCACTGGGCGATGAGCGGATAATTAGTGACAAAATAAGAAACAGAGGTCAGCACCTGCCCAAAATAGTTGGTCGCTTTGGTCAGACCGCCCAGAGAGAGGCGATGCGAAAAGTAGAGTGGGGCACAGAAAAACAGAGGAATGATATTGGCCGTCTGCTGATACCCCGTCTGAAAAGAGTTGATTTTCTTCATCCGGCTCATGATAGCGCGGTAGTTGTCATAGATGCCGTCGAACCGCCCTTGCAATGCAGCTTTTTCCGTGTTCTCTCCCTGACTGAGCGCGACACTTTCACCGTTCTCGCGCAGGCGCACCAGGCTGAACCGAAAATTCGCTTCCTGCCGCTGCTGCTCAAAGCTGAGTCGAATGAGGGGACTGCCAAGCTTGGCGATCAGCCAGGAGCCAGCACTCGCATAGAGCAGCGCCCCCCAGACAAGGTAGCCGTGGATGATCAACTGTCCGTGGAAAAGGGGGTAGTTCCCCACTTTCCAGAGCAGAGCAATAAACGCCATCAGATTAACGGTCTGCTGAAGCAAGCCGAGGGCCAGAGGGAGGAAGCCGCCCTGCATATCGTTGGTGCTGATAAAATCGCGGATGTCCTCGGAAATGCGCTGGTCCGGGTTGTCGGAAGGCTGGCCCGAAATCTGCCAGAAGTAAAACGTTTTGCCGTTCAGCCAGTAGTCCATAAAATGGCTGGTCATCCAGCGCCGCCAGCGGATAATCAAGGCCATCATGACATAGCTCTGATAAACGGCGACAGTACACCAGATAAAGGCGACGATTGTCCAGGAGCCAATCGCCCGCAGAAAGGCGTTATACTGATAGTTCTGGATAGCATCAAATATGGCTCCACTATACTGAATCAGGATGACCTGAAGGCCGACAAGCGCCAGCGTGAGCACAGTCAGCAGAGCCGCCGTCCAGCCAGCGTTGCCACGCTCCTCGGAGGTCCAGAACGGGCGGGCCAGGCGAATAAAATCACGGAGCATAGAGCGTCATTCCTTCCAAACAGGCAAAACGGTCGTGCGTGCGCCATTGCCGCAGAAAGGTTAGTGGGTGGTCTTCGAAACTGTGTTCAGGGCGTGCGTATTATCCACCCAGATTTTGGTGCGGCTGGAGGACAAAATGCGGTTCCCGGCATCCTGCGCGACCGCTTCGAGCACATACTCGCCGTCGGGGACTTTGTGCGTGTCCCAGGTCAGCCGGTACGGGGGCGTGTTGGTGACGCCCTGAAGCTGGCCGTCCACATAAAAGACCACATACGCCGTTCGGGGGTCGGGCGCAGCGGCGCTGACCGTGACCATGCCATGCTCCAGGGGCGTCCGGCCCGCACGGGCGTCGGCGGCGGCCTGCTCGAAGTAGTCGCGTGCGGCAATTTTAATCTGCGCCCCCCGCCACGCCGCATCGCCCGCCCAGGCGCGGATGAGCCGCAGGGCGGTCACATCGGCCAGGGCAGTCGGATTGGAGCCGATACGGGTGGGCATGGCTGCCCAGGGGCCGTTCCTGCGCTGCACTTCGGCCCGCCACGAGTGCTGCGGCTGATCTTTGCCCCAGGCCAGGTCAAAATAGCCAAAAAACAGCGGCGGCGTGCCTTCCATCTCCGGGGCCGGGGGCTTCTTGCGGGAGCCGATGACCAGCACCGACGGGGCGCCCGCCCCGTCGCCCTGGGCATTGTGGAAGGCGGGGTGTATCTGAAATCCGCCCCGGCGCTCCTCGCCGAGGCCCTCAAACAGCGGCGACGAGCTGACCGGGGCGGTGGACACCGTAAGGACCCCGTCATGGTTGGTGTTGATCGCCCCGACCCCCGTGTACGAGCAGCCGTCGTAGCGCCCGACTCCGACCACGGGCTTGACCACATGGGTCAGCAGCGTGTCCGTGCCGTCGGCATAATGCACGCGCACCTCGCCGCCGGGCTTGTTCTCAAAAAAGACCTGCGTGAGCGGGTTCCTGGGAGCCAGCACGATAATCTGCAAAATGTCCCCGACCTGCGGCCTGTAATTCAGCGGCAGCGACGACAGCCCGCCCCCCGGCCCGTTTTCGCGCTGCACGGGACTGCCGACAAACGGCGACAGCTCCCGAAAGATGCTGGTTCCCACCGGGATCGTTGTATAAATGCCCGACAGCCCCGACATCTGCCCGCCAAAGCGGTTGGGCGTCTGGGCAAACTCGCGGGGCAGGATGTTGATGAGCAGGGGGTCCGAGGCGGAAAAGTCGCCGACCCGGATACGCAGGCCATGCACAGCCACGGCGGAGAGGGTGGACGGCTGGGCATACCCCGCCGCCGAATACCCCGGCAGGCTCTGGGTGGCCGGGGCGGTGACCCGGCCAATCAAACGCCACGTCTTGCCCACGTCGTCTGAGACCTGAATGGCCCCGTCTTCCGCATTGACGATCCGTATCCGGTGTGTCTCGATCTGCGGGAACGGCGCAAACTTCGGCGGCGTCTCCAGGGCGTGACCGGGCAAAAGGCTAGAAATCAGCAGCAGGCAGAATAGTAGACGAAGCAGTAGGGCGGGCAGGCGCATAAGGAGAGTATAGCACAAAGCGGCCCCCCCGCCCCAATAATGGGGAGCCACAGAGTTAGGAAGCACCAGGGGCATTCAGTTTTATTCACGCGGCAAGCGCCACGTATTGAGGCCACGGATTGAAATACATGGCTGGGGAGCCTACGGCTGAATGTCCCTGCGGGACACAAGAGAAGACAAGCCAATTTCTGCTGGCATTGCCGTTCCGAAGAGACGTTTGGCGCCTACGCCCTTCAGCCACGGATTGAATCCGTGGCTCATTTCCTGGCCGAACGGGGAAGAAAATCGGCCTGCTTCGCTTTTTGTGGATTTCGCAAACCAGGCTCAGTCGGTCAGGGGCGTGTTGATGATAACAACCTCGTCCTTGAATGAGACATTGTCAAACTCATACACATCGCATCGCCTCGATCCTGGCGAAACGGGAATGTCCATGTAACCATAATCATATGACGGCTCGACACCATCAACAACAACCTGCAAACTATCGGCCCCCGCCTGTAATCGAAGCGTCGTATCCTGAATGTTGAGCAACATCGAACGGTCAGGTTTTCCTCGATGAACACGCTTCTGTATCTTCGGGAGAACGTCTGGAAGATCGTCGTCCGCGCAGCCTTGCATCAGGACGATGGTGTTGGGAGGGAGGGACAGTGATTGCGGCGGAAGGAGCCTGCCACCAAATGCGCCTTGCCACAACACCAGCATCTCGCGGCCATAGCGGGTGAGAACAAAAACGCCCTTCGGGGGCTGTCCGTCCCCACAGATGAGATCGTAGTCCGTTTCTACGTCCCCACCTGCCATAAGGCTATCCTCGTAGTCACTTGCCCCTTGCCAATGTGGTACGGCGGTGGCCTGCAATACGATTAGTGGGCCGCCGCCACCTCCAACACCCTTGTTATTATTAGCCATAGATTCTGCCTCAGAATAGATAGATAATCATCTAAAGAGACTACTCAGTTTCGCTCTCCGTTCAAAAGGCGAACTAAACACACGCTCGCCGCCGTTTGACAAAAAGCCTTCTGATAAGGCGGCACAGCAAGCGCGGCTTACTGTTTCACTGTGGAATGCTCCGCAGGCTTCCAGGCAGAGCGCAGGGAATGAGCGGTCAGCGAAACCAGCGTGACCGGGCCGCCTTCGGCGTATACCGTCAAGCCGCTGTCACTGCGAGAGGGCAGGAAGCAGGAACTCAGGGGCGGGGTGGGGTCCCCCCGCCCTCCTATCCTTTCCGGTCCTAATCCGGCTCCCCAGAATTGGGGCAGGGACCTTCCTACTCGTCCCGCAAGTCTGCAAACAGCACCGTGGACAGATACCGCTCGCCGTTGGACGGGATGATTACCACAATCGTCTTGCCTGCATTCTCAGGCCGGTGGGCCACCTGCATCGCTGCGCCAATCGCCGACCCGGACGACAGGCCCGCCAGGATCGCCTCTTCAAAGGCCGCCCGCCGTGCCCACTTCACCGAGTCTTCGGTGCTTACCTGAATGACTTCATCCACGGCCTCTAAATCCAGGTTGCCCGGAATAAAGCCCGCGCCAATGCCCTGCAGCTTGTGCGGGCCGGGCTTGAGGGGCTGATGCTCGCGGGTCTGCGTGATGATTGGCGAGTCTTTCGGCTCCACCGCCACGGTATGGAACTGCGGCTTGCGCTGCTTCAAGGTGTGGGCAATGCCGCTGATCGTGCCGCCCGTGCCGACCCCCGCCACCAAAATATCCACCGTGCCGTCCGTGTCGTTCCAGATTTCCTCCGCCGTCGTCTTGGCGTGGATGGCCGGGTTCGCCGGGTTCTGGAACTGCTGCGGCAGGAACGAATGAGGGGTCCGGGCCGCGATCTGCTCGGCCTCGGCAATCGCGCCTTTCATGCCCATCGCGCCCGGCGTCAGCACGAGGTTTGCCCCGTAGCCGCGCAGCAGCAGCCGCCGCTCCATGCTCATGCTGTCCGGCATGGTCAGGATGCACTTGTAGCCTTTGGCCGCGCAGGCAAACGCCAGCCCGATGCCGGTGTTGCCGGACGTCGGCTCCACAATCACCGAGTCGGGCGTCAGCAGCCCCCGCGCCTCGGCGTCTTCCAGCATCGCCACGGCAATTCTATCTTTGACCGAGGACGCCGGATTGAAAAACTCCAATTTCGCCAGCACCGTCGCTGGGGCGCCGTCGGTGATGCGGTGCAACTTGACCAGCGGCGTCCCGCCGACCAGTTCTGTGACGTGTTCGTAAACCTTCATGGGTGAAAACCTTCTTTTGGGGAAATACGTGCTTCTTTGGCTTATGATACCCAAAATGGAAGCCAGGCGCTTCCGGTTCCCGGTAGCAAACCAAATAGATGGCATGGAACATTAAAGGTAGGCAGGAAAAGATGATCTGCGTGATCAACTACCTTTCAACACACTGCCCGTCAAGGAGAGACACGAATGACAAGCCAACTTCGGGAAATGACCCTGCCCATTGGGGATTTATTTCTTGACCCCAACAATCCGCGCTTTGCGGAAGCCAACGCGAAACCAATAGCGGAACAAAAAATTCACCAAGATACAATCCAAGAAAAAGCTCTGCAACAAATAATGCGCGAGTCCTTTGATGTCAACCAACTTATGGAAAGCATCGAAGAGATTGGATTTTTGCCTGTTGACCGCTTAGTGGTCGTCGAACTGCCCGAGGCAGGCAAATATATGGTTGTTGAAGGTAACCGCCGTCTGGCGGCTATGAAATCACTGCTTACGCTCGCTGATAATGGTGAGATAGACTTAAAAGAAGACACCAGAGCTAGTATTGCATCGCTTCCTGTTCTTGTGATTGATTCTCAAGACAAGCTTGTCCGAGACCATACCGCTCGTATCCTACAAGGGGTTCGTCACATTGCTAGTATCAAGCCGTGGGGAGCATATCAACAGGCCCAATTTGTCGCTCTCATGCTTGGTGAGGGGAAAACAATGGCCGCAATTAAGCAGGCAATTGGGCTTTCGGCACAGCGCATCAACTCACTGCGACGTTGCTACTACGCGATGGATCAGATGCGTGAAGACCCAGAATATGGTGTTGACATCAAGCCTAAGCTCTTTAGTCACTTTGAAGAGGCATTGAAGCAACCGGCTTTGCGAACTTGGCTTGACTGGGATGACACCCAGAACAAGTGCCTGAATGACGAACACCGCTCAATGTTTTATTCGTGGTGCGTAGGAATCGAAGATGACGGCGAACGTCAGCCTGCCAAGATTGTTGATTCTAAGGATTCGCGCAAACTTCCCGCGCTCATGGCAGACTCAATCCTGTACAAACGCTTTTGTGAAGACCCGAGCCTGAGCGTCAATGATGCCGCTAGGGCTATTCCCGGCTCTGGTCCCCAAGTTGACTGGCGAAGTGTTCTCTCCACGAACCTTGCCACCCTCAATCAAGTGCCTGCGCTCGATTTATCAACGGCTGATGTTGAGTTGCTAGAAAAAGTAAAAGAGCAATGCAACCAGCTTCTCAGAATAGCAAATGCCTGACGAAAGAATGAAATTGTATGGCCTCAATGCAAGAAATCGCCGGGTGGATCATACAGGACTTTGACCAAACAAAGGCTTGTACCATTGAGCTTATCGCGGAAAAGGTCCTCTTAAAACATGGCTTTGACCAGTATGAGGCCCCCGTTGAGGCGGAAGATAAAGCCGAAAGGCTCCTCTTGGCGCTGCAAAGAATGATACCAGAAGTTCTACCATTCGAATTCTCTGATACCAATCCACATCGTCTTATCGGCAAACTACGTCAGCGTCCCGATGATTCGCAAGATACCAAAGCAATGCGTCAAAGGCTTGCCCTTATTGATAGCATGTAGAGGCGATCTACCTGTGTGGTGCTTCTGCATTTGAGCAGATATGTGCCGGAACTATGCGACTATCCGGCGCGAAAGAAGCTTTTGCAATTTGTTCTGGTGATGATGGAGGCATTGATACTTATGGTCGTCTACCCATTCGACTAAGCGACCCCAACGTCCGAAACGGTTTGCTCCGCACGGCCATTCTGGAAAAAGAAATTTTGTTTTTGGGCCAGTGCAAATGCCAAACGCCATCAATTAATCCGGGCGATATCGACGGGTTTCAAGGGGCAACAGATGCTTGTCTGAAAAAATACGAGGGCAACCTGCATCCGCCAAGCCATCGTGTTCCAGAAACCTATTATCGACGTCAGGAAATGTGCATCAAGGTATTTTTCACAACATCAGATTACTCAACCAGAGCGTTATCCAAAGCTGATTCTCTAGACATAACATACATTGATGGCAAACAAATAGCCGAATTCTTGATTTATCACGGTATTGGCTTGGCCTCGGGAATTGATGGGATGATAGTGAATCATGCGGACCTACTTGCTTGGGCAAATCAACCTTAAAGTCTGATTTGAAAGCGACCTTGACGTCTCATCTCGCTCATAAACGAGTATAGTCGCTCTGCAATTCAGGAAAAGGCCAACACCACCATTCCTGAGTCGCGGAGCGACTTTATCCGTTTGCTAACAGACCGGCACTTGAAGTGCCGGGTTCCTCTGCCGTGCCCGCGCCTTCGCAAGACGCATCAAATGCTCTGTCTGCAAATAATGCTCCAGTTCTGCCGCCTCTGCCGCGTTTAGACCCTCCGACTTTTCCTGCGAAACCAACGCCGAAACTCGCGCCCGCGTTGTCTCCGAGGGCCGGAAGGCGGCCACCGAAGCGGGACTGTTTCCAGCGGCAATGAAATCCACCACTTCCTCATACGCCTTGATCATAGTCATTTTCCTCACCCGAAGGGTGCTGTCCAGACGGGGCGTTTACCGCCCCGGCACATAATTCAGGGACGCCAGAATGTCCTCCTGGGTGAGATAGGGAAAGTCCGCCAAAATCTCCTGCTGCGTCATCCCCGCCGCCAGATACGAGAGAACATCGTAGACCGTAATCCGCATTCCCCGAATGCAAGGCTTGCCGCCGCGCTTGCCCGATTCAAGGGTGATAATAGAGTGATTATTCATGGAAACAGTTTACCCTTGCCTCTGCCAAAGTGTGATAAATCGCGGGGCAGCTCAACGGCCATTCTTAACTACGACACCGGCTGCAAAATCTTATGACTATGCACAAAAGATGGCGTTGGTAATGTTGGATAAAGCACAGTGTTAGGTTGCACGTTGCTTCGCCTTCAAAACAATAACAAGCCTCTTACTTTGCTGATGCAACAGGAACAACAATGTGTAATTCTTGACGCATTGATTCTGTCATCTGGTCGAGGATTTTTTCTGTTTCAGATATGTATTTATCATATTCCTCCACTATTTCTCGATGATCTTTTTCTTGGCGAAATTGCTTATGAACCCCTACACTAACGCGATGGTTGTTGCAAAGTTTGTCTAGTTCCAATGCGGAATTGATAAATCCTTCTCCAAATACCCAGCGATTACTTTTTACAGCTATGGATAAACTCTCAATTTTTTCTCTTAGTCTATCGTCTGGCTCGTTTGGGTATGTGCGGGGTAAGTCAAGGGCATAATGCTGGTGAACTTCCTCTGAAGTCTCTTGAGCCAGCTTCATCAAACTTGAAGCCACTTCAAACTTCTTTGGAAACGCCACTTTATATATTTCGAGGTCTCTGGTTCGCTGTGCATTTTCTTCCAGTAGCCGTAGATTATCCTGAGCCACTTTGAGGTTGGCCAGAGTAGTCCGGGCGTTTTCTTGGTTGACTTTCAGGCTTCCCCATGCTGTGTATGCGGTGAATAAAAAGAATAATCCGCCAAGTGCCTGTATCAAAGTTTGGCGTGATCTATCTTCAATCGCTGTCCGTTGAGCCGCTGGATGAACCGAGTGAGGAACAGATAGTTTGGGCAGTTGCCAAATTGCAACGCAGTAAAATATCCCGAATGCTGAACATAAATAAATACTTAGCAGTGAAATCTTTTTCATTGGCCTATTGCTTTCGTCAAATTATGTCAATGTGTTTTCGATAGGATTGCAACCACTTGATAGATAAGCGTAATGATGGATGCTACAGTGCAGATAAAGCTAACCACAAACCATATCCAAAGGGCAGCTTTTTTCCACGCCAGTTGAGTTAGAGTGAAATCGCGGGTGCCTTGCTGGCGACCACAGTTCCAAGCTAGGTCTGTCCCTAAATAGCCAAATATAAGATGTGGTAATACAGCAACACCTGATATTAGCATGATAACTGTTGCAACAGGCAACCGAAAAGCCCAAGCCCAAATCCAGCCAAACGTGAACGCTCCCCAATTAAAATGCGATTTGGGTTTTGTGCTTCGATCAGAAGCCAAAAGTCTAGCAACAATAATTTCTTTTGGAACTTGCAAAAACAATGATCGACCAATTAAGATGCTAACTGGCAGTGTAATAATGGTGCATATCAAATAATAAGGATCGTTCAGATAATTGGCAAGATAGGCCGCTTTGACGGGGAAGGTTTGCGGGAAACGCCTGCATCGGGTACACTGGCGGTATGAGTAATGTTCGCGTTCGCTTTGCGCCGTCGCCGACCGGCACGCTGCATATTGGCGGCATCCGCACCGCCTTCTGGGACTGGCTGTATGCCCGGCACACCGGCGGCAAGTTCATCCTGCGGATTGAAGACACCGACAAGAGCCGCGAGACGGCAGATGGCGTCCAGATTATCCTAGACTCTCTCAAAGAGTACGGGCTGGACTTCGACGAAGGCCCCGGTGTCGGCGGGCCGTTTGCGCCTTATGTGCAGTCCGAGCGGCTGGCGATTTACGGCGAGTATGTGCAGACGCTGATCGCCGAGGGCAAAGCCTACCGGGCTTATGACACGCCCGAAGAGCTGGCCCGGATGCGCGACAGCCAGCAGCGGCGCGGCCTGCCGCCCGGCTATGACCGCCGCCACCGGCACCTCAACGACGCCGAGCGGGCCGAGTACGAGCGGACGCGGGGCGAGTTTGCCACCGTCCGCTTTGCCGTGCCGATGGAGGGCGAAACGACGTTCACCGATGCGGTCTACGGCGAGATTACGGTGCAGAACCGCCTGCTGGAGGACGCCATTTTGATGAAGTCCGACGGCTACCCGACCTACCATCTGGCGGCGCAGGTGGACGATCACCTCATGGAAATCTCGCACGTCCTGCGCGGCGAAGAATGGCTGCCGTCGGCCCCGCTGCACATTCTCATCCACCGCGCTCTCGGCTGGGAACCGCCGATTTATGCCCACCTGCCGGTGATGATGGGGCCGGACAAAAAGAAGTTCGGCAAGCGCAACGGGGCGCTCGGCGCACTGGAATACCCGAAGCAGGGGTATTTGCAGAATGCCACGCTGAACTTCCTGGCGATGCAGGGCTGGTCCCCACGAGAAGAGCGCGACCTGTATACCGTCCCCGAGTTGGTGGAAAAGTTTGATCTCGACGGCATCCTGAACCGTTCGCCCATCTCGGACCCGGAAAAGCTGCTCTGGTTCAACGGCCAGTACATTCGCCAATTGTCGCTGGCCGAGCTGGCCGACCAGACCCTGCCCTTCCTGCGCGACGCGGGGCTGATTGACGGCGACCCGGACGCCGCACAGCGCGACTATCTGGGCCGCGTCCTGGCGCTGGAGCAGGAGCGCCTAAAGACGCTGGCCGAGGCCCCGGCGCTGGCCGACTTCTTCCTGCTGGGCGACGACGAGTACCTGTTTGACGAAAAAGCCGCCGCCAAGTGGCTCACGCACCCCGGCGTGGGAAACCGCCTGCGCCGCGTCCGCGAAGGCTTCGCGGCCCTGGGCGTGTTCGACGAGGCCACCACCGAAGAAGTCGTCCGCGCCACCATTGATGCGTTTGAGGTCAAAGGCGGCGAGATGATCCACCCCGTCCGCGTGGCTCTGTCCGGCCGCACCACCGGGCCGGGCCTCTTTGAAATGATCGCCGTGCTGGGCCGCGCCCGCTGTTTGGCGCGATTGGACCGGGCCATCGGGCTGGCGACGGGGTAGGGACCTACCTTCCTTGCTTCGCAGGGTCCTCCCTAAAGGGAGGATACAGATAGGGCAGACAAAGACACGTAGGGGCAGGGCTTGCCCCTGCCCTCTGAGGTCATTCCTAATCCTCCCTTTAGGGAGGACCCTGCGAAGCAAGGAAGGTAGGTCTCCGAAGGCCGTCAGGAAGTTAGTAAACACCTATGGAAATCACTGATGTTAATACGCTGTTTGGGGCCTACCCCGCGCAGCACGCCGACAGCAGCGCGGACACGCTGACCGAGGCGATGGAGGCGCAGGGCGTGGACTGGTGTTTGACGCTCTCTACGCGAGGGCTGTTCAGCCTGCCCGCTGATGGCAATGCCGAGACCATGCGGGCCTGCCGCTCCCATGACCATCTCATTCCTGTCGCCACGCTGAACCCCGCGCACTTCTGGGGGCAGGACAGCGTGGTCGAAGGGCTGGCCGAGGAGGCCTTTGAAATGGTGCGCTTTTTCCCGCACACCCAGGGCTGGCCGCTGGAGTTCGCGCCGTTTCTCGCGCTGACCCAGCAAATTGGCAAGCTGCCCAAAATGCCCATCATGGTGCAGACGCCGCGCCGGGGCGAGGCCACGTCGCTTCTGCGATTGCTGGAAGGTTTCCCGCACCCGGTTATTTTGGAAGGCATCTCGCCGGACACGCTCACCGAGGCGATAGTGCTGATGCGGGCGCACGACAATCTGTATCTGGAGACCCATGCCCTGCAGGCCCCGCACGCGCTGACTTTGATCCGCGACACGGTCGGCATCAGTCGGGCGCTGTTCGGCTCGGACGCGCCGGGCCGGTCGCTGGCCTCCGCCCTGAGCTTTGTGCGGTCGTCGGGCCTGTCCGAAGCAGACCAGGAAGCGGTGCTGGCCGGGAACGCGCAGAAAATCTGGCAGGGAGGGGAATAAATCATGCCTATTTTTGATGTGCAGGCCTATTTCGGAGCCACCCCGTTTTCGCAGGCAATGGCGACGCGAGACGCCGTTCTGCAGACCATGTCGGCCAGTGACCTCACTGGCGTGGCCCTGCTGCCGTCGCTCGCCGTGCAGTGCGACTTTTTGGCCGGGAACCGGCTTCTGCGCGAAGTGGTCTCCCCCGGCGACGGCCTCTTTGGATGGACGGTTCTAAACGCGGGCTACCCCACCGAGTCGCAGGAAGAGCAGCGCCGCTACGGCTATGCGCGGGGCATTGTCGGCGCGGCCATTGTGGGTGCGCCGGGCCGTCCGGTGACCCTCGAGGATGCCCGCGAGATTTTAAATGCCCAGCGGCGCTATGCCCGCCCTGTCGCGCTGTTCGTGCCGGACAGCGATGCCGCTCACGAAGCGCGGCGCATCGTGGCCGAGTTCCCCGCCATGAAGTTTGTCTTCCTCGGCATGGGCGGCGACGACTGGCGCGTCGCAGCCGCGATTGCCAAGCAGCATTTGAACGTCTATTTAGAAATCTCCGGCAGCCGCGACGCCGACAAAATCGCCCAGGCGTCGTCGCTGATCACCCCGCGCAAGCTGCTGTACGGCTCCGGCCTGCCCCACTCTGGCCCCGAAATCACCCGCGCTTTGGTGGAAACCGCTGCCACGCTCACCCGTGCCGACCGCCAGCGGATTTTGTCCGAGAACGCCGTGGCCCTGCTGCGGGTCAGTGCCGACGACGCAGAAGGCAGCGGGGATGAGGAGTAAGCCCCCCCGCCCCAATTCTGGGGAGCCAGAGAGTTAGGATAAGAGGGCAGGGCAAGCCCTGCCCCGACTGTCCGGTTCCCCCAGAACTGGGGGCTAGGGGGCCTTCCGCCTTCAGACCTTTTCAGGAGACACGCAAACGACTTTGGCACGAACCCGGCCCTCTTCCACCTCCCTGCCTGCGGCCTCTTCGACAGCAGCCCCGCCCGCCGGCGACACTCCGCGCCCGGCTTCCAGCGAGACACGCCTGGTCGCCGCGCTGATTGCCTTCACGCTCCTGGTGACCTGCCTGCCCACGGCGCTGGGATACTTCCTTGCCCCCGTCTTGGGACGCGGCGGGACTATGTTTATCGGCACGGCCTACAACATCGACGACTACTGCAACTACCTGTCGTGGCTGCGGCAGATGGCCAACGGGCACTTTTTTATCCACAACCTGTTCACCACCGACCCGCAGCAGGACATCCAGTTCAACGTCTTTTTCTGGCTGCTTGGGCGGATCATGGCCGTGACTGGCTGCTCCCCGCAGGCGGTCCTGCAGTTCGCACGGATCGCGGGCGGCCTGGGCCTGCTGCTTCTCCTGTACCGCTTTTACCGCTGCTGCCTGCCCGCCGACGCCCCCGCCCGGCTGACTGCCTTCGGCTTTGCCTGCCTGTCGTCGGGTCTGGGCTGGCTGGTCTGGCCGCGCTGGCAGGACAAAAACCAGCCCGGCGGGCCGGTAGATGCCTGGCAGCCGGAAGCGTACACGTTTCTGAGCATTTACACGTCGGCCCTGATGACAGTCAGCACGCTTCTGATTCTGGGCGCTCTGTACGCGCTCCTGCTCGGCGAGCGCACGGGCCGCTGGAAATACGCCGTCATTGCGGGCCTCTGCGGCGCGGTCCTCGGCAATATGCACTCTTACGACGTGCTGCATCTGGCCGCCGCCTGGGGCGTGTTTTTGATTGTCCTGACCATCCTGCGCCGGGGCCAGGGCATGGCCCCGCGCTGGGGTCGGGGCCTCCTGGCGCTGGCGCTGTCCGCGCCGACCACGCTGTACGTCGCCTATATGTACAAAGTGGAAGCCGTCTTTCAGAAGCGGGCCAACGTCCCCACGCTCTCACCCGCGCTCTGGCACTACATCCTCGGCTACGGCGTCGTCTTCGCCCTGGCCTGCATTGCCCTGTGGCTGATTATGCGTCAGACACGCCCCTCTCCTCATCCGGCTCCCTCCCCTCATCCGGCTCCCTTTCTGGAGGAGAGGGCGGGGGGAGAGGTCTCCCCCCTGCTGTTTGCCGCCTGCTGGGCGGTTGGCGGCTTCCTGATTGCCTACTTCCCGATGGCTTTCCAGCGCAAAATGATTATGGGTGAGCACCTGCCCCTGTGCCTGCTGGCCGGGGTGGGGGCTGCGTGGCTGGTGCGGACCTACCTCCCCGCCCGCCCGGTCGGCTGGGCGCTGGCGGGCCTGGTGCTGCTGTCGGCCCCGTCCAACGCGCTCTTCTTGTCCCGTGATATGCGCCACCTGACGCAGAACCGCAGCGAGACGCATCTGGCCCCGTTCCTGGACAAATCACTGGTCGATGTCTACGCCTGGCTCCGCACGAACACCCCCGCCGACGCCAAAGTGGTCGGCCTGCCGGGCCTCTGCACCTACCTGCCCGGCGAGACGGGCCGCGCTGTCTGGGCCGGACACTGGGCCGAGACCCCCGAGTACGGCAAAAAAGACGCTCAGTTCGCCGATGCCTTTGACCAGCAGACGCCGACCGTTGACCGGGAAGCATTTCTCCGAAGCACTGGAGCGCAGTACCTGTTCTATCCCAACGATCTATCGCAGGCCACGTTCCAGCGCCGGGATGGCCTGCATCATTGGGTGGAACTGTCTGCCGCCCCGCCCCCGTATCTCAACCCGGTCTACAAGAACGACTTGTTCACGATTTACGAGATACGGTGACCTACCTTCCCTGCCTCGCTGGGGTCCTTCCTAAAGGAAGGAGTAGGATAAGAGGGCGCAGCAAGCAACGCCCCTACAATTATCGTCTGTATCCTTCCTTTAGGAAGGACCCTGCGAAGCGAAGAATGAGCGAAGCAAGGTGGTAGGTCTCCGGGGTTCTTTCCTCCCCCCTTGCATTCGCGCCGCGTTTTGCGATATAATAACCTGATGACAACTGTAAGCATTATGCCTGAACGTTCTGCCCCGTTAGGGCTGGATCAAATCGAAGCGCCCGAACCCGCCCCCGCGCACCGGGGCGGGTACACCGTCCTGACCTGGGGCTGCCAGATGAACGAGGATGACTCGGCGCAGATGGCCGCCATGCTGGAAGGGCAGGGCTACACCCCCGCCGCACGGGTGGAAGACGCCTCGGTGATTCTGCTCAACACCTGCTCGGTCCGCGCCAAGCCGGAGCGCAAGGTCTACTCCAAACTGGGTGAGCTGCGCGAGCTGAAACTCCAGAACCCAAACTTGGTGATCGGCGTCTGCGGCTGTATGGCGCAGAAAGAAGCGCCGGAAATCCGCCGCCGCGCCCCCTATGTGGATTTAGTGGTCGGCACCGGGCAGATTGACCGCGTGCCCGCCCTGGTGGAGCGTGTCCGGCAGGAGCGCACGTCTATTATTCGGGACCGGACGGCGATTGTCGCCACTGACCTGCCTTCGCGCAAAGATCGCAGCGACAAGTGGACGCCGGTGCGGGTGCTGGGCGGGACTGTGCCGAAGCTCAAAGAGTTTGTGTCCATTTCGTATGGCTGCGACAAGTTCTGCCAGTTCTGCATTGTGCCTATCACACGCGGCAAGGAGCGGTCCCGGCCTGCGGACGAGATTGTGCTGGAAGTGGAGCGGCTGGCTTCACTGGGAACCAAGCAGGTGACACTGCTGGGGCAGACGGTCAACTCCTATGGCAAGTTTCTGGACGTGCCGTGTTCGTTTGCGGAACTCTTAACGCGGCTGAACGCCATTGAAGGCATTGAGCGCATTCGCTACACGTCGCCGTACCCCAAAGATTTCAAGCAGGACGTCATTGACGCCATCGCGCATCTTCCGAAGGTCTGCGAGCAGGTGCATATGCCGGTGCAGGTCGGCGACGACACGCTGCTGTCGCGTATGGGCCGGGGCTACACGCTGGACCAATACCGGGACATCGTAGCCCGCCTGCGCTCCGCCGTCCCCGATGTCGGCCTGACCACGGACCTGATGCTGGGCTTCCCCGGCGAGACCGACGAGCAGTTCCAGAACACGCTGGACTTTGTGCGCGAGACCCGCTATGACGGCGCGTTCATGTTCGCCTATTCGCCCCGCGAGGGCACGAAGGCGGCGGTGCTGGATGACCAGATCCCAGAAGATGTCAAGCTGGCGCGTTTGAACGAGCTAATCAACCTGCAAAACGAGATTACTCTGGCGCGCAATGCGTCGCAGGTCGGCGAAGTGTACGAAGTCCTGGTGGAGCGCCGCTCCCCCAAAGACCCGAACAAGTGGACGGGCCTGAACCGGCAGGGCAAAACAATTAACTTCCCTGCCGGGCGTGATCTGGTGGGCCAATTAGTGCAGGTCAAAGCCGTCAAGTCGCACCTCTGGGGCTTCACCGGCGAGATGCTGGCCCCGCGTGTGGACGGCTACCGGGGGCGCGGGGTCGGGCTGGCGATGGCGCAGTAGACCCCTCTCGCTCGTTCCTCGCTCCCTCCCCTGTGAGGGGAGGGGTCCGTTTCAAGAAAGTAGTTATGTCTAAAGGCAAAAAAATCGCGCTGTGGTCTCTGGTGGGTGTCTTCTTCGTGCTGGCAATCGGCGCGGGGATGCTGCTGCGCGTCGCCGGGCATGTCTTTCGTCCTGGTGGGGGCAGCATGGTCAGCACGCTTGGCGGCGCACGCGAAGCGATGTTCGCCCCCAAAGACGGCTTTCCGGGACAGGACAAACTCACGATTGTCTGTATGGGCATCGATGATAGCTGGACTAACAACGACATGGTGTACACCTCGCAGTCGCGCACGGACACGCTGTTTGTGCTGACACTGGACCTGAACACCAAAAAGGCCACCATGCTGTCGATCCCGCGTGACACCTACGCGCACATCGTCGGCACAAAAAACGACTGGCACTCCAAAATCAATGCCGCCTACACCACCGGCGGCCCGACCCGAACGCTGGCGACGGTGAACGAGTTTCTGGGGATCAGTGCCGATCACTATTTAGTCCTGAACATTGATGCCACCCGCAAGATGGTGGATGCCCTCGGCGGCGTGGATGTGGACGTCGAACACGAGATGCACTACCACGACAACTGGGGCCATCTCAGCATTGACCTCAAACCCGGCGAGCAGCATCTGAACGGGCAGGAAGCCGTCGGCTTTGCCCGCTACCGGCATCCCGACGCGGGGAAAAAAGCATCTCCCGAAGACGGTGACCAGCGGCGGATGTACCGCCAGCACGTCCTCCTGCGCGGCATGGTGGATAAAGCCAAAAACTTCGCCAATGTCACCAAAGCGGGGGAGCTAGTCGATGTGGCGTTTGGCTCCGTCCGCACTGACTTAACACGTCAGCAGCTTTTGGACCTGGCCGCGATCTTCAAGGGCGTCCAGCAGGGTGACATTCAGACGGCCACCCTGCCCGGTGATGATTTCCGGGGTAAAGACGGCGCGTGGCTGTATAAAATCCAGCCTGATGTCGCTTATGCCTACGCCGACTGGCTGGTCAAAGGCGACGAAACCGCCACCCGCCGCCTGGTTTCCGTGGTCGTGGAAAATGGCACGGCCACGCCGGGCCTGGCGCAGTACGCCGTCACGCAGCTCAAAGCACTCGGCTACACCGATGTCCGCAACGGCGGCAATGCCGCCCCCCCGAAATTGCAGCTTGCTTCAGCCCCCGCCGCACCGCCTGCCAAAACTCGCCCTGAAGTGCCGCATACCACAATGCTTGACACCGGTGTCGTCAGCCCCGACGCCCCGCAGGACATCGCCAGCCTGCTCGGCCTCTCCGACCCGGCCACGGAGCGCAAGCCCGTTCAGCCCAACAAACTTGGCTGGACCCCACCCGCCGCCGTGACCGTCACGCTCGGCCAGGACTACGCCCAGGCCGTCAAAGCCAGCGGCGCACTGGATACTAACATTGTCCGCCCCAAACCCGCCGGGGTGGGGGAGAACTGACCCGCCGCTGAAAAACGCCGTGCCTTTCGAGGCGCGGCGTTTTCTTTGGCACACGCGGCATAGGCATCCAGGGCGGTAAGCGCCCCGGCCTAAGCGTGCAATTTGTGCTATAATAACCCTATGACTACGTGCGAACAGGTGTACGATGCCCACTGACTCTTCTTCGATAGACTATTCCCAGGCCAGCCTGTCCCCTATGCTGCGCCAGTATTTTGATACCAAAGCCGAGCGACCTGAAGTCGTCCTGATGATGCGCGTCGGCGACTTCTACGAAGCCTATGGCGACGACGCGGAAACCATTGCGCGGGAGCTGGAAATCACGCTCACGGGGCGCGAAGACAAGAACTCCGGGGGGCGCATTCCCATGGCGGGCGTGCCGCACCATGCGATGGAGCGATATGTCGCCCGGCTCATCTCACGCGGCTACAAAGTCGCTGTCTGCGATCAGGTCGAAGACCCCAAGCAGGCCAAAGGCTTGGTCAAGCGCCGCGTCACCCGCGTCTTGACCCCCGGCACGATTGTCGAAGACGCCATGCTCGACGCCCGCACCAACAACTATCTGGTGGCCGCCGTCACCGGTGCGAAGACGCCCGGCGGCGTGGGCGTCATCGATGTGTCCACCGGCGAGTTTCTGGCGACCGAGATGCCCTGCGAGGCGGGCCTGGACAAAGTGGTGGAAGAGATACTGCGCTTGCAGCCCGCCGAGTGCCTGCTGCTGCCTGAAATGCCCGGCGCGGATGAGCTGGCCGAAGCCATCAAAACAGCCTCCAAAACTGTGGTGACGTTCCATCAGCCCGCCACCCAGCGTAAAACGTCCCGCCAGGTGCTGCTGGACCACTTCGGCACGGCCTCCCTGCGCGGCTACGGCGCGGACACGATGACGGCGGGCCTCGACGCCGCCGCCCTGCTTTTGGATTACGTCAAGCAGACTCACCAGAGCGCCGCCACGCACATCCGGAGTCTTTCGACCTATTCCACCGAGAACTACATGGTGTTGGACGCCGCCGCCCGGCGCAATCTGGAACTCACACATTCGCTGGCCGACGGCGCGAAAAGCAAGAGCCTTGTCTCAATCCTGGACCGCACTGTGACCCCCCTCGGCGGGCGGCTGCTGCGAAAATGGTTCGACCAGCCCTTGTTAGCGTTAGATAAAATCCACAACCGGCAGGCCGCCGTGGCCGAATGCGCCGCCGATGCCCTCCTGCGCGGGGACCTGCGCGATGCCCTGCGCCGCATCGCCGATTTAGAGCGGCTGACCGCCCGTATCTGCTCCGGGGCGGCCAACGCCCGCGACCTTGTCGCCCTAAAACAATCCTTGCAGGCCCTGCCCGACGTCTCACAAGCCCTCGCCCGTGCCCCCGAAGGCGGGGCGCTGGCCCCCATGCGGCAGGCTGTCGGCGAGGCCCCGCCGGAGCTGACCGACCTGCTGGAAGCCGCTATTCAGCCCGAGCCGCCCATGCTGCTGCGCGAAGGCGGGCTGATTCGGGACGGCTACTCCGCCGAGCTGGACGCCCTGCGGGAGCTGCGCTCCGGCGGCAAGGCATTTATCGCCCAGATTGAGGACGAAGAGCGCACCAAGACCGGCATCAAGACCCTCAAAGTCGGCTTCAACAGTGTCTTTGGCTACTACATTGAAATCAGCAAAGCGGGCGGGGCCGGGGCGACGCTTCCCCCGGAATACACGCGCAAGCAGACCACGGCTAATGCCGAGCGGTATATCACGCCCGCCCTCAAAGAATACGAAGCGCAGGTACTCGGCGCAGAAGAGAAAATCTTTGAGCTAGAGTACAGCCTCTTTATCCAAATCCGCGACCAGATTGCGGACCGCTACACCGGTCAGATACTCAAGCTCGCCAAGCTGCTGGCCCGCTTAGACGTGTTCGCGGGGCTGGCCGAAGTGGCTCTCTCGGGCCGCTTTGTCCGCCCTGATGTCCACGCCGGGGACACCTTAGAGATCAAAGCGGGCCGTCACCCCGTCGTCGAGTCCCTGCAAAGCGGCACGCTGTTTGTGCCGAACGATACCTACCTGGACGCCGACGCGACCCGTCTGCATATCATCACCGGCCCCAACTCGGCAGGCAAAAGCACCTACTTACGTCAGGTCGCGCTCATTGTCCTGCTCGCCCAGATCGGCTCGTTCGTCCCCGCCGACTCCGCTTCCATCGGCCTGGTGGACCGCATCTTCACTCGCGTCGGTGCCCATGACGACCTCGCCAGTGGGCAATCCACGTTCATGGTGGAAATGAACGAGACGGCCAGTATTCTCAACAATGCCACGCCGCGCTCTCTGGTAATTTTAGACGAAGTCGGGCGCGGAACCAGCACCTATGACGGCCTCGCGCTGGCCTGGGCCATCACCGAATACCTGCACGCGGTGGGCGTCAAAACCCTGTTTGCGACTCACTACCACCACCTCAACGATTTAGAGAAGACCCTGCCGGGCGTCAAGAATTTTCGGGTGGCCGTCAAAGAGCAGGGCGACCACATTGTCTGGCTCCGAAAGATCATGCCCGGCGGCACGGATAAAAGCTACGGCATTCAGGTCGCCAAGCTCGCCGGCGTCCCCGACCCCGTCCTGAAACGCGCCCGCGAAGTCCTCAAAACGCTGGAATCGATGGGCAAAAACGAAGCCCCTTCACCGAAGATCGCCGCCCAGACCCGGCAGCTTCAGACCACTCTGTTTGAGAGGGAGCGTCATCCTGTCTTAGACGAGCTGGAGTCCCTCGACCTCGGCACGCTGTCCCCGATTGAGGCCCTGACCGTGCTGTATAACTTGCAGCGCCAAATCGCCGACGCGGGGTAGGGTTTTCCTGCCCTTCCGGGACGCGGGCCTTGACAAACCCCGCCGTTTGTGTTATTGTGTTCTCAATGCGCTCAGTGCCGGGCGCTCTGCCTTATTTTGCCTTCGGAGAACACCATGCGTCCCTGCCTCTTCGGTTCCGCCTCTTCGGTTCCGCCTCTTCGGTTCCGCCTCTTCGGTTCCGCCTCTTCGGTTC
>CAXUKS010000054.1:0-21029 GCA_964251675.1 uncultured Armatimonadales bacterium
GCCGTATCTCAGTCCCAATCCGGCTGATCGTCCTCTCAGACCAGCTACCCGTCGTAGCCTTGGTGAGCCGTTACCTCACCAACAAGCTGATAGGCCGCAGGCCCATCCTGAAGTGAACCGAAGTCCTTTGTATCCTGAATGATGCCATTCCGATACACATGCGGTATTAGCAACTCTTTCGAGTTGTTGTCCCCCGCTTCAGGGCAGGTTGCCTACGTGTTACGCGACCGTTCGCCACTAAACTACCCGAAGGTAATTCCGTTCGACTTGCATTTCTTAGGCACGTCGCAAGCGTTCGTCCTGAGCCAGGATCAAACTCTCCATAAATGGTATTGTATCTAGTCAAAGACTAGTTGCAAACTTGAGCTTGAGATACTGTGTCCGGCTAGGTACACAGTTCCAGTTTTGAGAATTACTCTTTCAATTATATTGTCAGAGCTTCTCGATTAAACTTCCTTGGCTTCTTTGTTACTTTTTCATTCTCGAGGAGCGACCCAAAGACCGAAGTCTTAGATCGCCGCAAGAGTTTCATACTCAAAGGTTTATTATCACGATTCCACTATTTAGTTTTCAATGTGCATCGCCGCCCATCTCCCGGCTCGCTTTTGCGGCTCAGGAGGGAAGCAATAAAAAACCACGCTATCTTCAGGATAGTCCATTGTTAAGGCAAGATGACTGTTCGGCGCGGACGCTTCTCAGTTCGTCTTACCTCCACTCGGTTACCCTTGCAGCGCGGAGGTCATTGCTCTTCGGCTTCGTAACGAGGGATAGTATACATCAGCCTTGCGGCTTTTGTCAACCCCTTTCGTTAAAATCTTTCAATTCTTTTTTCGCTTCGCTTTTCAGCGTTGCGGTTTGTCGCTGGCTCTTTGGCCCGGCGACAATTCGTAGTGTATCAGAACCGCGCCCCCTTTGTCAAGGGTTTTGGAAAAATAATTTTATTTATTTTTCTCGGTTCTCCGCCGCCTCGCTTTAAGACTTGCTGTTTAGCGCGGCAACGAGGAGTAGTATGACACCAATACACTGCGTTTGTCAAGGCTTTGGAAAACTATTTTTCAGCAGTTTTTTCGGCCTCGTTTGCGTTTGCACTTTGGCTTGGCAACGGGGTGTATTATGACACCGTGCTCCACCATTGTCAAGAGGTTTTGCAAAATACTTTTCAAGTCTTTTGCCTGCCCCGCCACCAGAAAGCTTTGTTCTGACAACGAGGGATAGTATGACACGGACCGCCACCAGAGTCAAGGGGTATTCACATCTTTTTGGACTTATTTTTTCGGAGCCTCTGGAGAGGCTTCCAAAACCTGCACTGGCTCCGTCATCAGCGCCGCAATCGCCTGCGTCGTCATCACACTGATAATCGTCAGCGGGTCTGTCTCCTCCCCGGTATACGCCGCCAGCATCTCTTTGGCCGTTCTCGGCACCCCCACCGTTGCCGTGACATGCGCCCGGTGCAGCCTGCCGTGTTTCGGCAGAACCCGCTCCGTGCCTTCCAGTGCAATAGGTATGATCGGCGCTCCCGTCTGCCGCGCAATCAGCGCAAACCCCTTCTCCGCCGGAGAGATCGTGCCGGGATCGGACCGCTTGCCTTCCGGAAAGATGCCCAGCACCCGCCCCGCCTTCAGCTCCGCCGCCGCCCGCTTCAGCGCCGCCCGGTCCGCCGTGCCGCGCTTGACCGGAAATGCACTCATCGCCCGCAGGTAGCGCCCAAACAGAGGAATACGAAACAGCTCCTCTTTCGCCATCATCCGAAGCTGACGCCGCGTTACCAGCGACAGGTACGGCGGGTCCATATACGCCCGGTGGTTCGGGGCCAATATGACCGGCCCCCGCGCCGGGATATTTTCCGCCCCGCGAACCGTGATGCCCCCCAGCAGCGGCACGACCAGACGCACCACCACCCGCGTGATCCCATACGCGGGCGTGTAGCGCGTATCTTCTGCGTAGTCGCTGCTAGTTTCCATGCCGTGCCTCCGCCTCCCGGCACAGCGCGACAATCCGCGCCGTCACCGCCTCGGCATCCAGCCCATCGGTTTCCAGGTGAATAGCATCCGGCGCGGCCATCATGGGAGCCGTCTCCCGCGCCGCGTCCCGCGCATCCCGCTCGGCCATGTCTGCGCTGAGTGCTTTTTCGTCCAGCACAATTCCCTTTGCCTGAAGCTCCGCCTGACGACGGCGCACCCGCTCCGCCCCCGAAGCCGTCAAAAAGACCTTCACCTCCGCTTCCGGCAGGACCACAGTTCCAATATCGCGCCCTTCCATCACCACGCCGCCCCGCCGCCCCATCTCACGCTGCAGCAGCGACAGCCTTCGGCGCACGCAGGGCAGCGCCGACAGCGCCGAAGTCAAATTGCTGATTTCCGGCGTTCGTATCTCCGCCGTCACCTCCCGGCCATTGGCATAAACCCGCCCTTGCTCCAATTTGATTTCCAGCGTCTCGGCCAACTGGCACACCGCCGCCATGTCCGTCAGCGCGGTTTTCTGCGACACTGCCGCCCACGCCAGCGCCCGGTACATCGCCCCGGTATCCACATACGTCAGCCCCAGACGCTCCGCCACTGCGCGGGCCACCGTGCTTTTGCCTGCCCCCGCCGGTCCGTCAATCGCCACCTGCAGCTGTCTTTTTTCTGTCATCACACCCATAGCGCCATTGTGACCGCCCCGCCGCCTTCTGTCAATCTTTCCAGATTCAAGAAAACCAGTGTTTTTGCCGAAGTAACAGTGTCATGCTAAAGTTCCTCAAGCCCATGCTGGTTTTGCTGTCCGCCGTCTGCCTCACCGCGCTGATGTTCAGCGTGTTCTGGTACGAAGACTGGCAATACACGCAGCCGACCCCTCGGCCCGTCCATCTGACACAGGCCAAACCAGGGCGACGTTTGCGGCTGGCTGAGTTCAAGCTGCCCGCAGCGGTTGCCGATCCGACGGACCACCGGCCTCTGTTCCTGCATTTTTACAACCCGGACTGTCCCTGTTCGCGCTTCAACCTGGACCATGTCCGCGACCTCGTCCGCGCCCACGGAGCGCAGGTTCGGTTTGTCGCCGTCGTTGAGGGCGACAGCAGAGCAGCACGCGGCCTGCCCATACCCACACTTGCGGACCCAAACGGGTCAATCGCACGGGCGTGCGGCGTTTATTCAACCCCGCAGGCCGTCTTGCTGGACACGCAGGAGCGGCTGGTCTACCGGGGCAACTACAACACTGGACGCTACTGCGAAGACCGCACCACCGAGTTCGCCCGCATCGCCCTGGAAAACCTGCTGGCCTCCCGCACCGCCGCCGCGCCCGCTGCCGCCACGACCGCTTATGGCTGTCAGCTCCCGTCAAACCCGAAACTGCCCACTGATCCGCCCGGCGGGTTCGCCCGCCTCTGCCGCCACCGCATGGCAGGCTTAGAAAGCCGTTTTTGATGCTTCACTGGCTGCGACATCCGAACACTTCGGAGGCTGAGAGACCGCCCGCCGAGCAGGTCGCCGTCGTCATGGGCGGCATTTACGAACGCGGCGATGCCATTATCACCCGGTTTCTGCTGGTTCACATCGCCCTGGCCCTGGGGCTGGGGTTCGTTTATGGCACCTGGCCGATCACGCTGACCGTCTGCTTCGCGGCTCCCACAATCTTCCTGGTCAGCGCGGCCCTGATGCCGCGCAGCTTCCTCACGCGCTGCCTGGCGGGCGTCTCGCTCCAGATGTTCGTCGCCCTGCACATCTACCAGATGCACGGGCTGGCCGAGATGCACTTTTTCTTTTTCACCGCCTGCACCATGATGATCGTCTATCAGGACTGGATCTGCCTGTGGCCGGGAACACTCTTCATCGTCGTTCAGCACATCCTGTTCGCCACGCTCACCAACTCCGGCGTCAACCTGTATTTTTTTGAGCAGCCTTATATCGGGGCGGCCAAGCTTGTGTTCCACTTCGGCATCATCGCCGGGCAGGTCGTGATCTGCGGCTATTGGGCGTATCTTTTGCGAAAGCAAACGGTGGAACAGAGGCATCAAGCCCGGCACGAAGCCCGGCACGAACAGCTCACGCAGTCACTGGCCGAAGCCGAGGCACGGGCCGACCGCGATCCCCTGACCGGCCTGCTCAATCACCGCGCCTTTCATCGCCGCCTGCAAGAAGAAGCAGCACGAGCCGAACAAACCGGGACACGACTGGGAATCGCCGTGATTGATCTGAACAATTTCAAGTTTTTCAACGACACTTACGGACACCTGGCCGGGGACACCGTGCTGCGGCAGGTGAGCGCCGCGCTGGAAGCCGTGCTTCGCCCCGGCGACACGCTGGCCCGCTACGGCGGCGACGAGTTTACGGTGCTGGTCCCTGCACTCGGCCCGGACGAGGAGGGGGCGCTGGCCGAGCACCTGCGCCACTGCCTGGATGACCAGGGGTTCACCCCTACCGGGATGAGCACCCTCATTCCCCTGACACTCTCGCTGGGCATAGCCATCTTCCCCCAGGACGGGCCGACACGTTTGGACGCCCTGGCCGCCGCCGATGGGCGCCTGCTCCGGGCCAAATCCGGCGCGGACGACGACGACGACGAGAGCGACCGCCACCGGGCCGCGCTGACCGCTTCGCTGCAAGGCTTTTCCATGCTAGATGCGCTGGTGACGGCGGTGGACAACAAAGACCGCTATACCCTGCACCATTCCAAAGACGTGCTGACCTATTCGCTGGAGATCGCCCAAGGCCTGGGCCTGGACGAAAACACGCGGCAAACGCTTAAAACGGCGGCTCTGCTGCACGATGTCGGCAAAATCGGCGTCCCTGATGCCGTGCTGAGAAAGCCGGGCAAGCTGACCGATGACGAATACGCCGCAATCCAGCACCATGCCCTGATGGGCGCGGCAATTGTCGGAGCCGTACCGGGCTTTGAAGAAACGCTGGACGCCGTCCGTCACCACCATGAGCGCTGGGACGGCGGCGGCTATCCGCTCGGCTTGAAGGGCGAACAAACGCCGCTTCTCGCCCGCGTCATGTCCGTGGCCGACGCTTATTCCGCCATGACCACCGACCGCCCCTACCGCAAGGGCATGGCTCCAGGCCGCGCTCTGGAGATTCTGGCCGGCGGCGCAGGAACCCAGTGGGACCCCGTCTGCGTCCAGGCGTTCCTGTCCGTGCGCTGCGCTGGTCTTGACACGCCCGAAACCCCGTATCAGCCTCTCCCCCTCGCGGCCTAACTTCTGCTCCGCCTCCCCTGTTCCTGCGGGTATAATCACCCTATCCAATATGCAGGAGGTTTCCCATGTCCCAGGTCGTGCTTGAAGATGTCGACAGCCAGTTAGCCCAGCTTGTTCAACGCGCCAGCTCCGGCGAAGACATCGTCATTATCCAAAACCACACCCCCATCGCCCGCATCACTGCCCTGCCAGAAAACACCCCCAAAGAACGGGAAGGTGGGTTTGGCAGCGGCAAGTACGCGCTGGTTTACATGGCGGATGATTTTGATGCTCCGCTAGACGACTTCAAGGAGTATATGTGATGCAGTTGCTTTTGGATACCCATATATTTTTATGGTACGTTCTGGGTGACACACAACTCAACTCCAAAATACGCTTTTTGCTGCAAGACACGGCAAACCAGCTTTTTCTGAGCATTGCCAGCATTTGGGAGGTAGGCATCAAAGTCAGCACTGGCAAGTTAATCTTGTCTGAGCCGCTAGAAGCCTACTTTTTGGAACAAATGCGGATAAACTCAATTCAGCTTTTACCGATTACGCCCGGTCATGTCGCCCGCATCTCGACTCTGCCCTTCCATCACCGTGACCCGTTTGACCGAATGCTGGTCGCGCAAAGCCTGACTGATAACATGGCGATTGTCTCGGCAGACTCGGTTCTGGATGCTTACGGTGTCACTCGTCTGTGGTAACAAAATTACAAATAAGCAAAAATTATGAGCGCTTATCCCGATACAACCAACCAGGTCACCCTCGCTACCCTCACCCGCAAGAAAATGCGAGGCGAGAAGATCGTCATGCTGACCGCCTATGACTACCCAACCGCGCTCCTTGTCGATGCCGCAGGCGTAGACCTCACCCTCGTCGGCGACTCTCTTGGCATGGAAGAACTCGGCTATGACACCACACTCCCCGTCACCACCGACATCATGGTTCACCATGCCAAAGCCGTCCGGCGCGGCACAAAACGGGCGCTGCTCATCGTCGATATGCCATTTTTGTCTTATCAAGTCAATACCGACGAGGCTGTGCGAAACGCGGGACGGCTCATGCAGGAAGCCGAGGCAGGCGGGGTCAAGCTCGAAGGCGGCGTGTCTATTGCCCCCGTCATCGCCCGATTAGTCTCCGCAGGCATCCCCGTCATGGGCCATATCGGGTTCACCCCGCAGAGCGTGCATCAGATTGGCCTCAAAAAACAGGGCAAAGACGAGGCCGGAGCCGCGCAGGTTATGGCCGACGCCCAGGCCGTGCAGGAGGCGGGCGCCTTCGCGGTCGTACTGGAACTCATCCCCGACGCCCTCGCCGCCCGCGTCACCGAAACGCTCACCATCCCCACCATCGGCATCGGCGCGGGACCCTCCTGCGACGGCCAGGTGCTTGTCACCTCAGACCTCATCGGACTGCGCCCCGACCGCGCCCCCCTGAAACACGTCCGCCGCTACGCCGAAGTCGGCGCAGACATCGCCCGCGCTCTGTCCGCTTATAAGGATGACGTGCAGGCCAGGCGGTTTCCCTAATTTTATGGAATTACCACCACGGCTAATTCATTCGACGTGGTTGCAAATGTCGTGCTTGCTGGGTAAAATATGGTCAGAAGTGGTCTTATCGCACGATTAGGAGAAACAGCGCCATGAGCATTCCCACCCCCACCGACGGTCTCCCGCCCCACGGCGACAATTCGGTCATCTCGCAGGAAGACAGGACAATGGCGATGCTTGCCCATATCCTGGGCGTTTTTACCGGCTTCCTCGGGCCTCTGATCATCTGGTTGATCAAGAAAGACCAGTCCAGGTTCGTCGCCTTCCACGCCATGCAGGCGCTCTTCTTTCAGGTGGCGATCAATCTCGTTATGCTCGTGCTGGCCGTGACAGTCGTTCTCGCCCTCGCCGTCCCTCTCGTCTGGGTCGCGGGCATTGTTTTTGGTGTGCTGGGGGGGCTGGCCGCCAACAAAGGCGACTGGTACGATCTGCCCGTCGTCGGCAAATTCGCCCGCCAGCAGATCGGCATTTAAGAGAGAGCAGGCAAAGTAAAAGGCCGCCGGACAAAGTCCGGCGGCCTCTCTCGTCACTGCCCCCCGGCAAAATTTGGCTCCCCGCCCAGTGATGGGGCGGGGGGGGGCCTACTGCGTCAGCCCATCTACCTGCGACGCCAAATCCAGCAGGTGCGAGCGCTGCGTGTCCAAATCCTCGGCCACATTGATTTTGGTGTCTTTCACTGCCTGCCGCAGCGGGCCAAGTTTGGCTTCTGCGCCGGGATCAGCAGGTTTAGCGGCATCCAGCGCCTGCCCGGCTTGAGCGACATCATCGTTGGCGATGCCGAAATTGCGCTGATCCAGTGCCAGCGCCCCCTGATACAGCAGCCCGCGTGCCGTCATCAGATGGTTCTGCGTTTGCAGGGTCGCCGCCTGTGCCTGCGCGTCTGCCGTCTGCAACTTCGCGGTTTTAAGCTGCCCTTCATAACTTGTCTTCTGCGACGCCAGCTCGCCCCGGCCTTTGCTGAGGCCCAGCCAGTAGAGCACAAAGGCGACGACGAGGAACACGGCGGCGGCGACCAGCAATCGTATGACAAGAGGCGGCAGTGCGCCAGAGGATTTTTTGCCCGAGGTCGGGCGGCTTTGAGTGTTCATAGTAGGTTTCCTGGTTGAGCGCCATTGCGCTCGTGCGGGCAGTGAGAACCCGCGAAGCGGGCTGTCCACGATTGTGGATAGTTGCTCTATTCATGCCTCCTCCCTTGTTTTCCTCCCCAGCCGGAAGCGCGGCTTTTCCAAGTCCAGCGGTCTGGATGTCCCCCTCGGCGACACTATCGGCGGCCTTGCCCCGCACAGTCTGCGCCCCGTCCGCGTCCGCCGCTGGCGAGGCCGCAAGGTAAAAGGCAAAGATACACCGCTGGCACTCCGACTCTGGGATTTGTGCAGCAACGCCGATACGAAGCAATGCCGAAGGCAGAGGAACGAGCGGGAGGGGTCTTATGGGTATACTCACCCAAACACCCTTTGAGGAGACCGAACATTATGCCGACACTGATCTTGGTGCGACACGGCGAGTCGCAATGGAACCTGGAAAACCGCTTCACCGGATGGGTGGACGTCCCCCTGACCGAGCGCGGCGAAGGCGAAGCCCGCATCGCCGGAGAGCATCTGCGCGACCTGCCCGTGGATAAAGTCTACACCAGCGTCCTGCAGCGGGCAATCAACACGTCCAAAATTGCCCTCCAAGCCGCCGGCAAGCCCGATACCCTGCCCACCGAGCGCGACGAAGCCCTCAACGAGCGCCATTACGGCGACTTGCAGGGCCTCAATAAAGCCGAAACCGCCGCGCAGTACGGCGATGCCCAGGTGAAAATCTGGCGGCGCTCCTATGACGTCCCCCCGCCCGGCGAAAAAGGCGAGTCCCTCAAAGACACCGCCGCACGCACGCTGCCCTACTTCCGCGCCCACATCCTGCCCGACCTCAAAGCCGGGCACAATGTCCTCGTCGTCGCCCACGGCAATTCGCTGCGCTCCATCGTCATGGAGCTGGACCAACTGAGCCGTGAGCAGGTGCTGGAATTAAACATCCCAACGGGTATCCCGCTGGTCTACAACATCGCCGATGACGGCACGGTCATCGACAAGCATTATTTGTTTACCCGCGAAGATGCCCCGCACGGCTAACTGGCCAGCACCCAAAGCACGGAGGCTAATGATGATAACGCCCGCCGATCTCCACCGCACCGCCCGTGAGTATTTACGTGCTGCCAGGCTGCTCCGCACCCGAAGCAGCTACGACGCCGCTGTCTACCCCTGCGGCTACGCGGTGGAGATCGCCCTCAAAGCCCGGATTTGCAAAACACTCAAGTGGGCGGACGGCTTTCCAGAATCCGCAGCCGAGTTTCGGCAAAAGGCGAACCTGAAAACGCACGATCTGGAAGCACTGCTTGAGTTCACAGCCATGCAAGATAAAATCAAATCCAATCCAGATAACATGGAGCATTGGGCCATCGTCAACAAATGGAACCCGGAACAGCGCTACAGCCCGCGTGGGGCCAAAACGCTTATAGAAACCGATGAAATGATACAGGCGGTGCAAATACTGCTGAGGATATTGCTATGACTATTGACGCTTTAGGACGCGACTTAGCCGGGAAACTGCAATTTGCCGAAAAAGCCATCTCGTCAGAGTACGGTTTATTTGTTCTATTTGCTCTAGCGGAGCGCGAGGAAGCCCCTGGGCGCTGGGACCTGCTCGTGTCTGCCCCGTGGCTCGAAATGGGAGCGAAAGGGATACGAAAGATAATACAGGCACTTCAGCCCTATCTGGTTTCCGACGACTGGCTGAAATTTGCCAGCATCACGCCGCTGCCGGTTTCTATGGACTACGTTCAATGGATTGCCCGAAAGTATGACGTTCAGCACGACAATCAGGAAGTTGCCAATGTGTTTTGGAACGGCTTGCTGATTCCGCACGGTTTCGTCATCACCGCAGATTTATCGGCAGATTTGTCTGTATCCCCGGCAGCACCGCAGGTGCTTGTGGCCGCTTAAAGCTAAACTTTTTAGAACTGAACTTTTGATGCAAACTATTACGGAAATCACTGAACTCCGGGCCACGCTCCATGCCGCCCGGCAAGACGGCAAAACCATCGGTCTTGTGCCGACGATGGGAGCTTTTCACGAAGGCCATCTGTCTTTGATGCGCCGCGCCAAAGCCGAGAACAATCTGGTCGTCGTGACCCTGTTCGTCAACCCGACACAGTTCAACGACCTCGACGATTTCGACCGCTACCCCCGCGACTACGACCGGGACGCGAGGCTCGCCGAAGCCGAAGGCGTGGACTTCTTGTTTTTGCCGACGCCGGACACGATGTACCCGAAAGGCTTTGACACCGTGGTCGTCGTCCGCGCCCTGTCCGAGCGGCTGGAAGGCGCGTCGCGCCCCGGACACTACGCGGGCGTCGCCACCGTCGTCGCCAAGCTGCTCCACATTGCACAGGCTGACCGGGCCTATTTTGGCGAAAAAGACTGGCAGCAGCTTCAGATTATTCGGTCGCTGACACGCGATCTGGATATTCCCACCGAGATAGTCGGGATGCCCATTGTGCGCGAATCGGACGGTCTGGCCCTCTCTTCGCGCAACGTTCGCCTCTCCCCGGAGCAGCGCACAGCGGCCCTCGTGCTGTCGGCGGCTTTAGATAACGCCCAGGATATTGCCAACACCGGTGTTCAGGACGCCTATCAGCTGGCCGCCTGGATGCGCCAGACCATCGAAGTCCAGGCGCTTGCCCGCGTGGATTATGCCGTCGTCGTCGCCCCGGACACCTTGCAGGAGATTGACACCATTGAAGTCGGAGCCGTCGCCCTCGTCGCGGCCACATTCGGCAAAGTGCGTTTGATTGACGCCCGCCTCCTGCGCGTTCCCACCGGGCCAGGCATCAAACGCTGATCTTTCCGCTCCCTTTGGGGTTAGAAAAAGAGCATCGCCATCACTGACAAACAAAGCGGGCGCGAGCAGCGGGCGGAAACCGAGACAGCAGAAGAGTTGGGGCTGACGGACAAAGAAAAATCAATGGCAGACCAGCGCGTTCGCCCCAATGCGCTGGTCATCCATGAAGTTATCCGCGAAGAGGGCGATGATGAGCTGGCCCGCCCGGCGGCGGGCCTCGCGCTGTCTGCGCTGGCCGCCGGGCTGGCAATGGGCTTCTCGCCGCTGACCGAATGCATCATAAGCTCCCACCTGCCCGACACGAGCTGGCGTCCGCTCATCTCTAAGCTCGGCTACGCCATCGGCTTTGTCATCGTCATCACCGGACGGCAGCAGTTGTTTACCGAAAACACACTCACCCCCGTTCTGCCGCTGCTGAGCAAGCCAAAGCTGGAAACGCTAGGCAAGCTGCTTCGTCTGTGGGGGATTGTGCTGGCCGCAAACCTTGTCGGTACGCTGACATTTGCCTGGGTCATCGGCAACACCGCCGCGTTCGGGCCGGACGTGCGCCACGGATTTCACGAATTGGGAGTGAAAGCGTTTGAGGGCAGCTTCGGCCTGCACGTTCTGCGCGGCATTTTCGCGGGCTGGATGATTGCACTCGTCGTCTGGATGCTGCCGAGCGCGGAGGCGGGGCGGCTGGCGATTATTATCATTATGACGTACGTTGTTGGACTGGCGGGCCTGTCGCACATTATTGTCGGCTCGGTCGAGACGCTGTATTTGGTGACCACCGGCGCGGCGACCTGGGCGTCTTACCTCGGCGGCTTCCTCGCCCCCGTCCTGCTCGGCAACATTCTGGGCGGCGTCACGCTGGTCGCCGCGCTGAACTTCGGCCAGGTCGCACCGAACAAGCCGTAATTATTTCTCCGGCCCCAGCGCGTACACCAGCGTCACATCGGCGGTGACCGTGATGTCCTGCGCGGCAATCGGCGTCTCCGGGGCGGCGTTCGAGGCCATCGCGTTCATCGTCTTCATGCGGGGCATGAAGATCGGCTGCACCGCTACCGCCTCGCCGTCATTCAGCGACAGCGGGTTGCTCAGACTCACTCCCAGCGCCTCCGCCATTGTCCCTGCCCGCCGCCGGGCGTCCTTCACTGCCAGCATCAGCACCTTGTCCTGCGCGGCAGCCCGGTCGGACAGATCATAGGAGACGCCGTCCACGCTGACACCCTGGTTGACGCCCGCTTGTGTTACCGTGTCAATCAGAGTGCCGGTCTGGGTGAGATCTCGCAAAGTTACCTGGATGGAGTTCGTCACCTGGTAGCCCGTTAGCCGAGACCGCCCGGCACTGTAGTCGTACTGGGGACTGACCGAGTAGCCTTGCGCCCGAACGTCCTTGTCCGGGATCTTCAGGCTTCGGATTGCCGCCATCAGTGCGGTCATCTTGCGGGCGTTGTCCTGCACCGCCTTGTCCTGGTACTTGTCCTGGGTCGTCACCCCCGCCGAGAGCAGGGCGATGTCTGGCTTGACTTTAATTTCCCCATGCCCGTGCGCTGTGATCCCCTGCGAAACAGAAACCATGGTAGGCATCACCACACGTTCCTGCGCTCCTGCCGGGATGCCTGCCGTAATTGTCATCAGCGCGAGTGCCGCGCCGTAAAGTGCTGCGTTGTGTGTTAGTGTCGTGTGTCGTGTCATCATTGAACCCTCCGCCTTCTTTGAGCCGCCGAGGCCGCGTTCCCTTCAATATGTGTGCCTACCAATACTGCCACTGCCCCGTCTGCACGATATAGACCCCCAGCATCAGGTTTGTCACCGCATGGGCCAGCACGCACGCAAACAGATTTCGCGTGAACCGCAGCAGCAAACACAGCGCCAGCGCAAAGACCGCCGCCGCCAGCCATTCCTGGTGCGATACGGCAAACAGCGCCACATTCACCGCCAGCGCAACGACCGAGAACACCCCCGTCGGCACGCGCTTGAAGTCGTCCGGGTCCGTCACAAACTTCAAGAGAAAGCCCCGGTAAAACAGCTCCTCAGCAAACGGCACGATCACCACCAGCCCGAGAAACCGCACCGCCAGAAACGCCCACACGCCTGCGCTCGTCCCAATCTCTGTCGCCGGGTTATACGCCGTCCGCGCCCCAAGAAACGCAAAGTGCGGCGTATGTCTGTCAATCACCACCCACAGCACGCACAGCGCGACGCCCAGCCCCGTCGCCAGCGCCCAGCCATTCCCGCCGGGCCGCGCTTCGGGCAAGCTGCCCCGCAGCGCCAGCAGCAGTCCGCCGACCAGCACCACTTTGGCGGCATACGCCCACGGAAACAGCGGCCCCGACACATGGCTTTCCAGCGTGGTCAGCAGAAGAAACAGCGAAAACGGCGCGACATACGGCAGCCACGGGGGCAGATTTTTGATCGGCATAGCCCCAGTATAAAGCACAAAGGCAGGAGGCGTCAAGAGGCAGAGGCCCCCCCGCCCCAATTCTGGGGAGCAATACGGAGAAGATAGAGGACAGGAGAGGAGGGCACAGCAAGCAGCGCCCCTACAGGTTCGGTCCGTATCCTAATCCGGCTCCCCAGAATTGGGGCGGGGGGGCCTCCCTCGGCCTCATCGGGTACACTCTCTTTATGCAAGACGCCGTCACCCCTAACCCTATCGGCTGCTATGTCCATATCCCGTTCTGCGTCCGCAAGTGCGCTTACTGCGATTTCAACTCATACTCCGGCTATACCGACGGCTCCGTGGCCCGCTATGTGCAGGCGCTCACGCGGGAAATATCTCTGGCTCCCCAGAATTGGGGCGGGGGGGCCTCTGCCCCCATCGACACCATCTTTTTCGGCGGCGGCACGCCCACCGCCATCCCCGCCGCCGATGAAGCCGCGCTCCTGCGGGCCGTTCTGGACACGCTGCCCGTGACACCCAACGCCGAAATCACCACCGAGGCCAACCCCGGCACCATGGACATCCAGCACCTTGCCGTCCTCCGGGCGGCCGGCTTCAACCGCATTTCGTTCGGCGTGCAGAGCTTCGACCCCGGACTGCTGAAGACCATGGACCGCATCCATTCCGCCGACGAAGCCAAAGCCGCTGTCCGCGCCGCCCGCGCCGCCGGGTTTGAGAACATCTCTTTAGATTTGATGTTCGGCCTGCCGCGTCAGACGCTGAGGCAGTGGCAGGACACGCTGCATCAGGGCCTCGAACTCGGCACCGACCATCTTTCGCTCTATTCGCTGATTGTGGAAGAGGGGACCGGCTTTTATACGCTGCAGCAGAAAGGCCGCCTGCCCCTGCCGACTGACGACCTCGCCGCTGATATGTACGAGCTGGCCGTCCAGACCGCCCAGTCCGCAGGCTACGGCCAGTACGAGATCGCCAACTTCGCCCGTCCGGGCCGCGAAAGCCGCCACAACCTACACTACTGGCGCAACGAGCCATACCACGCCTTCGGCTGCGGGGCCGTGTCTTATTTGAACGGCGTGAGACGCGCCCGCCTCAAATCCCCCACCAAATACGCCGAGGCAGTAGAGACCGGGGCCGACCTGACACTCTCCGAAGAGGCGCTCACCGACGACGAAACAATGGCCGAAACCATGATGCTCGGCCTGCGCCTCACCCGCGAAGGCATCGACTGCCGCCGCTTCCAGTCCCGCTTCGGCATCGACCCGCGTGTCAAATTCGCCGCCGAAATCGAAACCTTCACCCGCCGGGGCCTCTTAGAAGTCACCGACGACGCCCTGCGCCTGACCCCGCAAGGCGTCTTCCTCGCCAGCGAAGTCATGGTCGCGTTTGTGTGAAGAACCGGCGCGACGTAGACCTTATCCCTGGATTAAAATTCGGGGACCACGCCCCTGATGAAGAATTGGGGGTTTATTGAATGCCGCCGAGGAAATTGCTAATTCTAGACATTGATGAAACGCTGTTCTTTGCCAGTGTACAGCCTTATTAGGAGTTTGATTGTTTTGAACATTAAAACCGCAATTATCACATTGTTCTGGTTGTTAAGCTTGCCTGCTTTCGTTCTCGCCAAAAGCTCTCCGGCTCATCAAAAAGCGGCTGCCGCGTCTGCAGGAGACAGCAGCGTCAAGTTGCTGACAGTAACCCAGTGGGATGGAACTTCTGTTGTAGATGCAAACACAGGGATTTTTGATATGGGAAACATCAATCCCCTCACATACAACGATGGAAGTGAATACACTATTTCGCATGAATTTGTTTTAGTTAATAGAAACAAAAACGCTGTGGTTATTCGCGCCATTCAGGGGAGTAACTCTTTTGCTGAATATGATCTGCCGCCAAATAATAAGCCGCTACCTGTGACTATACCTCCCGAGGGCCTGGTGACGATCCGACTCCATTACCACCTGCTTCCACTCACACCTGGTAAAGTCAATACTTCCGACATGGTTTTTATAAATGATCAAGTTCAACCAGCAGCAACTCTCAGGCTCGTGGGAACGGTTCGGTCCGTAGTTGTATTTGATCCCCCTCAGTTGGACTTTGGAGTGATGACTCCAGGGCAAGTGGTCTCTAAAACCCTCAAGATCACTTATGATAAGTACATGTATATGGGTATGCCTCTCCCAATTTCAATGTTGCCTCGTGTGGCAAGTGATCTTTCATTTGTAACGTTGAAGCAAACTTCAGTTGAATACACTAAACAGTCTCAATTTTTAGATTTAAGCAATCCTAATCTTGATGAGCGTCGCAGATATGGCAAGAATTATGATCGTCACATAAAAGAAAAAATAAAATTTCTTGATACTCTGCCTTCGTTGAACAATATTGTCACGTATCAAGTGATAGCCAAAGCGCCAACCGAGGCCGGAGTGTTTACTGGCTTCATTTGGATACTGCCCGTATACGGTACACCAGGCACTGAAGTATTAAAGCAAGAATGTATCAAAGTTCAAGGCCAAGTCGTTGCAAAAAACTAGAATGTGAGGATAGCAATGATCATGTCGTTCCCTGCGCTGAAAACTCACAATACATGAGGCCAACAAACCCAGAAGGACATGGTTGCTTTTGTATAAAAACTGGCGCGACGCAGACTTTGCCCCAGATTAAAATCCGGGGCTGCCAGAAGTGATTGTCTGCCTACGCCAGACACAAGGGGACCACTAACCTAGCAAAGAGGTAGATTTCATTAAATGCCACCGAGGAAGCTGCTGATTTTAGATATTGATGAAACGCTGCTCTGTGCCAGCGAACAGCCTTTAGATCGAGAGGCAGATTTTCGTGTGGGACAGTATCACATTTACGAGCGCCCCGGTCTCGCCGCGTTTCTTGACCCCTGCTTTCAGCGATTTGATGTCGCCATTTGGACATCTTCCTCGCCGCTGTATGCGGAGGAAGTCGTCAAAGCAATTATTCCCGACCCAATGCTCCTGACATTTGTTTGGGCCAGTGACCGAGGCACATTAGCCTATGATCTGGAAACAGGCCAGCAGTACGCGACTAAAAACTTGAAGAAGCTCAAACGACTTGGCTTCTCTCTGGAAACAGTCATCGCAGTAGACGACAGCCCGGAGAAGTGGAAACAGAGCTATGGAAACCTAGTACAAATCGCCCCGTATCACGGGGCAGCAGAGGATACAGAGTTGATACGCCTGACTTCTTACCTGGATTTCCTGAAGGATCAGCCAAATATACGCAGCATCGAAAAAAGGCACTGGCGGCAGTTTACGCCACCACCAGTCGCCCCTCTGCTTCCGTCGCCTCCGCTTCAATCGTGATACGGACGTTGTGATGCAGGGCATTGGCAAAGCGCAGCAGGCGCTCCACGGAATAGCCGCGAAAGCCGCCGCTCAGGAGCGCAGACACTTTCGGCTGGCTCAATCCAAGACGCAGCCCCGCTTCGGTTCGTGTCAACCCCTGCTCGTTGATAATGCGACTTAACGTCTGCACAATTTTGGCTTTTGCCAGATGCGTCTCCGGGTCCGGCAGGCCGATGTCTGCAAAAACGTGGGTACTCACAGGTTGTTTCCTCCGCTTCCTCCTGCTGACGCAGGATATTTTGCGCTATTGTACCTCGTTTGGCCCGCCGTCAGGAGGCCCCCCCGGTCCAATAATGGGGGAGCCGGAAGTTAGGAAACCTCACCCCAGACCTCTCCTTCGGAAAGGAGAGAGAGCCGGACAAATGCGTAGGGGCGCTGCTTGCTGCGCCCTCTTGTCCCTTCCGGTTCCCCCATTATTGGGGGCTAGGGGCCCTTCCTAACCCTTTCCTCTTAGGGAGGGGTGGCGAGGTACGAGCCGGGGTAGGTCTCCGAAGGCACTGGGTCTCCGAGGACTGCGCCCAATCGGGTACAATAACAGCCAATGAACCTGTACCCCATCAACCTGAATGTGCAGGGCCGCGTGTGCCTCGTGGTCGGCGGCGGCGCGGTGGCCGAGCGCAAAGTTTCGGGGCTGTTGGCGGCGGGGGCGTCTGTCGTGGTCGTGTCGCCGACAGTGACGCCGGGGCTTCAAGCCCGTGCTGAGGCCGGGGAGATAACCTGGCACGCCGCGCCGTATGGAACCGGGGACTTGGACGGGGTGTTTCTTGTACTAGCGTGTACGGACAGCCGCGAGGTCAACGCACAGATCGTGCGGGACGCCTCGGAGCGGGGGCTGCTGGTGCTGTGCGCGGATGACCCAAGCGCGGGCAGCTTTGTGTCCCCCACCGTCATTCGGCGCGGGCCACTGACACTGACGGTGTCCACCGAGGGCGGCAGCCCGACGCTAAGTGCCGTGGTGCGCGAGAAATTAGAAGCGGACTTCGGGCCGGAATGGGGGCCGCTGACGCGCAGCATTGCAGCTATGCGCGAAATTGTCAAAACGAACCCCACCGAAGCCGCCCGCAAGGCTGCTGTGCGGCGGGCGCTGGACGATGGAGAAACGCACCGGCTGCTGTTAGAAGGCCGTGAAGAGGAAGCGGAAGCGCGAATTCGGGTATGTCTCTCCTCCTTGTCGGAATAAATCATCACTCCGCGCCCATTGATGTGCGCGAACAGCTTGCGGTCGGCGAGCGTGCCCTGCCGGACGCTCTGCGCTCCTTGTCGTCCCTGCCCGGCGTCGCCGAAGGGGCATTGCTGTCTACCTGCAACCGCACGGAGGTCTATGCCGACGCCGACGCGGGGTCGCTGGAAGACGCGCTGGCGGACTGGCTGGCCGGGCGGCACGGGCTGACCCGGCAGCATTTTGACGGCCATCTCTACTTTCAGAAGGGTACAGCCGTCGCCGAGCATCTGTTTTCCGTGGCCTCCGGGCTGGACTCCATGATTTTAGGCGAGCCGGACATCCAGCGGCAGGTCAAAACCGCGATGGAAGCCGCGCAGGCGGCAGGGACCGTTGGAACACGGCTGAATAAGCTGTTTCAGGACGCCCTCGAAACCGGCAAGCGCACCCGCACCGAGACCGGGCTGGCAAGGGGTACGTTCTCGGTCGGTGCGGCGGCGGTGGATCTGGCGACCCAGATTTTCGGCGAGTCGCTGGCAGGCCATACCGTGCTGGTGCTGGGCGCGGGCAAGATGAGCGAGGTGACCGCCCGGCATTTGCAGGCGCGGGGCGCTCCTGCCGTGCTAGTCGCTAACCGAACCTATGACAAGGCCGTGCATCTGGCCGACCGCTTTGGCGGGCGGGCAGAAAAGTTCGATGAGATCGCCCGGCTGATGGCGCAGGCCGACATCGTGGTCTGCTCCACGTCTGCCCCGCACCCGATAGTCACCCGCGTCCTAATGCAGGACGTCATGCGTGCCCGCCGCAATCGTCCGCTCTATTTAGTGGATATCGCCGTGCCGCGTGATGTGGAAGCGAGCGTGGACGACCTAGAAAACGTCTTCCTTTACAATATTGACCACTTGCAGGAGCTGGTCGCCGGGGCACGGCAGACCCGCGCCGGGGAAGTCAGCCGCGCCCGCGAGATTGTGCTGCAGTCCGTCGCCGAGTACGCCCGCTGGGAGCGGTCTCTGGAAGTCGCCCCACTGGTCATCGCCGTCCGGCAGAAGCTGGACGCCGTGCGTCAGGCCGAAGCCGACCGCCTCCGCGCCCGCCTGCCCGATCTCTCTGACCGCGACTGGCGGCTGATAGAGGCCGCGCTGTCGTCGCTGACGGGCAAAATCGCGCACCCCGCGACTGTCGCCATCAAAGCCGCTGGGGTGGGGGACGATGCCCCCGCCGCGCTGGACACCATCCGTCGTGCCTTCGGGCTGGAGCCGGAGGTGCTGCCATGACCGAAGCCACACTGCTGATTTTCGCCGCCGCGTGCTACTTAATGGGAGCCGCCGCCTACGGCGCACATCTCTTTCTGCGCCGCCCGCCGCTGGCGGTGATTGGCCGCGCCGCCGCCTGGGCCGCCGTGCTGTGCCATACCGCCGCCATCGGCCTGCACTGCGCCGCCACCCACCGTGCCCCATTCACCACGCCCGCCGAGGCGCTGTCCGCCTCCGCCTGGGCCATTGCCCTGGCGTATGTCGTGTTAGAGGCCCTCAAAAAGCCGCGCCCGACCGCCCTCGGAGCCGTCGCCCTGCCGGTGGCGTTTTTGTGCCTCTTCGCGGGCGCGTTCCTCAGCGCGGCCCGCCCGGCGTCGGCCTCAGCAGTCCCGCTGCTATCGTCGCGCCTGACCAGCCTGCACATTCTGGCCCTGCTGTTTGCCTTTGGCCTCTTAGTGCTGGCCTTCGGCTGCGCGGCGCTGTACCTGACCCAGCACCGACTGTTGAAGCAGAAAAAGCTGGTCGGCGGCCTGTTTGGCCGCCTGCCGCCGCTGGTCACTCTGGACGAGATGGCCTTCTCGCTGGTCGCCTACGCCTTCCCGCTTCTGACTGTGGGGCTGGCGGCGGGCGTCGTGGAGGCCCTCACCGGCAGCCTCGGCGCGGGCTGGGCCGCCGACCCGATGGTCTTAACTTCGGTGGTGACGTGGCTGGTCTACGGCGTCTATCTGGCCCTGCATCTTCTGGCTCAGTGGCGCGGCCCCCGCGCCAATTACTTGCTGCTCGGCGGCCTGCTGGCCGCCTTCGTGACCTATTTTATCCCCTCCACCGCCCATCGGTTCGGGTGAGGGGGCAGGAGTACCTATGCTGAAACGTGGGCTGTTTAAAAGCCTTTTCCAAAAAGTAGAACAGATTGTCGGCAATAAAGGCAAGATCGACGAAGCCCTGCTGGAAGACCTCGAAGAAGCCCTCATCGGCTCCGACCTGAATGTCCACACCACCCTGCGGGCGATGGACTCCCTGCGCGGGATGGTCAAGGACAACAAGCTCAAAGACGCGGGCGATGTCACCAACTACCTGAAACGCTTCCTCTGGGAAACCCTCGTCGCCGGGACCGGCAGCGCCAAGCTGACCGTCTCGCCCGAGGCCCCCACCGTCTTTCTGGTCGTCGGCGTCAACGGCGTCGGCAAAACCACCAGTATCGGCAAGCTCGCCGGGAAGCTCAAAGGCGAAGGCAAGCGCGTCGTCCTCGCCGCCGGGGACACCTTCCGCGCCGCCGCCGCCGAACAATTAACCCTGTGGGGCGAGCGCGTCGGCGTCGAAGTCGTGCAGGGCCGCGCCGGGGCCGACCCCGCCGCCGTGGTCTTTGATGCCCTGAAAGCCGCCAAAGCGCAGAAGGCCGACTACCTCATCATCGACACCGCCGGTCGCCTGCACAACAAAACGCACCTGATGGAAGAGCTGAAAAAGATTGATCGCATCATCCAGCGCGAGATAGGCCGCTCCGCCGACGAAACTCTCTTAGTGCTGGACGCCACCACCGGCCAGAACGCCGTCAACCAGGCCCGTGAGTTCAAAACCGCCGTCTCCATCACGGGGTTAGTGCTTGCAAAGCTCGACGGAACCGCACGCGGCGGCATCGTCATCACCATCAAAGACGAGCTGAACGTCCCCATCAAATTGGTTGGAACCGGCGAAAAAGCCGGAGACATCGAATACTTCGACCCCCAATCCTTCGTCGATGGGCTGTTTGACTAAATGGACGCCAAAGAATGCCAAAAGACTGCGTCGACGTCAAGGCGTATAACGCTCAAAACACACTCATTTTCCACCAGATTTACTCCACGGCAAACTGGTATCAAGAGCTGCACCCGATTATTGACTCCAATGATTTCCGGGTTCGCTACCATGTAGCAAAAATAGAGGGGGCGCAGTACGACGATCAAGGCACCGAGACAAGATGGGTCTTGTTCTATGCTGTCGATGGGTCAATCGTGGAACGGAGTGCAGCCAGTGAACCAAGCTAAAGTGCTTACAGTTATAGTAGTGTTTCTCGTTTTGGAGACAGTCAACACGCTCGTCAATATTCTTCCCGCCCTGCGGCAGCCTTCCGAGCAGAAGAAAAGACAGGGCTTTATCCGTGCAGGTGTGATAAATGCTGTTCTTCTTGCAGGCTGTTTGGCCTATCTGTTTTTGTGACGCGGAATGTTCGAGGGGCTGAACCCCCTCGCTGGGGGGCGCGGACGCCCTAGAACCCGCCTGCGC
>CAXUKS010000055.1:0-20190 GCA_964251675.1 uncultured Armatimonadales bacterium
TCCGGGCGGAAGAGCCAAAGTCTGTTATCTTTAGCCCGGCAGGGCGTCTGCTTTGATTGCCGGGGGTTTTATACCCCGGCAGCCTGACCCGGCGGTTGCCCGCCAGGATTTCGCCTCACAGTATTATATGGCCGAACGATGGGAAAAGCGAACAAAATGCGAAAAAGAGACATTGGGAGAGAGCAGACAAGGAAAGACCCGACGGGAGGCGGCAGGTTCGTCGGGTCTTTAGCGTCTTATAGAGTTATCGTTTCATACAGCGGGCTGTAGTATGTATGCTGTAGTATGTATTCAGTTTTCCGTAGCAGTTTCTGACACACTTATCTTCGGCGCAGCGGACAGGGCCACACACTGCAAGAGATACCGGGTTTCGGGTGTTTTTACGGTTGAGATAATTACCAACAGGAAAATTACGGGTGCGGGGACTGCCAGGTCCAGCCCCCCGCCAGCAAAGTCTCCTTGCCGCTCCCGGCCTGTTTGCCCCCGGCGGCCAGCACCAGGCCACTGGGGAAAACCAGCAAAGCCTCGTCGTGAGCGCCTGCGGGCGTCTGGGGCGCGGGCAGGAACGTCTGCATCTTCGGGTCAAACCTCTCGGTACGGCGCGTGGTCGCCGCCTCGGCAATGCTCCAGCCTCCTGACAACAGCACCTGCCCATCCGGCAGCGCGGCGGCGGAATGGGCCATGCGCGGGGTCACCAAAGCGGTGGGCAGAGCGGTGAACGTCTCCGTGGCCGGGTCGAACACCTCGGCCTGCCCCGGCTGGTCCGCTCCGTTTTGGCCCCCGGCCACCAGCACGGTGCCACCGGGCAGTTGGGTCAGCGTAGGCCGGTCACGGGCAAACTGCAGCGGCGAGCGCGTTTCATGCCAGCGGCCCGTGGCCGGGTCGTAAATCTCAGTGGAGGCCAGCGGCACGCCGGGTTTCCCGACAAACCAGTGCTGCCCGCCCACCACCAGCACGCGCCCGTCGGCCAGGCGCACGGCATCCTGCCCGAAGCGGTCCGTTGCCAGAGACCCCGTGGGCGCGAAGGTCTGCGTGTGCGGGTCATACAGCTCCGCCGTCGGCAGAGTCCGGCCCCGGTGCGTGTTGAAGCCCCCGACAAGCAGCACGCGCCCATCGGTCAGCGTCGTGGCGGTGAACAGCTCACGCGGCGCGGTCATACGGCTAGGCAGGCGGGTGAACGTGCGCGTTTGGGGATCGTATGTCTCGGCAGTGTTCAGGGAGCCTAAAATCGTGTTGTAGCCGCCGCTGATTAAAACCCGGCCATCGGCAAGCAAATTCGCCTGAGCAAAGTTGCGTGGGACCACCATCTGCCCGGCACAGGGCACGAAGCGGCGGGTCTTGGAGTCGAACTCATCCGCAGTGGCGACGCAGCGGTCAGTGGGGAACGAGTACCCGCCCGCGATCAGCGCCCGCGAGCCGCCTGCCAGCAGCGTGTACGCCGGTGCCCAGCGCGGGTCAGACATCGTGTTCGCCGTTTTTGCCCAGCCGTCTCCCCCGGCGGGCCGCAGAGCCAGCAGCAACAATACGGAAGCCATCCAAAGTTTCATGCCGCCAGCCCTTCCACCCGCGCCGCGAGGGCCATATCTTTGACAGTCAGCCCGCTGACATCGTGCGTCGTCAGCACAAGCGTGACCTTGCGGTAGCGAATGTCTATATCCGGGTGATGGTCGGCGTCTTCTGCCGCCTCGGCCACGGCATTGACAAAGGCCATGGCAGCCCGAAAGCTCTGGAAACTATAGGTTCGCCGGAGTGTATCGCCCTGCCGCGTCCAGCCGGGCAAGTCTTGGAAATGGCGCTCAACTTCGGCTTCGGACAATTTTGGAACGCGCACGGCAGGTATCTCCTTTTTGGACACTCTACCCGATAATCACAGCAGCCGGTAATTCTACCAGCCACCCCATATTAAAATCAGGAGATTATTACCAATGGCCTCTATTCAGACCTCCCGACTGCCAATCCCAACCACATACCCTGTCAGCCCAAAGCCCCAAGCCTCGGCGGCTTTCTCCCCATCCACCGCAGCGCCTGCGCCAGCGGCCGCATTGGACCTGTCGGCAGCGGCCAGGAAATTCCTAGATGCAGAGACAAACAATGTGCCCTGGGGCAACTCGCCGGTGCGAGATCGATAAAGGAGAGCCTCAGAGACCTACCTTCCTTGCTTGTTCGCTCCTCATTCGCAGGGTCCTCCCTCAAGGGAGGATACAGATATTTCCGCAGTCTGAGCGCAAATCGATCTTTCAGGGCAACTTTTAGCTCTCAATGCAACTTTTAGCGAGCAGGCGTGTCACAATGAGCAAGGGACAGCTTGGAGAGACAAATCTGCAGAGAAATCGCATAGGAGTTGAGACGATGGCAAAACGATGGTCTTGGAAACGCTGGTGCGGTCTTGGGATTGCGCTGGAAGTTCTCATGCTTGCGGCCGGCTGCACGCCGCATCAATCGGTAACTGGGAATGGGGCCAGTGCGCCCGAGGTTCCCACTCGGGCCGCCGATCTGACCATTCTATCCGGCTCCGAGAACATGACACTCGAGCCACTCATTCAGGATTTCGCACGGCTCCATCATGTTTCGATTCAGATGAACTATGCCGGGTCTGTCGAGATTATGCGCGACCTGCAGGGCGGTCAGATCGCCGCAGACGCTGTCTGGCCCGCGAACTCTTTTTGGATCAGCCTGGGAGATAGCCATCATCAGGTCAAGCAGGCACAGAGCATCATGCGCACGCCGGTCGTCTTCGGCGTCAAAAAATCTGTCGCCGCTCGATTAGGCTGGGTCGGAAAGCCCGTGACGGTCGAGCGAATCCTGCAGGCAGCCGAGGCCGACAAACTCCGATACATGATGACCTCGGCCACGCAGTCCAATTCGGGTGTCTCCGCGTATCTGGGTTACCTCTCCGCCTTTGCCGGGCGACCAGAAACGCTGACATCGAAGGACCTGACCGACCCGCAAGTCCAGGGGAAAATCAAGCGCATCCTAGGGACGATTAATCGCTCGTCCGGCAGCTCTGGCTGGCTGAAAGACCTGTTTATAGCCAACTATGACCGATATGACGCGATGGTAAACTACGAATCCGTCATCATCGAGACCGATCAGCAGCTCGTCGCCCAGGGCAAAGAACCCCTTTATGTCATTTACCCCGAAGATGGTCTGGCGCTGGCGGACTCGCCACTCGGCTATGTGGACAAGGGGGACGCCGACAAAGCCAAGCTTTTCGGCGACCTGCAGCACTACCTCTTGTCCCCAACCGCGCAAAAGCAGATTCTGGCGAAGGGAAGACGGGTCGGCCTGCTTGGGCTGACGATTGATCATCCAGATACAGCCGTTTTTAATCCAGACTGGGGCATCAACACCCGGCGCGTCCTCAGCCCGATCCGGTTCCCGGACCAAGCCGTTGTGGCGCAGGCGCTGGATTTGTACCAGACCACGTTTCGAAAGCCCTCGCTGACCGTCTACTGCGTGGACTTTTCGGGCAGCATGACAGGGAACGGGGGGGAAGCGGGGGTCAAGAACGCCATGCATCTGCTTCTGGACCAGGACAAAGCCCGCAGCCTTCTGCTTCAAGCCGCCCCCACCGACATCACGATCATCATCCCATTCAACAGCCAGCCTCTGAATCGGTGGACCGTTCGCGGCAATGATCCCGCTGCGCTGCATCAGCTTACGGCGGAGGTTGATGGGCTGCAGGCCGACGGAGGCACGGATATCTACACGCCGGTGATCCAGGGCCTGGACCTGCTGAAGCAGACAAGGGATTTGGACAAATATTTTCCCGCTATAATCCTGATGACCGACGGACAATCGAATACCGGTGCGACGTTTGCCGATCTTCAGGCACACCTGGCCCAGTCCGGCCTGCAGGTTCCCGTGTTTGCCATCGCGTTCGGGGGTGCGGATAAGACGCAGCTTGGGCAGATTACGGGCGCGACGTCTGGAAAACTGTTTGACGGCAGCCGCGACCTGGGCGCTGCCTTTCGAGAGGCGAAGGGATATAATTAAGCGTGCCGAGTCCCTTGAGGAGCAGCGACCTGCCCGCCGGCCTTGCCGCCGTCGCGGCCCTGGTTCTGACAATGATCATTCCTCTGCCATTCTGGCTGAGCCTGCTGGTCGCCATTCTGGTCTACGCTGGGATCGCTTTGCTCCTGCGGCGCCCAGAGGAGGCCGGTCCCGCTGTCGTCCCCCTGGCAGAGCAAGTTGGCGCTCTTGAAAAGGCAGGCCAGGCCGTCAAGTTCCCCAATATCTTCGCCCAAATCGAAGTGATTGCGACTCAGGCGCGGGCTATCATGGCATACTTAAAACAGCATCCGGACGACGAAGCCCAGTGGCAGGAATATCTGCAGCAATGCCTGGCGACCGCGCTGACCGGTACGCTCCAGTTCGGCGAGTTGGCGCCGCATTTGAGTGGGCCAGCCGATCCTGCCACTGTCACGTTCGGGGAGTTCCTGCAGACGCTGGCTGAAACGCTGAAAGGCGTTTACAGCCAGCTGATCGCTGCCGACGCCGCTGATTTCTCGGCCAGCATCCACACCTACAAAAACACCTTACACGAGATCAATCAGATGTATCTGAGCCAGAACTCTATCAGTCAGAACTCTATCAGTCAGAACGATTTAGGCGGAGGAAAACCTTGAAAACGCAGCGCATCGGACTCCTTTTGCTGCTGCTGGCGGCAGCCCTCGCCGGAATCTATGTTTGGAAGGGACATCCGGCGACATCTCCTGTTCCAAATAACATCACGCCAGGACCAATTGCGATCCTGACCGTGAAAGGTTATGTCGGCGGGGAGAAACTGGGGTTCCTGGCGGATCCTGCCGTCCAGAAGATCCTGCGGGCCAAATATGGCCTCGCCGTGGACGGCTCCAAACTGGGTTCGATTGAGATGATCGAGGGATCAACGCAGGGACAAGACTTTCTCTGGCCCTCCAGCCAGGTCGCGCTGGAACTGTACAAGGATAAGGGAGGCCGCTCGCTGGAAGCGGACACCATCTTCGCATCTCCTATCGTCTTTTATTCGTGGGACATAGTGACCGACGCACTGATTAAAGAAAAGGTCGTGCAAAAGCTAGGTGCCTCGTATTACGTGGTAGATGCTCCGAAACTCGTCCGCATAATCAATGCAGGGACGCATTGGAAAGACATCGGCCTGCCGCAGCTGTATGGCCGGATTACTATTCGCTCCACAGATCCCACCAAAAGCAATTCTGGCATGATGTTCGCCGGGCTGCTCGCCAATATCACAAATGGTGGGGAGGTTGTCGACGAAGCGAGCCTGCCAAAGAGCCTGCCCATCGTTAAGAGATTTTTCGGACGCCTCGGGTATCTGGAACCGAGTTCAGGCGACCTATTCACTCAGTTCCTGACCATGGGCGAAGGCGCAAACCCGGTCATCGTCGGCTACGAGAACCAGCTAACCGAGTTCAGCCTGGAAAACTCTCAGTACGAGGACCTGTTGCATAAGCGCGTTCGTATCCTCTACCCGCGCCCGACGGTCTGGAGCAACCATCCGTTGATCGCGCTGACGGACAATGGCAGAAAGCTTTTATCGGCGCTGAAAGACCCGGACATTCAAAAACTTGCGTGGGAGCGGCATGGGTTCCGCTCCGGCTTGGCGGGCGTTCGGAACGATCCTAAGGTTCTGACAGCCGTTGGCATTCCTGCCACCATTGATAACGTCGTCCCAATGCCGACTCCGCAGGTAATGACAAAAATAATTGGTACTCTTGGATCTCCATAATCAATTATGGCTGACCCTGTGAACGCGGTATACTTCCTCCATGAGAGCCGTACTGCAAAGAGTCATCCACGCTGCCGTCACACTTAAAGCCAGCGGCGAGCGCCGGGAAATTGGGCCGGGGCTGATGGTTCTGGTGGGCGTCGCGCCGGGCGATACGGTCAGCGATGCCCGGTGGCTGGCGGAAAAGCTGGTCGGCCTGCGGGTCTTTGAAGACGACGCCGGGAAGATGAACCGGGCACTGACGGACCTGGTGAGCGAGGAGACCGGCGGGGCGATGCTGGTTGTGTCCCAGTTTACGCTCCTCGGCGATGCCCGCAAAGGCCGCCGCCCATCGTTCACCGGAGCCGCGCCGCCGGAGGTCGCGGAGCCGCTGTATCAGCAATTCGTGGCGGAGGTGAAACGGCGGGGGGTTCCCGTTCAGACCGGCGAGTTCGGGGCCGATATGCTTGTCGAGATGGCTAACGATGGGCCGGTGACGCTGGTGGTGGAGTCTCCGGGGACACCGGCAGGCCTGTAATGACCAGTGTTTTATCCACAATCTCCACCGACTGCACGGTCAGCGGCAGGCGGTGGTGCGAGCGGTGGACGAAGCCCCGCAGGATGCTTTGCGCCTGCGACGAGACCACACCCGGCGGCAGGGGGAAATGCCCCGCCTGGGCCTGCGTCGCGGCGAAATTGACACCCTGAGTCGGGTTCGGGGTGAGTATGCCGCTGATCAGAACCGTGCGCGGCTGTCCGCGCATCACAAAAATGGCATGGAGGGTAATGCTGTTCGGCGGGACCAGCCCGATTTGAACGGCCTGCACGCCGCGTGATTTCAGCAGGGCGCGGGCGGCGGCATTGCCCGCAAGATACACATTGATATCGTCTTCAGACACGCGCAGGGTGCGCGTCTTCGGGGGGGGACGCGGTCCTTCGGCCTGCGGTCCAGCGGCGGGCGGCGTGGGCTGAAACAGCGTTTCCAGCCGGTGCGTCGCCTGCGCCACCCGCTGCACCGTCAGATGCGGCACCACTGGCGGGGGCGGGGCGGTCCGCAGGCCCGAATAGAAGTAGCCGCCCAGCACGGAGACGAGAAACAGGCCCCCCAGAAACACCGCTGAGAGCTTCCTCATCACGCCTAGCCTCCCGGTCTAAGTCTGCGCCTCAGCGAAGACATGCCGAAGCTGCGACTCTTCGGCGGCGGCGACCATGACGATAATCGTATCGTCCACCTCAAAGTGCGTGTCCGCCTGCGGCAGCAAGGCGTTGTCGCGGCGCACCACCGAGATAACCAACGCCTGACCTGGCAGCGGCAGGTCCCGGATACTGCGGCCCAGCACCGGCGACCGCTCCGACAAATTGATCGCCACCACTTCAATGTTGCCGTTGCGGAGCGCCCCCAGCGGCACAATCTCGCCCGTCTCAATCTGCTGATCCAGCAGGTTGAAAATAATCTGCGTGGATGACACCGTGGTGTCAATGCCCAGCTTCTGAAAAAGCGTCAGGTTGTTCGGGTCGTTGACCCGGGCCACGGTGCGCGGGGCCTGAAACTTCTTTTTCGCCATCTGGCAGATGACCAGATTGTCCTCATCATCGCCGGTCACGGCCACTATCACATCGGCGCGGCCAAAGCCCGCCTCGGCCATGATCCGCACTTCGCAGCCGTCGCCCTGCACCACCACTTCGCCCATCTGCTCGGAGAGCGTCGCCTGCCGCCGTCGGTCTTTTTCCAGCAGCAGCACTTCATGGCCTTCAGTCAAAAGCTGCTTGGTCAGATAAAAGCCGACCTTGCCGCCGCCCACAACAATCACGTACATAAAAACCTCTTCGTTGGAACGCCGCTTAAGTGCCGCGCTGTTCCAGATACTGCGCGTCCCACGCCTGCGCCGCCGCCTGCAGGGCGACGGCATCCCCGGCATCCAGCGCGGAGTCGTGGATCAGCCCCGCCGCCAGCGTCGTCGTGCAGAGTGTGGTAATTCCCATTTCCCGGTACGCCTGTGCGCGGTTCGGGTCATAGATCCGGGCAATCACACGGGTCGCGGCAAACACTTCGCGGGCGATCTGCGCCGCCATGATGTTGGTGTTGTCCCCCTGGGTCACTGCGATAAACACATCGGCATGATCCAGGCCCGCCTTTCGGAGCAGGTCCTGGTCCAGCCCGGAGCCGGTGATGCGCTGGCCCTTGAACTTCGTCCCGAGGCGGCGAAAGGAATCGCTGGTCACATCGATGACGGCAACGTCGTGGCCTTCGGTGGACATCTGCCGGGCCAGCGTTGACCCAACCCGCCCGCAGCCGAGAATAACAATTTTCTGAGGCATACTGCTCCTGCTGATTTCTAACAAACTTCTTTGAGCAAACTTGGGATAAGCCAGGCTTTAGGATACACCCGAACGGCCACAAAGTCAAGCCCTCCCCCCGCGCCCTCCGGGAACCGGCAACGGCGGGGTATACTTGGTTTCAGAAAGAACAATGCCGTGAGCAAAGCAAAATATGATGCCGTCGTCATCGGGGCCGGGCCAAACGGGCTGGCGGCGGCGATCAAAGTCGCGTCGGCGGGCCGCTCGGTGCTGGTGCGCGAGGCGGCGGACACGCCCGGCGGGGGCTGCCGCACAAAAGAGCTGACCCTGCCGGGCTTTCGGCATGATGTCTGCTCGGCCATCCATCCCCTCGGCTACGGCTCGCCGTTTTATCAGACGCTGGGGCTGGAACGCTACGGCCTGGAATGGATATTTCCGCCCGCCGCGCTGGCCCATCCCTTTGACGACGGCCCTGCCGCCGTCCTGTACCCTTCGGTGGACGACACGGCGGACACGCTGGGGGCCGACGGCGATAATTACCGGCGTCTGATGGGGCCGCTGGTCCCCAACTGGGGCGAAGCCGCCCGCGCCCTGCGGGAGCCTTTGCGGCTGGCCCGCTACCCCTTCGGGCTGGCCCGCTTTGGCCTGCGGGCCATTTTGTCCTCGCAGGCGCTCACCGAAGCGGCGTTTACCGGCGGGCGGGCGAAAGCCTTCTTTTCGGGCATGGCCGCCCATTCCATGCTGCCGCTGACGCAGTCCCCGAGCGCGGCCTTCGGCATGGCGCTGGGGCTGGCCGGGCACGCCCTGAACTGGCCGTTTCCACGCGGCGGCTCGCAGGCTATTATTGACGCCCTGGTGGCCCATCTGAAGTCGCTGGGCGGCGAGGTCGAGACAAGCTGCCCGGTGACGAGTCTTGCCGAGCTGCCGCCATCGCGTCTGGTCTTTGCCGACATCACGCCGCGCCAGCTTGTCGCTATTGCCGGGGACAAACTGCCGCCCGGCTACAAAGCGCAATTAGAAAACTACCGTTACGGCATGGGCGCGTTTAAATTAGATTATGCCCTCGATGGCCCCGTGCCGTGGAAATCGCCCGAAGTCGCGCAGGCCGCCACCGTGCATCTGGGGGCGACTCGGGCCGAGCTGACTGCTTCGGAACACGCAGCGGCGTCAGGCCAGATCGCCGAGCGGCCTTACGTACTGGCCGCCCAGCAAAGCCTCTTCGACCCCGCTCGCGCCCCCGCCGGAAAGCATACCTTCTGGGCCTACTGCCATGTCCCAAACGGCTCCTTCACGGACATGACCGCACGCATTGAAGCGCAGGTAGAGCGGTTCGCCCCCGGCTTCAAGGACCGCATCCTGGCTCGCGCTGTGATGACCCCGCAAGCGATGGAGCGGTACAGTGCCAACTACATCGGCGGCGACATCAACGGCGGCGTGCAGGACTGGGCGCAGCTTTTCACCCGCCCCCTCCCCCGCTGGACCCCGTGGTCCACCGCCGTCCCCGGCTTGTATCTCTGCTCGTCATCCACGCCCCCCGGCGGCGGCGTTCACGGCATGTGCGGCTACTACGCCGCCCTGGCGGCTTTGGCAAGCCATCCATAGCGAGAGGTTTAATCTGGGATAGGGGCTGCGTAATATCAGTGAATAAGGCACACGGGGCTGAGAGTGTGTATAAAAAGGCTTAGGATCGCCCCCCTGCCCCCAATTCTGGGGGAGCCAAACGGGTCAGGGGTCTTTCCTGTTCCCCCATTATTGGGGGCTAGGGGGTCTTAATCCTTGAAGGGAGCAGGCAGCGGCCCGTTCAGACATTCCACTTCCCCCGCCTCTTCCGGCGTCAGCCACTTCACATGGCCGTCTACATAAGAATAATTGCCACCGCCAGAGTGCAGAGTGCTTCCGACAAATTCACGCCCGCATGGGGTTTTTGGAATTGATCGGCAATAGATACAATCACCTCCTTCCGGTGAGAGGAAGGCAATATCTACATTCAGCATAGTTGTAGAAGGCGTCGCAAGCATCGTTTCCTGTGTTCCATGCATACCAGCGGGTTGAAAGACATAAAGCCGCATAGAGTTATACGAGTAATCTGTAGGAAAAGTCGTACCTTCGAATACCTTCCGCTGATCTGCTGAGGCAACCGGAGGTTCTATGCTAAAGTGATCCCATACCAATGTCGATGGATGGTCAGGGCAGCGGAACACATGAACATTTTTTAGATAGGAGTAAGGCGCGTACCCCCAATCGGTATTGGGAGGATAGGTTCCATTGTTGTCTTGGACATACTGTTGCATCGCTAGTGCCAACTGCTTCAAGTTGCTCTGGCAGGTCGTGCGCCGTGCCTTTTCTTTCGCCCCGCTGAAAACGGAAAACAGAATCGAGGCCAGCACAGCCACGATAGCGATGACAACAAGCAGTTCAATCAGTGTGAAGCCACATCGGCTTGGTTTTGCGTGTGCGTTAAGTTTCAAAAGGCACCTCCCGGCGTGAGATGACTTCTAAACGGAGAAAGACACCAAAAGGGTTCGCGCTATCCTCCGATATGCGACATTTCTACTTTGGGCCGCCGGGCGGACTCCTCGGTTCGCACTTCCGAATAGCGGTCGGTGCGGCGCTCCCACAGGGCGCGGAGGGTGGCGGAGAGGTCGGCGTCACTCATGCCCGAACGCAGCGGGGCGCGGAGGTCGCGGCCTTCGGCGGCGAATAGGCAGGTGTACAAACTGCCTTCGGCGGACAGGCGGGCGCGGGTGCAGTCGCCGCAGAAGGGCTGCGTCACAGACGCGATGACGCCGACTTCGCCGCCGCCGTCGGTGTAGCGGAAGCGGGTGGCGACTTCGCCGGGATAATTGGGGGCGAGGGGGACAAGCGGCAGTTCGGACGACAAACGCTGGATGATCTCGGCGGCGGGCACGACGGACCCTGACTGCCAGCCGTTCGTGGCCCCGACATCCATAAACTCGATAAAGCGTAAAATCACGGGTGTGTTGTGAAAATACCGGGCCAGCGCGGTCAGGCCCTCGTCATTGACGCCGCGCTGCACCACGGTGTTGATTTTCACGGGGCCGAGGCCAGCGGCCAGGGCGGCGTCAATGCCGTTCAGGACGCGGGCGACGGGGAACGACACATCGTTCATGGACTGGAACACGGTGTCGTCCAAAGCGTCGAGGCTGACGGTGACGCGGGACAGCCCGGCGTCTTTGAGGGCGAGGGCGTGCTTTGCCAGCAAAGCGCCGTTGGTGGTCAGCGCGATTTCCTTGATGCCGTCGATGCCCGACAGCATTTCAACAAGTTTGGGCAAGTCCCGGCGCAGGAGCGGCTCGCCGCCGGTCAGGCGGATTTTTTGGACGCCCAATTCGGCGAACAGGCGGGCCAGACGGGCCAGTTCTTCGAATGACAAAATCTGGGCGGCGGGCAGGAATTGGAAGTCGCGCCCAAAGACCTCTTTGGGCATACAGTAGGTGCAGCGAAAGCTGCAGCGGTCCGTGACCGAGATACGCAAGTCGCGCAGGGGGCGATGGTAGGTATCGCGCACAGGACCAGACAGCATCGGCAGGAAAATCGGGGCGAGCATACTCTATTCTACCCATAAAGGGGGCACGTAAGTTCGCCTGCTCAGGAATTGACGCGGACGGGCGCGATATGCTATAATCCTCTCCCATTAGTTCACGAAACACCCTGTTTGCTGCTCCCGCCATTGAGTTCGAAAAGTTTAGAAGAGGAACGCTGACCCCATGAGATCGACTGGCCTGCCCCCTAAGCAGGGGCTGTACGACCCGGATTTTGAGCATGACGCCTGCGGCGCAGGGTTCGTGGTCAATATCAAAGGCAAAGCCTCGCATGAAATTGTCAGCCAGGCGCTGACGATCCTGCGAAATCTCGCCCATCGCGGCGCCTCCGGCAGTGAGGAAAACTCCGGTGACGGAGCCGGTATCCTTCTGCAAGTCCCGCACACGTTTCTGGCCCGCGAGATGAGTGCGGCGGGCGTCACCCTCCCCGCAAGGGGCGAGTACGCCGTCGGCTCGGCCTTTCTGCCGCAGGACGACGCCGAGCGGGCGCTCTGCGAAGGCAAGCTGCAAAGCATTACTGCCGAAGAAGGGCAAACGTTTCTAGGGTGGCGCGATGTGCCGACCGATTCCTCCACCCTCGGCGACACCGCCATTGCCGCGTCCCCTGTTATTCGGCAGTTCTTTGTGGGCAAAGGTACGGGCGTCACTGAGACAGCGCATTTCGAGCGCAAGCTGTGCCTGATCCGCAAGCGAACGGCCCATGAAGTGCGGCAGGCGGGCGTCGGCGGCAGCGAGAAGTTCTATATCCCGAGCCTGTCCTCACGCACGCTGGTTTACAAGGGAATGCTGACGCCGGAGCAGGTGGAAGAGTTCTACCCCGACCTCTCCGACCCGGACATGGAAAGCGCCCTGGCGCTGGTTCACTCCCGCTTCAGCACTAATACATTCCCCTCGTGGGAGCGAGCGCACCCGTACCGCATGATCGCCCACAACGGCGAAATCAACACTCTGCGCGGCAATGTCAACTGGATGCGGGCGCGGCAGGCACAGTTCGCGTCGGAGCTGTTTGGCGACGACCTGCCCAAGATGCTGCCGATTATCAATGACGAAGGCAGCGATTCGGCGATGTTTGACAACTGCCTGGAGTTTCTGACTCTCAGCGGCCGCTCCATGCCCCATGCCGTGATGATGATGATCCCCGAACCCTGGGCGGGGCATGAGAGTATGTCGGCGGAGCGCAAGGCGTTCTACCAGTACCATTCGTGCCTGATGGAACCCTGGGACGGCCCGGCGTCTATCGCCTTCACCGACGGCGTTCAAATCGGCGCGGTGCTGGACCGGAACGGCCTGCGCCCGTCGCGCTACTATGTCACCAAAGACGACCTGGTGATCATGGCCTCCGAAGTCGGCGTGCTGGACATCGCCCCGGAGCGTGTCCTGTCTAAAGGCCGCCTGCAGCCGGGCCGGATGTTCCTGGTAGACACCGCCGAGGGCCGCATCGTGTCCGACGATGAGATCAAAGACGGCGTGGCCCGCGAGCATCCTTACGGCGAGTGGCTGGCCGATAATCTGGTGAAGATGGCCGACCTGCCGACCCCGACCGATGTGCCGACCACGACGCATGAGACGGTCCTGCAGCGGCAGCAGGCATTCGGGTACACGTTTGAAGACCTGCGGATCATTATGGCCCCCATGGCCCGGCAGGGTGCGGAGGCCATCGGCTCGATGGGCACGGACACGCCGCTGGCTGTGCTGTCCGACAAGCCGCAGTCGCTGTTCAACTATTTCCAGCAGCTCTTCGCGCAGGTGACCAACCCGCCGATTGACTGTATTCGGGAAGAAATTGTGACGTCGGCGGGCATGACTATCGGAACTGAGCGCAATATGCTGGCGCCTGGTCCCGAGAACTGCAATCTGATCTCGCTGGACTCGCCGATCCTGAACAACGAAGAACTGGCAAAGCTGCGGCAGATTGATCGCCCCGGCTTCCAGTCGGTCACGCTGCCCATTTTGTTCCCGGCAGGCAGCGGCGCGGACGGCCTGGTGTCCGCCATGAACGCCCTGTTTGCGGCGGCGGACAAGGCGATTGCGGACGGCAAAAACATCTTGATCCTGTCCGACCGGGGCATTGATGCCGACAACGCCGCCATCCCGGCCCTGCTGGCTTCGGCGGGTCTGCATCACCATCTCATTCGTCAGGGCACACGGACGCGCATCGGTCTGGCGCTGGAGTCGGGGGAGCCACGCGAAGTGCATCACTTCGCGCTGCTGGTCGGCTACGGGGTCGCCGCAATCAATCCGTATCTGGCGTTTGAGACCATTGACGACGCCATCCGCGAGAACCTGCTGCGCGAGGTCACCCCCTACGATGCCCGCAAGAACTATGTTAAGGCTGTCGTGAAGGGCATCGTCAAAGTCACCTCCAAGATGGGCATTTCCACCATTGAAAGCTACTGCGGCGCCCAGCAGTTTGAGGCGGTCGGTCTGCACAAATCCGTGATAGACCATTACTTTACCCGAACGGCGTCGCGCATCGGCGGTGTCGGGATGGACGTTCTGGCGCGGGAAGCGGAAATCCGGCACGACGCCGCGTTCCCGAAGCGCGGCGAAAAGCCGGCGGCTCTGCCCACCGGCGGTAACTACCAATGGCGCTCCGACGGCGAGTACCATTTGTTCAGCCCGCAGACGATCCACAAGCTGCAATTGGCCGTCCGCACGAACAGTTACAAAGCATTTACTGAATACTCCACGCTCGTCAATGAGCAGCTGGAGCAGAAGGCCACCCTGCGCGGCCTGCTTGGGCTGAAGTCCGATGTCGCGCCGGTGCCGCTCGATGAAGTCGAACCCTGGACAGAGATCGTCAAGCGGTTCAAGACCGGGGCCATGTCTTACGGCTCCATCAGTCAGGAAGCGCATGAGGCGCTGGCTATCGCCATGAATCGCATCGGCGGCAAGTCCAACACCGGCGAAGGCGGCGAAGATCCGGCCCGGTTTATCCCGGATGCCAACGGCGACTCGCGCAACTCGGCCATCAAGCAGGTCGCGTCAGGCCGCTTCGGCGTCACCAGCCACTATCTGGTCAATGCCAAAGAGCTGCAAATCAAGATGGCGCAGGGGGCAAAGCCCGGCGAAGGCGGACAGTTGCCCGGCTCTAAAGTCTATCCGTGGATCGCTAAAGTGCGCTTCTCGACCCCCGGTGTGGGGCTGATCTCGCCGCCGCCGCACCATGACATCTACTCGATTGAGGACCTGTCGGAGCTGATCCACGACCTGAAAAACGCCAATGTGGAGGCCCGAATCAGTGTCAAGCTTGTCTCCGAAGTCGGGGTCGGCACGATTGCCGCCGGGGTCGCCAAAGCCAAAGCCGATGTCGTCCTGATTTCGGGCCACGACGGCGGCACGGGGGCTTCCCCGCAGACGTCCATCAAGCACGCGGGCCTGCCCTGGGAGCTGGGGCTGGCCGAGACTCACCAGACGCTGGTGCTGAATAACCTGCGCTCGCGCATTGTCGTGGAAACCGACGGGCAGCTCAAGACAGGCCGGGACGTGATTATCGCCGCGCTGCTCGGGGCCGAAGAATACGGCTTTGCCACTGCCCCGCTGGTCTCGCTCGGCTGCATTATGATGCGTGTCTGCCACCTCAACACCTGCCCGGTGGGCATCGCCTCGCAGGACCCGGAGCTTCGCAGGAACTTCACCGGAGACCCCGCCCACGCGGTCAACTTCATGCGGTTTATTGCCGAAGAAGTCCGCGAGATCATGGCCGCATTAGGCTTCCGCACCATCAATGAGATGATTGGCCGGACCGACGTTCTGGAAGCGGAGCGGGCGCTGGATCACTGGAAGACACGCGGGCTGGACTTTTCGAATCTGTTCTACCAGCCCGAGGCTGGCCCGGAAGTCGGGCGCTACCAGCAGATGACGCAGGATCACGGCCTGGACGGGGCGCTGGACAACACCGCGCTGCTCGGTCTCTGCTCGCCTGCGCTGGACGACGGCACGCCCATCGAGGCTACCGTGCCCATCCGCAATGTCAACCGCGTGGTCGGCACGATTGTCGGCAGCGCGCTGACCCGCCGCTACGGGGCACAGGGACTGCCCGAAGACACGATCAAGCTGAACTTTGAAGGCTCGGCAGGGCAGTCGTTCGGGGCGTTTGTCCCCGCCGGAATGACCCTGCGGCTCTCCGGTGACTCCAATGACTACGTGGGCAAGGGCCTGTCCGGCGGCAAGCTGATCATTCAGCCGCCGCCCGGCTCGACATTCGCGGCCCGCACGAATATCATCATCGGCAACACCGCGCTGTACGGCGCGACGGCAGGCGAAGTCTATATTCGGGGCGGCGCGGGCGAGCGGTTCGCCGTCCGCAACTCCGGGGCGACCGCCGTGGTCGAGGCTGTCGGTGACCACGGCTGCGAATACATGACCGGCGGGCGCGTGGTCGTGCTGGGCACGACGGGCCGCAACTTCGCGGCGGGAATGTCCGGCGGCATCGCTTACGTGCTGGACGAAACGGGCGACTTCGCCACGCGCTGCAACACGCAGATGGTAGGTCTGGAGAAACTCGCGGACCTGGCCGAAATCGAAGAGCTGCGCCAGATGCTGCGCCGCTACGTGGAATACACGGACAGCTCGCACGCCTCGGAGCTTCTGGCCGACTGGGAAGCCGCCGTGCCGAAGTTTGTGCGGGTCATCCCGCACGACTTCAAGCGCATGAACGAGGCCATCGCCCGCGTCGAAGCCTCCGGCCTCAGCGGCGATGAGGCCCTGCTGGCCGCCTTTGAGGAGAACGCCCGCAGCACCGCCCGTGCGGGCGGGGGGTAGAAAGGGAGGCACGGGGCTGAACCCCCATGCTTTGAAGGCCAATTCCCCGCCTGCGCGGGCAAAACGCCAATCTTAGACTCTTCGCCCGCGAAGGCGGGGGCTTGCACTTTTAAAGCACGCGGGTTCAGCCCCGTGCTGCTGCACCCTTTAGAACACGAGATCACACATGGGAAAACCCACCGGATTTATTGAATATCTGCGCGAGCTGCCCCTGGACCGGACCGCCACCGAGCGCATCCGTGACTGGAAAGAGTTCCACCTGCACCTGGGCGAAAAAAAACTCCGGGAACAGGGCGCCCGCTGTATGGACTGCGGCATTCCGTTCTGCCACACGGGAACGCTGCTGAACGGCATGGCCTCGGGCTGTCCGGTCAACAATTTAATTCCCGAATGGAATGATCTGGTCTACCGGGGCCTGTGGCGCGAGGCGCTGGACCGGCTGCACAAGACCAACAATTTCCCCGAATTCACGGGCCGCGTCTGCCCCGCCCCCTGCGAAGGCGCATGCGTGCTGGGCATCAGCGCCCCGCCGGTGACCATCAAGAACATTGAGTGCGCGATTATCGACAAGGGCTTTGAAGAGGGCTGGGTCGTCGCCGAGCCGCCCGCCCGCCGCACCGGCAAGAAAGTCGCCGTGGTCGGCTCCGGCCCTGCCGGGCTGTGCGCCGCCGCGCAGCTCAACAAAGCTGGGCATCTGGTGACGGTCTTTGAGCGCGGCGACCGCGTGGGCGGCCTGCTCACCTACGGCATCCCCAACATGAAGCTGGGCAAAGAGCTGGTGGATCGCCGCGTCGATCTGCTGGAGCAGGAAGGCATCGCGTTTCTCACCAATACCACCGTGGGCGAGAACTACCCCGCCGACCGGCTGCTGAAAGAGTTTGACGCCGTGGTGCTGGCGACCGGAGCCACAAAGCCACGCGGCCTGTCGGATATCGAAGGCGGCGATTTGAAGGGCATCCACTTTGCGATGGACTTCCTGACGGCCAACACGCAGAACGTGCTGGACGGTACGCCCAACGACCAGTTTGTCACTGCCAGCGGCAAAGATGTCGTCGTCATCGGCGGCGGCGACACCGGCACGGACTGCGTCGGGACCTCCATGCGGCACGGCTGCCGGAGCCTGGTCCAGCTTGAAATCCTGCCGAAGCCCCCGATGTCTCGCGCCGCAGACAACCCGTGGCCGCAGTGGCCCAAAGTCTACCGCCTGGACTACGGGCAGGAAGAAGCCCTGGCCGTCTTCGGCTCCGACCCGCGCGTCTACTGCACCACCGCCAAGAAGTTTGTCGGCGACGAAAACGGTCATGTCAAAGAAGTGCATACCGTCGGCATCGACTGGCAGCACGACGACAAGGGCCGCTTTGTCCCCGTCGAAGTCCCCGGCACCGAGAAAGTGACTTCGGCACAGCTTGTCCTGCTGGCGATGGGCTTTCTGGGACCGGAGCAGTCCCTGCTGGACCAGATGGGCGTCGCCCGTGATGCCCGCTCCAATGTGAAAGCTGAGTACGGCCACTTCGCCACAAGCATCCCTGGCGTCTTCGCGGCGGGCGATGCCCGGCGCGGCCAGAGCCTGGTCGTCTGGGCCTTCAACGAAGGCCGTGCCGCCGCCCGCGAGTGCGACCGCTACCTGATGGGCGAGACGAGCCTGCCGTAGACCTACTGAAATCGGACAGCAAGTACACATACAGCGGCAATGCAGCCCCCCTATTCCTCATCTGGCTCCCCAGAATTGGGGCGGGGGGGCCTCTTTTTGGACTACAACACTATGATTGATACCCGTAACGAATTGCAGAAACTCACCGACTACCTCAAGCTCAAGCTCATGGTCCTCGGCAGCGAAATGGGAAGCGAAGAGTTTATCGCCCGGCTGACCATCCCCCAGGAAGTCGTCGCACACCTGAAAGAGCGCGTTCGGCTGTCTTATGGCGAGCCAAGCCCGCTTGACCGGCGCGTGCAGGACTTCCTGGACAGCTATCTGGCCGAACTCAGCGGCGAAGCGCCGATCAAGCTGCCCGGCCTCGGACAAAGCCTGATTTTGGACCGGGCGGGCATGGCCCGCGAGCTGTCGCTGCCGGAAGGCGGGGATAAGTTCGAGTCGGATATTGTCAGCTCCTACCGGCTGGGAGACGGGCAGGGGGTTCTGCACAATCCGAAAAGCGACCGGCGGACGACGCAGGGCGTCTTTCATGTCGCCGAAGGCGGCGCTCCCATTCCAAACGATAAAGTGGCTGTGCCCAAAATCGCCTTCGCGGGCCTGCTCCGGGCCGCGCTGGCCCCGCCGCAAAGCCTCTTAACCCTGCCGTTTACGTCCGCCAGCACGCAGCCAATGGCATCGTTCGTATCGCTGATGCTCCGGCCTCTAGTCGTTCCTGCCGTGCCCGGCGTGACTCCCGCACGGTCCACCGAAGTGCGGTTTATGGTTCCCGGCAACCTCGTCAGTAATTTGGACTTTGTGGAGCGCATCTTCGGCAACGCGGGCGACCCGCACCTGCCGGAACGCGATGCCGGGCTGGATATTGACGGATGGACCGGTCACACGGGCTATGTGATCTTAGCCCCGCACCTGCCGACGCTGACCAAAAAGTCGCTCGGCCTGCCGCACTTCGATGACGCCACCGAAAGGCAGAAGCGCGACCGGATGTGCTGGGCTTCCCCCGATGAGTGCTACAACAACGGCGATGCGTTTAAAGTCACCGCCCGCGATGGGCGCGGCGTGATGGTCACGATTATCGCGGACAACTACTACGGCTACTGTAAGAAGGAAGTCAAGACTCAGATCAGCTTCGCGGCCAATCTGCTGGGAATGGTGGAGGAAGAGCACGCGGGCGGGGCGCTGGTGCATCCGCGCTACGATCTGGGCAAGACATTCAGCCCGGCGACGCACCTGCGAAAAAGCACCCACACGTTTGAAGGCGTCAAGCGAATGCTCGGCGACCGGATGCAGCTCATGCCGGAAGGCTACGGCATCGACCGTGCCTACGCAAACATCTACTATGTGCCGGAGACGGTGCAGATTGACCTGAACACGCAGGCGGTGACCTGGCAGAACCTGTCCGGGCGGCATTCGCTTCCGCTCGATCCCGGCGTCACCTATGTGGTTCCGGCGGGCTACAAAGTGCGGCTGGAAAAAGAGGCCGAATCGGGGCAGTGGCGTCTGATCGGAACGACCGCCGAAGGGACGTTCTGCCACAAGCCGTCTACGGTGTCCGGCGGCGGCAAGTCCGAAATCTCCAAATCTATCTCCGACTCGGTCATGCACGCGCCGTTCTTTGTGGCCGATTTTGAGAAAGACATGGACGCCGCCGCCAAACTCCTCACGCATGACTATTCCAATCGCTTCCAGAACCGCCCGCCTGCCGACAGCCGCCCCATCCTCAGCCCGGAGCGTTCGCTGGGGTCAGTGATCAAGCTGCTCACGCCGTCGTCGCCGCTGTATACCCCGGAGTATAACTCATGGCTGGAATCCATCCCCCACCCCATCCGGGAGCTGGTCTATCTGATCAAGCGGTTCTATTTGCCTGAAATGGGCGAAGACTGGCGCGGGCAGTTCAGCGTGGACGTTGTCAACGGGCGGCCCGGCAATGAGCTTCGCTTCCGAGGCGAAAAACTGGTGGCGCACTTTGCGCGGGTGGGCTTTACGCCCGGCGGCGACTGGCGCATCTTCACCCTGCGCTCCGATTTCGTGCCCGCTGAAAAGATTCAGCGCGAAGACGACATCTCGGCGTCTATCGTCGTCCCTGCCGGGCGGCTGGCAAACCGCAACCCGCGCTATGACGGCCCGCTGGCCTACAAGATCGTGGAAAACACCGAGCGGCGCCTGTTTCAGCGGCCTGATGACGCCATTCACCGGGGCTACGA
>CAXUKS010000056.1:0-19990 GCA_964251675.1 uncultured Armatimonadales bacterium
CGGAGCGGCAGGCTTCGGAGCGGCAGGCTTCGGAGCGGCAGGCTTCGGAGCGGCAGGCTTCGGAGCGGCAAACGTGGGTGCAGTCAGCAGCAGCCCGGCACACAGCAGCGGAAGGGCAGATTTGACGGACATGGGCGGAAGTCTCCTTGATAAATTGCGTGGCGAGAGAGTCCAGCATAGCACGGTCAGTATAGCACGGTTTTGAGCACGATTTTAGGCACTGGGGAGAACGCGCCCAAAGTTCGAGGGGCTAAACCCCCTCGTATCTTCTGACCCATCGACCGTATTTGATTTTTTATTTCCCCGTCAGCGCAAACGACGGCGCAGTTCCATCCGGCAGCCACCTGACATGGCCGTCGGCAAAAGCATAGTCCGTGCCGCCGAGATGCCGCCCCGGCTTGGGCACAGACTGGCCGGTGTCCGAGGCATTTTTAGTATCCGCAGTGCTTTCAAACAGCAGTACTGTAGAGGCCGCCGGGGCTGGTTTGCCACCGGGTGGCCGCACAGAGTCCACGACCGCGTCTACAACACCGCTGGGTTGATTGGAAATGGACAAAGTCGCGCCGGATAAGGCACTGTTGAAAGCGTAGCTGTAGTGTTCGCCCGCCGGGGCCGAGGGATCATGGAACAGAGCTTCGTCATAAACGTAGGGTAAAATCCCGTCCATCCACTTGTCGGCGTCCGGTAAGTGGTTATCGTCGTCTAGGGCATATTGAATCATCCCAAGCGAAAGACACTTTAGGTTAGACTGCGACGTAGCCCGCCGCGCCTTGTCGCGCTCTTGAGCGAATCCTTTCGGGTCCGTGCGCTTCACCGAGATGATTATATCCAATCGGGGTGCAGACGTGCCGGGGTCTGTCACGGTCGCAATCCGCAGGAGGGCGGCTTTCCCGGCGGGAGAAGCCGCACGCACTCGCACACCGCCGGGCGCGGCAGGGTCAGGACCGAGGATAGTGAACGTGTTATGCAACGTGTTGTGCGTGTCCAGAAATAGAGCCAGTACAGCAATAAAGGCGGGTGAGGCTCCGTGTGTGTCGCTGGCAGGAGGCGTGCGACCTTTGGCGAAATCGGCGGCGGAAACGGTCTGGTGCGTGTCTGCTGACAGCATTGTGTATGCAGCATCAAGCTTGCCCGCCGCCCGGTCGGCGAGAAATTGCCGGACAACGGCCACGGCAGGCGTGTCTTTAGGCATCGGTTGGGGTGCGGCAGAGGCCGCTATTGTCAGCAAAAGCAGGAGCGGCAGGCAGGTCAGGGCACGAAGAGCAGTCATATCGGAGCCTCCAGAAGTCGGTGATAGGCTCCTAAACGCGGGGCGGGGCTATTTAGGTTCGCGGGGCGGCTAAAAAGAATAAATCTGGGAACCATACATAGCCCTTGATTGTTATTCATAGTAGTAGTAAATGAGTTCAGGACAACAGAAAGAGGGACAACGATGCGAATACAGTCTTCGATGCTGGTGCATCTGGGGTTTGGGAAGTACGTGCGCTCGGATCAGGTGACGGCGGTTTTGCCGATTGAGCAGGACCGGGGGCCGGGGCGGCGGACGTTTGTGCATGTGCAGGGGCAGACGGACCCGGTGGTGGCGTCTCGCTCGGAGGACGCGCTGGTGCGCGATCTGGTGCAGGAGCCGAAGGAGATCACGCAGTCGCGGCAGCAGCAGGAGATTTTGCGGGACCTGCTGCAGGACCTGAGCAGTGTCAACGCCACAGTGCGGCGCATCTCCCGTGATGAGGGCGGCCTGGATTTGGACGTTCTGGAACGGCGTATCCGCGAGGTCGTGGAAGACTAACGGGCGTAGGAACGGCCCGGCGCATCTGCGCCGGGTCATTCTTTTTTACTGTCCGGCGCTAAGTGCGGTGACGCTCCACCCCGCATACGGACCGAAGTGGTCACTGCGGAACCCACCCACACCGTCCAAAACCCACAGCGCACTCTCGTTGTCACCCCCGTGGCTCCACAGCAAACGGCTTAACCCGTCCCCCCCAATCGCCACGCTCTTGACACCCCACCCGCTGTACGGACCGTAGCTGTACTGCGTGAAGGAACCCGAACCGAAGTTCTCGTTCCACATGGTCTGTATCCCGGAAGCGCTGCTCCAGCCAATCAGGCCCACTCCATCCGGACCCGCCGCCACCGCATTAGCCGTCCACCCCCCCGCATACGGACCGTACTGGTGGTTGATGATCGTGTCGTCGCTGTCATTGGTCTTCCACACCGCAAGCGTGCCATTCGTGTTGTTCCAGATGACATTGGTGACGTTGTCGCCCCCCGTCGCCACGCCTTTGACCTGCCAGCCTGGGTAGGGGCCGTACTGGGCATTGTGGAACGTGCCGTCCGCGTTGATGGCCCAGAGGGCCATCATGTTGTCGGGGCTGTGGTTCCACAGAAGGTGCGTGCGTCCATCGGGTCCGGCGCTCAGGGCGATGGCGTTCCATCCGGGATAGGGTCCGTAGTGGGCGTCGTCGTGGAGGGAGCCGTTTGGCTGGACGGTCCAGAGTGCGGCTTCTCCGCTGGTGCTGCCCCAGAGAAGGCGGACGGGTCCGGCTGGGGTGTCGGCGAGTGCTTTGGCGCTCCATCCGGGGTAGGGTCCGTAGTGGGCGTCATCGTGGAAGGCGCCGTCGGGTTGGACGGTCCAGAGGGCGCTTTCGCCGCTGACGTTGTTCCACAGAAGGTGCGAAAGGGAAGGCACAGCCAGCGCTGACCCTTCATAGGCTCCGATAGTGGGAGCGGGTGCAGGAAATGGACGATGCTTGCCGTCCTTGTCATCGTTTGGCTCAAAGAAATTTGTCGCCGCCGCGATACATGGAGAACCGGGCCGCAGGTGGAAATCGCCCAAAGCCGCGTTGACGAAGAGTGGATTAGCATCAATGTTATGTGAGTCGGTTTCGCTGTTTCCTGTACTCGCGTAGCCACCTTGAATGTCACAAGAGTAAGTCAGGGCTGGAGGCGTCATGCTGTAAATGTCTGCCACTTCACCACCGCCGTCACCGTAGAAAATGCAGTTGGCTAACACGGTTGTACCAACACCACCAATATCGGCAAGACCTCCGCCGGCGAATGCTGTATTCGCGGATAGAGTTGAGCAGACCAAAATCGTCGTGCCACCGATGCTATTGGAGACAGAAACACCACCGCCGTAATAACTCGAAGTGTTTCCAGTGATGGTGCAATTTTCGAGGCGTATTGTGCCACCAGCGAAGTTGACACAGGACACTCCCCCGCCACCGCCCTGTTGCACAGTATTGTTAGCAATGGAGCAGGCGGAAAAACTAATCGTGCCTCCATTCGAGTTATTATTGGAAACTCCGCCGCTATCATAAGCTGCTGTGTTACTAGATATGGAGCAATGAGTCAGAGCAATTGTGCCACTATCAGTATTGAAATTAAAGACGCCCCCACCGATGGAGTTAGCGGTATTCCCTGTGATCACGCAACGGTTGAGCGTGATAGTGCCCCCGCCATCGTAGTTGGAATTTTCAATGCCGCCCCCTCTTCGGGCCGCGTTGCCAGTGACCACACAATCGGTGAGGCTGACCGCGTTGCTACTGCTGTTGGCGACAGAAATGCCACCGCCATCGCCGTTGGCATCCATCGTATTTGCGGTGAGAACGCAGCTTTGGATCGCGGCACTACTATGGTCAACACAGATGCCGCCGCCCAGGCTGCTGTTTACAACAGTGTTTACGAAAGTTTGGTACCCCTTTTTGACCGTGAACCCGTTAATCACTGCCGCTGTCTCGCCGCTGTGGATATAAAAGCCCCGATGATTGCCGGAGCCATCGGAAGACGCAAAACCACCGCAATCAATAATGGTGCTGGCCGCACCGTGCTGGGAGGTGACAGTGATGTTTTTGCCATTGAAGTCAACGTCCCGGTTGCCGTCGCCGGTGTATGTGCCGTTGGCAACAAGCACGGTGTCGCCGTTCGCGGCGGCGTTGACACCGGCCTGAATGGTGGGGTACTGGGCAGGGACATTGAGCGTGGTGGCGCGGGCGGCGGCGGGCAGCAGGACGGCGGCGCAGAGCAATGGAAGCAGGGAGCGGAGGTTCACAGGAGGTGGTCTTTCTTTGGGCGCGGGCGAAGACGAGAGGCAGACGGGCGGCGAGGCCAAGCGGCTCTGCATTATTTTACCACAGATTACAGGTGCAGGAGCCGTGCCAAGTGCGGCAGAGGGAAGAAAAAGTGAGGGATTGTGATTTGCCTGGCAGAATGCGTTCGGGTATACTTGGGCAAGCAGACCCTTGTGCATGTTTCAGTCTTTATTCAGGAGAACTCGGATGACTGTGATTATTGATCTTTCGCCCGACGAGCAGGCGTGGCTAACCTCGACAGCGAGGCAGGCCGGGACTGAACCGGCAGTGCTGGCAAAGCAATTTGTTACCAGCCAGATGCCGCCGCACTGGGGCAGCGGCCTTGCGGAGAAAGAAACACCCGAAGCCCGTGAGCAGAAACGCCGCGAGGCCATTTTCGCCGCGCAGGGAAGCTTTGCCTCCTTGGGGGCCAGCGTAGATGATCTTCACCGCGAGCGTCAGAAAGACAAGCAAAAAGAAGAAGCTGAGGCAAATCAGTGATTCATATTTTAGATGCTGGTCCTATGATGGCTTGGCTGAAGGCCGAACCGGGCGCTCCGAGAGTGTCGCAAATACTGGCAGACAATCCGGGGGAGTGCTTTGCTCACGTCTTCAATTTGGCCGAGGTATATTATTTGAATTTCCGCCAGGGAGGCATCACTTTGGCAGAAGCAGTCCTAAAAACACTGCTGAATGCCGGGATTATTCCACGCGAGGACGCAGACACGGATTTCTGGAAAGACGCGGCGACCTTCAAGGGCAGACACGCTTTGGCCCTGCCGGACGCTTTTTGCCTCGCCCTCGCCGGGCGGCTTTCCGGCACGGTCGTCACAACCGATCATGCTGAAATGGACCCACTTGTGCCGCTCGGCTACTGCCCTATTCTCTTTATTCGATAGCAAAGCCACAGAAAAGGCCCGGCGCAAACGCGCCGGGCCTTTTCTCTTTTCCAATTTCTAGCCCTACACCACCTCTATGGCGGGCAGCTTGACTTCGATCATGCGCTCAACGCTGGCGACGCGGTCGTCGTCGGCGAGGTTGATGGCTTTGACGCCCTGGGTGCTGCGGCCGGACGAGCGGATGTCGTTGACACGCAGGCGGATGGTGATGCCGCCCTGGGTCATAATCAGCAACTGGTCTTCGTCGCTGACAATCTGGGCGTCCACGATGTCGCCGGTCTTCTCGGACAGGGCCATTGTCAGGATGCCTTTGCCGCCGCGTGTCTGAATGCGATAATCTTTCAGAGGAGTGCGCTTCGAGATGCCGCGCTCGCCGATGACCAGCAGGTCCAGCGTGTTGTCCACAATCGCCATGCCCACAATCAGGTCGTCTTTGGCTTCCGAGAGCATGATGCCGCGCACGCCGCCCGCCGTGCGGGAGCGGGGGGTGATGTCGTTTTCGGAGAACCGAATGGACATGCCCTTGCGGGTGACCAGAATCATCTCATCGTCGCCCGTGGTGTGGGCGACCCACCGCAGGGCATCGTTTTCTTCAATGTCAAAGACGATCAGGCCGTTGTTTCGCAGATTGGCGAACTCGGACAGGGCGGTGCGCTTGACTTCGCCGCACTCGGTCGCCATCAGCAGGTAGCCTTCGGCTTCTTTGTACTGCTTCATCGGCACGGTGGCCGTGATGCGCTCGCCGGGCTGAATGTTCAGCAGGTTGATAACCGCCGTGCCCATCGCCGTCCGCGAAGTCTGCGGCACTTCGTAGGCTTTCAGGCGGTAGACCCGGCCCCGGTCGGTGAAGAACAGGATGTAGTGGTGCGTGGTCGCCACGAACAGATGCTCAATCGTGTCTTCTTCCTTGATCGACGCCCCGATGCGGCCCTTGCCGCCGCGCTTCTGGTCCGGGAACGTGTCTTTGGGGACACGCTTGATATAGCCGTCGCGAGTGATCGAGACGATCATCTCCTCTTCGGGGATGAGGTCCTCGTCGCCGATTTCTTCCGCTTCCATCGGCACGATTCGGGTGCGGCGCTCGTCGCCGTACTTGTCCCGAAGCTGCTTCATCTCCTGCTTGATAATCGCGGTCACCCGTGCGGGCGTCGCCAGAATATCCTCGTAGTAGGCGATCTGTTTGAGCAGCTCCTTGTAGTCGTTTTCCAGCTTGTCGCGCTCCAGCCCGGTCAGCGCCCGAAGCTGCATGGCGAGGATGGCATCGGCCTGAAGCTGCGACAGCGTGAAGCGGCTCATCATCTCGCCGCGTGCGATTTCCGCCGTCCGCGACGCCCGAATCAGCGCGATAATCTCGTCCAGGAAGTCCAGCGCAATTTGCAGGCCCTCTAAGATGTGCGCCCGCGCTTTGGCCTTGTTCAGCTCGAACAGGGTCCGGCGCACGATCACTTCGCGCCGGTGCGCCAGGAAGTACCCCAGGGCGTCTTTCAGGTTCAGAATGCGCGGCTGCCCGTCCACGAGCGCCAGCATATTGACCCCGAACGTTGTCCGAAGGGGTGTGTGCTTCAGCAGAAAGTTCAGCACTTTCTTGGGGTACGCCTCGCGCTTGAGCGTGACCACGACCCGCATTCCGTTCCGGTCGGAATAGTCGTTCAGGTCCGCAATGCCTTCAATTTTCTTCTGCTTGACCAGATCGGCGATCTGCTCAATCAGCCGGGACTTGATCACCTGATACGGAAGCTCAGTAATGACAATCTGATTGCGCCCGTTTTCAATCGGCTCAATGGACGTCCGCGCCTGCATGACCACCGACCCGCGCCCGGTGGCGTAAGCCTGCTTGATGCCCTTCGTGCCGAGAATCAGCCCGGACGTTGGGAAGTCCGGCCCTTTGATAAACTCCATCAGGTCTTCAGTCGTGGCTTCGGGATTGTCCAGCAGATGCACCGCCCCGTCCACCACTTCGCGCAGGTTCTGGGGTGGAATGTTGGTCGCCATGCCGACCGCGATGCCCGAGCCGCCGTTACAGAGCAGATGAGGGAACTTCGACGGCAGCACGGTCGGCTCCCGCCGCGTCTGGTCATAGTTCTCCACCCAGTCCACGGTTTCCCGGTCCAGGTCCTGCAGCATCTCCATCGCAAACGGCGCCATCCGCGCCTCCGTGTATCTTTGAGCCGCCGGTGGGTCCGCATCAATGGAGTTGTGGACAAACACGCCGCTTGTCAGCAGGAAGTTGTGATGCTCGTCTACCGTGATGTCGTAAACATCGGCTGTCTCGTCCAGCGGCAGGACGGAGGTAACTTTGTGATTATATGTCTGAGCGGCGTCCAGAAGCGCATCAAAGCTGCCATAGTAAGCCAGAGCGTTTTCCAGTCTTGGAACCCAGTTCTGGGTGCGGCTTGCCTCGTACTGTTCCGCTGTGACGTTTTCACGTCCAAATTGGGCGACTAGAGAAGAGCCATAGCGGGCAATCTTCTGGCGCATAACTTGGTGCTTATAGTCCGGCGACTTCCACTTCTCGGTCAAAGCCTGCGCGGCATAGGCGGCCACCCCGGCCATATAATCCGGGTTATGTTCCAGTCGCCGCGCATGGTCCTTTTGTCGTGCTTCCCGATTGGCGGCTCGGAACTCTTCCGTCTGCCATTGCCGTGCAATTTTCTCCCGGTGCAATTCCCGTGTGGCTGGGTCGGCCCATAGAGCTTTCGCCATGCGCGAGAAATGCCCGTTTTCAAATTTGGCGCGGTAATCCGGATCCTGCCACAGCGCTTTCGCGCCTTCGCTCAATTTGGCTCTTAGTGACGCCGAGGACATAGCGGTCACAATAGCGGCTACAATCTCTCCCCGCTTCGCGTCGTCGCCCCACATAGCGCGGCTTTTCTCGCTCAAAATCTGAGCAACGCGCTCTTTTTGTTTGGGCGTCAACGGGCGTTTTTCCACCCCTGTCAGCGCGACACTCATTCGGGAGCGATAATCGGCATCGACCCAAAGAGCTTTCATACGCCGAGAAATCTCCGCGCAGGCGGCAGGGTCATTCGCATACTTTGCCTTGAGCGAAGCGGCAACCCGCTTGCCGTTCATACTGCGGAATGACACATCCTGATTTTGTTGGGTGATACGCTCCCGGCGTGCCTGACGCGCTTCGGGGTGCTGACCGTAGTAGTTCTGAACTCCCTGACGCTGCGCCTGCCGAAAGTCCTCATCCTGCCACAATTCAGCCAGATGCTCTGCATGAACATGAAGATGTTCTAAAAAGGCCATGCGCTCAATGTTGGCAGGACGATTATCCCAGCGGTTAAAGTTTTTGTGATGGCGCACAAACGCCCCGGCAGTCGGACGAGCCAGCCCTTTTTGGGCGTTGTATCTGTCTGCTAGGCGGTGAACAAACTCATAGTCGCCTGTTTTCGGCTGCTGGATACGCAGGTACTCATTCATTCCTTCCTTGACCGGAGCCGTGTCAAAATAGCCCGGCATGAGGCTGTCCTGCGGGGTAAGGTGCTGGGCTTCTTTGTAGACGCCGATTCGGAGCAGGAAGCGGTGATCAGGCGTACACCGGATGCGCTCGCCATTATCCAAAGTGACTTCTACCAAACCCGCGCCCTTGCGGGTGATACGGGCGTGGCGGCCTTCGCCGACGACAATCTGGCCGTCTGCGTTCACGGAGTAGACATGAAAGACTTCGTCCGCAGGCAGTTCTGCCAGTTCTGCGAACGATTTGTCTGTACCGTCCAAGAGTTTGATTTTGGTATCCCCGGTGAAACAGCCAAAGTTTCCCTGCCCATCCACAAGAGTGTAGCGCATATTGAAGTCCTGCGCCATGCGTACCATCGTCGCATACAGGGCCGCGTCGCCGTGTGGGTGATAGTTGCCCATGCAGTTATGCACAAGAACGCCGTTGGCGATAAACTCATGCTCCTCGGCCACCTGAATGTCATAGGTGACTTCGGCGGCGATTTCCTGAACAGACTTCACCGGCGCAAAGGAGATACCGTCGCGGGTTAGTTCACGAACGAGAGGCGCGAGGGGGGACTCCAACGCTTCTAATTTTGCGCGAATTCCCAAAGCGTCAAGGCTGGACGCATAAACTTGAAAATGTTCCGCTAAATCCGTTGAGTAACGGAGTTTAGAACCATTAACGTACTTCAACCCGGAACGGACTTTTTTTCCAGATGATGTGACATACCATCCCCCACCGAGGTGACGCTGTTGGAATTCAGTCAGAACGGCCTTGCCTAAGAAGGGAATAAGTTGTGCTTGTTCAGCCCCTACTTTTCGGTCTGCTTGATGGCGCGTAACACGCGCACTTTTTCCAGCATGACACAAAGGCAGGTTTGAAGCCAGTATTTGGAATGATTGGCTACGGATTTCCAGAGCATAATACGGCTGACGCTCTTGTGCTGCTTTGCCCGCGAAAGTTGAATTGTTTGGGGCATAAGAATAAAGAGTGCTGTGAATACCCAAACTCTGAATAAGCGTTTGCACCTCATGCAAAAATTGCTTGCTGATACTGGTCAACACACACACATTTCGGTCAGTGTGAACAGAACCATCTCCATCTATAAATCCAGCGAGGAAGGCATAGATGACGGCAGTAGATGATTGGCGAATGGCTGTTGGCAAAGTGATATTGCCAGCCAGCTTATCTCGCAAACCAAAAGCCTCAATGATCTGAGGGTTGACGCCGTTACTGTGGATACGCAGGGTGTTCAGACCATCTTTTGTCCCAATGGAAGCGCTGACATCAAATTTTCGGCAGAAAATGCTTTGCAGCTTCTCGATAACTGCGATGTCCGAACAGGCAAAACTGAGGCGGTCATATCCCCTCTGGCGGTCTCGGTCAACCCACCCGTCAGCCAGGAAGAAACCAAGCATATAAGCAATGTCTTTGTCAACAGTGATACCGTTCGTTTTGACAAATTCTGATGTTGTAGGTGCGGCGGAACGTGCAACGACATATTCCCCGGCTGTCAGCTCATCGGCAGTTTTCCAGACCGGCTTTAAATCGGCAGTCCAGACTTTGAACTGCTGGCCGGGGGTACAGCGCAGAACTGCGCCATTTTCGAACGTCACTTCGCGGAGCGGCTGGGCAGGCATGACGTAAGCCTGCGTGACAGGCTGAATACCGGTCTGGGTGTAGACGGTGTCGCCGGTGTTCAGGTCTTCAATCGGGGTCAGGCCACGCGGGGTGGAAACAAGCGTTCCCGCCACAAAGCACTCCCCGACGATTTTGGCGCTTTTGCGGTGCTGTCCGGCGGGGGTGAGGTTGAGGTCGCTCATTGCCATCAAAATCCGGCGGTGGACAGGCTTGAGGCCGTCGCGCACGTCGGGCAGGGCGCGGGCGATGATGGTGGACATGGCGTAGTCGAGGTACGACTGACGCATTTCGTCTTCAATGCTGACGTTCAGCACTTCGCGCCCGGCGGACTGCGCGGAGGGCAGGGTCATCAGGCCGGTCGCGGTTTCGCTGCCGGGGGTGTCGTCGCCGCCGGGGGTCTCGGAAGCCGCGTCGGGGGCCGAATCTGGGGTGGGGAATTCTTCGTCTGCCATCAATTATCCTTTACACATAGTCAAGTCTCAGTGTTGTCTTCTTGGCAGTATTATAGCATATTTGATAGCCGCTGTCAAGAAAAACGACGCATAAGGGCACAAAAAAGGCCCGCTTTCCGTGGGGGAAGCGGGCCGCTTTCAGAGGAGCGACTAGTGAGCGCAGCAGCTCATGCCGGAGCAGCCGCAGGCGGCGGTGCAGACGCCGGTGGCAGGGTCGCAGCAGGAGCCGTCAGCCGCGCAGCAGCCAGGCATCGCGCAGCATTTGCCAGCTTTGCAGCAATCGCCGCCCGCGCAGCAGGACGGGGCAGCGGGCTGGACCACAGCAACTTTCACCGCAGCCACTTTGACATATGCGGGCTTGGCCGCGTGCGCCGCCGGGGCGGCGGAGGCGGACACGCCGCCGAAGGTCAGGGCCGCCGCGAGGGCCGCCAGAGTTAAAAGTGTTTTCAAGGTGTTTTCCTGAATTCGACAGGCCGTAGCAGACGAAGCGCCGCAAGAAAGGGCGCGGGTTCAGGAAAACACTGGGGGGCCACGCGGCCCGTGTCCCCCGGACGGCGGCTCCGCCCACACCGCCCGTGCTTCCGGCAGACGTGAGTGGCAGGTCAGGGCTGGTGCGGGAACAGTCGGGGAAGCGGGCAGAGCGGCAAGGGCAAACGCGGGGACGGGGACGGCGGGCGAGACGGACGGCGGGGGGACGGCCTGCGGCAACATCCGGCAGCACGCGGGAGCAGCAAACAGCCCGGTGGGCGGCGGGCAGCAGGACATCCGGACCGGAGCCGACTGAGCGGACACAGACAGCAGGCAGCAGGCAGGAGTCGAGGCCGGAGAGCCGCCGACCATGCCCATCAACCAGAGCAGCAGTGCCGCCCATAGAAACCGTCCGCGTCGCGTCATAAGCATATTGTACCCTGGAGACATGGCTTTTCGATGCCAGCGCAAGAATAGATTGCTACCCCGCAGGGACGGCTGGCGCATCCGTGTCAGCATAGGCGCAGACGCGGTTGCGGCCCGCGCCTTTGGCGGTGTACAAAGCCAAATCTGCCCGCTTGATCAGATCACGGTCGGCGCGGGCGTCACGGGGATAAGTGGCGCAGCCCAGGCTGATCGTCACGCGGGCCGTGTCGGTCTCAGTGCCATCCTGGCCGGGCAGAATAAACGGCGTGTTCTGCACGGCGACGCGGATGCGCTCCGCGATCAGCAGCGCCTCGTCGGAACCGGTTTCCGGGCAGATAATCACAAACTCCTCGCCGCCGTAGCGGGCGGGCCGGTCCACATTCCGCAGGGCGTTTCTTAAAACAACGCCCAGCTGACCGAGCAGTGCATCGCCCGCCTGATGCCCCCGTGTGTCATTGAACGACTTGAAATGGTCGATGTCCAGCAAAATGACTGACAGAGGCCGCTCATATCGCTCGGCGCGGAGCAGCTCATCCGAGAGTGTTTCTTCAAACTGCCGAAAGTTGTCCAGGCCCGTCATGGCATCGCTGTAGGCCATTGAGCGGAAATCCTGCTGCACCAGCACCCGCTGAAGCGGGAAGATCGCCCGTGCCGCAAGCTGCTCCAGGCGCATGACATCTTCGGCAGACAATCCCGGCGATTCGTCGGCACTGATATACAGCATCCCCAGAACCACCTCCACACTTGCCAGCGGCAGGCACACAAACGAGGCGGCGGTCTGATCAATTTGAAACAGGATCGAAGCAGGGTCAGCGCCCACGGCAGTATTTTTCGCCTGAAAGGCCCGAACGCCGTGTTCACCGGGCATGGGCAGGCCGCTGCGAAACGCTTCCTGCAAAGGCAGTGATGGCAGAAGGCCCGTCGGGCGGCGGGAGCCGCTCGCCGCCCGCAGCTCCAGGGTTTTGCCGTCGCGGCTTTTCAGATAAACCGCACAGACCGCGCAGGGGAAATGCTCCTGAATGTTGAGCAGAATGAGGTTCAGCGTCATGTCCAGGTCAAATGCCGATTCCATCATCTGCGACATATCAAGCTGCACCGACAGGTTCTTTTTTTCCGTGTCCAGAGCGCTCAGGCGGCGCTCCATCTGCGCCCGCAGGGCCGCGCCGAACACGGCGATCACCGGAAAGCTCAGGCCGATAGCAATCGCCTTCTGCGACGGCCCCGCGCCCGGCAGATGGCCGTCCATCGCCAGCACTGCCGCCACCCCTATCATGCCCGCCGCTGCCAGCAGTCCCACACGCAGCCCGTAGCACAGCGCCGCCAGCAAGATCGGCAGATACAGCGCACATGGCATCGGCGAACGCAGGCCACCCGTTAAATAAACGAAGGCCGTCACCAGAACCGCAAAGCCCAGCGTGACGCCATACTCACGCCCTCTGCGGCCATCCGCAGAGGCCCGCAGCCAGCCCCGGCTTTCCCCTATCAAATACAGCGCGGAGAAAAGCGCCCCCAAAGCGACCATCGCGGGCAGGGTTCCGCCCGCCAGCACGCCAGTCACGACGGCCAGCAGGCCGAATGTGACCGCATAGCGGCGTTCCTGAGTAAACGTATCGCTCAATTTTGTCTGGATCAAACCTACTCACCCTGCGCTTTCGCTCGTGCGAGCTGTGCTTCCACCGCCTCGCGGCCCGTGCCGCCCCGCGCCATGCGGGCATCCGCGCTGCCACGCGGGCTGACCAGCGCGGCGGGGTCCGCCCCCTCAAACAGGGGCGAAGCCGCCACTAATTCCTGCGCCGTCAGGTCTTCCAGCACGCGCCCGGTTCGCACGCACTCGCCGACAATTTTGCCGACCACCTCATGCGCCTGCCGAAACGGCAGCCCCTGACGGACCAGATAATCCGCCAAATCCGTCGCCGTCGAAAAGTCCCCGTGCAGCGAGGCCGCCATGCGCTCCGTGCTGAACTCAGTGTTTCGGAGCAGCGTGTCCATCACGGCCAAGCATACCTCGGCAGTGTCCAGCGCGTCAAAAAGCGCCTCTTTGTCTTCCTGCATGTCTTTGTTGTAGGCCAGCGGCAGGCCCTTCAGGGTCATCAAGAGACTGACTAAGTCCCCCACCACCCGCCCGGTTTTGCCGCGCACCAGCTCGGCCACATCCGGGTTTTTCTTCTGCGGCATGATGGAGCTGCCCGTCGTGACATTGTCCCCCATTTTAGCCCAGCCAAACTCCGGCGTGCTCCACAAAATCAATTCTTCGCAGAGCCGCGACAGGTGCAGCATCACTAAAGACAGCGCGGCCAGTGTTTCGACGACAAAGTCCCGGTCCGAAACGGCATCTAAACTGTTCTCGCACACGCCGTCAAAACCCAAAAGCGCGGCCACACGCTCGCGGCTAACCGGAAACGTCGTCCCCGCCAGCGCCCCGGCTCCGAGGGGCAGCACATTCACCCGCGCCCGCGCCTGCGTCAATCGCTCGCCGTCGCGGGCCAGCATCCAGAAGTACGCCAGCAGGTGATGCGCCAGCCTGACGGGCTGCGCGTGCTGCAAATGGGTCATCCCTGGCAGCAGCGTGTCCAGGTGCGCCTCCGCGTGTGTGACAAACGTTGCTTGCAGGGCCAAAGTGCGCCCCAGCAGTCCGTCCAGCGCCTCCCGCGTGTACAGCCGCAGGTCAGTCGCCACCTGGTCGTTGCGCGAGCGGGCCGTGTGGAGTTTCCCGGCCACCGGCCCCAGCCGCTCCGTCAGCCGCGTTTCCACGGCCATATGGACGTCTTCGGCATCATCCGGCAGCGTGTCCGCCCCCGACTTCAAATCCGCCGCCAGCGCTTCCAGCCCATTCTGGATAGTATCTGCATCAGCTTGGGCGATTATTCCACACTCTCCCAGCATTTTCACATGGGCAACACTGCCCGCAATATCCACCGGCCACAGGCGGCGATCAAAGCGCAGACTGGCATTGAACTGATGCACCAGCGCATCGGTTTCCTCGGCAAACCGCCCGGCCCAGAGCTTCGGCGCGGATGAAGTGGAAGAAGAGGAATTGGAAGAAGTAGGAGACGACATAGGAGCCTTTCAAGCACACCTGTTTTCCGAGTGCTTTGTGATATAATTCCGCTATGAACACTGCAATCAAAACAGAAACACCGGACACAGAAGAGATCAAGCCCTTCGAGATGCCCGCAATCGAGGACGATCCTTTTCTCAAAGGCATCGTTCCCGGAACCATGAGCGGCCCAGAGATGCTGGCGTTCTGGAAAGCAAACGGCGTTTTTGATGTGCCCTGGCCTCAGCACGATGACATCGGCCCCGGCAAGCGGTTTGCAGACAGCACTGAGTATGTCCAGGCCATGCGGGCGCGGGCAGACTACCGGGGTCACTGAAAATGACCGATGGAGAGCTAATCAACAAGCCCCGCTCTGCACCTTCAACCGCAAACACTTCCGCCACATCCCTGGCCTCGTGATTGAGCAGCCTTATCAGCGTTAGCCGCCTCCCGCTCCCACTTGTACGCCCACTTCGTCCACATTGGCCTGACATAAGGCACTTGATAGTCGTACAGGCCGCCCCATGTCCACGTTCCAAAGGGGTCAAGGTCGTTGTAAGTACGGACGCTCATCTGGCCGACATTAGCAGGCAGCATGGAGCCAAAGCGGTCCTGCCAGCAACACGCTTTGCCATGAGGGGTCAGACGCAGCGCAATATAGCTTCGATAATACGCGGCATGAACACGCCGTCCGCGATAATAGGCCGGGTGCGGGCGGCGGCCCCGGACTACCTTGCCGCGCCGAAGACCACCGGGAAGGCGCATTCCCGTGGCTTTCCAAGTGCCACGGCCATTCCAGAAGAGCATTTCCCAGCGATACTGGCTGAGTTTGCAGTAAAGATCGGTTCCATAATCTACCATGTGCTGTTGCGGGCGGCAAGCCCCGCGTTCAGGCCAGAAACAGGCCACGGTTTGAAACCCGAGGCTTTCAAATTGCCCACCGTCGACGCGACGTTCAGAATAAGACACCTTCCTAGGTGGCTGTCTTCCGTCCCAGGGACGGTGGGCTTTGGGCAGCCTCGGGTTTCAAACCGTGGCTCCAGCACTGGGTGCTGCCGTTCTTACTTTCCGTGCTTCTCTTTCAGCGCCCAGTACATCCGGGACTGCATCCCGTGGGTCTGGACATTGCCGACGGACAGGCGCTGGTCGAAGGTTTTGGAGTCAAACGACGCCAAGTCTTCGTTGTACAAGGCCCAGTCGGAGGCGCGTCCTACGACGACGCAGCTTCCCTTGAACAGACGCAGGGTGACCGTGCCGGTGACGCGCTCTTGAATCTTGTTGGTGAAGGCTTCCAGGTCATCTTTCAACGGGTCGAACCACAGGCCGTAATAGGCCAGTTCGCCCCACTGCTGGTCGGTCAGGGTCTTGAACTTGCGCTCCGCCGCCGTCGCCACCAGAGACTCCAGCGCGTGATGGGCTTTGATTAACACCGTGGAAGCCGGACACTCGTAGTTTTCGCGCACTTTCAGGCCGAGCAGGCGGTCTTCCATGATGTCCACACGCCCCACCCCGTTATCCCCGGCGATTTTGTTGAGCTGCGTCACCAGCGAAAGGCCGTCGAGGGTCGTGCCGTCGAGCGAGACGGGGACGCCGTTCTCAAAGCCGATGGTCAGCATCTGCGGGCCGGGATTGGCATTTTCAATGCCTTTGGTCCACTGGAAAATCTCTTCCGGCGGCGCATAGTTCGGCTCTTCCAGATGACCGCCTTCAATAGAGCGGCCCCAGAGGTTTTCGTCGATGGACCAGATTTTGTCGGCGCTCACCGAGATCGGGATGCCTTTGACGCGGGCGTACTCGATCTCCTCGGTGCGCGTGTAGTTATGCTCACGCATCGGGGCGATAATCGGGGTGTCCGGCAGCAAAGCCCGCATGACATATTCAATCCGAAACTGGTCATTGCCCTTGCCGGTGCAGCCGTGGCAGAAGGCATCGCCGCCGATTTGCTTGGCGATCTCGACGGCTTTCAGGCCAATCAGAGGCCGGGCGATGGCGGTGGACAGCGGGTAGCCCTGGTAGTCGCCGTTGGCCTTGACGGCGGGCCAGCAGTATTCCTCCACAAACTCTTTTTTGGCATCGATGGTGTAATGCTCGGTGCCCATCGCCTTCGCCCGCTCTTCGGCGCTCTGCACATCTTCGGCAGGCTGACCAACATCCACGGTGACGGTGACGATCCGCTCAAAGCCGTAGTCTTCGCGCATCATGGGAATGGCGACGGACGTGTCAAGGCCACCGGAGTAAACGAGAACAACTGTTTTGGGCATAGTGTGATTTCCTTGTGTGTGATTCGTGATTTCTATTCGTAATTTTTACAGCACCAGCGACAGCACGGCTTTCTGGGCGTGCAGGCGGTTTTCGGCCTCGTCGAAGACAACCGAATGCGGGCCGTCCAGAACGTCGGCGGTGATCTCCTCGCCCCGGTGGGCGGGCAGGCAGTGCATGACCAGCGCCTCGGGTCGGGCATGGGCCATCAGGGCGGCGTTGACCTGGAACGGGGCGAAGACAACCGCCCGCGCCACGGTCTCGTCTTCCTGCCCCATGGAGGCCCACACGTCGGTGTAGACGGCATCGGCATCGGCGACACCGGCGGCGGGGTCGTGCGTGAGCGTCAAGACCGCCCCGGTCTCGGACGCGAAGCCGAGGGCGGTCTGCCAGAGTTCCGCGTCGGGTTCGTAGCCTTCCGGGCAGGCCAGCCGGAAATGCGTGCCGACTTTGGCGGCCAGCAGCATCAGCGAATGGGCGACATTGTTGCCGTCACCGACATAGGCCAGCGTCCGCCCCGGCAGAGCGTCCAGCCCGCCGAACCGCTCGGCTAGGGTCTGAAAATCCGCCAGCGCCTGACACGGATGCTCCCGGTCGGACAGGCCGTTGATGACCGGGATTTGCGCGTACTCCGCCAGTTCCAAGACAGCCTGATGGTCAAACGTCCGCGCCATGATGCCGTCCACCCAGCGTTCCAGATTGCGGGCCACATCAGGGACGGTCTCGCGCACCCCCAGCCTGCCCTCTAAGTAGATGGCATGGCCGCCCAGCTGCGTCATGCCCGCTTCAAACGTGACGCGGGTTCGCAGCGACGGCTTTTCGAATAGCATGGCGAGGGTCTGCCCTTTGGCAAAGAGCGTCTGCGTCTCGTCAAACTTGTAAGCTCTGAGGCGCATGGCTACATCCAGCAGCAGCAGGATTTCTTCCTGCGTCAGCGTCTCAATGCCCAGAATATCCCGCCCCCGCAGGCGCGTCTCGCCCAGAATGTCGTACAGGTCCGACTGCTCTTGGGTCGGCGGAGCCATGCGCTGCGGGTAGGTGGTTTGCGTGTTCATAACGTTCTTTTTCTCGGAGTTTACTCCGGTGTCTGCGCGGGCGGCGCGTCAGGTATCTCAATTCGCATCAAAATCATTTCGCCCTGCCGGGTTGGCGTCACAAAAACAAGCACATCGTAGTCGATCCCTTCAGAGCGCACAGCAATCAGCCCTTGCAGAACCATCCGGTGTTCCCAGTCGGGCAGCCCAGCCATCTCCTTGAACGTCGCAAGCAGGCCAGGCACATTCTGATGGGGGATATGCATGGTTTGCCGCCACTCCCCGTTGACCAGATAATCCACGTCTGTGCTGTCGCCTTGCGGGGTCAGCCGGATTTGATTGGCCTGCTCCCGAAGCGCCTGCGCGATGATTCCGTGTGCAATACGAAATGTAGGCGTCCGTTCCGTGATACGACCACCGTCCTCTTGCTGCTCTATTTTGCCCAGACGCAGAACCGGCGGCGGCGTGGGCGGGGTCGGCTCCGGCAGGCTTGGCGGCTTTGGCTTCCACATGATACGACTCCTTTGGAGGACACACGGGGCTGAACCCCCATGCTTTGAAGGGCAATTCCCCGCCTTCGCGGGCATAAGATAGGCGGGCGTAAGCCAAAGGCCACCGGTTGAAACCCGAGGCTTTCAATTGCCCAGTGTCCCAGAGGACACAAGAGAAGCCCAGCATATTCGGTTCTTACGTGCCCGGCACGGTGGGCTTTTGGCAGCCTCGGGTTTTTTAACCCGTGGCTCTGCTCTTACCCGCGCAGGCGGGTTCACGGCGTCTGCGCCCCCCAGCGAGGGCGTTTATGCCGTCGTACTGCCGTCATTCCCCCGCTCGTGTCCTCTTCTTGCCTACACCACCGCCGCCAAAATCTCCAACGCGGCGTCAATATCGGCCTGCGTGATAATCAGCGGTGGGACGAGGCGCAGGGTGTGGTCGCCGATGGCGCTGAACAGGAGGCCGCGCTCCATTGCTTCCAGCATGACGCGCCTGGCGTCGGGGGCGGCTAGCTCGACGCCGATCATCAGGCCCAGGGCGCGGATGTCTTTGACTTTGGCGCGGAAGCGGGGTTCGTTCAGACGATGCACGAAGTACGCGCCCATCGCGTGGGCGTTAGCGATCAGATGCTCGTCTTCAATCGTTTCCAGCACGGACAGCGCGGCGGCGCAGGCCAGCGGGTTGCCACCGTAGGTGCTGCCGTGGTCGCCGGGAGCCAGCGTCGTGGCCGCTTCGCCTCGCGCCAGACACGCGCCAATCGGGAAGCCGCCGCCGAGGGCTTTGGCGGAAGTCAGAAGGTCGGGGACGACGCCGTAATGCTCATACGCGAACCATTTGCCGGTGCGGCCAATGCCGGTCTGGACTTCGTCGATAATCAGCAGGGCCTGGTGCGTGTCGCACAGGGCGCGGGCGGCTTCCAGGTACGGCTTGTGCGCGGGGTAGACGCCGCCTTCGCCCTGCACCGGCTCTAACAGCACCGCGCAGGTGTCGCCCGTGACGGCGGCTTCCAGCGCAGCAATGTCGTTGTAGGGAACGTGCGAGACACCCGGCAGCAGCGGCAGGAACGGCTCCTGATACTTGGGCTGCCCGGTGGCGGTGACCGTTGCCAGCGTGCGTCCGTGGAACGATTTCTGCGCGGCCACGATGCCGAACTTGCCTGGCCCGCCGTGGGTCTTGGCGTATTTGCGGGCAATTTTCAGCGCACATTCATTGGCCTCAGCCCCGGAATTGCAGAAGAACGCCCGGTCCATGCCGCTGACACTGACCAGCTTTTCGGCGAGCTTTGCCACGGGCGCGGTGTAGTAATAGCCCGACGTGTGCATCAGCGTTGCCGCCTGCTCCTGAATCGCTTTGACCAGCCGGGGATGGCAGTGCCCGAGGGCGTTCACGGCGATGCCCGCCAGGAAGTCCAGATATTCTTTGCCGGTGGCGTCCCAGACGCGCATCCCCTGCCCCCGCACAATGGTAATCGGCAGGCGGGCGTAGACGTGCAGCAGGTACTCGTCGTCCAAGTGCTTGATCTCGGCATCGTCCACGGCGGGTGCGATGTGGCCGGTGGTGGTGTCCAGGGTGTAGGCATCAGCCTGTGGCTTATCTAAAACAGCGGTGGTCATAGTGTTTGCTTTCTAGGCGAAGATCGCCCCCCGCCCCCAATTCTGGGGGAGTCGGATAAGACTGAAACCGATCCCGTAGGGGCAGGGCTTGCCCCTGCCCTTCTTTCTGGCTCTTTCCTAACTTTCTGGCTCCCCCAGAATTGGGGGCGGGGGG
>CAXUKS010000057.1:0-19737 GCA_964251675.1 uncultured Armatimonadales bacterium
CGGGGCTGAACCCCCATGCTTTAAAAGAGCAAGCCCCCGCCTTCGCGGGCGAAGACTTTAGAAACGCTTACATATGGTTATCTGATGCCCGCGAAGGCGGGGAATTGCACTTTGAAGCATGGGGGTTTAGCCCCGTGTTCCTCCGTTCGTGCTGGAGCCAAAGAAGAACCTCACCCTAGCCCTCTCCTTCCGAAAGGAGAGGGAGCCGGATTTCGGAAAAGACAGGTATGGCAGTGACCGTCCCACAACCAAATATCGCGCCCGCCGCTGCGGAACGCGCTCCGTATCAGCGTCCGCCGTGGCCTGCCGCCGTGGCGGCGCTGATTGCCTTTGCCGCGCTGGCGGTGGCGAGTGGGGCTTACCTCTCGCTAGGTGTTTTAGCCATAGGGCTGGGGCTGTCGTATGTCTTTTCCGTGCGCTTTGAGAACCTCGCGCTGACCAAATGGACCCTGCGGATTGTGATAGTCGGGCTGGCGGTGCTAACCTATCTGGCAGTGGCGGTCAAAGACGACAACTCGTTTCTGGATATGCGCTATGCATACTCCTTCGCGCTGGCGGGGGCGGCGGAGACGGTCCTGCAATTCTGGCGGCGGGAGCCGACGGCGGGGCCGAGGGCGCCGTTTGTGACGTTCCTGAATGCATTCGTGTTTCTGGCCGGGTGCAGCGCCTTTGACACAGACACGCATCTCATCTGGTACCTGGCTCCCGCGTTCTTTTTGTTCTTTATCCTGTCCCTGCCCGGCTTCCGGGTCGGCAGCACGATCCCCCTGCGTTACGGCCTGCTCCCGGCCCTGCTGACGGTGGCCCTCGGCGGCGCGGGGCACGCGGGCTTTTATGTCTACCGGGGGGCACTGAACGCGCTGGGGTCACAGGCGCTGTCGGGGCGGCACCAATCGGTGTCTATTGGCATGAGCGGGCAGCCACTACTCGGCTCGTCGTTTACGCTGCAGGATTCGCTGACGCGGGTGCTGCGCGTTCAGAACATCGGCGATGACCCGTACCTGCGCGGGATGACCTTTGACACCTACTCAGGCCGGACCTGGGGGCCGTCACTGGAACAGCGCACGTTTCTGGCCTACCACCCCGGCCCCGGTCAGCCGACGCCCGGTGCGACGCCCGCCCGGTACGAGCGTCTCAATGACACCGTGCCGATTTTGTTCCTTCCACTCCACGCCGCTTCCGTGACTGCCAGAGGCGGCCACACGCTGGACTGGGCACGGTCTACCGACGGCCCGATTCAGACGGGGTCCAATGATAGCGACCCGCTGACCTACGACGTGATACCCGGCGAGGGGGCGTTTGACCAGACATTGACGGCCACGCAGGAAGCGCGGGACCTGGCAGTTCCCTCAGAAATCGACCCGCGTGTGATTGCCCTGGCGAAAAATACAGGCGCGGGGCTGACCGACCCGCAGGCGAAAATCAATGCTGTGGTGCGGTTCCTGCATGAGAACAACCAGTACAGCCTGACGGTAGACGCGGGCACAGGCGACCCCATCTCAAACTTCATTCTAAAGCGCAAAAGCGCCCACTGCGAGTTTTTTGCGTCGTCCGCCGTGGTGCTGCTGCGCGTGCTGGGCGTCCCCACGCGCTACGTGTCCGGGTACTTTGCCCACGAAGGCGATGGCAGAGACCAGACACTGGTGCGTCAGCGCGATGCCCACGCCTGGGCGGAAAGCTGGGTTCCGGGGACGGGCTGGGTGACGGTGGACGCGACGCCCGGTGGGGGCCGCCCGGACGCCCTAGCTCAAAAAATTCCGGTCTGGGAGCGGCTGTGGGAGCGGGCGCAGGACGGGCTGGCCGCCCTGCGCCGGTGGGTGACGGATTCCGGCTGGGGCCAGAAGATTGCCGTATTCAGCCTGCTGGTGCTGGGCCTGCTGGTGCCGCAGGTATACCGCTGGTGGCGGGCGCGTCAGCGTGCCGGAGCGGGCTTTCACTACACGCCGCCCGCCCCCGCGCTGGCCGCGCTGGGGCGGCGCTTTGAGCGTTTGATGGCCCGGCATCTAGCCCCCTGCCCGCCCGGCCTGCCCTGGGAGGCGCATCTGGCCGCTGTGTCTGCCGAGCGCGGCGAGGATTTGGCTGACTGGCAGGCATTCGCCCGCGCCTTTGGCCGCGCCCGCTTCGGCGGGGCGGCGTCGGAGGCGGAGCGGGCCGATCTAGACACGCGGCTGCGGGGGCTGGAGCGAGATAAGACAGTACGGGGCTGAATCCCCGTGCTTTAAAAAGCCCCCGCCTTCGCGGGCGAAGAGGTAGAACGAGCGGCTTTTCCTATGCCCGCGAAGGCGGGGAATTGCCCTTCAAAGCACGGGGGTTCAGCCCCGTGTTTATCTGCGGCCGCTTTCACGGACCGGAAAGAATACCGATGACTGAACCCATAACACTCCCGAATACCGAGACGGCCACGCAGACGCTGGGCAAAATCGAAGCCAACCTGGCCTCCGTCATACGCGGAAAGCCCGAGGCCATTCGCCTGCTGCTGATCGCGCTGATGTCCGGGGGCCACGCACTGCTCGAAGACGTGCCCGGCACGGGCAAGACGACGCTGGCGAAGTCGCTGGCGCGGTCGCTCGACGGCACGTTCCGGCGCATTCAGTTTACGCCGGACCTTTTGCCCGCCGACATCACCGGAAGCTCGTTCTACAACCCTGGCGACGGCTCGTTTACGTTTCGGGAGGGACCGGTGTTTGCCAATGTCGTGCTGGCCGATGAGATCAACCGCACGTCGCCGCGCACGCAATCGGCTCTGCTGGAAGTGATGAGCGAGGGGCAGGTGTCGGTGGACGGCCTGCGGCGGGACCTGCCACGCCCGTTTTTCGTGGTGGCGACGCAGAACCCGACGGATTTTCACGGGACGTACCCGCTGCCCGAAGCACAATTGGACCGTTTTGCCGTGAGGATCACGCTGGGCTACCCGGACATGACGCATGAGATGGAGATCTTGCTGAATCAGGCCGAAGGGGACCCGTTTGAGGAGCTTCTGCCGGTCGTGACGAGCGCGGATGTGCTGGAATTGCAGGCGCAGGTGCGGGCGGTGCGCGTGGACCGCGCTCTGGCCGAATACATCCTGCGGCTGGTGGATTGGACCCGGACGGACGCCCGCATTCGGCTGGCGGTGTCCCCACGCGGCTCGCTGACGCTGTTCCGGGCCGCGCAGGCCCGCGCTCTGGCCGAAGGGCGGGCCTTCGTGCTGCCAGATGATATTCACGCCCTCGCCGCCCCGGTGCTGGCACACCGGATGATGCTGGACACGCGCACCAAATACGGCGGCCTGTCGGGCGTAGGATTGATTGAGGAGGCGCTGGCCGCCGTGCCCGCGCCGCGCTAACCCCTCCCCTGTTAGGGGAGGGTATGCTTCGCATTTGTTCCAATCGGCGCGAAGCGACGGGGAGGGGTTACTTCGTCCGGTACACGTAGAACGTGTTGCCCGGTGCGATTTTTTGCACCGCGTAGCCTGCCGACTGGGCAAGGGCTTGAAGCGGGACACCCGCGTCTGCGCTTGCGAAATCCGCTGTCACCGGCTGCGAGGGGACTGTGCCAGCATCCACCACCACCGTCACGCCGTAGTGGGCGGCGACCGCCTGCATGGCTTCCAAGAACGGCGCATTGGCTGGTGCGGGCAGAGCAGGGTTGGCCGTGCCGGAGGGTGTAAAGACCACCTGCGAACCGGGCGCCGTTGCGCCGTCGGGTGTCCACTGCACCAGAAGGTTCAGCGTACTGCCCGCCGCCGGAGCTTCACGGGGGCGTATCGGGATCTCGGCGACATCATGGCTGGTCAGGTGCTGATTTTGCAGGGCAGGCGTGGCACTGGCAAGGTCACCGGGGTCGGTCGTCGTGCCGGTCGCCGTCCAGGCGTTTACCGTGGCGGCGGGGACAGTCGCAGGCAGATGCAGATGGAACAGGCGGTAGTTGTTGCCGTCTGTGCCGACCTGCGACTCGACGCTTTGAATCACCGGTGGGTCAATCCCGGTGGCAGGCGATGTGCCGATTCCCACCACGCCAGAGGCACTGACGCCCGTCCCAGGCACAACCGGCTGGGCCGGGTGAGTGATCACGGCGGCCAGCACGGCGGCGGCGGCCAGTGCGGCCAGTCCCCCGCCCAGAGCGCGGCGGCGCGGCTGTGTGGTGAACCAGCCCGAGACCGTCCCGGCAGCACGCCCGGTCAGCGCGGATTCGCGCCGCGATTGTTCCCGTGCGGTGCGTTCCAGGATGTTCGCCCGGAAGCCTGCGGGGACGTCCTGCTCTTCCGCGAACGGCTGTTCCAGCAAGGCGTAGACGCGCCGGAAGCGGGCATAATCCTCCCGTGCCGCCGGGTTCGCGTCGAAGTGCTGCTCCAGTGCCTGCGTCAGTGCGGGGCTGAGGATGCCTTCGGCGTAGTCTGAATAGAGTTCTTGTGCCCGTTCCAGTTTCATCGGGGTCTGTCCTTGTGCGTGTCTGTCGCGTGTGAAAAAATTATGAAAAACGTGTGGCGGCCTACACCCACCCGCCCTTACGACGACCGGACTAGCTGAAAAGTTCCCGGATGCCGGACAGTTTTTCTTTCAGTGCCAGACGCGCCCGGTTCAGACGGCTTTTGACGGTTCCGATGGGCAGGTCCATGATCTCGGCGATCTCTTCATACGACTTCTGCTGCCCGTGGTAGAGCGTCACCATCGCCCGCTGATATTCGGGCAGATCGCCCACTGCCTGCGCCAGAAGCTGCGCCCGCTCCCCCGCTTCTAAAACGGCTTCGGGCGATGGCGACGGGTCTTCCACCTGCCGGGCGACCGTGGACTCGTCGAGAGTCATGTACTCATCCAGCGAAGTCTGCGGATGAGCTTTGGCCCGCTTGCGCTCATCTAAAAAGACGTTAGTGGTGATCCGAAACAGCCACGTCGAGAACGACGCATCGCCGCGAAACGTGCCGATGGCATTGAAGACGCGTACGAAGGCATCCTGCGCGACATCATTGGCATCATCATAGTTGCCAGTCAGCCGGTAGGCAAAGTTGTAGACCTGCTTCTCGTACTTGCGAACCAGATCATTAAACGCCCCCATGTCGCCGCGCTTGCAGCGTTCAATCAGCGCCTTCTCCTCGGCGGAGACGGACGCCCGAGGCCGGGCGCGGGGCGTCAGCGCGTCATCCATTAGTTCTATCCTTCGGGGTTTCGGGGGAAAATGTCATTGTATTTGCTGTTTTACCCACCCCGCGCCCGCCTTACGCCTGTGCTGTTTACCGGCTGCATCCAAATCTTCTGCCCGCGCAGGCGGGGAATTGCTTTTTTAAAGCACGGGGGTTCAGCCCCGTGTTCCATTCCCCTATCCACTCGTGCCGGTCAAGCGGCGACTAAAAGCGCGTCCTCTACAGCACGGGGCAGCTCCACAGGCGAAAACCAGTCGGCAGGGAACAGATAGTCTTCACCCGACTCGTCAATAACACGTAAGTAGCCATGTGCCTCTCCGTCTTCATCCGGCAACACCCGGTAAAGTTTACGCAGTTCCAGCGAGGCAGAGTAGCCTTCATTGCGGACACAGACAGCAAATTTTGGCTCTGCTTCCGTCATCCCTTCCCCCCCGACCCCGTCAGGATATTCAGGGAGGCCCGCAGGGCCGCGCCCATGTTGGTCTTGTCGTCGATTTCTTTGAGGGCCTTGTCGGCGGCGCGGCGGGCGTCGTTGCGGTTGTAGCCGAGATTGGTCAGGCCGTCCACCACGTCCTCAAAGATGTCGTCGGGCGAGGGCTTGGCGGCTTTGGCCTGGATGGCGTCCACTTTGCGCTCAAAGGCCAGCGCGGCGAGCTTGTCTTTGAGTTCCAGCACGAGCCGCTGGGCGGTTTTCAGGCCGAGGCCGGGGATACGCACGAGGGCGCGGGTGTCTTCGGCGGCGACGGTGCGGGCCAGGGTCTCGGCATCCAGCGCGGACAAAATGGACAGGGCGACTTTGGGGCCAATGCCGGTGACGCTCAGAAGCAGCTCGAAGACCTTCTGGTCGTCGGGCTGCTTGAAGCCGTACAGGGAGATTTCCTCGGCCCGCATATGGAAGTGGATATGCAGGAACGTGGCCTCGCCAGTCGCAGGCAGGAAGCCGTGGATGCTGGCGGGGACATTAACTTTGTAGCCGACCCCGCCCACATCCAGAATGATCGAAGTGGCTTCGGCATGGGCGAGCAGACCGCGCAGAGAGGCAATCATCGCGTGCCTCCGGCGGGCAGAGAACGTGCAAAAAGAGCAGACATAGGAGCATTATACCCGAGGACGCCAGCGCGAGGTTAGCCATTGCCTTCGCTGGTGGCACGAACGGGCGATTGGACGGTGTTTTTGTCCACAGCGTAGACCATGACGCCCAGGGTGTCGTTCTTTTTCGCACCCGCATGGCAGCCGAGGCAGGCCGGGCGGGAGGCCAGCACGGGGCGCATGGAGACGCGCCAGTTGCCAAAGTCTTTGTCTACCTTGCCGCCCCGGCGCAGGTCGGCCAGGTCCGGCAGGACGACTTTCTCTAGATGACCGTCCGCCCAGAGACGCAGCTTTTCGGCGCCTTCGTCCGTGGTCGTGGCGGACGCCAGCGGTTCCAGATACGGCTCCGTGGCCCCGTCCGGGCGTTCTTTAGAGTCGCTGTAATGGCCGGGCTTATGGGCGCAGTGCAGGAATGCCACCACATAGGGCCGGTGCGCGGCATTGGCACGGCGGAAATCGCGCCGCTCCCGCGCCGTTATTGCGGACAGCCCGTAGATTTCATCGTGCCCATCCAGCATCACGCGGTCCACGCCAAAGCGCCCGGCATTCTGCTGAAAGCGGGGCTGCACGATACCGTCCAATGTCTCCGCAACCTGCTGCGGCGTCAAAGCCGCCGATGAGCGAGACTCGGCGGGCGCGGCCATCAGAAAGACGGCTCCAGCCAGAAGCGTGGCGCTGGACAGGACAAGCGGCAAAAGTGGGCGGACAGGGATAGACATGACATATCTCCTTTGGTGGAAGCAAGCTCTTACAGTTTGTTGACACTGCTGCGGACGGCATAGACCATGACGCCCAACGTGTCGTTCTTCTTTGCGCCAATGTGGCAGGACAGACAGGAATCTTTGGCGGCAAGAACCGGACGCATCACGACCAGGAAGTCTCCCTGCGTTGTTTCTTGGCCCTTGCCTTTCATCAGAGCCGGGAGTGCTTTCAACGCGGCTGTTTGGAAAGACTTGTCCTGTTCCTTTTCCTGCAAGCCGCGCTGTTGCCAAACAGCCGCAGGGACAGGGGTGTCCGAGACAGGGTACTTGGTGAACAAGCGTGACAAGGAGTAGATAGCGGGGTGGAACGGATCTAGGGCGGAGAAACTTGTGCCAAACCCTGTGCCGAGTAAATTTGGCGGCGGCTGCTTGTCCGTGAAGCGACCAGGGACATGGGCACAGTGTAAAAAGCCCATCATATAGGGAAGCTTGCCCTGATTAGCCGCCTCCCAGAGTGCTGTTTCGGCAGGCGTTTTTGGCTCAAAATAAGTTGTTTCAAAGTGTCCGCGCACGGGAGAAACAACGCGGCCTGTACCAAAGACCCCGGCTTGGTCATCCAGAAACCGGGGCTGAACGATAGCATCCAGCGCCTCCGCGACGGCACGCGGGCTGTCCGTACCAGTTTTTGAGGAAAGCGTGGGCTGAGCGGGCAGGGCGAGGACAAGCGACAGCAGAGTATAACCGGCGGCGAAGGCCAGCAGAACCGGGCGAGTAGAACACGGGATAGACATAGCAACCTCTCCTCTGGCTGGTTTAGACCCGAACGAAGGGCGGAGGCTTCACACCCAGTACGCGGTGATGGACAGGATGTTTTCGGATTGCAGGCACTGGCGCAGGGTCGGCTCGTCGGGGTTGGTCAGGAAGACGCTGCCCTGGTCATCGGCCCGCAGGACTTCGACGAGCGGCAGGGTGACCGAATCGCCGAGGGCGGCGTGCAGGCGCTTCGCGGCGCGGTCGTCTTTGCGCGGGTCGAGCATTGTGTACTCTAGCGTCAGCACGTTCATCTCGCGGCGCAGGCGGCGGACATCGGGCTGGGCGGGGTTTCCGTAGATCGTGATGCGGCTTGCCATGAGTGTGTTCTCCTTAGATATGAGCAGGAGACCTACCTTCCTTGCTTCGCAGGGTCCTCCCTAAAGGGAGGATTAGGAGCAGAGGCGGAGGGCCTGCGTATTTGTCTGTATCCTTCCTTTAGGAAGGACCCTGCGAAGCAAGGAAGGTAGGTTCCGTGCGGGCGCTGGACAGGGCGGCGGCTTCGACGGCTTCGGGCAGGGTCGGGTAGGCGTGCATGGTGCGGGCGATTTCCCAGACCGGCAGGCGGGCGTGCATGGCAAGGCAGAGTTCGTTGATGAGAGCGCCCGCATGCGGCCCGGCAATCTGTGCGCCGAGAATGGTTCCGTCCGGCAGAGACACAATCTGCACGAAGCCGTGTGTCTCGCCGAGAATGACAGCTTTGTCCAAATGGGCAAAGTCGAAGCGGGCCACTTCGATGTCCTCGGCGGGGTGCGACAGGCGGGCGAGCGCAGGGGTCAGGCCGACACTGGCGACTTCCGGGTCGGTGTAGGTGACACGCGGGATCACCCGGTAGTCAGCAGACAGCGGCGGCGGCTCGCCGCGCAGGGCGGCCAGGGCGTTGGTCCCGGCGACGCCGCCTTCATACGACGCGACGTGCGTAAACTTGAACTCTGAGGTCATGTCCCCCGCCGCCCAGATATTGGGGGCATTGGTCCGCAGATGCTTGTCCGTGTGCAGCCGCCCGCCCTCGTCGCACTGCACCCCGGCGGCGTCTAAATTCAGCCCGCCGACATTGCTTTTGCGGCCTGCGGAAACCAGGATCGCTTCGGCGGCGATCTCTTCGCCGCCTTCCATGTGAAAGACTTTTTCGGCCCCGCGCCGGGTGACTTTGTGTGCTTTGGCATGGGTGACAATGCGAATGCCTTCGGCTATCAATTGGTCCTGCAGGACCTGCGCGGCGTCGGCATCGTCGCGGGCTAGTATCCGCGCTCCGTTATGCAGGATGGTGACTTCCGCGCCGAAGCGCCGGAAGACCTGCCCCAGCTCACAGCCGATGGCCCCGCCGCCTAAAATAATAACACGCGGCGGCAGAAAAGTCCAGTCAAACACGGTGCGGTTGGTGTCATACCCGGCCTCTTCCAAGCCGGGGATGGCCGGGATGGCGGGCAAAGAGCCTGTACACAAAATCGTCTGTGCGGCCCGAAAGCGCGTGTTCGTTTTGGCAGTTTCGAGCGTGTGCGCGTCCACAAACCGCGCCCGCTCCGTTACCGTCCGAATGCCCCGGCGGGCAAACGGGTCCGCGTGCGGGTCCCCGCCGACGGCTTCTATCGTCTGCCGGGCGTGCCGCATGACGGCCCCAAAGTCCACCGGGCCGCCGCTGAATACTGGCAGACCAAACTCAGATGCCCGGCGCATCCGGTCCCACAGCGTTGCCGAGTGGATGAGAGCTTTGGAGGGCACGCAGCCGGTGTACAGACACTCGCCGCCAATCAGCTCCTCCTCAAAGATGACCACCCGCGCCCCGCCCGCCGCTGCCGTCCGCGCCGCCTTCGGCCCCGCCGACCCCGCGCCGATCACGGCAATATCAAATTCTTCGTCAAACATTTCCGTAGGCAAATCCATAAGCGAAAGTATACCACGCCACCTGCGGGTTTGTTCGGCCGAGTTTGGGGAACAAACTTTATCTCCAAGCGTACATCTTTAAGCGCATATCTTAAGCATACTTTGAAGCCTACACTCCCTGTGACTGAGGAAACTACTGATGACACTTTTTTCCCGCGCCCACTGCTTTTCGCTCGCTCTGGCCCTGATTCTGCTGGCCGGATGCTCCGCTCATTCCCAGACTGCGGGGACGCCGAAAGCCGCCCCCACCCCGCCTTACCTCGTCAAAAGCACGACCCCGCGCATTGTCGCACTGGGCGATTCTATCACACGCGGCTCCAGCAGCGGCTATGGCAATTACCGCCGCCCCCTGCAATTTCTGCTGGCGCGAGGCGGCTATACTTATCAGTTCATTGGAACCAGTACGGAGCAGTCCTTCAATTATCACGGCACGAACCCGGAGCAGACCTTCACGCCCTATCAGCCCCGGCATGAAGGGTATGGCGGGTTTCGGATTGAGCAGATTTCCACCGACAAACCGGGCAGGGACGATGGCGGCGTGTCGTATCCTGGCTTTTCGTCAATGATGGCGCAGGACAAGCCAGACGTGGTGCTGTTAATGCTCGGCACAAACGACATCAACCAGAGCTTCGACCCTGGCGGGCCGGGCTACGGCGGCGGGGCTGGCTTTGCCGCCGATGCCGCGCAGCGGCTGGATACGCTGGTCGGGCGGCTGTTCCAGACCAATCCGAAGCTGACCCTGGTGCTGGCCTCCCTCACGCCGCTCGCCGACCCCGCCAAAGAAGCGCAGGTCCAAGCCTACAACCGGTTTATCCCGCAGATTGTCGCCGCCCACAAAAAGCAGGGGCAGACTATCCTGCTGGCCGAGATGTCCGCCACGCTGACGCCCGCTGATTTGTCCCCCGACGGCGTTCACCCCGGCACGCTCGGTTACGACAAAATGGCCCGCGTCTGGTATGCCGCCCTGACCGGACAGGCGCCGCCCCCGCTGCCAGCCCCCCCGGCGTCCGCCTTTGGGCCGGGGCGTATCGGCGAAAAAAACATTTTCACGCCCGCCACGCATGTGGCCGTGTCCAGCACTTTCCAGATGCCCCTGCCCGGCGCACGGCTAGTAGACGGCACACCGAAAGCCTTTGTTTTTGGCGACATCCAAAGCGAGCGTGTCAGTCTGACCGGCTTCACCGGCCCCATCGGCCGCCTGCGCTTCTTTGACGCACCCAGTTACACGGGCCGAACTCCGGCCACGGTCACGGTGTACGCTTCGCCGAAAGCGCAGTCCTCGCTCCGCCCGGCCGACTACCAGAAAGTGGGGACTTACCTGCTGCCGGTGGTCGGCGATGCTTACGAGCAGCGCACTTCGCCCGCCGCGCACCCAGACGCCGCTGACCCGGTCGCTCACTCCGAGGCAACGGTCCGCTTTTGCGACCTGGACAAGCTGCCGATCCCCGCCGGAGCGCACAGCCTGCTGCTGGACTTCTCCAAAGCCGAGGGCTACGGCGACGGCCTTTCCGAAATCCAGGCATTCCCGCCGAAAGCGTCAAGCCCTGCCGCGTCTGCCCAGAACGGCAGGGCGGTTTCGGTGAACTCACGCGGGCGGCTGAACATGAGGGCATGGGCGGTTCCGTCGAGGCGGCGGAACTGGCCGTGCGGCAGGGCAGCGGCCAGCTCGCGGGCGGCACGGTCGGGGATGATGCCGTCAAACTCGCCGCGCACGACCAGGACGGGGGCGTCAATGGAGGCGGCGTAGTGCAGCGGCTCGTTTTGGAGCATCTTGCGGGTCGTCGCCAGGTAGCGCGGGACGCCCATCTGTTTGTACATCCGGGTCAGGGCCAGGTTGTAGTTCGGCGGCTCGCGCCAGCCGTCGCGCAGGAGGCCGAGGGCGTAGCGGCCAAAGCTGACCGGCTCGCCGCCGACGGTGGCGCCGACCAGCACCAGGCCCCCCACCCGGTCCGGGTGCTGATGCGCCAGCGCCAGCGCGACCTGACAGCCCATCGAATTGCCCGCCAGATGCGCCCGCGTGACTCCCAGAGTGTCCATGAGGCGCACCACCCAATCGGCCAGCTCTTCCATGCTGAGGGCGTGCGGCGGCCCTTCCGAGCAGCCGAAGCCGGGCATATCGGGTATATAAACAGCCTGATCCAGATGCCGCTCTTTGAGCACCTGCACGGTCGGCCCCCAGGCATCTGAGGAGCAGCCCAGTCCGTGCAGCAAAATGATCGGCAGACCGACCGGCGTGCTGTGCGGCGACGGCGGCGCGGCGTCTAAGATGTGGCAGTGTACAGTCCGCCCGTCAAGGGTGAGCGTCCGCAGGGGGGCGGGATCGAGTGTCATAGGGTGATTGTACCTGATTGACAGATAAGAGAAGAACCCCTGCCGCTCGTGCCTCGCTCCCTCCCCTGTTAGGGGAGGGCAAGGCCAATTCGGACCGAACCCGTAGGGGCGCTGCTTGCCGCGCCCTCTTCTCCGTATCTTCACCCTCCCCTGACAGGGGAGGGAGCGAGGCACGAGCAGGAGGGGTCCTAAACACGCACCACGCGGGCCGTCAGCCCGGTGGTGATCTCGTGGGGCGTGGTGTCTAAGGCGGCGGCCAGGCCGCCCGCCGTGATTGTTTCCGCGCCGTCTGTGCCAATCAGCGTGGCCGTGTCGCCGATCTGGACGCCGGGTATGTGCGTCACGTCTACCACCGTCTGGTCCATGCAGACGCGGCCACAGATCGGGGCGCAGTGGCCGTGGATCAGCACGGAACCAGAGTTGGAAAAGCGGCGGGGCCAGCCGTCGCCGTAGCCGACACCGAGAGTGGCGTACACCCCGCCGCCGGGCGGGACGGTGTAGGTGCGGCCATAGGAGATGGTTGCCCCGGCGGGCAGAGCGCGGCAGAGGGTGACACGGGTTTTGAGCGAGAGGACAGGACGGAGAGCGAGAGCATCACGGACGAACTGGCCCGGCTCCGGCTCAATGCCGTACAGCAGGAGGCCGGGGCGCAGGAGCGTATGCTGAACGGCGAGAGGCAGGTTCAGCGCGGCGGGGGAGTTAGCGGCATGGACTAAAAGCGTGTCGGCGCGGGGGCCGAGCGCGGCCAAGAACTCCTGAAAGAGCGCGTGCTGCCGGTGGGCATCGGCGGGGTCTTCATCGGCGGAGGCGAAATGGGTGGCAAGGCCGGTGACACGCAGGCCGGGCAGCTTGTCCAGTGCTTGCAGGGTCGTGAAGGCATCGGGCAGGGGGACACCGGCACGGCCAATGCCCGTGTCCAAGTCTAAGTGGGCATCTAAGACGCGCCCTGACAGCAGCGCGGCTTCGGACAGAGCTTCGGCCAGCGCGAGAGAGGACAACAAGGGGGTCAGGCCCGCCTCCACGATGGCGGCAGCCTCAGCGGGGAACGCCGGGCCGAGCAGAAAGATGTTCGCAGAAGAAGGCAGGAGCGGGCGCAGGGCCGCGCCTTCGGCGGGGGTGGCGACGCCGAAATCGGTCAGCCCGGCCTCGGCGCAGAGCGGGGCGATGAGTGCAGCATCATGGCCGTAGGCATTGGCCTTGACCACAGCCATCACGCGGGCGGGGCCGAAGCGGCGCAGTAGCAGGGCGATATTATAGGCCAGCGCCGCGCCGTCGATCTCGGCCCACAGGCGCGGCGGCAGGGCCAAATCCGTCAAGGCCGTTCTGCCTGCGAGACGCGCTGCGTCATCCGCTTGCGGTACGCGGTAGGCACAAGCTGGTCCAGTGCCCGCTCGTAGCGGGAGCGGCGGCCATAGACCACAATCATGTTGGTCAGCTTGCGGCCCGGCTTCGCCAGCGTCGCGCCGTTGTAATAAAACCCGGTGCTGGTTCCCGCATCCAAGTTCATGGCCTCTTTCGCACCGAGCGCCTGCATGACACGGGCCAGCTTGCCCAGGTAAATGGGCTGGTGGGTCATCACGAAAAACAAAGTGTTGCCGCGTGTGATGCCGACGGCGATGCGCGAGTTCGGCGACAGCATATGGGCATCGCGGAACCGCTCGGCGTGCGGGTTCAGCACCACCCGGCCCCGCTGCAAGAGGCGCGGGCCGCAGGCCACCACGAAGTCATACGGAGACCAGTCGTGATGCCGCCCCCACTGACACGTCACCATCTGCGCCTGATTGTCCGGCGTGATGCACAGCGCCGTGCCCATGCCGCCGAAGTGAACCAGGCTACCGTCAATGACGATGTCCCCGACCGGCTGCAGGTTGTCCAGCGAAAAGAACGTCCCGGTGACGGCGACATTGGGCTGAGACCGCTGAATCATCTGCCGGAACGGCTCCGAGGTCCCGCTGCCATGCCGGGCCATGACCGCCGAGACTTTCACATCCGGGTCGTTCAAGTCGACGGAGATGATTTTGACGGGCACGCCCGCCGCCGCCGTCTGCCAGAAGCGGATGCTTTTGCCCCCGCTGCCGTCGCCATGCAGGGCGACCCAGTGCGAGCGGGCGGCGGCGGCGCGGGCGTTCTGCGTCGCTTTCAGATTTTGGAGATGGGCGCGATACTGCTTCTGCCACTTGGCCTGCTTCCAGGCTCGGAGCGCCTGCCGCCGGGCCGCATTCTGCGCCGCGTTCTGCCGGTGCGCGTTTGAGGCGGCGAGCTTTCGGGCAGGAGTCTTCCGCCGGGCCAGGTCTTTGCGGGCCGCCGCCGCCTGCGCCGCCTGCAGGGCAGCCACCCGCCGGGCATGACCCGCAACGCTTTTCTTGGCAGGCCGCAGGGGAGCTGCCACGACCGCCGCCGCGTGATGCCGGTGCCGGACGGGCTTCGCTGCCACGACCACGGGCCGGGCCGCGAACTTGCGCTGCCACAGGCGGTCATGCCGCTTTTGGGCCAGACGCTCGGCGCGGGGCAGGCTTTTGAGTTTGGCATGGTGCGCCGACATGGCTTTTTGCTGCAGCACGGCCAGGCGTTTCAGATGCCCCGCTTTGGCCCGTGCTTCGGGCGACGGGCGCTTGATATGCTTGGCTGACACGGCACCCGGCACAGCCAGAAACGCAGCGGCAGTGAGCGTGAACAATAATGGAAGAGTACGCATAGAAAATCAGTCTCTCAGGCGGCTCGGAACGGTCTTGGGCATAGCATAACACAGAGTCGGAGGCGGCGTCAAGGCAAAGGGGGAGGAACCGGGCAGGTTCATTCGGCGTGCAGTGCCCGCCAGGCGGCATCCATTGCGGCACGCAGGGCGGCGGCGGCGGCCAGCGGGTCCTCGGCGGCGGTGACGGCGTCAGTGACAGCGACGCCGTCCGCTCCGGCCCGCAGGCAGTCGGCCACATCTGCAGGGGTCTTGATGCCGCCGAAGGCGATCACGGGAATCTGCACGGCGTCTTTGATCTTACGCAGCAGGGCCAGCCCCTCGCCGGGCGCGGCGGCATCGAGCGCCGGGCCGACCTGCACGTAATCCGCGCCGCCGCGCTCGGCCCGCGCCGCGCCGGGCACGGTCCGCGCAAATGAGCCGACCAGACCACCGCCGGGGGCACGCAAAAAGTTTCGGGCGGCATCGGGCTTGTATTCCTGCTCCGTCAGGAGGACGCCGTCGGCTTCGCACTTTTCGGCCAGCTCCAGATCGCCCGTGACGATAAACTGGGCGCGTCCCGCCGTCAGCTCTCGCAGGCGCAGGGCGACGGCAAACAGGCCGAGGTCATCCCCCGAGCCGGAGGCGCGGGCGCGAAGCTGCACAATGCCTACGCCGCCCGCGACGGCGGCTTCCACCAGCGAAAGCGGGTCGCCTTTCTTGTCGGCAGGGGGCCGGTACAGGGCGCGTCCGGTCACCAGCGTCAGGCTCGGCGGCGTCAGGGTTTGAGGTTCGGATTGGATAGACACAAGAGGGAGTATACCCGGTCGGGCAGGCGGTTGAAAAGCAGCACATTGTTTGGCCCGCTGGATTGAGTCAGCGTAAAAAATGCCAGCAGATATTTACAGGGGCCTGTTTTTAGGAATTCGTTAGGAATTAACAGATATACTATCCTTGTTTTCCAGTTTGCCCGTTGGGCTGACGCTTTGTACAAAAGCCAGCCTCTGCCAAGAAAGGCCCTTGTTGTATGTATATTCTTCGTCTTGCCGCGCCTGCCGCCTTGCTGCTGTCCGCCGCTCTTCTGTCTCCTGTTCGGGCACAAACTGCCGCCTTCTCTTTCACGCCCGGCGCTTACGGCGTCGAAGATAACGCTGCCGATGCCACCGGCAGTGCCACCGGGAGTTACAGCCTCGGTTTCTCTTTCACGGCTCATGCCCCTGTCTTTGTCACCTCCCTGGGCTACTTCAGCGACCCGTCCTTTAATCCCAATGTTCCCTTCAACACCGTCGCACTTAGTCCTGCGCCCGGCGGCAGTTACTCCTATACCAGCAGTCATCAGGTCGGTCTGTTCCAAATCCTACCCGGCGTGGGCGGGCTGCCCGAAACCGGCCTGCTGCTGGCCGAAACGACCGTCACCCAGTCCAGCACTCCTTCCGGCGACTTCCTGTACCATTCCCTTCTTGCCCCGGTGGCACTCACGCCCGGCACGTCGTATGTTCTGGCCGGAGTCACAGGGCCGCAGGACCCCTACGTCTTCGATATTCAAGATGATGGCCAGCCCGGCAGCGTGGGGCTGGTGGTGAACCCGGTTATTACCTACGGCCAGAGCCGGTACGCGATCAGCTCCAGCCTGACATTCCCCGGCAGCACCGATGCGTTTTCCGAGCCGGGTTTCTTCGGCCCGAACTTCCAATTTTCGAGGTTGTCCGCCCCCGTGCCGGAAGCCTCCACATTGGTTTCCACTGGGCTGCTGCTGATTTTGGGCGGTCTAGCCGTCGCCGCCCGCCGCCGCTCCGCTCGCTGATTTTTGCCTATTTTTACCGAAATCTGTTCACACAAATCTGATCACACAAGGAAAACTCATATGTCCAATTTTCTCCATTCTCTGCGCCGCGCCGCCCGCTCGTTTGGGCTGGTTACCGTTGGCGTCCTGTCCACGTTCGGAGCACTGTCTCTGACACACACCACGCCTGCTGAGGCGCAAAGCCCCGGCGTCTCGCTGGCCTCGTTGGTCGCACGGCTGAATGCCGACGAGGCTACGATCAGCGACCAGCAGAGCCAGATCACTTACCTGAAAAATCATCCCACACCCGGCCCTGCTGGCCCGCAGGGACCGAAAGGCGACACCGGCGCACCCGGCGCCACTGGCAAAGATGGAGCCAACGGCAAAGACGGCGCACAGGGGCCGCAGGGGGTTCGGGGACCGGCGGGAGCTTCTCCATTTACCGTCAGCGGCACGGAAGTGACGCTTTCGGGATACAACCTCAACATCGTCAATGGAATGAGCGGCACCGAAACGGCGAATGGTCTGGGGAACTTGGTCGTTGGCTACAATGAAAAAGACCCGAGCTTCACCCAGACACGGGCGGGCAGCCACAACCTGGTCGTCGGCCTGGGAAACAACTATCTGTCCTACGGCGGCATTGTGGCGGGGAGTGGGAACCTGATCAACGGCCCCTACGCCTCAGTTTTTGGGGGACGCCTCAATGTGGCAAGAAATTTTGGGGCCACTGTGCTGGGCGGTCTCAGCAACACCGCCAGCAACCAGTATGCCTCGGTCAGCGGCGGCTCATCCAACACGGCCAGTGGATATGTCAGTGCGGTCAGTGGAGGCATATTTAATCTATCCAGTGGACAAAACTCCTCCATCAGCGGCGGCAACAGTGGCATCGCCAGCGGTGTCTATTCCAGTATTTCCGGGGGCGCAGTCAACATCGCCAGCGGCTATCTGTCCTCAGTCAGCGCCGGGCAGCACAACACGGCAAGTGGTGAGTATGCTTCGGTCACAGGCGGACAGTTTAACCTTGCCAGCAGTGGCAACGCCACTGTTTCTGGGGGAGCGGTCAACACGGCCAGCAGCGGCTCGTCTTCGGTGACTGGCGGGCGCAGCAACACCGCCAGTGGCGATTACGCTTCTGTTGGCGGTGGCAGGAGCATCGGTCAGTCTGCTCAATATGGCTGGTCGGCAGGCAGCGAGTCGGCTGTTCCCTTCAAGACCTCCGGCAATTTCATCTCGCCCTAGCTGCGCTCACTCTTCGCCCGTCTCCTCCACATAGACACGCTTCTGGGCCTCGTCAAAGGTCGTGAGGCCGCTCATCACCTTCAGGGCAGCGTCGCGGCGCATCGGGATCATGCCGCGCTCGGTGGCCGTCTGGCGGATGCGGTTGGACGGCTCATGGGCCAGCACCATGCCGCGCAGGGTGTCGTCCATGACCAGAAGCTCCTGGACACTGTGGCGGCCTTTGTAGCCGGTCCCGCCGCACACGTCGCAGCCCGCGCCTTCCTGGAAGCGGGCGGCGTGGTACTCGGGGGCGTCGGTGTCTACGCCAAACGCGATCAGCTCCGGGCCGGTGGGAGTGGCGGGCCGGGCGCATTTGACGCAGACTTTGCGCACGAGGCGCTGGGCCAGAATGCCGACCACGGACGATGCCACGAGGAAGGGGTCCACGCCCATGTTGAGCAGGCGCGTGATGGCCCCGGCAGCATCGTTGCAGTGGAGCGTCGAAAAGACCATGTGGCCGGTGAGGGCGGCCCGGAAGGCGATTTCGGCGGTTTCCTGGTCGCGGATTTCACCCACATAGATAATATCCGGGTCCTGCCGCAGAATGGCCCGAAGCTGCCGGGCAAAGGTCAGGCCCGCCTTTTCGTTGACATTGGACTGCCGGATGCCGTCCAGCTCGTACTCAATCGGGTCTTCAACCGTGATGATATTGACGTCCGGCGAGTGAATTTGCTGAATGGCCGAATACAGCGTCGTCGTCTTGCCGGACCCCGTCGGCCCCGTGACCAGAAAGATGCCGTGCGGCTTGGCAATCAGGCTGCTGAAGGCTTGCAGATTGCGCGGCGACAGGCCAAGCTGACTGAGTTCCGGGCGGACGCCGTTTTTGTCCAGAATGCGAAGCACCAGCGACTCGCCGTACTGCGTGGGCAGCGACGACACGCGCATATCCACGACCCGGCCTTCCATCGTCACTGAGATGCGCCCGTCCTGTGGCAGCCGCCGTTCGGCAATGTTCATGTCGGCCATGATTTTCAGGCGCGACGCACAGGCAAGCTGGAACGCGGCGGGCACGGTGTCCACCGAGCGCAGGGTCCCGTCCTGCCGAAAGCGCACTTCCAGGGCGTCCCGGCGCGGCTCAAAGTGGATGTCGCTGGCCCCGCAGGCGATGGCTTCCAGCAGAATGCGCGAGATAAACTGAATGACGACCGGCTGGTCCACGCCCATCGAGTCCAGCGCGTCCGGGGCCGCGCCTTCGGCCAGCGTGGGCAGAGCAAACCCGGCAATCGGCGCTCGCGCAAACACGTCCGAGGCCCGCTTGTCCAGCGTGCTTGCCCCGCTGGGCAATGCGGCGGGTACGGATGCAACTACGACAGGCACAGCAGAAACGACAGCGGGCGCGGCCACAGACATCGGGGCGGGGCCGTAATACTGCGTCAGCGCCGCTCGCAGAGGCCCTTCCGAGGCCAGCGCGGGGGCCACCCGCAGGCGGTGCGCCGAAGCGATCTTCTGGGCCACTTCCATGATCCGGGCATTCCAGGCCGCGACCACGATTTTGAGCGTCCCGTCCGGGGTCTTCGCTACCGGCAGAAGCTGATATTTATGCGCCACCGCCGCCGAAATCAGCGGCAGGACGCCTTTGTCCACCGTCAGGTCATCCAGGCACACATACGCCGCGTCCACCTGTTTGGCGCGGGCACGGGTCACGTCCTCTTCGCCCGCCAGCCCCAGGTCGATCACGACCTGCCCCAGCGCCCGGCCGGTCTGCTCCTGCCGGACCAGCGCCGTGCGAAGCTGTTCGGGGGTCAGCACTCCCTGCGACACCAGCAGGTGTCCGAGTTCCTTGCGGCGCGTGCCGGTCGGCAGTACAACGCTCATAAATCAAATCTCCCGTAAAAATGCTGTCAAAATGACTGTTTTCGTTATCGGCAGATTTGCGGGGGCGCATTAGAGGCCGCCTTGACAGCCGCCCTATTCTGCTTTACAATGTCGCTATGAACACACACCGCTGGCTCCTGCCGGTCACGCTCCTTTTTCTCGCCTCCCGCCTTCACGCGCAGGCCGCGCCGCCCGCGCCCAAAGCCTCCGCGCCTCTGCCGCTGACGGAGGCCCTGCGAACACTCCCCGCCGGGTC
>CAXUKS010000058.1:0-19010 GCA_964251675.1 uncultured Armatimonadales bacterium
CGGTGCTGACATGATTGGCGGCGTACTTGAAGTACGAAATCCCGTAAATGACAGCGACAATCAAGACAGCCAGGACAGCCGCCCCAATCAGAAACTTCTTGAGCGGGCTGGACGGCTTTTTACCGTCTTTGTCCTCACCCTTGTCGTCCTCGCCTTTGCCATCGCCTTTGTCGTCATCTTTCTTTTCGGCATACTTGCTGCCGTCGTGCCCATTATGGCCGTTTTGCTGGGTGGCCGGGAACTTGGCGGCGCTCTGACCGTCTTTTTCGGGTGCTTCGGTTTGGTAGACCTGCGACCGCGATTGCTGCTCTTCTGGCATGATCTTCTCCTGCGTTCTTAACGGACTTGTGGGGTTCCCACGGCATTCTGGAACTGGGCACGGGCCACCAGATAATTGTAAACGGCGTCTACCTGATTGTTTTCGGCCTGCACTAATGCCGCCTGGGCGTCGGTGACTTCCAGATACAGCCCGACCTGGCCTTTATAGCGCAGCTCGGCAAGCTGGCGGGCGCCGATGGCGGACTGCAAGGCGGCATTCGCGGCCCCGATCTGCTGGGATGCGGTGACAAGATTAAGGTAGGCTTGCCGCACGTCCAGCGCCACATCGGAGCGGGTGGAAGCAAGGCTTGTCTGCGCGTTCTGCGTCAGCAGACGCGCTTCCTGCACCCGGTCCCGCGTCGCGCCACCGTCGTACAGCGGAATGGTGATCGTGGCGGTAAGCTGCGCGGTGCGCTGGCGTGGGAACTGGAATGAAGGCGTGGGGTAGTAGTTTCCCGCCGCACTAAGGCTGAATGTTGGCTCCAGACCGGCCCGTGCCAGCTTGATTCCCGTTTCTGCGACCCGGACATTGACCTGCGCCTGCAAAATCTCGGGCCGCTGGCCGCTGGCCGTGGCGAGGGCCTGATTGACATCAATGGCGCTGACTTCGGCAGGCGCGGCGGGCAGCGGGGCGGTGTCTTTGGCGGTCGGAGCACCGACCCGCGAGAAGTCCGTCACCGGCTGTTCGAAGACGACGCCGGGCGGGTCAGCCAGCCGCACCGGGGCATCCAGCGGACGGCCTACGAGGTCATTGAAGCTGATAACGGCGATGCCCAGGTTGTTCTGCGCGGTCCGCAGGTTTTGCTCGGCGGTTGCCACCTGGGTTTGCGCCCGGAGCACATCGATTTTCTGGCCGACGCCTGCCTCGTTCAGGTTGTTGGCGTCCGTGAGCTGCCGCTGGAAGTTAGTCAGAGAGGCGGCGGCGACCTCCACCTGATGCTTGGCACGCAGGGTGTTAAAGTAGACCGTCTGCGCCCGCAGGATACGCGCATTGCGGATTTGCCCGAGAATGAACTGATCGGCCAGGCTTTGCAGGCGGAACTGGCTGACAGCGGCCCGAATCTGTCCCGTGAGGTCGAAGCGGTTGGAGACGTTCAGCGACAAAATCTCCTGATGGTTCGGAGTCACCTGAATAGGCGGGCCGGTGCCGAGGGCAATCTGGGTCGCCTGATCGTAGCGAATGGCCGTGCCGGAAGCATCCACGCTGGGCCGCCCCGCCGCGCCCGCTTCATCGGCACGCTTGCGGTCGATTTCGACGTTGCGCGTCGCCGTCTGCACATCGGCGCTGCTTTGCAGAGCGGCGTCAATGGTGCGCGGCAGGTCATAGTCCTGCAAGCTGCCAGTGGCTCCCGGCCTGGGTAGGCTGCCCTGCGCCCCGCCGATTCCCGCCCCGCTGGTGGTTCCTGGGCCGCTTCCCGTGCCGCTGACGCCGCTGGTGCTGCCGCCGAGGCCGTTCTGGCCGCCCATTGTGCCGCCGACACCGTTTGTGCCAGTTCCATTCGTTCCCGTGCCGGTAGTGCCTGTGCCGGTAGTGCCTGTGCCGGTAGTGCCTGTGCCGTTGGCATTGCCAACCCCGGTGGCCGTGCCGGGGGCGGCGACACCGCCCCCGACCCCCGCAGTTCCACCGACATTTCCGGTCGCGCCGCCGCCTATTCCTGTGCCGCCGACGCCCGCGCCCCCGACACCGGCTCCGCCTGTGCCGTTTGCGCCGGTTCCTGCCGTGCCGTTTGTTCCTGTGCCGGTTCCTGCCGTACCGGCGGCTCCCGCACCGCCGCCTGCGGCCTGCTTCAGCCAGATAAAGCCGGGCGGGATCGGGCCTGCCGCGTGGGCAGGCAGCGTCGTCAGAGAAAGAAGGGCTGCCGCCGTGGCAGCGCGTCGTGCGCGTGATCGATCAATCATTTGCGAAGTCCTCGGGTGGTCAACTCTACTATTTCGTTAATTCTGGGTGCGATTTCCTCAATGGAAGCAACACAGGGATACGGGGGCAAAAAGCCTAAACACATCGTTTTCAGGGTCTGGGCGGCACGCCGCGTGTCGGGCACTCCAAATATACCTAGTGCGTTGCCTTCTTCCAGCACGGAAGCCAGCAGGGCGTGCTCGCGTTCGGAGTAGGGCAGCATCATCTCGCGGATATGCGGCTTGAGTGCGACCGCCAGTTCCAGTGTGCTCGGCGATTCCAGGCAGCGGGCGTAAGCGTCTACCAGGGGTTCACGCAGCATTTCTTTCAGCTTGCTGACGGGATCTTTCGTTTTGTCGTGGGCAATCCCGGCAATTTTTTGCAGGCTGTGTTCCTTGAACTTAGCCATGATTGCCAGAGCAACATCTTCCTTGCTTTGAAAATGCAGGTAGACGGTTCCCTTGCCGACACCGGCGTCGGAAGCAATTTCGTCCATCGTTGTCTTTTTGAAGCCGTAGTGCCAGAGCCGCTGCTCTGCCGCTTCAATAATTCGCTCGCGGACATCTTCGTGCCTTGCCATAGTTTCCTGCTCGCCGTTAGAGTATTGACTAGTTTAGTATTCTGGTCATATTCTACCTCGCTAACACCCGTTTTTTCCGCATTGTTCCCACTTGCCAAAATTATTTTTTTCGGCCACACTGTCTCAAAATAAGCAGGAGAATATATCCATGCCCGCCGGACTGCCGCCCGTTCCCTTCTTTCTAGCCGACTCATTCACGCGCACTCGATACGCGGGTAATCCCGCCGGGGTGCTGCTGCCGGACGCGCCGCTGACAGACGCTCAAATGCTGGCAATCGCCGGGGAGCTGCATTTGGAGTCGGTCTTTGCCTCGCCCTCGCCCTCGGCGGATGCCGATTACGAAGTCATTTACTACACCGGGGCCAAGCGCATTCCGCTGTGCGGCCATGACACCATTGCGCTGGCGACGGTGCTGGCAGAGACGGGCCGCCTGCCTGTGTCCGGCACGGTGCGGCTGGCGACAGATGTGGGGATTTTGGCGGTTACAGTGGACGCCGAGCGAAAAGTGACGATGGCACAGGCGCTGCCGACTTACGGGCAGACGGTTCCCACTGCCTCCGTGGCTGACGCGCTGGGCCTGCCTCTGTCCGAGATCGAGGACACGGGCCTGCCGGTGCAGGTGGTGTCCACGGGGACGCCGTTCGTGATTGTGCCCGTGGTGCACCGGGCCGCGCTGAACGCGCTGGCCCCGGACGCCGTCATGCTGACCGCTTTCGGCGACAGCCTCGCCGATTACGCGGACGGCTTTTATGTGTGGTCGTTTGAGACAGAAAGGGAGGAGGCCCTGCTCCATGCCCGCTGCTTCTGCCCAGCGGCGGGTCTGCCGGAGGACCCGGTGACGGGCACGGCCAGCGGGGCAGTTGGGGCCTATCTTGCCCGGTTGGGACGGCTCACGGCGGATGCCGGGGGCCTGGCGCAGTTCCGCACGGAGCAGGGGTATGTGATGGGCAGACCGGGGAATGTGGACGTGCAGATCAGCACGGCGGCGGGCGAAGTGACCGGGGTAGCCGTCAGCGGCACAGCGGTTCTGGTGGGGCAGGGGACGCTGTGGGTTTAACGCGGCCCCGTTAAGGCATTTCGCTTACGACAGCTCGCGGGAGCGGCGGGCGGAGGCTTCAACGGCGTCGATGAGAGCGGTGCGGATGCCGGCGCGTTCGAGGACGTGCAGGGCGGCGATGGTGGTTCCGCCGGGGGTGGTGACGTTGTCTTTGAGCTGGGCGGGGTGCTCGTCAGAGGACAGCACCATCTGCGCGGCCCCGGAGACGGTCTGGGCGGCGAGCAGGCGGGCGGTGTCACGGGTCAGGCCCTCTTTGACGCCGCCGTCGGCGAGGGCTTCAATGATCAGATAGACGTAGGCCGGGCCGGAGCCGGACAGGCCGGTGACGGCATCCAGCAGCCGCTCCGGGACGACAACGGAGACGCCGACAGCGGCAAAGAGTGATTGCACCAGAGACAGATGGGCGTCGGTGGCGTGCCGCCCCTGCGAGATGGCGGTCGCGCCGTGGCCGACGAGGCAGGGGGTGTTCGGCATGGTGCGGATGACGGGCGTGCCGTCCGGGAGCAGACCTTCCATGGTCGCCAGCCGGATGCCAGCGGCAATAGACAGCACGAGCTGGCCGGGGCGCAGGGCCGGGGAGAGTTCTGTGAGAACGCCTGCGACCATAGGCGGCTTGACGGCAAGCAGCACGATGTCCGCCCCGGCAACCGCTTCTTCTGCCGACGCGGCGGCGCGGGCGCCGTCCCCCAGACTTGCGGCAAGGGCGGCGGCTTTTGCGCCGTGCGTGTCAAACAGGCGGATGCTTGCGGGGGCCATCGCCTCGCAGCCGACCAGCCCCCGTGCCAGCGCCCCGCCCATCATTCCCGCGCCCAGCACGGCCAGCGTTTTCTCACGCAGCATAAACAGCTATTCCCGCGTGAAGATGGCGGCGCGGACGTTAGAGGCCACGGGCTTGTCTTCAATATCAATCACGACCGAGGCCGGGGTGAACAGATAGACCTGCTCACCGATCTTTTCCACGCTGCCGTCCAGCGCATAGGTCGCGCCGTTCAGAAAATCGGTGATCCGCTCGGCCATTTCGGGCGGTGTCTGCTCCAGATTCACAATCTGCTGCTGGCCGTCTTTAAGACCGTCGGCGGCGCGGCGAGCGTCGTCAAAGGTCTGCACGGAGCGGCGGACAGTGATTCGTGTCTGGCGGGCCTGATCAATCCGCAAGGTATTGCCTCGCTTCAAAGGGCTGTAAGAGCCGCCGCTGGCGCGGGTCTGCGGGGGGATGGGCTGGGTCTGGTTTTCGGGGATTGCCACGTCTTCCGGCTCCTCCTCATAGTCGTCATTGCCTCGGAAATGGCCGAACAGGCGGGACATGATTCCCCCCTCTTTGGCCGGGCCGTTGTCATATTCTTCCGCTTCCGCGTGCTGGTTCATGCTGGTGCGTGCCTCCCATCGTGTCTGTGTGTCTTGCTGTGTGTCTTGCCGCGTGTCTTAGTGTCTTGCTCCGAAAAGTGCGGTTCCAATCCGAACAAGTGTGGCACCTTCTTCGATAGCGGCTTCGTAGTCCCCGCTCATTCCAAGAGAAAGCGTCTGCCGGGTGGCCGGCGGCATCTGCTCAAAGAGCATTCGCGCCTGCACAAAGTAGGGACGTGGGTCCACGCCGAGCGGCGGCACGCCCATCAGGCCGTGCAGGGCCAGCCCTTCGATGTCCGCCAGCGCCGCTGCTGTCTCTAATGCCAGTTCGGGCGGGACACCGGTTTTGGTGTCTTCGTCGCCCAGATGCACTTGTAGCAGCACTGGTTGTATTTTGCCAATGGCCTGCGCCTGCCGTCCAATTTCGCGGGCCAGCTTGAGGCTGTCCACACTTTGAATGAGGTCAAACTGCGTGACGGCCAGCCTGGCTTTGTTGCTCTGCAGATGTCCAATCAGGTGCCAGTGGCCGCCGGTCACAAGGGCGCGTTTGTCAGCGGCTTCCTGCACGTAGTTTTCGCCGAACTGCGTCAGCTCCGCCGCCAGTGCCTCAGTGACGGCGGCGGCGGGCTGCCGCTTGCTCACGGCAACCAGCGTGATGTCGTTTGGAGAACGCCCGGCCTGCTTCGCGGCTGCTGCGATCTTCTCGCGCACCCGTGCCGCGTTTTCGGCAATGTCATTCATGGTTCAAATGTCGGTGCGCTCGCCCCGTCGCCCCAGCGGCTTGCGGTTGCCGGTTTCGATGTAATACACTCGCTCGGCGATGTTAGTGGCGTGGTCAGCAATCCGTTCCAGATAGACCACGGCCAGAAGCAGGTACGAGGCCGGGAAGACGTGCGACGGCTGCTCGGCAGTCATGGTCAAAAGCTCTTCGCGGAGCGTTTTGAATGCATCGTCGGCCATGTCGTCGTCGTCGCACACTTTTGAGGCGAGCTTACTGTCATGGCGCACCAGCGACTCTAGACTTTCGCTGACCATTGTCCCGGCGATACCCGCCAGCGGGCCGATGTCTACAAGCGGCGCTTTCTGGTAGAACTCCTGGGTCAGCTTGCGCGAAATCTTGGCGATGTCCACCGCGTGGTCGCCGATGCGCTCCAGATCCGTGATGACCTTCAGAGCACTTTCAATCAGGCGCAAGTCGCGGGCCAGCGGCTGCTGCAAGGCCAGAAGCCGAATGCACTGCGCTTCCAGCTTACGGTCCAGCTCATCGACGGCATTATCCTGAACCAGCACGGCCCCGGCCAGCGCCATGTCTCCGGTCTGCACGGATTCGACGGCCTGAGTCAGCATTGTGGTGGTCAGCGTGCCCATATGCAGAAGCTCCTGCTCCAGCGCGGCCAGCTCATCATGGAAACTTTGTCGTATATTAGGCATCGATGCGTTTTATTCTGAGGCGTTATGAACTTTGCCCATTATAGCATAGCTATTGCTATTACACAAGCGTAGTTTCAGTTTTTTTGTCTATATATACGTTTTTTTTTGCAAACGGGCTACTAAATGTAGAAAGAGGAAAAGAAGGGGGCGGCGGGGAACTGACACGTATGAAAATTGGAGTTTGCGCCGGAGCCGCGCAGTGGCATGTAATTTCGGACAGCGAGGCGGATTTTTTGGAAATGACTGTCGCCGCCGACCTGCGGCCCGACGAGCCGCGAGAGGCCATTCTGCCCCCGCTGCTGGCTGATGCGAAGCAGTTTGTCCCGCAGGCGGAAGCCTTCAACGTCTTCCTGCCCGCCTCGGTGAAAGTGGTGGGGCCGGATGCAGACGCAGCCCGGCAGGAGGCTTATCTGGAAGAAGCCCTGTTCCGCGCCGCCGCGCTCGGCGGCAGCGTAATTGTATTCGGCAGCGGCGGCTCCCGAAAGATTCCCGACGGCGGGACGCTCGAAGGCGCCAGGCGGCAGACGCTGGCATTTTTGCAGCGTGCCGGGGACGCGGCGCGGAAGCACGGCCTTGTCATTGCGATTGAGCCGCTGAACCGCAAAGAATGCAACTTTATTAACAGTGTCGCCGAAGGGCTGTCTCTCGCCGCAGAACTTGGCCATCCGGCGGTGGGCGTCCTCAGCGACCTGTACCATGTCACCGAAGAAGGGCAGTCTTACGACGAAACCCGCGACGCGCTGCCCCTGCTGCGGCATATCCACGTCGCCGGGTCTGGCCGCCGCGCCCCGACGGCCGCTGACGCTGACTACCTGCGGGGCTTCTTTGCGGTGCTGAAGGCGGCGGGCTACAGTGGCCGTATCAGTCTTGAATGTCACTGGCAGAACTTTCCCGCCGAGGCGGCAGAGTCTCTGGTCGTGGTGCGGGAGGCTTGGGAGGCGGCCTAGTCCCACGGTTCGTGAAACCGGCCCCGCGCCATCAGTTCCCGCTCTTCAGCGGACGACAGCACCGGAGCGCCCGCTTCGCGGAGCTGGCGCAGACGTGCCGACACGGTCCACGCCGACAGCCCGGTCTCTTCGGGCAGGGCTTCCCGCCCGTGCGCTCGCCACTGCACCCAGGTCAGCCAGAGCAGTTCGGCCTGCATGGGATAGGGAACAGCGGCAGAAATCGTGGCCCGCACGGCCTCCGCCTGGGGGTGACGGCAGACGGCGGCGACGCGCTTGGCCCCGGCGCAGGGGTGCGCCGTTTCGGAGAGAACTTCAGACATAGAAATAGGCTCACTTTCGAGTAGTGAGCCTATTATCGGCAGATTTGCCGGGGCAGGGGCACGGCAATGATACGGGATTAGGCCGCCGGGGCCACTTCAATCCGATCCTCGGACAGCGCCAGGCCCCGCGCATTGACATCGCCTTTGTTGATCAGCAGAGTCGGCACGCCCGCCTGGGCGGCAAGCTGGGCGATCACCGGGCCAGGCAGCACCACGGCGTTGCGGCCCGCGCCCGCGTCCCAGGCCCGCAGGGCCTCATCGGACGTAAAGCACAGCAGGGCGTCATTCTCGGTCAAAAGCTCCAGCTCCTGCGGCGTTTCCGGGGTATCTTCGGGAGCGCCGGTGTTCAAAACTACGCACTCGGCGTCTTCGTCCATGTCGCCCGCGATGGGGATGCGGCTGAACTCTTCCAGGAACGACTGCACGACTGCGCCTTTGGTTTCCGGGGTCTCTTCGCCCGCCAGCGCGGTCAGCGCGATTTCCAGCCGCTCATTTTTATTGGCGGCCTGCTGCTGCATCTGTGCCATCATCTGCGCGGTCTGCGCGATGGCCCGCATTTCCTCGGGAGACACTTCGGCGTGGATGTCCGGTCCGTCAATAAACAGCCGATGCTCGCTCTCGGCCAGAATGCCGCAAAGCTGAACGCCATTTAAAAACATCCCGTGCTCAAGCTGCGGCAGGGCCGCTCTGAGGATGCCAAGCTGCGTGAAGGCGGGGACACCGGAGACGCCTTCGGGGTTAGTGGCGATAATAAGCTGAATGTCGGCGTTGGGCGCGATGGCTCCGTCGGGGGTGGTCTCGACCGGGTTCATGGTCGGGACGGCCAGCACGCTTTCGCGCAGGATGTCCAGCATCTGCCGCCGCGTCTCGGCGGCTTCTTCGTCGGTGAGGGCCATCTTCATGCCCATCACAGCGGATTCCAAAGCTGCATTCTTAAGCGGCTCTTCACTCGGGTCTTGTTGCATAAGTCTTCTTTCGTCGAATAGGTTAAGATAATATCGCTGGGTGCGCCACCCGGTCCCGGAGACCTACCTTCCTTGCTTCGCAGGGTCCTCCCTAAAGGGAGGATTAGGATACGGAGACAGAGGGCTATCTTGTTTTGTCTGTATCCTTCCTTTAGGAAGGACCCTGCGAAGCAAGGAAGGTAGGTCTTCGGCTCATACTGCGCTCAACCCAGTGGATCACGCGGGCTGCCTTTGGGCTGTTTGCCGAGGCGCTTCAGGCGGCCTAAAATGCCGTGGCGGGCTTCTTCCTGAATGACGGCTTCGAGTTCAGCCCGCTCCTGACGGTCGCGCTGCTGCCGGTTCTGGGCGGCTTTGGTCTGGTATTCCGGGTTGTCGATTTTGGCCCCGCACCAGTTGCACAGGGCGCTCGTGTGTGTCAGCAGGCGGCGCTTGCAGGTCGGACAGACAGCAATATCGGCGGCTCCCTCGGCAGAAGCAGGCGTAGGAGGCGGCCCCGGTGCAGGAGGCCAGACTTCTGATTCTTCCATAGTCACTATTTTCTCAGCGCCCGCAGGCGGGCAACAGCGGCGGGCAGGGCACTTAGCACATGGTCAATCTCGGCCTCGGTGGTGAACCGTGACAGGCCAAAGCGCACCGAAGAATACGCCCGCGCATCGTCAAAGCCCAATGCTTTCAAAACGTAGCTTGCGGACAGCGACTCGGACGAACACGCGGACCCTGTGGACAGAGCGATGTTCGGCAGGGCGGAAAGCAGGGCATCACTCTCTACGCCTTCAAATGCCAGGTTCGCATTGTGCGGCAGGCGCTCGGTCCGGTGGCCGTTGAGCTGTGCGCCCGGAACGGCGGCGAGCAGGCCGTCAATGAGCTTGTCCCGCAGGCGCGTCAGGTATGCCTGCTCGGAAGCAAGTTCGTTTTGACAAATTTCGCACGCCCGGCCAAAGCCGACAATCCCCGGCACGTTCAGCGTGCCTGAGCGGCGCCCCTGCTCATGCCCGCCGCCGTCCATCTGCAGCGCGAGACGCACGCGGGGGTCCCGGCGGCGCACGTAAAGAGCGCCGACGCCTTTGGGGCCGTGCATCTTGTGAGCCGTGAACGACAGCAAATCAATTGGCAGAACTGACATATCCAGCGGCATTTTGCCCACGGCCTGCGTGGCGTCGCAGTGAAACAGCACGCCTTTGGCCCGGCAGAGTGCGCCAATCTCAGCCAGGGGCTGCAGGGTTCCGACCTCGTTACTGCCCAGCATGATGGACACCAGCGTCGTGTCTTCAGTGAGTGCGTCTGCCAGCGCGTCCAGCGAGAGGCGCCCCTCATCGTCCACGGGCAGATACGTCACCCGATGCCCCGACCGTTCCAGATGCCTGGCGCTGTCGAGGACGGCTTTGTGCTCGGTGACACAGGTGATCAGATGGCCGCCGTCTGGCGCGTACTGCTCGAAGACGCCTTTGAGGGCCAGATTGTCCGACTCCGTGGCCCCCGAAGTCCAGACAATCTCACGGGCGTCCGCGCCAATCAGCGCGGCGACCTGGGTGCGGGCTTTTTTGACTGCCGCTTCGGCGGCCCAGCCGAATGCATGACTGCCGGACGCAGCATTGCCGTAGACTTCGCCGAAATAGGGCAGCATGGCCTCCACCACACGCGGGTCGGTGCGGGTCGTGGCATTGTTGTCTAAATAAATGGTCTCAGGCATTACGAAGCTCATCACAAATCAACTGACGCGCAGGCCCGCCGCGAAGCTGCGGGTGGAAAAGTCCGGCAGAGTGGACCAGTCATCAGGCGGAGCCGGGGAAGTGCCGCTGACATCGGCCAATGTCATTTCGTCAAGAAGGCTTTTGACGCGCCGCTCGATTTCGGCCAGCGGGTCCCGAATGGTGCAGTGGCTGAACTGTTTGCACATGCTGCCCTGCCCGTTGGAGCAGGGCAGGATGGACAGCGGGCCGTCAATCGCCGACAGCACCTCAGCGATGCTCACCGCTCTGGGCGCACGCAGGAGCTTGTAGCCGCCGGTCGGGCCGGGGTGCGAGGCGACGATGCCGTTGCGGGCGAGGGTTTGCAGCAGCTTTGCCAGCAGTTCGCCGGGGATTTCGTACTGCTCGGCAATTTCTTTGGTGTTGACCAGCCGTTCGGGGTCGGTGGCCTGAGTGACGGCCAGATGCGACAAGGCCAGCAGGGCATAGTCAGCACGCTTGGATAAACTTAACATAGGTGTTTCGCCACTCCTTTCTCCGACCACGCTGGTCGTGTGTTTCCAAACAGGAATTGCACAGAGTATACCGAATCCGTGTTCGGCGTGTCAATCGTCAGACACGCGCTAGAACGGGTCCACGGTGACGTCTGCCGACTTTTTCGTGCCGGGGGGCGGGGACCAGGTGAAGGTGTTGAGCGGAACCGCAGCCGGCACGCGCAGGAAGGTCAGCGTTTCTTCGAACGCAATCTGCATGCCGTCGGTCTTGCCGGTCAGGTCAAGGCGTTTGAGGATGCCGGTCTGCGAATCCACATAGAAGACATAGGCTAGGCCCTGCTTGCTGAGGTTCATGCGGTAGACGAAATAGTCCACCCCCCCAACGGACTGGGCTTTAGACGTGAGCGTGACGCCCGTATCAGTCAGGGCAGACAGCACCGCTGCGCTGTTGTCTTTGGTGATGTCGCGGAAGGCTTCGGCCAGCTCGCGGCCATCGCCGAGGAAAAAGCCGCCAATAGCAAGGCCAAGTGCTGTGACGTCATCATTGGCATCCACGAAGGACTGCCGCGAGACCACGGAATAGGCTTTCTGACCGGGGCGATAGGTCCAGACGCGCTGGCCGTCGGAAACCACCAGCAGCTTTGGCCTCGGCGTGCCGTCCGTCCCCACCGGGGACAGCTCGGCGCGGAACCGCCCGGGACGGCGTGACAGAATGTGGATGTTCTGGCGGAAGGTGAAAGTGGCCCCGCCCCGGCTGCCGCTCATTTTGAACGACGTCTGCGTTTCCAGCAGGCCGCTGCCAGCAAGCGGGGCCAGTGCTTTTTTCAGCGGCATCAAGTCAGGGAGTGGAGCGGCGGGCGGTTCTGTCTGAGCAGACGCCGGGCCGGGGGCAAACGCCAGCAGAAGAAAAGCCGAAAGCGGCAGTGCGAAACGGCGGAATAACACGGGGAAGCCCTCCTGCTCGTATGTGATTGGCTGCATTGTACCCCAAGACTGCTCGCTGAAAGATCGTCTGGAGAAGCTAGCTTAAGCCCGCAAGCCGGGTCAGCGTGCGGCTCAGGGCACGGGAGAAGAAGCCGACGGCGGGGACAGCACGGTCGTAGTCCATGCGGGTGGGGCCGACGACGCCCAGCGTGCCGCGCCGCCGCGTGCCGACATAGTAGGAGGCCGTCACGAAGCTGCACTCGCTCATGGCCGGGATGTGGTTTTCCGCGCCGATGACGACCGAAACGTCCGGCCCGAGCAGCACCCGCGACAGCGTTTGAAAGACCAGCGTGCCGCGCTGAAGCGTTTCCAGCACGCTTTCGATCTTGGCGACATCGCGGAACTCCGGCTGACGCAGGATCTCGCTCGCGCCTTCCAGATACACGCTGTCTTCCTCGGCGGCGGCCTGTGCCATTTGCTGGATTGCCGCTGCAAGCAGGCCGTAGAGCGTCCGCAGGGGGGGCGCAAGGGCAGAAGGGGCGTCCATCATCAGGGCAGGCAGAGCGTCAAGCTCCTGCCCTGACATCGCTTCGGTGAGCGCATTGGCGAGCAGCACGGCCTCGGCGGGGGAAACGGGCGTAGCGGCGTCGGCATCCGGGCAGAGCAGACGGTTTTCCATTTGTCCGGTGGAAAGCAGGAGGACAATCAGCAGGCGGTCGTCCCCGGCAGGCGTCACAAACACCTGGCGCACCTGCGTGTCGGCGGGTCGGGGGGGTGTGGCGACAGAGGTATAGGAAGTTGCCTGGGTCAGCAGGGCGCAGGTGCGGCGCAGCAGCCGCTCCATTTCGAGGGCCTGCGTGTCTTCGCCGGACAGGGCAGGCTCATCGATCTCCCGCGCTGTCAGCAGGTGGTCCACATAAAAGCGGTAGCCGAGGTCGGAGGGAATGCGCCCGGCGCTGGTGTGCGGCTGACGGAGCAGGCCAAGCTCCGCCAGCTCGGCCAGCTCATTGCGGATGGTGGCGCTTTTGATGCCCCACTGATACCGCGCCGCCAGCTCCTCGCTGCCGAGCGGCTTAACAGTCTCGACATAGTCCCGAACCACCGCGCCCAGTATTTTTTGTTTTCTTGCGTCTATGTCCATTATGCCGACAACAGTATACCTTTTTGCCGGGTACGCTGTCAATCTGAAGGCTCGATTAATCCAGACGCGGTGCGGCACGGCGGCGGCGCACCAGGGCAGCGCCGCCCGCGCACACCAGCAGCAGGCCAAGCGAGATCACCGACGACGCCTCGGGCACAGGGGCGGCGTCGCCAAACACAATCCCGTCCATTGCGGTGCCTCGGGTGCTGGCGCTGTCTACCGCCATAAACGTAATCGGGGCGCTGGACGTAAACCCGAAAAACGTGTTTCCCGTGCCCAGCGTAAATAACTGGTCGTTGACCGTGACCGTTATCGGGCTGCCGTCCAGGCTGGCAAAGGTTGCGCCAAAGGCCGTGGTGCCCGTGGGCGCTCCCCAGGAAATCTGGTTGGTACGCCCGCTGTTCGCGGTTTTCAGGCCGACCAGAAACGAATGTCCGCCAAACAGATCGCCTTCGCCGGAGGTCGGGCTGAGAACTTTCAGCGACGAGCTGGTAAAAGAGACCCCGTCAAACGAGTAGCTGGGGCCATAATAATGGGTGTTGCCGGGAGTCGTCAGGCTGTCAAAATGAAAGGGGGCGGTAGCGTTGAGCGACGCCGCCTGAAAGGCGCTGGCCGAGGTATACGCCGTGACCTGTGCCTGCGCGGCCTGCGGGCCGAGTGCCAGACCGCCAAGCAGCAGCCCCGGAAGCAGCCGACTGGAAATTCCCTGCGGGAAGAGAAACGTGTGCATGAAGCGCCTTTCCATAAAAGCCGGTACTGATGGAATAAGGGGTCTTATGCCCCTCTGCTTCCTATCATACAGCATATCGGCGGTTTCGTCCATACTTCTCGTCTTTTTTTTGATTTTCTGGTATATCTGCGGGCAGAAAGTGACCTTTTATGCAAATTCTCCTCACCGGGGGCCGTGGCTTTATCGGCCTCGCCGCCGCCCATGCCCTGCGCTCACGCGGCCACATCGTCCGCCTGCTGTCCAGCACCCAGGCAGGAACAGCGCACGGCTTTCCCGTCGTCCGGGGCGATGTCCGGGACCCGGCCAGCCTGCGCCCTGCCGCTGAGGGCGTGGAAGCCGCCGTGCTGGCCCATCAGTTTCCAGGCTTTCCCGTGGAGCGCCCGCGTGAGCGGCAGACCTTTCAGGCCGTGGACGCCGATGGCACAAAGAACGTCCTGTCTGCCCTGCGTGCCTATGGCGACTTGCAGCACGTCGTCTACCTCAGCGGCGCGGCGGTCGGGGAACAGTTCGCCGGGCAGCACCCCGGCATTGACGCCAAACTCGCCGCCGAGGAGCACGTTCAAACCAGCGGCGTTCCGTGGACCATTCTGCGTGCATCCATTGTCTACGGCCCCGGCGACCACTACTTTTCCGCCCTCGCCAAACTCATCAAATATGCCCCCGCTGTGCCTGTTCTTGGCAATGGCCGCCCCCTGTCCGCCCCTATCCACGTCCAAGACCTTGCGGCCACGGTTGCCGCGTGTTTTGAAAACCCCGCCGCTCAAAACGCCCTGTGGGACGCCTGCGGCCCGAATATCCTCAGTACCAATGCCACGCTGGTCCTGCTCATGCAGGTCCTGGGCAGCCGCCGCCCCATCGTTCACCTTCCCCTGCCGCTGGTCAACGCCGCCGCCGCGCTTTTAGAGCCTCTGCCCCATCCGCCCCTGACACGGGGGCTGGTTGCCTTCACGCAATTTGAAAACGTCAGTCGCGGGTTGAACGCCGCCGCGCCGCTGGGGCTGACGTACCGCACGGTGGACGTGGGGGTGCGGGAGGCGTATGGCAAAGCCGGGGGTATAAAACCCCCGGCAGGAAAAGCGGACGCCCTGCCGGGCTAAGGATAACCAAACTAAGTTCTTCCGCCCGGAGGGCGGCTGAATTTCAATGCCGGGGGTTTTATACCCCCGGCAGTTTGGGCAAGCGAATACGAAAGGCGGCACGAATGAACAGCCCCATGAGTACAGATACGAACCTCGTCAATATCCACCCCGGCGAAGTTTTGCGTGAGGATTTTCTGGAACCGATGCACCTGACAGCCTATCAGTTGTCTCAAAGTATCGGTGTCCCGTAGACGCGCATTTCGCAGATACTCAAGGGCAAGCGCAGCATCAGCGCCGATACCGCGCATCGCCTCGCCCGGTTTTTTGGCACGTCCGCGCAGCTTTGGCTCGGCCTGCAAAACCAGTACGACTTGGAACAGGCCGAGGCCCGGAACCGGGCGGAGTATGCAAATATCCGCGCTTATGCGTGAGAGTGGGTGAAAAAAATTAAATGGCGTGCTCCCAAGCTGGCAGGGACAAAGCAAGGGGAAACTCTTGGTACACTGTCGGAAGGAGAAATACAGGTTTGTCAACTACCCCCGTCTAAAGCACGGGGGCTTGTCCCTCACACGCAGGCGTTAGCCGTTGTGCGGAACATTAGGGGCGTTGACAATAGCCCCCGTGCTTCAATGTTTTTGCTGGCGTTAAAATCAGCATTGGCACAGAAGCCACAAGAAAGACACTCAAACCTGGACTGGCTCTTGCGGTTGGCCTTGTCACAATACCCGCAAGAACTGCACGTCCGCGAAGTGTTGCGAGGGTCAACAAAAACAATGGGGATGCCAACTGCCGCCGCCTTGTAGCTGATTTTGGCGGCGAGGTCAGCGAAAGCCCAGTTGCCCATCTGCCAGCGCATTGCCTTATTAAAACCGTTCGCTCGGTCACGGATATTGGTTAAATCCTCTAACGCGAGTGCCTTCTTAAGTAGCAATGCCTCCTGTACGAGAGACTTGGAAATTACATGGTTTGTATCCTTAGAAAACCGAGAAGCGCGGCGGTTGATTTTTTGCAGACGCTTGTATGCCGAGCGCGTCCTTCTCTTTTGAGACATGGACTTTTGCACCTGCCGCCGATGCTCACGAACGCGAACACGGACAGATTTAACCGCCGCGCCCGAATACTGGTGGCCTTCGCTGTCCGAAGCGAGTTCCACAATACCGAGGTCAACGCCCAGCACCCCGCCGCTTGTATCGGCGGCAGGCGGGTCGGGGAACTTGACGGCAATAGACAGGTAGTAGTTGCCGTCCACAAACAGAAGGTCGGCCTCGCTTGTCGTGCCCTGCAAAAGCTGTTCGCGTTGTTTGCCGCCATGTGCCAGCGAGAACGAATGCCGCCCCTGCGTGGTGGTCAGAGCCGCCGACGAGACGCCTTTCATAGCAAAGCACCGAGCGTCATACACCACTGCCCCGCGAGGGCCGAACGAATGGCACTGGGAGCGGTCAGTTTTGTAGCTGTCGGCAACTTTGGCGATGGCGCGGACGGTGAGCTGAGAGGGCAGGCCGAAGTCGGCACGGGTCTTGTGGTAGGCCGCTGCGTGAAGGTCAAACTGCCGAAATGTTTGCGTATCCCATGCAAGCTGAGACAGAGCGTTACAGGCCGCATTGAACGTTGTCATTGTATCGGCAAGCGCGGCGGCGGTTTTCTCATTAGTACGCAGTTTTACTCTGACAGCCTTCACAATCATAAACGAATTGTACCTGGTTTCACGCAGGCTTGTATCGCTTGCGCGATTACTCCGTATCAAGGCTTCCCTAATCTCTTTGGGCAATTCCTCCCCTGGCTAAAGCCACAGGGGTCTCCTTGCCCACTCACACGAAAGGTCTTATTATGAGCCGACCACTTTGTTCGTCCACACCGGAAAAGGCCCGCCGTGGCTTCACTCAGGGCTTTACGCTGATTGAGCTGCTCGTCGTCATCGCCATCATCGCCATTCTCGCCGCGATTTTATTTCCCGTCTTTCAGAAGGTCCGCGAAAACGCCCGCCGCGCCTCCTGCCAGTCCAACGAAAAGCAGCTTGGGCTGGCCTTCATTCAGTACAGCCAGGACAATGAGGAAAAGTACCCTGTCGGCTACGGAAACCATCGCGGCGGCGGGTGGGCCGGGCCGATTTATACCTATGTCAAAAGCGCAGGTGTTTACGTGTGCCCCGACGATGCGACAACGCCCGACACGACTGTCAATCCCCCGCGCCTTCCGGTTTCCTATGGCTACAATCTGGACATCGCGGAAGCTCCCCGAGCAGGCTCTCCGGGCATTGAGCCTGCGATGGTCGGTGTGGGCGGCGCGGATGGGCAGGTCACTTCCCCCGCGCAAACGGTTCTGCTGTTTGAGCTGCGGGGCAGCCGCGCCGTTTTCACCGACCCCTTAGAAGGCGGCACAGCCCGCGACCGCAGCTCCGTCTCCGGCGATGGGCTGAACCTGCTTTCGTATGACGGGGCGGACGCCGAGCAAAGCAGCAACTCGGCTCTGACCGGCGGGGCCGCGCCGGGCGGGACCCAGTATAGCCTCGGTTATATTGTAACCTGGGCTTCCACGTTTCAGCCGCAGCAGTGGCAGGAAACTGGCCGCCACATGGATGGCGCAAACTACCTGCTGGACGACGGCCATGTCAAGTACTTTAAACCGGGGAGTGTTGCCAACCGCCAGAACGCCGCACAGGCCATCTACTGGTCGCAGCAGTAGCCATAAAAACGGGGAGGCGGCGCGAATAGAAGGCGTCTCCCCGTTTATCCAACATTCCGTGTTTCAGTGTTTTTTATCTCTCCATCAGCACGGCGGGGTCGGCTCCGAGGAAGCCTTTGAGGCTGCCGACGTAGTCAGGGCGCTCGGCGCGTTCGCACTGGGCCTGGGCGCGGTGCAGGCGGGCGGTGACTTCCTGGCGCAGGGCGGGCGACAGGGGGTTCGGGGTGTTCAGGAACCCACGCAGGTAAGCGACGTGCCGCCGCCACAGGCGGACGTCGATGGTCTGCTGGGTACGCAGACGCTCGGCGTACCAGTCGCTGTCCCACAGTGCCTCGCGGGTGAACAGGGCGCGGAGGGCGGGGTCGTCTACGGTTTTGCCCTCAAACTGGCCGTCGCGCATGAGGTGGAGCAGGGCGCGGAGCGGCGGGCAGGCGAGAGAGACGGAGCCGTCTTCAAAATAGTATCCGGCGATCTTTTTCTGGGTTTCCACGATGTTATGGATGCCGTCCACGAACGACGGCAGATCCTGCTTTTCGGGGTGCAGCATCTCCTCGGTGAAGACATCGTTGGGGTTGTCAAAAACGATGCCAAAGTAGGTGCGGACGCCCTGCGGCGTGATGCGGCTGCCGAGGCGGGAGGCGAGGACCGGCTGGCCCTCGTACTCAAAGTCTTCCATCTTCTCGAAGTGGCCGCTTGCCAGCAGGGCGGCGGGGTCGCGTTCGGCTACTTCTATGCGGGACCAAATTTCGGGGATAAGCAGGCTGATGTCGTGGTCGACGCGCAGGTGCGGCCCGACAAAGCCCGCCGCTGTGGCGAAGGCTTTTTCGTCGGTCAAAATGTGTGAGACCAGCGCATTGTTCAGGTCGATAATCGGCGGAAGCGCGTTGAACGGGCCTTTGGTGAGTGCGCCTTCGGAACCGGCTCCGGTGGTGGAAGGGGACTTGCCGGTGAGGCTGCTGATCAGCTCCATGAACAGCTCCGGCGTTTCCTGATAATGCACCGGATTGTAGACGGCGAGAGACCGGATGCCCGGCTCCGGCGGGTTCAGGCGGCGGCCCGGCAGGACGGCGTTGACGGGCGTGGGCAGCGGCTCGGTCCACGGGGTCTGCCGGTACAGGCGCATCCCGACTTCGGACAGGTACGATGGGCCGGGGTCCTGCAGGTCGGCGCGGATTTGCAGGAAGCGCGGGTTTTTAGTGGCTTTGCCGTCCACAATGCGCGGGTGGGCGGACGACACAAAGTAGCCGGGCGTCTGCGCGGCGCAGACGACAACCCCCTGCATCGCCGGGGTCCACTCGGCCACGGAGATAGGCTGAGAGACAAATTTTTCGGCGTCGGCCTGTGTCAGCGGGGCGTAGTTCGAGAAGAAGTTGTCGGGCAGGGCGAAATGCGCCTCGGTGACGGGGAAGCGGT
>CAXUKS010000059.1:0-18722 GCA_964251675.1 uncultured Armatimonadales bacterium
AAGTCATTCCTCTGTCGCCTAAAGGCGAGACAGTCTCCTGACTTGATATTATGAAAAATACATCCCCATTATCTGCGGCTGCAGTTCTGCTGATCTGCTTTTCTTTCGGCCCGGCTCATGCGGAGCTGACTGGGCAGGCAAATCTGCCGGTTGCGACAATTCGCACGATTCAGACCAACGCAGAAGCCGCATACGCCAACGCTGCAAATTACCAGTGGCAGCGGGTCAATCTCGAAGTCGACCGGATCATCGCCGCAGAACATGCTTTGGAAATATCACGGACAAATGATCCAGTCCCGGCTCCTGCCACGGCACTGCGCCGCGCCGTTCTGGACCTGCGGTCCGCCCGTTTGGCCCGCGATCCGAAGCGCCTTCAGGCCGCCGCAGACCAGGCTGCTGCCCAGTGTGCGCTCCTGCTTCGCTGATGCTGGCTCTGCCTGGACCTAATTTTTCTTCTCGGGAGATGCCTCTGCTGGCGTGGGGGCGGTGGGCGCGGCCCTGGGGCCAAAGTCAAACGACAGTCCCACGTAAACATTCAGGTCGGAAAAGCCGTGCACACTGCGCCCCACCATCACCTGCAGCGCCTGGTTCGGTCGGTAATTGCAGGTCGCGCCAACCCCATAGGCCAGCTCATCCCGCTGCCCTGACGCGGCGGCAGTGCTGCCGTAAACCTGTGCCCCCAGAGTTATTTTTTCCGTCGTTTGATAGGTCAAACACGCCCCGTAATACGCGTTATTTTTCGCATCCGGATCCCCGACAAAATTATAACCCGCCCCCGCGCAAAAGGCGTATTTTCCGAATGATTTCCCGAGGCAAAACCCCGGCGTAGAGTCGAAGCGGCCCGAACCGAGGCCCTGACTGCGGCTGGCTGTCGGAAGCTTAATCTGGCCGGTCACAGCCAGCTGCGGGCGCGAGGCGGTTTCTTGCTGAAATCGCCATTTGACGCTTGCCGTGGTGTCGCCCAGCCCGGACACACGGGCGCTGCCACTGTTCCGGATGGACCCCGCTGACAACCCCAAATCCAGCTCGACAGTGTCCGTAACGCCATAGCCGAAGCTGACACCGGGCAGTACATCGCTTTCACTGCCGGGCAGCTGTTCACTGCCGCGCACCTGGCCGGCCTGTGCGGCGAGGGTGATCTGGACATGGTGCAGCTCCACCGTTCCAGGATCATCAACATTAAACGGCGCTCCCGCCAGTGCCGGCAGTGTCAAGCTGCACAGCAGCCCCATTACCCCGGCTGCCTTAAGCCCAATATTCTCTAAATAGATCATTCTTAATCCTCAGCCTTCTCTATCGGTCGGGCTGGGAATTTCGCCATTCAGCCTGGAAAATACAGACAAATGTCTGTATTTCACCAAGTAAATCTTCGGGTATAGCGACCTGCGGAGACATTGGTAATTACACTCGTTTTCCTCGCTTCCCAGTGTTTCTATCCTGCTTTCAATTGCCAATCGGCGCAGAATCGGAAGAAATACGCAGAGGTACGCACAGACAATTTACGGGGATGTACGCATAACGTCAGCAAGAGAGAATGACATAATTAATGCGAGAGAAGACTCCGCGTCCTGCCGCCTCACGTTAGCAGCTGAAGTGCGTAAAAAGAAAGATTCGGTGTCTGAGGCGCTGCGTTTATCGCAGTCGTTGATCGAGCCTTCGGGGACATTTGAACGCGGCGGACCCGAGCTGCCCTGCCCGAATAGACCAAGATGAGAAACTCCATGCCAAACCCTCTCAAAGTGCTGGTCGTAGACGATTCCGCGTTCATGCGTAAAATGATCTGTGAAATCCTCGGACGCGACCCCGAGCTGTGCGTTGTCGGCCCCGCTCGGGACGGGGCAGATGCGCTGACCAAGCTAGGGACTCTGAAACCAGATGTCATTACGCTGGATGTCGAGATGCCGGTTTTGGATGGCTTTGGCACCCTTTCGGAGATCATGCGCCTCCGCCCGACGCCGGTGGTGATGCTGTCCTCGCTGACCCAGCGCGGGGCGGAGGCGACTTTGCGCTGCCTGGAGCTGGGGGCCGTCGATTTTGTGGGGAAGCCGTCCGGCTCAATCTCACTGGATATTGAAACAGTTGGCGCTGACCTGATTGCCAGGGTCAAAGCGGCAGCAAAAGCGCGGCTGCATCCTGCTCCTGCCGCTTCCCCCACGCTTATTTCTATTCCTGCGAAGCCCGTTTTACCTCTGTTACCGGCGCGGCCGCGCCGAGAGATCTCTGCCGCTGTCCGGGGTGGGGGCGTTCTGGTCATTGGATCTTCGACCGGCGGGCCGCGTGCCTTGCAGAGTTTAGTGCCATCACTTCCTGCGGATCTGCCTGTGCCGGTGGTCATTGTTCAGCATATGCCGGCGGGCTTCACAACTTCACTGGCACAGCGGCTGGCTGCGATTTCGCCGCTGGAAGTGCGGGAAGCGGTCGAAGGCGACGGCCTCAAAGCTGGCCGGATCCTGGTCGCCCCCGGCGGCTGGCATCTGGAGTTTAATTCGGAAGGTCTGGCTCATCTCACGGAGGCGCCGCCGGTGCATGGCGTCCGGCCCTCGGTGGATGTGACGCTGGCATCGCTGACGCGGCTCTATGGCCCACGAATCACCGCTGTGCTGCTGACAGGCATGGGGCGGGATGGAGCACGGGGCCTCAAAGCGGTCCTTGATCTAGGCGGACGCACGTTTGCCGAGGATGAAACAACCTGCACGGTCTATGGAATGCCCAAGGCGGCCTTCGAGCTGGGCGGGGTCGGCTCCCTGCTGCCTCTGCCCCGGATTGCGCCCGCACTGATTGAGCTGTATTCACAGTGAGAATTTTAAGAGAATAATATCATGCTAAACACCGACACACTGCAATATCTGGATGTCTTTCTCGATGAAGGCCGCGAGCAGCTTGTCCTGCTCGAAGCCGGCTTTCTGGACATGGAGCGCGGAGACCACACGCCGGAAACGATGCAGGCCCTTTTCCGCGCCGCCCACACCCTCAAAGGCTCCAGCCGCACCATGGGCTTCCTGCCCATCGGCGATTTGACCCATGAGATGGAAAACATCCTGGATGACCTGCGAAATAACAAGCTGTCCGTCAGCACGCCGATAGTCGATGTGCTGCTCGAATGCCTGGATGCGCTCGGCTCCCTGGTAGATGCGGTGGCCGCAACGCAGGGAAGCGAAGTGACCTGTGACAAAGATATTCCTGCCCTGGTCGCTCACCTGACTGCCCTGCGGACAGGAAGTGCGATCCCCATCACCTCGGAGGCCAGGACAGAGTCCTTGCCACCTCCCCCCGAAGCCGCGCTGCCAGCTTCTGCCTTTCCGCTCGAAAGTCATGTGGAGGCGAGCCTTGCCGCAGCGCGGGATTCGGAAATGAGCGCGTATCACCTGGCGATCACACTGGACGCGGACTGCCTGATGAAGTCGGTGCGGGTGTGGATGATCATGAGTGCGCTGAAGCCGCTGGGAGAGATGCTGGCGTCCGATCCGCCGGAAGCCGCGCTGGAAGAGGAAGAGTTCGGGCTTACCTTTGCCATACTTCTGGTTTCCACTGCCAATGCGGCTGAGATCGAGCAGTCGCTGAGCAAAATTGCAGAGATAGCCGCTGCCACTGTGCAGGTCTGGGGAGCCGCCACGGCCCCAAACCCGCTCGCGGCTGCGAGTATCGAAACAGTGCCTGTCCTCGAGAACGCGGTCCCTGTGGTTGCTCCCGAGCAGGGAGTGGCAGAAAAAGCCGTGGCAGAGAAAGCCGTGGCAGAAAAAGCAGTGGCAGAAAAAGCAGTGGCAGAAAAGGCGGCTGCCCCCGCTCCCGCCGCCTCCCCGACGATCCGGGTGGAAGTCTCGCGCCTGGACAGCCTGCTCAACCTTGTCGGTGAGCTAGTTATCGAACGCGCCCAGGTCAGTCGTGTCAGCGGAGACCTGAGCCGTGAATATCCCCGCGATGAGAACGCGACGCAGCTTCTGGAAGCGACCCACCGAATCGGACGCATCACCGCCGAGCTGCAGGACCAGATTATGAAGGCCCGCATGCTGCCTATTGACGGCGTCTTTCAGCGGATGCCCCGCATGATCCGAGACCTGGCCCAGAAGACCGGCAAAGACATCCGCTTCGAGATGACCGGCGGGGAGACCGAACTCGACCGCACCGTGCTGGAAGTGATCAGCGACCCGCTGATCCATCTGCTTCGAAACTCCGTGGATCACGGTGTCGAGAGCTCCGACACCCGTGAAGCTGCCGGGAAGCCACGTCAGGGCTTGGTGACACTGTCTGCCCGGCAGGAGGCAAACCATATTGTGCTGGAAATCACCGATGACGGCGGAGGCATGGACCCGGAGAAGCTCAAAGCGTCGGCAATCCGCAAAGGTGTTCTGACCGAAGCCGCCGCCGCCCTGATGAGTGAGCAGGACGCCCTGCATTTGATCTTTGCGTCAGGCTTCTCTACAGCCGAGGTTCTGTCGGACATCTCCGGGCGTGGTGTCGGGATGGACATTGTCCGCTCCAACCTGGAGAAGCTGGGCGGGCGCATCCAGGTCGAGAGCGTCGTCGGGCGGGGCAGCCGGTTTCTGATCCATCTGCCGCTGACACTGGCGATTGTGCGGGCTGTTTTGGTGGAGTCAGGGGGCGGCTTTTACGTGCTGCCGCTCACGAATGTTGTCGAGCTTCTCCTGCTGGGGAATGGGCAAAACGAAGTGTCGCGCCAGACGCTGGCAGGGCAGGCGGTGATCCATCTGCGGGGAAGGACCATCCCGCTGGCAAGCCTGTCGGGCCTCCTGCGAGGCCGTGCGGATTCGACCTTGCCTGAAGAAATCTCAGAGAAAGCGTTTGTCGTGGTGGTCGGCGTGGGGGACAAGCAGCTAGGGTTGTGCGTGGACGGCCTGGCGGGGGAGCAGGAGGTGGTGATCAAGTCTCTGGGTACGCTGCTGGGCGATCTGCCGGGCCTCTCGGGCGCCACTATTCTGGGAGATGGGCGCGTGGCCTTGATCGTGGATTTGCCCAAAATCGTCAGCGGATGCCTGCTCAATCAGACCGCTCTTAAAAGCAGCAAACCGACCGCTGCTGTAAGCACTACAGCCGTCTACGGTATAAAGGAAGCCACTTATGCTCTCTAATCAGTTACCCGGTCTGCACACCGCACCTCTGCTGCAGAAGTCCGCCGAGAAGCTCGCCGAGAAGTCTGCCGAGAAGTTCGGCGACGCGGACTATGCCTGGTTCCAGCAGCGGGTCGAGGCACGCCTGGGGGTGCGTCTGAGCCAGTACAAGCCCGACCAGATGCGGCGGCGGCTTATGTCACTGGCCCAGAAGAATGGAGCGGCGTCGTTCACGGCATTCGCCGCGACTATCGAGCGCGACCCGACGCATCTGGGTGAGTTTCTGGACAAAATGACGATCAACGTCACCGAGCTTCTGCGGAACCCGGACCGCTTCAGCGAGCTGACTTCCAAAGTGCTGCCGGACCTTCTCGGCCAGCGTAAGGGGCTTCCCCTTTCGATCTGGAGCGCGGGGTGCTCCTACGGGGCGGAAGCATACACGATGGCGCTTCTGCTGCACGAGATTCAGCCGACGGTGGGGCATAAGATCAAGGGAACGGATATTGATTTGTCGGTGCTGACCCGTGCGGAACGACCGGCGTTCAGTGCTGCAGACATGATCAATCTGACCCCCGCCCGGCGTCAGGCCCACTTCATGGAGCTGTGCGGCACGTATCAGCCGCTGTCGCACCTCAAGAACAAAGTCCGGTTTGGCCCGCACGACCTTCTCGGCGATGCCTATCCAAAAGCCGAGTACGATTTGATTTTGTGCCGCAACGTCGTGATCTACTTCAACGACGACGCGAAGGAGCGCATCTACCGCAGCTTTTACCAGGCGCTTCGTCCCGGCGGCGTTCTGTTCGTCGGCGGAACCGAACGCCTGTCCGACCACCGGGGGATCGGCTTCGAGCTGCTGCGCCCCTTCTTCTACCGCAAACCGCTTTAGCCGCGCCTTGCACATCCGCACCTACTCTTCAGCCATACAATGCGGAACCCTGTATAAATTGTATGGCTCTGCCGACAGTACAACTAGCAGAACAAATGAAGTGCCGGGGCGGCAGCCTCGGCACTTTGCCGGACAATGATGTTCGCTCCCCTCAAGCTACTCCTCCATTAGAAAAATTATTTTACTAATAGAAATAGAGAGGTCATTATGTCTCATCTTCTTGCGCCCTTGAACCGCCTGCTGGCGCAGCTCAGGTTTTCCGGCAAGTTCACCCTTGTCGGCATACTTTTCGTGCTGCCGCTGGCGCTCGTCTTGTTTTACTTCCAGGCTGAGATCAACACAAGCATCCAGTTCGCCAGCCTGGAGCGGGCAGGTGTCGCCTATGAGCGGCCTGCCACTCGCCTTCTGAAAGACGTTCTTCTCCGACAGCGCCTCGTCAGCCGCCTCCGCGCAGCCCGCGATACTTCTCGCGCCGCCGTTGCTCGCCAGGAGGACCAGATCGGCCAGGACATCGCGGCGCTGGACGCCGTAGACGGTCAGTACGGCGCGTCTCTGAATTCCACCGACGCCCTGGTCAAGATTAAAGCTCAGTGGCAAGCCGTCAAAGGCACGGGAGACATCCAGGCCAATCAAGCTTTGGTAGATGCCCTGGTCGCTTTCATTCAGACAATTGGTAACAACTCCAACCTGATCCTTGACCCCGACGTGGACAGCTACTACGTCATGGACACCGCACTTACCCAGTCGCCCCAGGTCCTGGTGGGCATCAGCCGCGCAGATGGCATCGTCGTGGGGACGGCGCAGCACAGCGCCCTTACCCCCGACGAGCATACTCAGCTGACCATCCTGACGGGCCAGATTTCTACTCCTCTCGCGGCGCTTCAGGGCGACCTGAAACAAGCTGAGCAGTTCAATCCCCAGGTCAAAAAACAGATGGACCCGATGCAGCTCGCCGCCTCCTTGCAGACGAACTCCTTTCTGAGCGCCGTGCAGTCGGGACTGCTTCAGTCCAGCACGCCGCGTGTCACGACACAGGCCCTCGGAGCGGCGTCGGAAAGCGCCGCAGACGGGCTTGCCTCGTACCAGGAGCAGGCGCTGGATACCCTGGATGGACTGCTTCAAGTGCGTCAGCACGGCTTCCTGGTACGGCGCGGGGTGGTCGACGTTTGTGTTGTCCTCTCACTGCTGCTGGCCCTGGCCTTCTTCGCTGCGCTTTCCAGGTCCACCACGCAGGCTCTGGCCGAAGTGTCGGCGCACATGGCGAGCCTCAATGAGATTTGCGTCACGAATTTGGGTATTGCACTCCAGGCTCTGGAGCGGGGCGATCTGACTGCGTGCGTCGAGACGGGCACCACGCCAATGACGCTCAGCAGCCGCGACGAACTGGGCGAAGTCGCGGCGACGTTCAACGCCGTGCTTGCTCAGACGCAGGCGACGATTGGCTCGTTTCGTCTGTCCCAGGCGTCACTGTCTGAACTTGTGCGCCATTTGCAGATGACCGCTGGACTTGTCGGCACGGCCTCCCAATCCTTGAACAGTACGGCGGGCGCGGCGAGTGCGGCCAGTGCAGAGATCACGCAAAGCGTTCAGGAGATCGCGGTCGCCAGCAGGCAGGCCGCGCAAGGGGCGGATGAAGTGGCAAAGGGCAGCATCGTTCAAGCTGCCTCAGTCTCTCGGGGAGCAGACCTCCTCGCGAGTCTTTCTCTGACCGTCCAAAACATCTCCGGTGTCGCTGAGTGTGCCGCCGTCGCCGTCGCAGAGGCGACCAAAGCAGCGCAGATGGGAACGGCAACAGTCGGGAAGTCCCTCACGGGTATGACAAGCCTGCACCGAACTGTCCAGGAAACGGCCCAGGTCATCAGTGAACTCGGTCAGTCATCCGCCCACATCGGCACCATTGTTTCCACCATTGAGGAGATTGCGGACCAGACGAATCTGCTGGCACTGAACGCGGCCATCGAAGCGGCCCGCGTTGGCGAGGCCGGGCGCGGTTTCGCCGTGGTCGCCAATGAGGTGCGTAAGCTGGCCGAACGCTCGCGTGCAGCCACCGCCGAGATCAAGGGACTTGTGGATGAGGTGCAGACCCGCACGTCTTCTGCGGTGACCGCGATGGACGGCGGTGTGTCTGAGGTTGAGGCGGGGAGCCTGCTGGCAGAACAGGCGGGCGAGGTTCTTGCGGACATTGAAAACTCCGTTTCCGCCGTGCGCGAATTTATGGCGGGCATTCTGGCGGGGACTCAGGAAATCACGACGGCCTCGGAAGAAGTCTCGCAGGAAATTACAGAAGTGGCCGCCGTGGTGGAAGAAGCGAGCGCGGCAGCGGCGGAGATGTCTGCTTCGGCAGGCGAGGTTGCGGCCTCCATCCAGACAGTCGTCTCGGTGAGCACACGGCAGAAAGCGTCTGTGACACAGCTTGGAGTCGCTTCGCAGGAACTCTCCGATGTGGCCCAGGACCTGAAGAACACGGCGGCTCGTTTCTGTGTTGCGACCGTATCAGCCGAGAAAGCTCGGGCGAAAGCAATCCACTTGCTGAAGGCAGCGTGAGTTAATGTAACTTGAAAAGCCGCAGCATCCCAGCATCACTCAAAACCCCACTCGGCACACAGGCCGAGTGGGGTTTGTTGGTTCATCGGCCTCAGCGCTGAAGCTGCAAGTTCTCAAAGATAAATCTACGGGGATGTACGCACAGCTAATGTACGGGTCTGTACGTATAACGCAGGCAAGGAAGACTGGCATAATTAATACGAGAAAGGGCTTTAAGAGTCAGGATATGGTCATACTTTCTAGTTCAGCAGCACGCTTTGCTTCCACATTCGAGCGGCCCGGAAAAATTCTTTCCCCGGAACGGTTCGTCTTTCCCGCTTTGATACTGCTTGGAGCAGTGGCTTGGCTGGGAATTTCCACGGTTCAGAATGTCTCGGATCATGCCCGGCTGGCGGAAGTGTCGCTGCGTCATATCGAAGGAATGACCTACAAACTCAATGCCCTGGAAGAAACGGTGGCAGGGGAAAAGCAATACACTCCCCAGCAGCAGGAGAATGCTCAAGCAATTCGCTTTGATCTGCGTCAGGAGCTTTCTGAATTGAAGACGCTGTCTTCACCTCTCGGTGATCAGCAGCGCCTTGAGGCTGCTCTCATCCGGTATTGGATTGCCGAAAACGATGAATTTCTGCTAGTTCGGAGCGGCGATGGTCAAGGCGGCGAAGTCATCGCAAAGAGCAGAGTTGACCCAGCCTTCGCGCATCTCATAAGTCTCATCACGGATGCACTGCAGCGCAACGCCGCCGTAGCGGCTCGCGCAAATGGTATGGCCGATCTGGGCACAGCCGGCATCCTGCTGGCTGCTGTGCTGGCGATCTTTGCGCTGTTCCGACAGTTTGCGGGGGCCAGTCGTGCCTCTGCGTCCGCAAAGGTACGGCTGGCGGCTCAGGAGATGCTGCGGCTGGGACACCGGCGGCTCACCGCTCTGGCGGCCAATGCTTCGGATGTGATCGCAATTACGTCCCCGGAAGGTATGATCCAGTACGTCAGTCCCAATGCAGAGCGCCTCTGGGGCTGCCCGCCGAATTTCCCGCTGCCGGCGGCTATTTTTTCCTTCGTCCACCCTGAGGATGCAGATCATCTTCAGTCAATTCTAACTGAGGCCATCGCCGCAGCGGCGGGCGAAAATCTGAAGGTGGAAGTCCGTCTCTGCAATTCTGCCAGCGCATTCTCCCTGTCTGAAATTATTCTCACCAACCTCCTGGATGAGCCTGGTGTGGCTGGCATTGTGATGACGTGCCGGGATGTGACCGAGCGTAAGGCTTTCGAAGCGCAGCTCACTCATCAGGCTTTCCACGACACCCTGACCGGCCTGCCCAATCGTGCGCTGCTTTCGGAGCGCCTGCGGCAGACCTTGGCACGATCACAGAGAACAAAAGCTCCGGTTGGCTTGCTCTTCCTGGATCTTGATCATTTCAAGTACATCAATGACAGCATGGGGCATGATGCGGGGGACGCTTTGCTTGTCACTGTTGCCGAGCGCCTGCAAGCCTGTGTCCGTCCGGGGGATACTGTGGCCCGGCTTGGAGGAGACGAGTTCACGATCCTGCTGGAGGACCTTGTGGATGAGGAGCAGGCGACGGGTGTCGCTGAGCGGATTGTGGAGGCACTTCGCACCCCCCTTGTTGTCTGTGGACGTGAGCTGTTCGTGACAAGCAGTGTGGGAATCGCAATCAGCAGAGGTGACACACAGACCCCCGAGGCTCTCCTGCATGATGCAGACACGGCCATGTATCAGGCCAAAACGAGCGGCAAGGCTCAGGCAGTCATCTTTGACCGAAGTATGAATGTGGATGCGATGGGGCGGCTGGAAATGGAATCTGACCTGCGCCGGGCACTGAGTCTGGATGAGCTTCGTGTTTACTATCAGCCGATTATGTCGCTCGACTCCAGCGACGTGAGCGAGGTTGAGGCCCTGGTGCGCTGGGAGCATCCCAAACGGGGCTTGATCGAACCGGGTAAGTTCATCCCACTGGCAGAAGAAACAGGACTGATCGTCCCATTGGGATACTGGGTGCTCCAGGAAGCATGCCGCCAGGCCTGCGAATGGCACGCTTCGTATCCCGATCAGCGCCATCTCACAGTCAGTGTGAATTTGTCGGCCCGCCAGCTGCAGGAGCCTGATCTTGTCGAGCGCGTGGCCAGTGTTTTGTCCGAGACGGGCCTGAGCGCTGACTTCCTCAAACTTGAGATCACAGAAACTGTAATGGTTGGCAATTCGGACACGACTATTCCAAAACTTCATGCCCTGAAAGCGCTTGGAATCCGCCTGGCTGTGGATGATTTCGGCACCGGCTACTCTTCCATGGCTTACTTGTCCCGACTGCCGCTGGACACGCTGAAGATCGACCGCTCCTTTATCGAAAAGATGGGGAAGCATGGGAGCGACGAGGCAATTGTACGCGCTATTGTGGGACTTGCGAAAACGCTCAACTTATGTATTACAAGTGAGGGGATTGAGACTGCTGAACAGCTGGCAGAACTCAAGACACTGGGGTGTGATCAGGGGCAGGGCTTCCTCTTCTCGCGTCCTCTCCCAAAAAGCGCAGTGGAAGCATTTTTCGAGGCTCAGCCGACTGCAGGGCAAAACGAAACGAATTTAGCTCTACCTCGGCCTCTGGCACATGCAGCTTGATTGCGGTTTACTCTACGCCAGCATCGACCTCTGACCTTTTCTTTCGGGGTGGGCTTCCAGAAATAGAGGAAGGGCTTCAAGAAATACCTCAACGCAGCGCGGTGCCCATTGTGTCCCGGAACCCTCGGCCAGAATTGCGGCCGCTTTTTCGCGGGGCATTCCCTTGCGGTAGGGTCGGTCTGTGGTCATCGCGCTGAACGCATCTGCGACTGCCATTAAACGTGCGATTAATGGGGTTTCCTCACCACGAAGGCCAAATGGATAGCCGCCGCCGTCCCAGCGCTCATGGTGGTGACGAACCGCATCGAGGGTGTCCTCCAGTCCGGCGGCGGCAGTCACCATGACCGCTCCCATGGTCGGGTGCCGCTTCACCGCTTCGAACTCTTCCTCCGTCAGCGTTCCCGGCTTTCTCAAGATCGAGTCCGGCACGCCAATCTTTCCGACATCATGCAGCAGGGCGGCCACGGCCACCGTGTGCTGCTCGGCAGGGGTAAACCCTAACCCCTGAGCAATGATGAGACTATACTGCATGACATCTTCGCTGTGACGGCGGGTGTAACGATCCTTGTTGTCTACCGAGGTGACCAAAGCATCCAGCATCGAAAAATCGTCAACCCGGTTTCGCATCGCCCGGCGGATTTCATCGGCCTCGGATTCAGCGTTGATCCCCGCTTTTGCTCGCCGCATCCGCTCCTCAGCCTGCCGAATTGTCTGCTCATACGTTGCCTGCGTTGCCGCTGAATCCGGTGAAAACAGAGCTGCGCCAATCGAGACGGTAATGGGGATGCCGCTTACCTGGTCTGTTGGCTGGAAGATAAGCTCCCCAATATCAGTGTGCAGACGGGCTTCCAAATCTGCGGCGTTCACCTGCCGGACCGACGGCAGCAGCAGCGCAAATTCGTCTCCGCCAAAGCGGGCGACCGTGTCATAAGAGCGGCTGATGGACTTCAGGCGATCCGCGAGCTGAAGCAGCACTTTGTTCCCGGCGGTGTATCCGTAGGCGTCATTGAAAAACTTAAAGTTGTTCAGGTCCAGCAGCACCACGGCCAGCGTTGTTCGTTCCCGCCAGGCCCGTGCCACTTCTGAATGCAGGCGATTTTGAAAGGCCGTGTGGTTCCAGAGACCTGTCAGCGGATCCCGATCCGCCCGATCCTTTGCCTCGGCCAGCTGCATCTCTCGCTCGGTCTCTCGCTCTTTGCGCTCAGTCACATCCTGGGTTACCCCGATCAAGCGGCTAGGGCGCTCCCCATCTTCCAGGATTGGGCTGGCATGTGAAACCAGCCAGTGCTCAGAGCCGTCAGGCCAGGAGATACGATACTCGATAGAAGTATCCTGCCCGGTTTGAAACGCAGACTTAATGGCCGCATGAACATTGAGCCGATCATTTCTATGGATGGACTTCGTGAGTTCGGTCCAGGCGAACTCGGCATCGGGAATGACCCCGCAAAGCATTTTTCCAACGTCGGACATGATCAAATGTGGCGGATCGGGCGTAAAATCAATTTCCCAGGTGCCGAGGCGGGCGCCTTCCACGGCCAGCCGACGGCGATGCTCGCTCACCCGCAGTGCCATATCTATGTTGGACCGGTCCCGGCGGCCTTTCGCCTCCACGATTTCACGATGAATGACGGCTCCGAGACGGCGCAAATTGCTCTTCATCAAGTAGTCTGCGGCACCAGCTCGCATCATGTCGACCGCTGTTTCCTCGCCCATGGTCCCGGAAATAATAACGAAGGGAATGTCGAGATTTGTTTGCTGCAGGATTGCCAGGGCAGCGGGAGCCTCAAAACTCGGCAGGGAATAGTCCGAAAGGACAATGTCCCATTCCCGGTCTGCCAGCGCCGTGTAGAAAGCCGCAGGCGTCTGGACACGTTCGGAGGTGACGAGAAATCCGCTCTTTTCCAGGTGTCGGCGGATCATCAGGGCATCATCCTCTGAATCTTCAACAATCAGCACTCGAAGGGCGGTCGCAGTTGACGGAATCTTATAGTTCATGATGGTTTGTTGTTCTTATTAACCGGTGGCACTTCGTTCAGGACAAGCCAGTAGAGGCCAAGATGCCGGACCGCTTCCGTGAACTGCGTGAAGTCCACCGGCTTTTGGATATAGCTGTTCGCTCCCCGGCTGTAACTTTGAATAACATCCTGATCCTCTTTGGAAGATGTCAGGATCACGACCGGAAGGAACTGTGTTCGCGGGTCCGAACGCAGCCTTTGCAGAACCTCCAGGCCATCGATTCGGGGCAGCTTCAAATCCAGCAGTACGAGCTGAGGCTGTGAGTGAGTGTCGCGTCCTTCATACAGCCCGGTTCCAAAAAGATAATCCAGCGCCTCAACCCCGTCATGGGCGACGACGACCTCATTCATGATGTTGTTTTTCGCCAGCGCTCGCAGTGTCAGCTCTTCATCGTCCGGGTTATCTTCCACCAGAAGGATAATTTTGTTCTGCATATTTGTATTCATCGTGATTTTTCTGCCTCAACCCTGCAGCGTGAAGTAGAAGGCTGCTCCCTGTCCCACTGCACCTTCTGCCTGAATCCATCCTCCGTGACGCCGCACAATACGCAGCACAGTCGCCAGCCCGATGCCTGTCCCTGAAAACTCGGTGGTTGTATGCAGACGCTGGAAAGGACTGAATAATTTCCCGACATAAGCCATGTCAAAGCCCGCGCCGTTGTCACGAACGAAAAAGCACTCTTTGCCGGAATGCTCCGCCCTGCCGAACTCGATCTGTGGCTGGTCTTGATAGCTGGTATATTTCCAGGCATTGCCCAGCAGGTTTTCCAGGACGATCCGCAGCAGGCGAGGGTCTGCGCGGGTCCGCAGGCCAGCAGCGATGCTGACTTCGACAGTTCGCTCTGGGTGTGCCTTCGCCAGAACAGAACAGACTTCGGTGACCATCGCACTCAGATCGACCTGCACCCGCTCCATTTCCAGGCGAGTGACCCTGGCCAGCGACAGCAAATCTTCAATCAGGGTCGCCATGCGCTGGCTGGCCGCTCGCACGCGCTGCAGGTAATTACGCCCCCGGTCGTCCAGATTGCTGGAATAGTCTTCCAGCAGCGCCTGACTGAAGCCATCAATACTCCGCAGCGGGGCACGCAGATCATGCGACACGGAGTAAGAAAAGGCTTCCAGCTCAACGTTCGCTTCCGCAAGCTGCGCCGTGCGGTCTTGAACACGCTGGTCCAGTTCAGAGTTAAGCTGCCGCAGGGCGTTCTCTGCCTGTTTAGGCCCCGTGATGTCCTCGAATATGGAATAAACTTGAAAAGGCTCGGACTCACCGGCCTTAAATTCCGGGATGGCGTCTATCCGAAGCCACCTGGTGCCCGCGTGTTCAGGATGAGGCAGGCCCAGCACGACACTTTCGACGGGCTGCCCGGTTCGGAACGCACTGGTTACGGGGTGGGCATCACTGGGCAATTCCGTACCGTCTTCGCGTATCGCGTGCCAGTGGGTGCTGACTGACCCGCTCTGCAGCTCTTCCAGGCTGAGTCCCAGAATGCGCTGGGCCGCCGGATTTGCCTCCGCCGCACGGCCATCCCTGCCGTAGAAGACCACTCCCTGCAGCATTGTCTCGTACAGAGTTCGAAAGCGGGCTTCACTCACGCGGCTGGCGGCTTCCGCCTGTTCGCGGGCCTCAATTTGAGCCTGCAGGACTTCCGCTCTTGCCCTGGACACCGCGAGTTCTTCCACCACTTCTTCGCCGCGCAGAAAGGCCGGAAAGCGGCTTGCATTGAGCAGCACGGCAAAGCCGACATCCGAGGTCACCATGGTCCAGGGCGTGTTGATCGGGTAGGTCAGGTGCCAGTAGGAAAGACCTTCTAAAAAGTGACCGATGCCGCACGAGAGAAAAATAATGGGGACGAAAACACCCAGCAGGCGCTGAAACCATACCTGCCGGGAAACCAGTGCCGTGAATGTGATGACCACCGCATCTCCGACCAGCAGAGCAAGAAACGGCTCAAGCGTCTGCACGCAGAGGTAGTCCAGCGTAAAAGAGCCGCAGAGGTAAGCAAGCGCGAGGCCCAGATCGAGCAAATGGCGTTTGTTCGTGGCATAGATACGAACAAAATAATAGGCCATGCCGCCGAAGACGCACAGGTAAGCCACTCCAATCTCGATGTTGCCGACGCTCCAGATGCGGGCGCGGGAGGGGTCCATGAGCACGCAGCGCTGCATCATCTCTGCGTGTAGGAGAGGCTGCGTGAGAGTGAGTCCCAGCAGGCCATACGCCAGGCAAAGGACAAACAGAGGCAAAATCCAGGGGGCTGCCGAGCGTGGAGGCTTGTTCGGATGGATAGGGGCAGAAAACGGTTGTAAGGGGATACCCGCCATGTTGGTATTCTCTTTCTTAGCTTCCAAACTGCAATTGCCTGCTTTCTACTTCGATCACAGGCGAAGTGAAAGGCAGGCAACTATTTTGCTGAGATTTGGATATCATTTTCAGATAATTGTCACGGAAGAAATCTCCCTGAAAACTCTTGCATGATGCATTAAAAGAATGGCAGCCCGAAATCCTGTGCCTGCCGGAATAAAACAAGTCTACTGGCTAGTCGTGTGGGCAGTGCTGATTGGCACCGACTGTATTCAGTAGCTGCAGTGGAACAGTCGTTGCGCTTGTAGGAAGATAAGTATACATACGTATATATACCATATCGTCCAGCAGTTTGTATATAATTGTTACAATACAAGTCCAGTGCCATCGGCGACTGCCTGACGCTGACTGCGGCAGGGGCTGCATGTAAGTACTTCTACTTCCTAACAAAGAACAGGCAGCCTGCCGACACTTGAAAACATAGGTATGCACCCCGATGACTCGAAAGAGAAAGTGATGAACACGCTGAAATCTTCTCCGTCCACCAGTTCCCAGGAAGCAGCATCCCACCCGCGCAGGATCGGGTGGGCCGGGACGACGGCCCTTGCCATGGGCGGCAGCAACCAGAGCCTGTTTCTGCTCGCCGGGGCGGGCGGCTTGATTGCCACCCAGGGCAGTGCCGCCGTGCCGCTGCTCATTCTTGGCCTGCTGCTTGCCTGGGCCGCCGCCCCCGGCTGGACCGAGCTGGTGCTGCTGTACCCGAACCGGGTCGGCGGGATCGCCTCCTGCTGCGCCGAAGCGTTCCGCCCTTACAGCCCGGTGCTGGCAAATCTGGCGGGCACCTGCTACTGGTGGGGCTGGGTTCCAACGTGCGGTGTGACCGCCCTGCTTTCGGCGTCCGCCATGCATCAATGGTATCTGCCTCACGTTTCCGTGCCGCTGCTCGCAACACTTTTGATTCTCGCCTTCACCGTCGTCAATTTGTGCGGCGTCGGCACCGTGGTTCATCTGGCAATCCCCGTGGCGAGCGTCGCGGGATTCCTGGCCTTTGTATCGGCGCTCGCGCCGATTGCGGCGGGCCATATGAACTGGCATCAGGCGGTGACATTCCATCTGCTCGTGCCATTTCCCGGCCCATTTGGGCAGTTTACATCGGCCATGGCGGGACTTTATCTGGTCGGCTTTGCCGCCCCTGCCTTTGAGGCGGCGACCTGCCATGTGGGCGAGACCATAGACCCCAATCGCAATGTCCCCCGTGCGATGCTTGCCAGTGCCGCTCTGGCCGCCGTGTTTTTTGTGCTTCTGCCACTGATCTGGCTCGGGGTCCTCGGGCCGGCATCCCTTTGTAATTCTCTCATCAATGTGCTGGGGCCGACGTTCGCGCCGCTGTTTGGAGCCGCAGGCCGGGGGGCGGCTATCTGGTTCATGATGCTGAGTATGTTTCATGGCACCCTTCAGCCGCTGGCGGGAGCCTCGCGCACTCTGTCGCAGCTCGCCGAGGATGGCCTGCTTCCGGCGGTCTTTGCCCGCCGGTCACGCACGGACTGCCCCTGGGTTGCCACTCTGCTGACAGCCGGGATGGCAATTGTTTTTCTGCAGACGGGGGACCCGCCCTGGGTCATTGCCGCCGCCAACTTGACTTACCTGATCGGAATCGGGCTGCCCAGCATCGCGGTCTGGCTGCTGCGCCGGGATGCCCCGGCTCTTCCTCGCCCGTACCGCGCCCCCCGAGGGACAATTGAGCTGGGGGTGGGCGCTGCCGCTGTCTGGGGGATCGCCACCATTTTCGGCTTTGAGCAGTTCGGCCTGCCGACCGTGCTGGCCGGTCTTGCCCTCGCCTATTCCGGCTCCGCATTGTATGCGGTGCGCTGGTGGTCGGACCGGCGGCGGCAGGGCCGGACCAGCCCGCTCCGGTCACTTCACACCAAGCTAACCGGCGCGATGCTGCTGGTGCTGACACTCGATGGGGCCGGATACCTGCTTGCAATCAGCCATGTCGGGCGAACACAAATCGAGCTGGTCACGGCACTGGAAGATATTTTCGTGGTGGTGGCACTGCTGACGATCACGGTGGGACTGGTCCTGCCGGGGATGATCGGACACGCGGTCGAGCAGGTTGCCCAGGCGGCGGACCGATTAGCTCGCGGCACTCTGGCAGACTTTTCCCACGCGATGGAAGCTCTTGGCGCCGGTAATCTTGAGTCGGCCCATGTCAGTGTGGACATTGTGCCGGTGCAGGTGCATTCCGCCGACGAAATGGCGGAGATGGCGGACAGCTTCAATGCAATGCAGAACGAGATCGCCCGCGCCGGTGTCGGTCTCGACAATGCGCGGGAAGGACTGAGGCTGACCCAGGAGCGGCTGACCGACAGCAATGAGCGCTTTATACTGGCCGTGGAAGGCTCGCAGGATGGCCTCTGGGACTGGGACCTTGTGAAGAACACCCGCTATTTCTCTCCGCGCTGGAAAGAAATCCTCGGCTACGCCGATGATGAGCTGCCAAACACGCGGGAGACCTGGGAACAGTGCCTGCATCCAGAGGAGCGCAGCCGGGTTCGAGCCGCAATCAACACTTATCTAGACGGTGACAGCCCCACCTATGAGATTGAATTTCGCATGCGGCACTCTGACGGTTCGGATCGCTGGATACTGGCACGCGGTCAAGCCCGGTGGGATGACACCGGAAAGCCCTGCCGCCTCGCAGGCTCACATACCGACATCACCGCACGCCGCGCCGCTTCGGAAGAGCTTGTCCGTGCCAAAGAAGCAGCCGAAGCAGCCAGCCGCACCAAAAGCCAGTTTCTCGCGGCCATCAGTCATGAGCTGCGAACACCTCTCAATGCGATCCTGGGCTTCTCCGAAATCCTGCAGGATGAGACCTTCGGCCCGCTGAACGACCGGCAAACCCGGTATGTCGGCCACACGCTTACCAGCGGCCGGCATCTGCTGGAACTCATCAATGATGTGCTGGACCTTTCCAAGATCGAAGCCGGCCATGTCAGCCTGGATCCTGTTCCCTGCGATATTTCGCAGGCGTTGTCGGCGGCCCGCTCGACGCTGCCGTCAGCGGCCGGTCGCCAGTCGATGATGAGGCCATGCAGCGCTCGTCGGTGCAACTCGCGGAACTCGTCGATCGACAGGTCCGAGCAGGCGAGGAACGCCTTGCCTGTCTCGGTCGCCTCGTCCAGCGCGTGCTCGCGCACCAGCGTCGAACGTTCGAGGGCGGCGTGACGGGTCAGGGCGCCGATCCGCAGCACCCGGGCCACCCCCTCCCCGG
>CAXUKS010000060.1:0-18447 GCA_964251675.1 uncultured Armatimonadales bacterium
ACTGGCAAATATGTCCGAACACAAAATGTGCAGTTACTTATGCACCACTACTTAGCTGATGCTGACACAATCCGAGGCGCAGTCGGTTCTCCCGAACCCATCGGGCATCGGGAGCGTCGCTCGGTTTTCTGCTTGCTTTCGGCTTCCCGGCGGCCTTCGACATCTTGACTGCTATTGATTTGTCCAACGTGGTTTCCTTTTGATTGAGCGCGGGACTGTGTAAGTGCGCGACATTTCCACAGTCGCCGAACGATACTCACGCGCCACTCAACCTATAAGATAAACCATACCACTATAGTCACTGCTGATTATCCTCCCCCGGTATTAGACCGAACGAAGAGGGGTTGACACCTATTCTTCTCTATGCTATCATAGAGGTTCTCCGGGAGTGCCAAACCCTCCCTTCCACCGCTTGCTACCTTTATCACGCAAGCGATCTCAGACATTGTGCGTCAACACATAGTCTAAGCCTTATAGGACAGGTCACATTTCCAGTTCTGGTTGTTGTGGCCTGTTTTGGTTTTCATTTTGTGGTTCTGTAATCTCAATTAGCAGGTCAACACTTGTTTCCACTGCTTTGAGCCATTGATCGTGACGTTTTTGTGTCCAAATCCCATCGTCAGGAAGTTGTTTCAACAAAACCTGCATCAGTTGGTATCTCGCGGGACTATCGGTTGAACTACTCTCAACCCAATTCGGACGACTGAAACCGCCATCAGACGCTGGCGACGGTTTTACGGTGGCTGTTTCTTGTGCATCTTTGCTTGAAGTGCCACGGGATTTTACGGCTATTCTTGGTGTTCGCTTGACACTGACTTTTGTAACTGCTCCCTCGGCCAGAAGGCCCGCATCTTGGCACAGAGCCATGAACAAGCGTATCATTGCTGGACGCTGCCCCTGGGGATTGTAATACCGAAAGGCGTTATTAAAATCCTTCTCTTGAGCAAGAGCTACATCGCCGACACTTTGAAAAACATCGGTGTAAGCATTTTCCAATATTGCTTTCAGGAGTTGCGGATATTCATCATCCGTAGCACGCCCCAACCTCTGAAAGTTTGAGGTTTGTTTATTCTCAGCATCTATGAAATCTAAGAATTGCAGTGCCTTTCGCACGCGAGGAGAGCTTTCTTCCGGTATCCCAAGTTTAACAATTTCTCGGTGATCTAGTACTTCCGGTAAGCCTCGTTCACGCGAACGGTGAATCAGCATCAAGATGTTAGCGACTGGGGCGTAAGGAGCGTAATCACTGGCGTTAAAATCTTCCATTTTACCGTTAAAACTCCCTTCCGTTTGCATTTTAGGAGATCGTAAAACATTATACATGAGATTTTTACGTCTGTCAACATTTCACGGAAATAATTTACACACGCTTTGTTTACAGGAATTCGGTGCTAAACTTCTGCTGGAGGAAATCCGATAACAAAACCGACCGCGCATTTCAGACCTTATTTACTGGCAGATGCACTATTTAGGAACTCTCCCAAGACCCCGCCGAGGGGTTCCAGTGACCAATAAAAGGGCGGCTTTCACGGCAGGCTGTATAAATCGGCTCGACAAGAAGCCGCACAAGAGCAACGGTCTCTCCGAAACGCGCCGGGGTCTCGGCAGAGGCTTCGCCCAGGCTGCGGCGGAAGGCTCGCCACTGAGTAGCTTTGCCTGTATCCTCGGCAAAGCCTGACGTGAACACGTCGGGGGTGGGGGCAAAGGCGGTGCCGCGCCGCTCAAACGTGTGCCGGACCGCGAGGGAAAGCAGTGCGCCGTCAAAGGGAACCGTTTTTGCGAAGCGGTACAAGTCGTAAAAATCCTTCATGCGGCTGTTGACCAGTCCCCGCCGGATCATCGTCTCGAACTTCTCGGCCACCGTGGTTTCGTCGTTGTACGCCAAAAGGTGCGGCGCATCCATGCCCTCCAGCAGAGTTGGAAACAGCAGCGGGGACGGCCCCGGCGTCACGGCATCGCCGAAGCCCACGTCAATGTGCATCGGCTCCCGCGCCGTGCCCAGATAGGCGATCAGGGCCACGCGCACCCCGCCGTACTCAGCCTCTTCCAGAATGGGGGCGGCCCGCACGCTTTCGGGGTCGTACCGCGCCCCGTCGGCGAGTTGATGCGTCCCGTCGTCCCGGCACACGTCCCCGAAGATTGCTTCCAACCGTCCCAGATCGGAGTCGCCCCGCCCCAGGAAATCAATGTCTTTGGTGGCCCGCGCCCAGGGGAAACCAGCCCCCACCAGCCGCAGGCCACCTTTCAGCACAAAGAGGTCACGGTGTTCGGAAAGCGCCAGCCGCCACAGAAGTCGCTCTTGCAGGTAGCGTCTTAGCAGGGCATTGTAGGCGGTCGTTTGCCCCGGACGACGCGACAGAGTGAGCAGTCTGTCTCGGACTGACATCGCCCGCGCTGCCAGTCGTTTCCCCTGGTCTTCCAGTGTTTCCTGCTCAGGCAACGAGAGCCTCCACATAGGGGCGCAGACGCCGCCCCACCCGGCATTCCCCCGCCATTCGCAGCAAGGCCGAAACATCCGTGTCTGGCCCGCGCAGATACCGCCGCAGGGCGGAGAGCGCGAGGTCTAGCTCCACCAGTTCCGGCAGGCGGAAACAGTCACACAGGGTTTTCTCGCGTGAGAAGAGAGAAACGACGCGCCCGGCGAGGACTGTCTCCGCACGCCCCAGCGAGAACAGGCGGCGGCTGTACTGCACGATCTGAACCGGCGGCTCGGCCACACGCGGCAGCCAGCTTCCCTGCGGCAGCGCCATAAAGACTCGGTCGGGATTGGCGTCCGTCAGGCCGTGAATGTCCAGAGCCGAGAGAAGGCAGACCACGCCGCGAGGGACGGCGAGCGAAGCCTGCACAATGGCCCCATATTCATCGGCCAGCGCCTCTGGCAGTTGGTAGAGACCTGCTTTGAGACGCACGAGGCGGCCCTGCCGCCAGAGAGCGGTCAGCACAGCGGGGCGCACCCCCATGCGGGCCAGTTCTCCTGTGCGGGCCACACCACCGCGATCCCGCAAAGCATCCAGAGCTATTTGATTGTCGCGGTTTGCCAGATTATGTTCCACTCTGTATAAAAAACCTCTTGTCTATTATACAACTCAACGAGGTTTTTTACAAGCGGGTTGCCCCGGATTAACCAGATGAAATAATTTTGAATGATTTGAATGGGTGGGAAAGTCAGTAGGCATTTTCACGCACACGAAGGTGGCAAGCTTACTGACTGTAAAAGGAACAAAGTGGTGGACGGTACAAGATTCGAACTTGTGACCCCTTCGATGTCAACGAGGACAGGCCCGTCCACTCTCAATTTCGTGCTTTTACACTTACGGTTGGTCCACGGCGACCTTCGGTTTATAGGAAACGAAGGGGTCAGTAATCGGTTTGGATATTGATGATCATAGAAAACGTTCCGTGTGAAGAAGGACAGCCCGATATGCTCTTATTAGCCCCCACTTACTCTCGCCGTCGCTTCACCGGCAGCACTGGTTTTTACGAAAAAATGGGGTCAAAACAATTGCCTTTATTGTTTACGATTTGTTCTACTTCCTGAGAGAGTGTCCGCTATAATCCTTGTCGGCGTCTTGCACTTTCATAAGCCTTCTTTGCATATTTTTTCACAATCTTCGTACCAGACGTAAAAAAGGGAAGCATCTCTAAATGCTGATATTTAGTCAGCACATAGCGCCTTTTTTGGCGCTCCAAAATGCCTATGACTTCAATATATTTGCCAAGTTTGTGGGCATCGCAAGCAACCACGTAATCCTCTGGGCGTAAGGCTATTCGGGCATCTACCAAATTGTCTCCCTCGATGAAACGCAAGATGATCTCGCCTTCCATCAAGTTTTCGTCGTTCTCACCTCCATAGAGAGCAAGCACTTTGCCAACCAATTGTCTTTGCTGGGGCTGGAACTCTGGCCGTAAAGATTCAGCAATTGTCTCCAGTTCTGGGAAGTAGTTTTCAAGCATTGTTACTTCCGTCGGCACATCAGGGGCAGACGCAATTGTGTGGGACCAAGCAACTTGAACTTCCAAGTCAGAAGCTTTTGTCTCGGGTCTCATTTCGGTCAGAGCTTCGAAGAAGTTGCCACTGATGGTTATGTCTTTTGCTTCAGGGCGAATGAGCAACTGTGTGTCTCCTCTATCCAATTTGGTTCGGATCACATCCAGAGATTGCATCACCCGTGCAGTAACAGTGCGGTAAAACTGAGTTGCTGGTAATTCTGGAAAAAGGGAAGCTGTGCGGTTTTCGAGACCTTTGAAAGACGGATTGATAGGACACAATACTGTTGCTATGTAGCTGCCCACTAACGTCTGCCCCAGACGGCATCCTGCAAGATATTCTTCGGACTCCTTACGAAACAAGCGCTGATGATAGGATTGAGGGTTTAAGACATCACAGGCTGCTGCAGACAGAGTACGCTTCATGCCACTGTACAATTCTACGCCCTCGTTAAGAGGCATCAAACCATTCATAGTAGCTGGCGAGATAACACGAAAACGCATAGCGTCTGAAGGAACAATAATGTTATTGAGCATCTCTACTGGAGTGCGATGCTCAATGTGACTGAGGATTTCAACGGCTTCGGCCATGCGTTCGTCAAAGTCTGCAAACGAGCGGTCCCGAGGCACAAGCATCTCTTGAAGACCGCGAACCCCAGCATCATCTACTCGGTGGAAGAGGGCTATATTATTAGGCAAGCCAAGAACCCTGCTCCATCCAGTTACCTCAGCGTAGTGCTCAAGGACTGCAGGGTCTAGATGCTCAATTAGATTGTTGGACAGAAGACTAGAAATCATTGCCCATCCTCTCAAATTTAGATGCTTTGTGCATTATATCGGTCAAGGATTCACGCGAAAAATGGTTTGCTGTTGGAACGTGAACAACACGACTCGCGGAGTTAGTGATACTTGGAGCGTTATTTAAGTTACACCAGTAGGCGCAGTCTCTAGTAATAAGGCTGTTTTGAGAGTGAATTAGCCATTTAGCTTTATCGTGTGGCATAGCCAAGACCACTAAAAGGGTAGGGTAAGTGCGCGGTTCCCGAAGATCATCATAATTTTTAATCTTAAGACTGAACGAAAACTTCTCACCTGTCGGGGGGTCCATCATTTTGGCTTTCAATTGAAGCCCTAATATAGGTGACTGGTAAACAGAATCTTCTGCAATTTTCCCATGGGCGGTGATTATGCAATCCATACTGTTCCTATCTTTGGATGGTCGGTCACACGCAAACCCAGCAGCAGCCGCCACCGCATGAACATAGGCATAATTCAACTCTTCCATGATGTCATTGTCACATAGCATTGGCTGCAGATAGCTCCCTTAGTTTACTTGGAAACGTCGAGTATTGGCACACAAAAGTCAACCTAAATTTCTTGTTTTTATCAAAGTCTCACCTAGTGAGAAAAGAGGTGACGGTCTGACCCAGGGGGTCCTGCTGATGAGGCCACGGCCCGTCGCCGTCCTCAGAATTTCTGCTGAGATGGTTGGATCAGGCTGAAAGCTCGCATCATGCCGCTGCATCGGACCATATCAACTGTGGTTTGAGCTTCAATCGCCAGCAAGGCAAGGACACAACAGCTAGAAATCCCCACAATAACGAAAGCAGGAAACGGCAAAGTCAAAAAAGCCCAAAAAGCAAGACCAGTTATAAAAAGAACTTGGATAGCAGCAAAGAGAGTCATACCAACGGGCAATTTATCTATATAGCGAATGCCCAAGTTGGCGATGTAGCCGAGGAAAAGACTGGCCTGAAGTGCCAGCCATAGACGGACACAAACTGGCCCGGATGGTCCTGCAAATGAGGCAGCAACTGTAACTAGGGCATTAATCAAGGCCCAGACTCCGAACGCTGACAGTTCAGCCATCCGATCACTGAACTTGATTATCCTATCTGCGGTTTTTTTCATTTTATTTTTCCTTATCAACTGTCATTGGCACGCTCCGCCGCCCGTAAGTGCGCGGCGCCAACGTCTTCGCTTCCTCTGCCTGCTGCCGAAACAGTTCCCGGACCCTGCGCCAGCCCGGCGTGTCCGGCTTCGGGCTGCCGTAGACGTCGCGGGGATCATGGCTGGGGGCGTCGCTCGGCTCCAGCTCGCACGCATAAGGAACAGGATCGTCCACATCCCGGATGGGTAAGTCCTCGCTCCAGGGATCGTCCAATTGAATGTTCATCGTTTTGGTCTCCGCTGCTTAAATGTCTCTCGCTCAAAGAACCTTACGGTAGGTGCAGGTCGGCTTCTCCATCAAGCTGGCCCAACACTCAAACGCCAGCATATAACCTTTGCCTTCGACGTAGTATAAATTCGAAACGAGGTGCTCGCCGCAATCCGGGCAGATGCCCCGGCACCATTCCAGGCGCGGGCGGTCTGTCTCGGAATCGTGCTTCATGCGGGTGGAAGCCGGGTCACCAACAGGAAGTTCTGTCTCGTTTGGCATTTTGTTGGTCATCGCTGATGAATTATCTTCCCGTCGGCGAACTGAAGGTAGACGTATCAGGCGGCGCGGCCCCGCCCCCGGCCGTCGTGATTGAATAAGCTGGGGGCGCACTCGGCGTCGGCGCGGTCAGCGGGATGCGCTGCAGCTCACCCAGATGCCGCTCCGTCTCCGCCTGAGCCGACTTCATCTCCGTCATGGCGCTTTGGGCTTCCTGCACTCGCGCCGAAAGGTCCGGCCCGTCCGACGCTTTTCCAATCTCATCCAGGGCCTCCTGCGCGTCGCCTTGCTTTTGCCGGAGGCTGGCACTGGCGCTGGCAAGCTCGCTTAGAGCCGCCGAACGCTGGCTGTCGGCGGCATTGAACCCTGCCGCACTCGCATTGGCCGAAGCCGCAGCGGTTTGAGCGGCAGACAGATCGGTTTGTATCTGCCCCTGCGCGGCGCTGAACGCCCTCGTCAACGGGGCGATGGCGGCAGTACGGCTTTGGATCAGGTTCTGCCCGGCGTGGTAATCGGCGGCGTAGCCGATCCACGCCGGAATAATGATGACGGCGGCCACGGCAGCGGCGGTGATCCCGGCCCGCGTCATGCGCTCGGAAGTCGGCTCCAGGTAGAGAATGCCCGGCGGCGGCGCATCTGCGTACACGAGGTTGCCGGTTCCGTGCGGCGGCGCGGCAGACCCGGTCTGTGCATCGAAAACGTGATCACAGCGCGGGCAGTAGAATAGGCGGTTCCAAGCCTGCATCCCCTGTTCCCAGCGGGCCATGTCTCCCCGGTAGCGGACCTTCGCGCCTTCGGCATTTATGCCTTCTACGTTCCACACAAAGGCCCAAAGTGTACTGACAATTGCTGTGATGATCGTAACCGCCAGCGCCCCAGAAGTGCCAAGTACCGCCCAGACAATGAGAGCGAAGCCGTAGCCGACGATTGGAATTGCAAACGTTCCAATTTGGTTTGTGTTCAATCTTGGATGCGACGGCGGGGCGAGAAGTGCCGCAGTACCCGTCTGTCCGTAACTGGTAGAGCGGGTAGGGCCGCCCACGAGCATCGCGTGCCCTTGCCCATCCGATCCGGCCCCGACAAAGCTGCCGCGCGATTCAGTAACCCAGGAACCGGCACGGACGACCGCTGAGACTTTCTGGGCGGCGTTCCCCCCGCAGACCCGGCAGGCCAGCATGTCGGGCGTCAGCGGCGGGGCGGCCAGTGGCGCGGCTGCAGAAGCCTGCACTGACTGAGGGGAAGGCGACTGCGCTTCAAATGTTTGAGAGGGCGCTTCGGCGGCAGGCGGGCCAGCGAGGCTGAGCGGCGCAGCAGCGGCACGCGGGAGTGCTGTCGGCGAGGAGGCTCTGTCGGCGGGATCGCCGAAACGATGCCCACACTTCTGGCAAAGCGTAGCGGTCACCGGGGAAGCCGTGCCGCACTTCAGGCAAGGTTTGAGACGCGCGGCCAGCTTCTGACACCGCGCACACTCCTTGTCAAAGTCTCCTAGCACATAGCCGCAATCCGGGCACTGCATCTATCGTCTCCTAAAACAGTCTTGAGAAAGCAATCGCGATCATTTCTTCTCGGTCCCGTTCTTCAGCCTCATCCACCACATCGAATGAGTAAAAATGGTAGCCGCAGTTCTCTTCCCGCCGCAACCAGTGACACCATTCGTGAGCCAGGATTAGCATCCGGGCGCGGTCGCTGATAAACGGAGAGTCCGTGACATAAATCATTTCGCCGACCTGAAGCCCGAAATCGTCAGGTGCATTGGCACAAAGCATGACCAATCCATATGAAGCCTCTACGAAGGCCATCAGCTCTTGATAAGTTTCTGGTGCATCAAATCCCGAAGATGCAACATGGCTGTCATAAATCTCCTGTGCCTCCGCCGCGCACTCCTTACTGACTTTCATTGCCTTGCTTGCCTACCTAAGCCACCTTATTCATCAGCCGGTTTGTTCAATTTCTCTCGATCAATGCGTTCTTGGCGCTCAATCAACTTTTGCGTGGCGGCTTGTCGCCGAGCTTCTCTATCCACATGGCTAACGACATCTTCCAGCCACAGCTTGTAAACATACTCCTGCGTTTCTCGGCTCAGTGTTTTGCTGTGTGCCAGTGCTTGCCGAAGTTCCAGAGGCCAATCCTCGAAGTTCTCAGGAGGAGTTGTATTTAATTCTGTCTCTTTGACTGGTCTAACCTCGTAGCCATCGACTTCATAACCCGCCGCTATCCATGCCTCTGCTTCGCTTTCGATCACACCCAGGTCAAGAAGAACAGGTATTATCTTCCGCATTGTCTCGGGTTCGGGCTGAACAGGCTTGCCCGTTTTCCCTGAGTTGATGGTTGCACTGACATTGGGGTAAGCGATTCCCGTGCGGCGAGAAACCTCAGCAATGGTGATGTTAAGATCGTCGAGTTTTGGTTTCAGCCACGACCCAAAATCAGGTTTTCTTGCGTTGATAGACATGAGTGATAAAGAAGGTCGAGTTGGATAGTCAGAAATCATATAGCAGTCTCCTATTCTACTAACATTAGACATATATGTCAAATAAAAGTTGCATATTGCCTATTGACATATATGTCTTAATATGCGATACTTCACAGCATGAAAATTGGAGAGATGTTAGAAGAAGCGAGGGTGCAACTTGGACTTACTCCTGACCAAGCTGCTCAAAAGCTCGGTATTGGTCGGCGTCACTGGGATCGCATCGTAAAAGGGTCGTCAGCGAACATTACACTCCGAGTTGCAGCTCGCGCTAAAGTCGAACTGGGCGTCTCTCTGGATGCTTTGGCTCAAAGTGAAGATACTTTTTCGCAGGTAGCCGTCTGAAAATAAGCCAATTATTTTTTTGACTAATAGTATATGGCATAGACATATATGTCTGTATATGATATAATCAATACATCACACAAACGAGAGGTGGACGCAGTGATGGCATTGATGACAGTCAAAGAGGCGATGTACGGCGGACGGATGGCAGCGGTGACGCCGGATGCGCGGCAAGAGCAGTCAGCCCGGATCATGCGGCTGGCCCAGCGTGGCAAGTTGACTTTCCAGACGCGGGGCGAGGGCATGGACCAAGACTTCCGCGTGCTGCTGACAACGGGCGCAAAAGACAAACCTGCTGTGCCGCTGTGCGAAATCATCTCCCGCGTATGCCGGGACGGGAGCCGTGCTCCTCATGCGCTACCTGCGGTCGGCGGGTTCTCGGCGGAGGCTTGGGAGCAGTGGTGGGCTGAGGGCGGCGCGGCATTGGCGGCAGAGAAAGTTTGAGATGGAAAAAAAGGCTGAGACGGAAGGGGGGCGAGAAAAAACGCGGACTGAAAAAACGCTGGCACAACTCGCCTTTGCGGCATCCGGTCTCACTCACGCGCAAGTGGCCCGGCGGATCGACGTTTCCCCGGAGTATCTGAAAACTCTGCTGCGGAGCGGTTCCCGGTCTCATTCCACAGCGGAGCGGCTTCGGAAGGTTCTGAACTGCCGCGTGGAAGTCTTCCTGCCCCGGCCTAACACATTGCAGCCTACTGCAACACAGAACGCACGAAAAAACAACACACGAAAGGAGATGCCGAGGCCGCCCCAAGGCTGCCGACAAAGCGACCTACAGAAACAACGCTGAAACAGAATGAGCAGAACCGATGCACCCGCCGCTGGGGACGAGGCTGCGCCAACAGCCGGAGACTCCGACAGCACGGGTGAGACAAAGACAAAAAGACAAAAAAGAGGCTCGGAGCCGCCAAGCCCCGAGCCGCTGCCTTCTTACCAAAGACACTCCATTTTAGCACATTGCTGAGGAAAACAACAATGCAAAGCCAGATTTTCACTGCCCCCACTTTGGGGCGACCAACGCCTGACAAAGCCCCTGTGCCGGGGCCGGAGCTTTTCGCGCGAAAAGCTCCTGAGCAGAAAGTGGAGCGCCCGGACCCCTCTTCCCCGGAACTTCCCGAAGCAGACGCCGCTCCCGCGCCAGGTTATCTCTGTCCCGAAGATCGGTTCTATGCCCAGGCCGAGGCGATCCTTTCTTCCGACCTTTTCCGTCCCTCGTGCTGTCAGACCGAGCGTTTGCCGATTACCTGCACTCCCGCCGTCTGCGATGCGCTGGATGAGCTGGCTGAGGCACACGCCCCTTTTATTCTGGCATTGCGTGAACGAGACAGCATAGAAGAAATCAGCCAGAACGAAGACGGCCTAGTCCCAATCCGGGAAAGCAAAGACGGAAAGTGGCACACAAACCCCGTCCTGGAAGAGTTCGAGCGCAAGTTAGCGGCGGCAGAGAAGCCTTACTCGGCTGCCGAAACCGCGTTGACCAATGCCTTGACAGTCAATATGACGGCCAACATCGTGGAGGCGCTGGAACTTGCGGGCGTCACAGACAACGTGCTGGTGGCTGAAATCTGCCGGTGCGTTATCCACGGCGGCGGCGTCTTCGATGGCAAGGGGTTCACGCGGGATGGCGGTTTGGGTTCGCCGACTGCTCCTAAGCTACCTACCCCCAATCTCCCTGCTCCCAAGCCGTTTACCCCGCATGAGCTGTCTGCTCCGAACCCGGCTCTGAACCGGGCTATGAACAACCGGATCGAAGCCCTGCTGCAGAAGCATGAACCGGACATATTCCCCCAGTGGCTCGCGCACATGGAAGCTCTGGGCAAGGGGCGGGACACCAATGTTCAGTGGGGGCAATCTATCGCTTATGCGGCATCCCTCATTCCTATTGCAAATCGCAACCCGGCAGGCTGGGATGCCCCGGAAGCCTTCGAGCAGTTCAAGGGCCGCGCCCATCGCAACCGTGATCTGCTCGTGCGCCTGGTGCTGAAGGGAATCGTTCGGCGAGAGAAACACATGGCAAACTCGAAACCAGTGGCCGGTCAGGCGGTGACGGCATGATCCGCCCCCGCATCCTTAATATCCGCCCTGTGGAGCAAGGAGCGCTGCGGGCGCTGGTCACGCTTCAGATCGGGCCGCTGGTGATCTACCAAGCCCGATACATTCAGCAGGACGGCCAGCGGGCCTATGTCTCTCCGCCGCAGGAAGTGGTGGAGGGACCGGGCGGCCAGCGGCGCTACATCCCGCTCTTGAAGTGGCCGGACGAATGGAAGCAGCCGATTTTGGAAGCCGTTGTGGCTGCGCTGGCTGAGAACAGGGATGGGCAGGCAGGCGCTGTTGATACTGAGATTGCGAAGACTGCTTCTGCGAAGACAGAGTTCGGGACTGAGGTTCGCCAGCGGGCGGGCCTCGGTATCACTCCGGCGGACATACAGAGGAGAAACTACCGTTGAACGACACCGGATTAGCCGTCCTGGAAGCGATGAACCCTGGATTGGATCAGGATGAGCTGAACGATGAGCTGAACAGCGACGCGATCAATCGTTTGGACGTTGGACCCTGGAATCCCAGCAGAGACGAACCCCTCGAATACTGGACCAATGTGGTGGTGGATAACATTGATGACCAGATGACACCTGAACGCTGGACAAGCGCAGCCGACGGCAAGAGGCGACCCGTCTTTAGCGTGCCGGCGCAGTATGTAACAGCGGCGGCGGTACTGGTGGTTGCCTATGCACTTATCGGATTGACCGACGAAATCCGCAAGGTCGCTCAGGAAATCCACGAATTGACTGAGGAAGTCGGCAGCGTTCCAGGCAGACTGCCCTAGCTATGGTGACACAACCGGCTATCGCAACGGAACAAATAGCCACAACGGAATCGACGAACGGGGGGCGCGGCGCAAGCTGCTTGCGCCGCGCCCCCCGTCTTCTTCCTCCCCAAGATTTTGCCCTTTGATTTTGCCCTGAGATTTCCCTTAGCAATGCCTAAAACCTTCGACAACATTCCCGTGCCCCAGGCGGATGCGATTCCAAATGCGCTCAAAGAACTGCCGCAGTGGGTCGTGTGGAAGCTGCAAACCCGGCCCGGCGAGACCAAGCCTACGAAGGTTCCTTACTGCGCGGCCACCGGCGAAAAGGCCAGTAGCACCGACGCTGCCACTTGGACAACGTTTGGAGCCGCGCTGGGGCGGTACGAGCGCGGCGGTTATTCTGGGATCGGCTTCGTGTTCAGCCCGGATGACCCGTATGCCGGCATCGACCTGGACGGATGCCGCGACCCGCAGACCGGCGAGATCGCGCCCTGGGCACAGAAGATCATCGACCGGCTGAACACCTATGGGGAGACCAGCCCGTCCGGCACAGGCATCAAGCTCATTGTGGCAGCCACACATCCGGGCTATGGCTTCAAGAAAGACCTGGGCAAAACCCACGGCGAGGGCTGCGCCGTCGAAATGTACGACGCGGGCCGGTACTTCACCATCACCGGCGCGACGATCCCCGGCGCTCCCCTTCAGCTCGCCGAGCGTGCCGGCGAGTTCAACGCTGTCCACCACGACATTTTCGGAGACAAACCGGCACCCCCGAAGGCCGCTCCTCGGTCGGTGCGGGCTGCCCTGACTGCCGACAGCGAGCTGCTGGATAAAGCGCGGGCCGCCGGCAGTGGCAAGTTCTCCGCACTGTATGACGGAGATTGGCAAAGTTTCTACGGATCACAAAACAGCGCGGACCTTGCCCTGTGCGGGATGCTGGCGTTTTGGACCGGCGGCGACCAGGGGCGCATGGACAGCTTGTTCCGGGGCAGCGGCCTGATGCGCGACAAGTGGGATGAACGGCGCGGCACGCTGACCTACGGGCAGAAGACGCTCAATCAGGCATTAGTGGGGCAGACTGAGTTCTACGATCCGGGGCGTGCCCCGTCCGCCGCCGACATTGCCGCCCGTGTTTCCCAGCCTAAAAGCTCTTCGCCCAAGAAATCAGCTTCTCAAAGTTCAGCGCCCAGCACTTCAACAGCCAACACTGCAGCAGGCGCGTCTCAACAACAAGCCGGTGACCAAAATGATGGGAATCAGGATGATGAAGAGAGCAGCCCTTTCGAGAACGATGGCTATTCCAGCCGCGAAAATCAGGATAGTGAAAATCAGGAAATCGAAGATTACCCCGATCCCCGGCAACTGATCGCCGACATCCAGCGCACCAAAGATGCCGCCCCTATCAAACGCAAAGCCATCAGCGCCGTGGTGCTGACCGTGCTGCGGCGCGACGGCGAGCTGCACCGGGACGACGCCGGGGGCCTCTGGCACTTCCACAGCGAGCGTCACGACCTGCTCCGTATCCCGGCGGGCAAGATTGCCGGGGACGAGTTCGAAAGCCGCCTGGCCCTGCGCTTTGGCCTGAACCGCACCGAACCCGCTTATACCTATGCCCTGGCCGATGTGGTGGACGCCGCTCGCGCCTTGCCTGTGCATAGTGTCTTGCGGCGCTGGAGTCATTACGACGCCAAAGCCGACCGGCTGTACGTCTCCGGCGGCAATGGCTACGTGTATCGCCTCGATGGCGGGCCGATCCAGCGCCTCTTCAACGGCGAAGACGGCGTGCTGTTTTCCCCGCATCCCCAGATGTCCCCACTCGGAGACCTCGATTTGAACGCCCTGCCCGAACCCGGCCAGGGCCTGCTGGAAAACATCCTCACCGTCAACTTTAAAGACACTCCCGATATGTCTGCCGATCATCAGCGGGCGCTCTGGTACGGCTATGTCTACAGCCTCCCTTTTGAGAGCATCTTGCCAACCAAGCCCATCGTCACCTTTGTCGGGGAGAAGGGCAGCGGCAAGAGTGCCGCGCTGAAGCGACTGTCCCATATGCTGCTGGGACCGCAGGCAACCGTCTCTGGCTTGCCCCCAAAAGTTGAAGATTTCGACGCCGCTCTCTATAACTCCCGATTTCTATGGCTCGACAACGTGGACACCTACCAGCCCTGGCTGATGGACTCGCTGGCCTGCGCGGCCACGGGGCAGGCTCTGACCCGGCGCGAATACTACACCAACATGGGGGTGATGTTCTTCACGCCGCACTGCTGGCTTGGGATCACCACCCGCGAACCCAAGTTCCGCCGGGACGACGTCGCCGACCGCACGCTGCTGTTCACGCTGGCGCGGATCGTTGCCGACGACCTCGTTGGCGAGAACGAGCTGATGACCGCTATCGACGAACGGCGGGAGGCGCTCTTTGCCGAGTACCTGCGGGACCTGAACCAGATCGTCGCGGGGCTGCGGGCAGACAAGGCCCCGGTGAAGTCAGGAATGCGCCTGGCGGACTGGGGCGACTTCTATATTCGGTTCATGCGCGGCCAGAAGCGCGAGGCCGACGGCCATGCCGCGCTGGCCGCTCTCAGCCAAGAACAGATCAGCTTCAGCGAAAAAGGCGACCCGCTCTTTGAGATGTTGGACTTGTATGTTCCGACAGACGGCGGGTGGACACCGGAGCAGGACAGTTCCGAGCTGTGCAAAGAACTGACCACTCAAGCCCAGGAAGAGAAGCGCGATGTTCACTTCAAGCCGCATCCCATCGCAGCCCGTCTCAGTAACACGGTGGACCCGATCCGGCGCACGTTCGAGGTCAAGATACGGGAGGGCCGCGCTCGCAAACGCTATTATCAGTTCCGCAGGCGACCCGAAGAGGAGCCGATCTCCAGTGGTGAAAGGTGAAAGGTGAAAGGTGTTTTCTACTCCCATACGCGCATCATTTCTATATATATTATCTTTTTAAAGAGTTTTTCTTCGCGCGTAAAGGGAGAAAGGGTTTTCACCTTTCACCTTTCACCATATAAGAACAGATTTCAGACCGAACGATGAAAGGATACGACGATGGCTCTCGAAACCCTATTTGCTCCTGTTCCAGACAGCCAGCCCCCTGTGCCTGTTTCTTCTGTGAGGGGCGTTCGCCTCCCCGGAAGCCCCCTAGACGGTCCCCTGCGCCCCTCCGTGGCCGCCACGCCGTCCCTGCCGCGCCTGAATGCGCTGCGGGCCGAATTGAACCGCCTGCACTGCCACATTGTCCGCCTCCGGTGTGAAGAGCCGCCCAAAGTCACACGCTCCGCCGCGCTCGCCTATGTGGACCAACGGATCACCCGCTTGGCCGCCGACAGCGTGGACGCCGGAGGCACGGAGGACGGCTGGCACGACCCGGAGGAGCTGCTAGTCTCCGGTGACCAAATCCGGGCCTTGCGCGAGGAGTTGGCGGAGATTGCGGCGAAGGACGCCCCTTACCCGCTCTGCCTGCCGGACGGATGCAGATTGCTCCCTGCACCCGATTTCGATCTGCTGGGGAGTGGACGCCTCGGGAACGGCAAACTCAGTGAGAATGGGAAGCTGAGTGCCGGGAGCTTTTCGCGCGAAAAGTTTGACTCCGGCGAAAATGGCGTTTCCCATCTGCCGATGCAACGTTTTGCAACAGTTTTTCTGCCTGGTGCGGACCGCCCGGCAGTGGATGCGGGGCCAGTGGACAACGATGACGACGGATGGGAGACACTTTGATGAAACTTTGGCAGGAACTGCGGTCGCCCTTCGCCGCCGGTGTCTTTACGGGGGGGATGTTAAACAGTTTGTTTGGACCATTGATGATGCCAGCACTGCATCACTTGCTGCCTCCGGCTTCCCGGTTTGCCCCGGCTGTGCGAGATGCCCCCGTGCCGTCGCCGACGTGGAAGGCAGGCCCGGAGGGGGCTAACAACCCGCGCAATGCCCCAAAACCCCGTCAGGGAGGCGCAGGGCGGCAAAACGGGCCACTGTAAAACAACAGGTATTGCACTGGTCACCAGAAAGGAGAAGCACGATCTGTGGAGGGACTGATGATTGGGGAGGGAGTGAACGAGAAGCGATGTTCGAGATGCGGTACGGTCAAGCCGCTGGCGGACTTTCCTCTCAGAAAGAGAAGCCCCGACGGCAGGGAGGGAATCTGCCGGGTCTGCACATCGGAGCGAGTGAAGACGGTATCGCAACGACACGCGCAGGACCTACTTCGGCGCTCCCCAGAAGACGTACCGCAAGACAAATGCTGCTCAGGATGTGGCATGGTCAAGCCGATGGCCCAGTTCAACCTCCTCAAAAGCAGCCACGACGGGCACGAGGGGCGCTGCAAGACGTGCCGCAGGCAGGTCCGGCAGCGTAGGTATGCGGACAACAGCCTCCGCAGGCCAGAGTGTTCCATCCAGGAAAAACGCTGCTCCGCGTGCGCCCAGATCAAGCCCGTGACAGAGTTCTACCGCGAACGCCGCCGCCCCGATGGCTATTACCAGAAGTGTAAGACCTGCTGGAAGCAGTATCTGGCCCAGATCGAGGAAGCCAGGACGGAGCGCCTGCGAGATGCGCCCGTCAGTCACAAGCACTGCCCGGTATGTGGACACACCAAGCCCGCGACGGAGTTCTGGATCAGAAAGGCGCTGGCTGACGGGCGACATCCGATTTGCGCGGTCTGTGTGCGAGGGCAAAGAAAGGAGCGGTCAAAGCGGCTGCGCGAGGACCCGCAGCTCCGCTCCGACTATGAGAAGCAGCTTCAGCAACGCCGCGACTACCACCGGGCCAACGCCGCGCGGATTGCCGCTGAAAGACGCAGGCGCTACTGGCAGGACCACGATCAGCTTCTCCAAGCGGGTCGCAAGTATGCTCTGAACTATCGCCCGCGTGCGGCAGAGCTTCAGCGTCTGCGCCGCCAGCGAGACCCAGACCGCGTGCGTGAGCAGGCCCGCCGCCGTTACCAACGGAACCGCGACGTGATACGCGGACGGGCGCGTGCGTGGCGGCGGGCGAACTTGGAGTTGGCGCGTCACCAGGACCGGGTGTACTACTGGAAGAACGTAGAGCGAGAGCGGCTGATGAAGCGCCGGTCGATGGCAAGGTTGCGAAATGCTGGGGCTAAACCCTCCAGCCCGTTCGGTTCTCCCTCTCACTACCGGACGGTTTCGATTCATGCGCCTGGCTACGGCGGCAAAGGCGAGCGTGTGGACACCATCGCCGACCCGCGCATCCTCAGCCCGGAGCTGGCCGCCGTGGGCGCGCCTAGCCTTCAGGCAGTCCGTGCATTCGTGGCTCAAGAGCTGACGGAGGACGAGCGCGTGGTGCTGGAAGCGTTTGCAGACACGGGCTTTTCAGCGGCGGGGGCCGCAGAGATGCTGGACATGGCGGAAGCGGACGTGGTGGCCGTCATGGCCGCGATCCGGGCACGGGCCGCGTCTTCGCACTTAGACCGAGAGATAGAATGACCGAATGAACCGGAGGTTTCCCCTGGACAATGATGCCAACAAGAATAATGATGCCAAAAATGAAGGCAGTGTTTCACTGCCGTTCCCGATCAGCAATGTGCAGCGGGCGTGCCTGTACCTCCACGATTGGCAGCGGCAGAACTGCTGCCAGCTTCGGATAGGGCAGAATGGGGTGGGGAAGAACGCGCGGCGCTGCCAGGGCGGCTGCGAGATGCCATCGGTGGGCATGGTAGAGATCGGCGCTGGAGTAAGGCACAACGCCGCCCAGCGGGCCAGGAAGCGCATCAAGGAAAGTGCCGCCAGCCCCTGCTTGAAATGCACCCAAGCCGACCAAACCTGAGCCTCACATAGGAGTGAAAGATGAATGTTAAGTTGCCTTTTATTTGTAAGATCAATATCTGTAAGATTTAATCTAAATTTAATAAATAGGCTGTTGACACGTGGGAGAAAGCATGTTATGATGCTTTACCTCCCGGCTCCGCTGGTACGTTAGGCGCCGCCCCGACGGTTCATATGTTGGCTCGCTTCGTTAGAAGGATAGAAACATCATGTCCGTGGTCACCCCCTTTGCCGCACCCGCTTCCTGCCGCCCCTCCGTCACCGCTCTGCGCTCTTTTTCTGGCTTACGTGCTCTTTCCGCGTCGCTCGCGGTTTGTATGCTGTGGTCGTTTGTCGGGGCAGGCGCTACTCTGGCCGTTGCGCCTGAGAAAAAGCCCGCCACCCATTCACGGATTGCTCATGCACCCGCTTTCCCTATACTGGCCTCTCCCTTTGACTCGGTCTTCCCACCCGCAACTTTGCCTCCTCAGCCCAGCCTTTTTCAAGCGAGCCTTTCTCCTGTTTCGCAGACTTCAGCCTCAACTGTTGCGGCCCCTAGTCCTCGGCCTACACTGAAAAGAATAACGCTGCTGGATGAGGTCGGGAAGCTGGCTCGGCCTGTGTCTCCTGAGAAAGT
>CAXUKS010000061.1:0-18183 GCA_964251675.1 uncultured Armatimonadales bacterium
TGCTGAGCAGCTGGTTGAAGGTCTGCGCCATCTGTCCGAACTCATCTTTGGCCTGGCTGGTTAGAGGCTTTGTCCCGGTCGTCATAGGAACAGTCAGGTCTCCCTGTTCGAGGGCTTGGACGGCGGCATTGAGGGTGCTGAGGCAGATCGTGTCCATGCTGGTGAACCGCTGTGCCAGATCGCTCAGGGCGTGGGAGATGTACCGGGTGATCAAAACGCAGAACGCAGTCCCCAGCAGAACGGCGAAAATGAGCAGACTGATGACAATGGACCGCGCCATCATGTAGGTAGTTCGGGCCTGATTCTCAAAATTATTGCCTTCAGCAATATTCCAGTCCAGCATTGTACTGGACTGGTCCGTGACTTTCTTGAATTGGTCTCGCATCGGGCCATTGAGCAGCGCCGCGCCAGCTTTGACATCGTTTTTGCGGCTTACGGCCAGCAGCGATTCTTTCATCGCTGAATATTTTTGCCACTCTGACTGAAGCTCGGTGAAATTCTGCTTATCAACTTCATTGTTAAGCGCGTTCTGATAGCCGCTGAGATCTTTATTCACAGCATCTTCCGATTTTTGGATGTCATCCTCTGCCTTGCTTTTCTGCTCCGGCGTGAAGCTGAGGAGGTGGCGATACTCAACCGTGCGGACCTTCTGAGAAGACACTTGGAAGCTGTAAATATATCCCAGACAGGGAAGAGTGTCACTTGCGAGGGAACTACTGATTACATTCATCTGGGCCATGCGGGAGATAGCGACGACACCCACGAGGACCGCCAGCACCAGACACACGCCGAAGCCGAGCGCCAGCTTATGCGCGGTTTTGAGGTTGCTAAAGAGAGACATTTTGTTTCATTTCTTCAGTCAGGGTGTTTCCTGACAGATGTGCCTGTCAGTCTCGAGACTGACAAAGACTACTTACGGCCCTGCAGGCCGATTGTAATAAAAAACTGGCCCTGATCGAGTGTCAGGGGAATGACAATCGCCGGGATCGAGACGGTGCTGATTTCGACATTGCTGCCGCGCATGATGGTTGGCGGCGTGATGTCGCAGACCCAGCCCGCTTCGGACAGGTGCTGCATGGCGTTGCCGCTGATCATGTTGCCCAGCTCACCAATCGCACTGGCGGCAAGCTGATCAAAGCTTTTGATTTTCTGTCCCAGCATGGATGAGGCGATCCGATCTGCGGTCGAAAGTGACATGCCATAGATGATCTGCCCCTGGACCTCCCCGCTGACCCCGCAGACAACGTTGCATTGCTGGCTCGTGAAGGGGGTGGGCTGCATAGACATCTCGCCTTTGATCGGGGGTTTGCTGAACAGTGCTTCCAAAACAGAGAAGGAAGCCAGGATAAAGGGGTTGATATATTCGACTTTCATGAACTGTGTGTTACTCCTAAGTTGGCGCGAAGCCCGTTAGCCGATGAGCTTCTGAATACTTTCCAGGACACGGTCCGGCTTGAACGGCTTGACAATAAAATCTTTCGCCCCCGCCTGGATCGCCTCGATGACCATGTTTTTCTGGCCCATAGCCGTACACATGATTACCTGAGCACCCGCGTGGGCAGTGCAGATCATCTTGCAGGCTTGAATTCCATCCATGATTGGCATGGTGATGTCCATCAGCACCAGGTCCGGCTGCAGAGAAGCATACTTTTCCACCGCGTCCCGGCCGTTGACTGCCTCGCCGACCACTTCGTAGCCGTTGTTGGTAAGCAGGTTTTTCAGGGTGACGCGCATAAACATCGCATCGTCAGTAATCAGTATTTTTTTTGGCATGGTGAAGGCTTACTCCAATGAGTGAAAATCGGCCAGAAACGTGAATTCAACAGAAATTGTGGTACTACTCTGGTGAGAGACTAAAATCTTAGTATGTGATGCGGAGCGTCTTCTCCCGTGGCAGGTGGTACACCCCGTATTGTAGGCAGTAGACAGGGAATGCAGAATGCGTAGAAATACGCAATTCTCGCCGCGTGACCGCAGCCAATAAAGAGACCGCCCCGGAGGATCGAAAAGATTGGTGGATACAATAATGCAGGGGACGCCATTGCGGGTGCTGATTATCGAAGATTCAGAGGACGATCAGCTTCTCATTCAGCGAGAGCTAGTTCGGGGTGGTTTTGAGCTGACACTTCAAAGGGCGGAGACTGGCCCGGCAATGCAGGCCGCTTTAGAGAGTCAGGAATGGGATGTCATTCTTGCCGACTACCTGCTTCCAAAGTTTGGAGGCTCACTAGCCCTCGTGCTTCTCCAGGCCACAGACCTGGATATTCCATTTATTGTCGTTTCCGGCATGATCGGCGAAGAAACGGCGGTAGAGATGATGAAAGCCGGAGCCGCAGACTATGTCATGAAAGGCAATCTGCGGAGACTGCCGCAGGCAGTCCGGCGTGAGCTGAAGGAAGCCAAAATCAGGCACAGCCGCCGCCAGGCGGAAGAGGCTGTCCGTCAAAGCGAAGAACGGTTTCGGCAGATGGCAGAAAACATTCAGGAAGTCTTCTGGATGTCCGATCCAAAGCTCAGCCGAATTCTCTATGTCAGTCCCGCCTATGAGACGGTCTGGGGGCGCACCTGCCAAAGCCTGTATGACGTGCCTGAAACCTTTGCCGAGGCTGTCTATCCGGAAGACCGCGCCGGACTCCAGGAGGCAATCCGGGCGCAGCTTCCTTCGGGAAGTCTGGATACGGAGTATCGGATCGTGCGCCCCGATGGCTGCGTGCGCTGGATCTGGAATCGGACTTTTCCTGTTCGCAACGCGCAGGGGCAGGTTTACCGGGAGGCGGGTATCGCTCAGGACATCACCGAGCGCAGACAGGCGCAGGAGACGCTTCTCCTGTCGGCGAAAAAACTTCAAGCCCTCTCCGGGCGTCTTGTCGAGGTGCAGGAAGCAGAACGCCGGCTCATCGCACGGGAATTGCACGACCAGATTGGTCAAATGCTCTTTGGCCTCAGCCTCACGCTGGCAACCGGGAAGCGTCTGACCGGGGAGCCGCTCACGCAAAATCAAGCCCAGGCAAAAGCACTTCTTCAGGACGCCATCTCGCGTGTCCAGCAGCTCTCTTTGGAACTGCGCCCCGCGATTCTGGACGACCTCGGCTTGCTGCCCGCATTGATCTGGCATTTTCAGCGGTTCACGGAACAGACCAGCGTTCACGTCGACTTCCGACACGCCCGGATCACACAGCGATTCCCCCCAAAGGTCGAAACCGCCTCCTATCGCATTATTCAGGAAGCACTCACCAATGCCGCCCGCTATGCCGGTGTGAGTGAGGTCAGGGTGCGCCTCTGGGCGAAAAAGGGGCATGTCTTTGTCCAGGTGGATGATGCTGGCAGGGGGTTTGTACTGAAGCAGGCGCTGTCCAGCTACACGTCCAGCGGCCTGACAGGAATGCAGGAGCGGACAGTGCTGCTCGGCGGCAGCTTCCGCGTAGAGTCGGCACCGGGGTCCGGCACCTGTATTCTGGCCGTTTTTCCGATGACTGCTGAGTTCTCCGAAGAAGGAAACAGACCGTGAGCGGCACAACCGTTGTTCTGGCAGATGATCACCCTATCGTGCGTCAGGGCCTGCGGGCGCTGCTGGAAACAGAACCCAACCTGAGCATTGTGGGGGAAGCGGGCGATGGACTGGCGGCGATAAGCCTGGTAGAGCGCCTGGAGCCTGATATTCTGGTCACGGACCTGATGATGCCGGGGCTGAGAGGGCTGGAGGTTGCTCGGCAAGTCCACGAGCGCGTTCCCAAGACACGAGTTTTGATTCTTTCGATGCATAACCTCGAAGCCTATGTTCTGGAAGCCCTGAAATACGGGGCCTTCGGCTATGTCTTGAAAGATTCAGCGGCGGCGGAGCTTCTGATTGCCGTGAGCGAGGTTGCGGCGGGGCGGTATTATTTGAGTGCAGGTCTGCCGGAGCACTCGGTTGAGGCGTATCTCGAAAAGATGGCTTCTTTGCCTCATGCGGCTTATGACACGCTGACACCGCGTGAGCGAGAGGTTTTGCAGTTAGCCGCAGAAGGAAACAGCAGCGCCGAGGTCGCCGCTCTGCTTTTTATCAGTCCACGCACCGCTGAAACTCATCGTGGGCGGCTCATGCGGAAATTAGGACTGCGGACTCAGACCGACCTGATTCGCTTCGCCATGCGGCGCGGCCTTCTTACCCCTGATCTTTAGCCTGCTCTGGCCGAGAGAAGTCTCTCTGCCCCCCTCTAACCGCGTATCTGTACGCATCACGACGCGCATCTCCAGCGCCTATAATACGACTGTGCAAAACGCCGGGCTGCCTTTGTTCGCCTCCGGCCCCCACAAGGCGAGCATCTCCCTGCTCGCACACACAAACGGGTTTTTTGCCGCCCTTCTGTGCGGCCACTTCGGCGTCGCGCTGCCGCTGTCTTCCTGATACCACGCTCTGGTTCTTGCTCTTTTAATTGGACTACCTGCGGCCCTGATTCCGACGCTGATAGCGGCGCTGGCTCCCGGAGGCGTTCGGGCTTCTATCCCCATTACGATGATTCTCACCTGCACCGGGGCACAGGAACGGGGAGACGACTACTTCCACATCCGCATTGTCGTACCCTCAATGGAACAGATAAGATTTAGTGCGGCGGCGGGCGCCGCAGGTTGTTCAGAACACGCGGACATTGCTCATGCTAGAGCTCTGCTTTGAAAAATCGCTCTGCGGCTTGCTCCTACCGATTGAATTCAAACTGCCCGCGCCAATTGCAAAATGCAAATAAAAATATTTGACAGCCTGCGAATTGTATTGACAAAAAACTCTGGTTATGATAAAGTGGCGGCAGTATCCACGGACCTGACCAAAGCGGGTCCCTCTTTCGCTCCCCTGTTCAAAAAGGCAATGACGTCTTTTCTGGCTTCGCGCCGACGGCTTCGCGCCGTCAGAAAAGGAAGGTTATCATGGCTGCAATTGAAGCTCCTCTTGATCACCTGGACCTCGGCGAGCACAACCATCATGCCGTCGGCCTCCGCTGGGACGCGCTCACCCCGACCGAGACGCTGGCGCAGTCAATCGGCAACATCGCGCCGACGCTGTCCCCGGCTGTAAACATCCAGCTCGTCTTTGGCTCGTCCGGCAGCGGGATATGGTTCACTTATGTGCTGGCGACTCTGGACCTGCTGCTGATCGGTGTCTGCATCAAGCAGTTCGCCAAAAAGACCTCAACGCCGAGGGCGCTCTATTCCTATGTCTCCCTGAGTAACCCCCGCCTAAAGGCGGGGGGCTTTGTCACTCCCTGCTAGGCAGGGGCGAGATTAGGGGCGCTTACAAATCATCCCTGTGCCTCTATATTCTTGCTCGCTACGATTGGCCTTGTCGCAAGAACCACACGCAGACCTGCCCGCCACGCTTTGTAGACGACAAAACTTTTCAACTGGTATCGCGCAGCGCGATTACTTCGTATCAAAAGCCCGGTTGCCCATCTGCCAACGCATTTCTCGTCCAAAGCCGTTGGCTCGCTCCCGCTCTTTGCAAGGCCGAGCGATGGGCGCGAACACGGCGGCGGGCGGCTTTGATGCCTTTGCCCGACAAAGGGCAGTTTCAGCCGCCCGTCCACCGACCAGATGCTCACCTGCCTCTTGTTCGCATACCAGCGCAGGATACGGTCATCGTAGGCAATCACGCCCATTGGCTGAGACGTGCGCGGTCAAGCCCGATGCCTCGCGTTGCTGGGCGTACTGTTCTTTGTGCAGGGGGCACTGCTGAAAAGTCTGATGCTTCCACGCCCACGCGCTGAGGCTGTCACAGACGGCGTTCGCGGCCTGCAGGGTGCGTTTCAAGGCGTCGGCCTGGGCGGGAGTGAAGACCAGTTTGACTTGTGCAGTAAGTTTCACTCTACTGATATTATGTATGCAGTCACGCAGAGTTGGCAATGCCAGACTAATCTATTTGGGCAATTTCTCCCCCACGTAAACGCGAAGGGGGTCTCCTAGCCTGCGTTATCGAAAGGTTTATTATGAGTGGCATTGACGGACGGGTCGCCATTATCACGGGAGCGAGCGCAGGCATCGGACGCGGGATCGCCCGCGTCTTTGCCGAAAAGGGTGCAAAAGTCTTCACAGCCAGCCGCAGCCCGGAGACAGGCGAGGCGGCCGTGCGCGAAATATGCGAGGCTGGCGGTGAGGCCGCGTTTTTCCAGGCTGATGTCAGCCGCCGTGCCGACGCGGAAGCCATCGCCGCCGCCGCGCTGTCCCGTTACGGGCGCATCGACATTCTGGTCCATAACGCGGGAGTTTTCTGGGAAGTCCGTCTGGAGGATATGACTGAAGAGGACTGGGACCACTGCCACGGATTGAACTTAAAGGGCCTTCTATTTTTGACCCAGGCCGTTCTGCCTGCCATGAAACAGCAGAATCACGGGCGGATTCTGGTCACTTCGTCTATCACCGGCCCGCGCACCGGAATGCCGGGCTTCGCCCACTACGGCGCGGCCAAAGGCGGCGTCAACGGCTTTATCCGAAACGCCGCCGTGGAGCTAGCCCAGTTTCAGATCACGGTCAACGGTATTGAGCCGGGCAGCATCCTGACCGAGGGGCTGGCCGGGATGGGCGAAGAGGATCTGGCGACAATGATGAGAGCCATCCCGCTCGGAAAGCTGGGGGACCCCAGAGACGTCGCCCAGGCGATGGCATTTTTTGCCTCCGACGAGGCCAGCTGGATCACTGGGCAGACCCTCGTGGTAGACGGCGGTCAGACCTTGCCAGAACCCAGCCTAGCCTCATAACCGAGAGCCACTTCAATGACAACACACCGTTTCACCCCCGGCCATTATTTCAGTACGCTTGGAACGCATCCGCCAGTGCTGCACATTGCAGGCGGTGACACGGTCGAGACGACGACACTCGATGCGGGCGGCTTTGACCAGGACCGTGTTCGCCGCCACTGCGGCGTGAACCCGATGACCGGGCCGTTCTTTGTGGAGGGCGCAGAGCCGGGGGACACTTTGGCTGTGCATCTAGACCGGCTGCGTCCCTCCCGACGCTTTGGGTGGAGCGGCGTGCAGCTTGCCCCAAACGTTGTTGATCCAGCGGATGCTTCTCTGCTTCCCCCACCCCGCCCCTTTGCCGAAGGCAGCGGCGAGTGGGATGTTGACACACAAGCCGCAACGGCGACGCTGGTTTCGCCGCAGACGAAGCTTGGCCGGCTGACAATCCCGACTCGCCCGATGCTCGGCTGTTTCGGCGTCGCACCATCCGGTGGGGAGGCAGTCTCGACAGCCACATCCTCTGCACACGGCGGCAACATGGACTACAAAGGCTTTTCCCAGGGCGTCACTGTGTTTTTCCCGGTGGCCGTGCCGGGCGCACTGTTTTTTCTGGGTGACGGCCATGCAGCTCAGGGATGCGGCGAGATATGCGGAACAGGAATAGAAATTTCATTCGATGTCCAGGTCACGCTCTCCGTCGTCAAAGGGCAGACAATCCGATGGCCCCGTGCGGAAACGGACTCCCATCTGCTGACGGTTGGCAATGCTCGGCCTTTGGACCAGGCCCTGCAGCACGCCACGAGCGAGATGGCCCGCTGGCTCCAGCAGGATTACGGCCTGGATCAAACGGGGGCGCACACGCTCATGGGTCAGTGCGTTGAATACGAGATCGGGAACGTTTTCGACCCTGCTTACACAATCGTCTGCAAGCTCTCGAAGTCGCTGCTGGCTCAACTGCCCAGCCTAAGCTGAGCGTGTCCGGTCACCTTTCCTGACCAGGAGGCCCCAATTAGTAGCACTCCCCTTGTTTTGCAATGCCTCTGCAATTCCTCAGCAGTGCCTCTCTCTGCATAGTCAGGAACCCTGTCCTAAAAGACACGGCTATCGGGTGAGGACGCCGCAAACTACCGCATCGCGGCACTCAGAGAAACCAATCCTAGCCCCCTGCAGTCTTAGCCCCACAAAGGGAGGGTTCTCGGCGTCTGCGCCCGGTAGCCGTATCTTTCAGAACAGGGTTCCTGACGGCTTTTTGTTTGCTGGAAAGAAGCAGCAGAGCCTCTTGAGGGGTCCGTACTGCTTTGCCCCGTAGTCACGGGACTTACAATCGCGGAACTATCTTCCGATCACATTGAATCGCTGGTTAGATCCGCCATTCGCTCTCCATTGGTCGAATTGGAAACCCTGGACCGTTCCGCCGGGGTTGTCGAGAAGCAAACCGCTGTTGCGGTTGGAGAACACATAAGAGCCGTCGCTCTGCCGCGTCGGCAACCACTGGTCGTTACCCTGGCTGCCGAACTGCCACTGGACGATCTTGGCTCCGCTGTCTACTGAAACGCCAGCCACGTTCAGGTCCAAGCCGCTGTTGGCGTTCTTGATCTGATAGTAGCCGTTGCTCGTTGGGATAAAGTTCCACAACTGGTTGGAGCCTCCGCCGTAGGGATACTGAATGATGGGCGCGTTGTTTGCTGTGGAGCCGCCGGAGACGTCCAGTGACTGGCCGCTGGAGACGCTTTGGATCTGGAATTTACCGGCGAAGTTGATATTCGCCACCCAGCCCATAGAGATCACCTGCTTGATGCCGGTGTGCCAGTTGTCGGCCATCTTCTGGTAGCCGCCGTCGTTGGGATGAAGGCCGTCGTTCAAGTCGCCCAGGTTGAGCGAACTCATGCTGACCGTGTAGACGTGCTTGCCTGCGTTCACCCGCGCCTGCACGATGCCGGGAATCTGGCTGTTGTAGGTATTGATGCTGGCTTGGACCGAGGCCGTCGAATTCGGAATCAGCTGCGCCACCAGAATAGTGACGCCGGGGTCGGCGGCGAGGATCTGGTCGATCAGGGACGCCAGCCGAGCGGGCGCGGTAGAAACCTGGTAGTTCTGCCCGAGATCGTTGGTGCCGATATGCAGCAAAACGACGTTCGGCTGGTAGAGGGCTAATTCCCCGTTGATCAAGCCCGCGATCTGATCAATCCGGTTGCCGAAGTATCCTTCGTTGTCCGGGTCGAACATCACGCCGCTGCGCTGCGAGCCGACGAAGTCCAGGGCGTCGCCATCGTTAATCAACTGAGGCCACAACGGCCCCCGATAGCCATTGCCGGTGGAGCTTCGGTAGCCAGCGGTGATGGAGTCTCCAATCGGCATCAATCTCAGACCGGCGCTCTGTGCACGCGCCGCAGGCCCCGCCAGCATCAGCAGGCAGCCCAGGATCGCCGCCGCAATGGCAGCGGTGACCGTTTTTCTGGCTAAAGTCATATCCGTCTCCTCATTCAGAGAGGCCGCCCCCGCTGCCGGGTGGCGGCCTCATTGGTATGGTCCTATTGCAGACGCCATCGCTGCTGAGGCTGGTTGCTCCAGCCCCATTCAATCAGCGCCTGTCCGTTGGTGGTGGTGCTGGAGCTGTCCAGAGCCAGACCGCTGGCCTGGTTCCATATCTTGTAGGAGCCGTCCGGCTGCACGTCCACCCACCACCGCTGATTGCTGTCGCGGGTCTGAGGCCACTGGACAATCTTCGTGCCGTTGGTCGTGGAGCCGCCGGGGACATCCAGAGCCAGCCAGCTAGACTGGCTGACGATGTTCCAGGAGGTGTCCGCGTTCTGGGTGAAGTTCCAGGTTTGGCTTTGATTGTAGCTCAGCCCCCAGAGTCCCACAATTTTGTTGTTCCCGACCAAACCGAGGGTGTCAACCGCCATGTTGTTCAAGCCGACGATGGCGTGCCGGCCCCAGATGTTGTTTGGCAGCGTGGCGGGCGTGTACTGCAGCCATGCCACCGCGTCGTTATACCTGTTCGTGATGATGTTGTTATCGGTCGAGGTTTGCTGGTTGAAGTTGCCCAGGCAGAGGTTGTAGTCCGTGCGGCGGTGGCTCATGATCGCGTTGGCGTTGAGCACCATCCAGTTGTAGTACGTGCCCCACTGGCGGTTGTCCCGGCAGAAGTGTCCCAGTCCGCGAGCGTAGTCGTCCGACCAGGTGTTGGTGCCGCCGCCGGTGATGACGCCGCTGTTGTACATGGTGTTTTTGACATAGTCGAGCGCCCGCTTGGCATCGTTGTAGTAGTTGACGTTGCCAGTGATCTGGTACAGGTAATTGGCGTAATCGGCAAACGTGCCCTGGTTGTAGACAGCCGTGCTCCGGTCGACCACGTTGTTGCGGTCAATCCCGGTGTAAACCTGTCCGGTGCTGTTGTTGTAGAGGTTGTGCCAGACCCAGTCGTAGATTTGCGTAGCCCGGTCCAGATACCATTGGTCGTGGTTGCCCATGTAAATCAGGCAGGCCGTCTTGCCCAGGCTGTCATTGGACAGGGCTTCTTTACTGATCGTTTCACCCGCCGGGGTCATGTTGGGCTGCTGCTCCCAGATTCCGCCGCCGTTGTACTGAGTGTCCCAGCCGCGTGCCCATGCCATGTCAAAGCAGGCTGTGCGAGCCTGGGTCAGCAGGTTGGCATTGCCGGTGATCAGGTAACCTCGGGCAAGCATGGCCCCGATCCACCCAATGTCGTCATTGTAGCCGTCCCAGGTGTATCCAGGCGGGAACTTCTGAAGGAAGGTCGTGCAGAGGGTGTTGACCAGAGCCTTGTGTGCGCTGCTGCCGGTGCGCTCATAGGCGTCCTCTGCCAGCATGATATCCAGAGCGCCGGTCCAGCCACCGTCAAAGGTGCCGTTGTTGATGGAGGACTTGTAGTAACTGCCATTCACCAAAAAGGCGTTGTTATAGCCGTTGAACATCGTGTCGGCGTCGCCTGCTCCGATGGCCGAGGCTCGCTGCGGCAGAGCGCAGCACAGCGCCACAAGCAGAGCCATCAGCACGGTCTGGGCCGCGATGCCTGCAATCGATAACTTGTTCTTTTTCATGATTATCCTTTTCATCGCCGAATCTTTCATTGAACCTGCATTGGTCGTTTTCATGATTTTCTTTCGGGTGTGGACTCTTGAACTCGCAAGTTCAAGCGCCCTGGTGGCAGATTGCCTCTTACTGTCTGGAATCCTCCTTATTTGTATAGCAATTATATCAAAAGTCCTAAAATGGTATTCACACGAGTGCTTGATGCCGGGCAGGCGAAAACGGCGGGCGATTTGAATTAGGATAAATGCGGCTGGCCCAGCCGCCGACGTAATGACTGCCGGATGTCAGAGCAAAAACGAACGGAAAGTGCTTCCTGTTGGTCTTGAACATACTGGACAAACGCCAGGCCGAGCTGCGTGAGGTAAGAGGAACATGAAGTCTGGCGAGCCTTGATAAAGGGCGATCATAGCGATGACCACAACCCGTTCAATGAGCGTGAAGCCCTGGGGTTGACTGCGCGACGCCTAGTACAGACCCCTCTATCAGTGATGTCGCCGGGTTAGCTTTGACAGCCAGGATTGGACGCTGTAATTGGACGCTGTATTGATTGGGCTACAAGCCTTAATTGTAACACAGCTAATATATCATGCTGTGGAACCTTTGTCAAGCGGTTTTGGGCCGTAAATCAAAAAATAATTTTGTACCATTAAAACAGTTATGGTACAATAACTCTGGTATTATGGCTCCAAATATGGAACGTCCCGTGCAAGAAACACCCTGACGTGCGAAATCTGCCTCTTCCTGAAGGGCCTGTCCGGTGGCATCTCATCAAAACGGTCAACACGCCGTGCGCTGCTCTTTCTGGCGGCTTCAGCGCGGAGGCTACTCTCTGTCTGGCTGTGATTCCCTGACAGACCGCATCGGCGTTGTTGCATGAATCCCACAGTCGTGGTCAGAGTGTAGTTCAGAGTGCCGGGGGTGTAGAAACCCCCGGCAAGGAAATGTCCTTCGGACACAGAGACGCAGCAAAGAGGGCGCAGCAAGCAGCGCCCCTACACAGATTTCTTCTTCACCCGAAGGGTGCTTCCCTGCCGGGGGTTTTCACACCCCCGGCATTTGGCGACGTTGTGTGCTATAATGACAAGGTCGTTTCCGGAAAGGCCCGCCATGCTCTCGGTCGCCCGAACAATACGCACCAGCGAACAAATCCGCGCCGAGATTGAGCAGACCTTTAGCTTCCTCCCGCCCTTCTTTGAACCTGCCCTTGCCTCTCCGCAGGTGCTTGAGAACCTCTGGCAGCAGACCCTCGCGGCCTACGTGGAGAACCCCTTGTCGGCGCTGTTTAAAGAAAAGCTCAACGCTCTTCTGTCCCGCTTCTGCACCGCGCCTTACTGCATGATCGTCCACTCCTCCGCCCTGCGCCCGCTCGGGATGACGGCTCCGCAGGTGCTGGCCTTGCTGGAAGCGCCGCACTTAGATTCGGAGGCCGCCCTTCCCCTGGGCGCTCTGCCCATCCCCGCGCCCGAGGAGGCCGCTTCCCCCGCGCCCGACTCGCCGCTTGAGACAGTGCTGCTGTACTGCGCGACGGGGGTCTTTCTGGAGCGGGCCGATGCCCCCGCGTGCCAGGCAGAGCTGCGCCGCCTGCTGGGGCCGGACCTGTACCCTCATTTGACCGCTTATCTGGCCTACATCAAGACTTGCCACACCTGGATCGAGTGCCACCCCGACATCTCCTATGAGGCCGACCAGCGGGCCGTCGAGAACCTGGGGCCGCTGCTGGCGGAGGAACCCGCTTTGGCTGACTTCTTCCGCCACTACCAGGAGAGGGTCAGGGCGCAGGGGCTGGGCAAAGAGAGGCGCAGGGCCGACGACGAGAGCCTGCGGGCGGTCCAGGCGCAGAGGACGGCCATTCTGGAGAGCATTACGGACGGTTTTCATGTGGTCGACCGCGAATGGCGGTTTACCTACCTGAACGCAGAGGCCGAGCGGCTTATATTCCGTCAGGGCCATGCGTTGATGGGCAAAAACATCTGGGACGAGTTTCCCGAGGCGGTCGGCTCCACGTTCGAGCGCGAGTACCGCCGTGCCATGGCCGAACAGACGCCCGTCTCTTTCGAGGAGTTCTACCCGCCGCTGGGCGCCTGGCTTGAAGTGCGTGCCTTCCCCTCTCCTGACGGTCTTTCGGTATTCTTTCGGGATGTGACGGAGCAGGCTAAACGCAGGCAGCGCGAGCGGTTTTTGGGGGAACTCGCCGAGCGGGCGCGTGCCCTTACCGACCCCGAGGAAGTGATCGCCGACGCCGTGCATTCCGTGGGCGAGTTCCTGAATGTGTCCCGCTGCATCTTCGCCGATATCGACATCGAGGCCGACACCTGCACTATCCGCCCTGATTATCGCGCCGCCCCATCCTCCCCAAGCATCGAAGGCGTGGTTTCCATTGCGTCGTTCGGCCCTTACGTAGTGGCTGAATACGCCGCCCGCCGCGCCGTCGCCGTGGACGACACCCATGACGACCCGATCAAGGCCCCGCCCGAGAGCGTTGCCGCCTACGACGCCATCGGCATCCGCGCCCACGTCACTGTGCCCGTCGTCCACACGGGCCGCGTCGTCTCCTGTATGTCGGTCCACAATGCCACGCCCAGACACTGGGAGCCTGTGGAGATAGAACTGCTGCGTTCCGTGGTGGAGCGGACGTGGCTGACCGTCGAAGTGCTGCGCCAGCAGCACGCCCTGGTGCGCGAGGCCGAGGAGCGGCGTGAAACGCACGAGCGCACAGAGCGGGTCCTGGACTCGATCACAGATGCGTTCTTCACGCTCGACCGAGATTACAGGTTTATATTTGTGAACCGCCAGGCGGAGGCGATCTGGAATATGTCCCGCGTGGACCTGGTTGGCAGGAGCGCCTGGGAGGTATTCCCCGACTCGGTCGGGGGGGTGTTCTATCACCAGTACCACCGGGTAATGGAAAGCGGTGTCCCCGAGTCAGTCGAGGAATTCTACCCATTCCTTGACTCGTGGCTTGATGTGCGTGCCTTCCCGTCCGAGGACGGCATCTCCGTGTTCTTCCAGAACGTCAGCGAGCGGAAGCGGGCGGAAGACGAGCGTGAGCGGCGGCTGGCCGAGCAGCGGGCACGCGCAGAGCGGGAAGCGCTCCTCAACCGGATCGGTGCCGCGTTCCGCACTTTCTCTAACCCCGACGCCATCCAGGAGATAGCGGTTACGCTGCTCGGGGAGGCGCTTGGCGCGGATCGGTCCTACTTCGTCTATTACGACGTGGCCGAAAACTCTTCGGTCATCACCCACGACTTTCACCGCTCCGACCTACCCACTCTGCAGGGTCGTTACTTCATGTCCGACTTCGACACGATCCCCGAGGAGCTTTACCGGCTGCCGCTGGCCCAGGTCGTCCCCGATGTGCGTGCCATTGGCTACACTGCCGAGGAGAGGGCGGGCCTAGAACGCCTGAACCTGCGTGCCTTCGTCCGCGTGCCCCTGTTCAGCGAGGCAAGCCTGGTCGCAGTCCTAGCGGTGTCGATGGCGGACGGGCCACGCGACTGGACGGCAGAAGAAGTGGCCCTCGTGGAGGCGGTGGCGGCTCAGACGCGGGCGGCGGTAGATGCGGCGCAGGCGAGCCAGCGGGAGCGCAGGCTCCTCAGAGACGTTCTTGCCAGCGTGACCGAGGGCCATCTGCTCCTGTGCGACACGGGCGCCGACCTGCCCATGCCACTCACGCCTGTCGGGGAACCTATCGCCCTGTCACGCACGGCGGGCCTGCGGGAGCTGCGGCATCTGGCGCTGGAGGCGGCGGAGGGTATGGCCGAGGAGCTGAAGCACGACCTGGCAACCTCAGTCTCGGAGGCGGCCATGAACGCCGTCGTCCATGGGGGCGGCGGCACAGGCCAGGTGTGGCGCGGCGCGGACGGCATGGTGCAGGTGCGGGTGGAGGATCATGGGTCGGGCATCGCCGTGGAGAACCTTCCGAAGGCGACTCTGGCTCGTGGCTTCAGCACTAAAGCCACGCTTGGGCATGGGCTGAAAATGATGATTGAGACGGCGAACCGCCTTTACCTGCTGACGGGCCGGAGCGGGACGACGGTCGTTTTGGAGCAGGACCGGGAGAGGCCGCTTCCCGACTGGCTGTGACGGGCGCGAACTCGGCCAGCGCTGGCGTTGCGGTAACGACAGAGAGTATAATGTGCTGCCAGGCGGCCTTGAGTGTTGAGATGCAGTTCTCGCTATGGAGTCCTCCCTATGGTCGGACTGTGCTGCTGACCTATTTCCATATACTAGAAAGCTGAATTCGCCTTGCCCGAACGCCATCGAATCCTGATTGTGGACGACAACGCCGAGGACCGCCAGGCCGTCATCCTTGCGCTTCAGCGCGAGGCCGCCGAGATCGACGGCGTCGAGGCCGACGTGCTGGAACTGGATACCATTGCAGGAGCGCATGAAGCCCTCCGGCGCGAGGAGTTCTCCTGCGTCTTCCTCAACCATGACCTGCCCGATGGCACCTCTTTGGACCTCCTGATGAGGGTCCGCGCACAGGGCCTCATCACCCCCGTCGTCGTGCTGACCGGCCAGCGCGATGTGCAGACCATTGTGGAATTGATGGAAGCGGGTGTCGTGGACTACCTGCTCAGAGAGAAGCTCCACCCCGATCTGGTTGCCCGCTCCCTGCGTGCCGCTCTGCTCTTCCGCCAGGCCCAGCGCGAGAAGCAGCGCATCCTGGACAAACGGCGTGCCCGCGACCGCGCCATCGCCGCCGCCCCCAACGGCATCGTTATCGGTGACCCTCGCCAGCCCGATTGTCCCATCGTCTATGCGAACGAGGCGTTCCTGCAGATGACGGGCTACACGGAAGCAGAAGTGCTGGGCCGCAATTGCCGCTTCCTTCAGGGCACTGACACTGACCCCGCCGCTGTTTGGGAGCTGCGCGAGGCGGTCCGAGACGAGCGCCCGTGTCAGGTGCTGCTCCTCAACAACCGCAAGGACGGCACGGCTTTCTGGAACGAGCTTACGGTCAGCCCCGTGCGCGACGCACGCGGGGTGCTGACCCACTTCGTCGGCGTCCAGACCGACGTGACGGCCCAGCAGGAGGCGGACACGCAGCGCACACGGGTCGAGGACGAGCTGCGGCAGTTCCAATACCTCAGCGAGAGTGCCAACGATGCCCTGTTTCTGCTTGACGAGCAGGGCCGCTTCCTGTACGTCAATCCCGCCGCCTGCCGCTCTCTGGGCTACAGCGCGGAAGAAATTGGGCGCATGCGAGCCGTGGACATCGACCCGTTCCACGAAGACGCAGCGTACCAGACTCTCTTCCAGGAGGCCAAAGGCAAAATCCTTTCCCCGTTCGAGTCCCTGCACCTCCGCAGAGACGGCACTGCGTTCCCCATCGAGGCCAGCGTGAGCAGCCTGGACATCGGCGGTCAGCCCCTGCTGTTTGCCAGTGTCCGAGACATCTCGGAGCGGAAGGCCGCCGAGGCGCAGGCGTGCCTGCGTGCCGCCCGAGAGCGGTTTCTGGGGAACTTGGCGGAGCGTACACGGGGCATCACCGACCCTGAGGAGGTGATTGCCGACGCCGTGCGCTCGGTCGGCGAGTTCCTCGGCGTCTCCCGCTGCCTGTTCGCCGACATCGACATTGAGGCCGATACCTGTTCGGTCCCCCCGCACTACTGCGCTGACGACTCGGTGGCAAGCATCGCGGGCGTGTTTCCCATCTCGGCGTTCGGCCCGTTCGTCGTGGCCGAGTACAAGGCGGGGCGGACCGCCGTGGTAGACGACGTGCGTGCCGACAGGGTGAAAGCCCCCCCCGAGAGCCTGGCCGCATATGAGGCTATTGGCGTCGGTGCCTACGTCGCCGTGCCCGTGCTGCACTCGGCCCGCCTTGTCTCCGCCCTCGCGGTCCACAGCGCCGCGCCGAGGCACTGGACGCCCGAGGAGATTACGCTCCTCCAAACCGTGGTGGAGCGAACCTGGCTGACCGTCGAGGTGACGCGCCAGAACCGTGTTCTGGTGCGCGTCGCCGAGGAGCAGCGCGTCCGTGCGGAGCGGGAGGCACTGCTGGGCAGGATCGGCGTGGCCCTCCGCAGCACGCTCGACCCCGAACTGATTCAGCAGCGGGCGGCGACGCTTCTGGGCGAGGCGCTCTCCGCAGACCGCAGCTTCTACGTCACCTACGACCTGGCGCGTAACCGTGCCCAAGTGTCCCAGGACTGGCATCGGGAGGATTTGCCGTCCCTGGCGGGCGGGTACAGCCCATTGGATTTCGGCTCGCTTCTGGGTGAGCTGTTCCCAATGGCGCGGACGGCGGTCGTGGACGACGTGCGTGCGGCCTTCTCGCCCGCCCTTGCGTCCGCCTTCGAAGCGTCCGACCAGCGTGCGGTGCTGGCGGTCCCATTCTTCGATGGTGAGTCTCTGGTGGCGGCCCTCTTTGTCTCGCAGGCGGATGCGCCCCGCGCCTGGACCACCGAGGATACGGCTCTGGCGGAGCAGGTGGCGACCCTGACCCGTACCGCGCTGGAAGCGGCGCGTGTTCAGGCGAGAGAACACGCCATTGCGGAGCAGCTTCAGCACGCGCTCCAGCCTGCGCTGCCGGAGTATGTCCGTGGCCTGTCTATCGGGAGGTTCACCAAGCCTGCGCTGGACGAGGCACAGATCGGGGGGGACTTTTATGACATTTTCTCGCTGGACAAGCAGCTGTACGCCATTGTGATTGGCGACGTTTCTGGAAAGGGCCTTGCCGCCGCCCAGCAGCTCGCGCTGATCCGCAACAGCCTCCGCACCGTTTTGTACCTGTACCGCTCTCCCGCGCAGGCCGCCGCCGCCGTCAATGCCATCGTCACCGCCCACGACCTGCTCGTCGGCTTCGTCACCGCCTGGGTGGGGGTTTACGACGCGGTCACGGGCCAGATCACCTACTGCTCCTGCGGGCACGAGCCAGGGTTAGTTCGGCGAGCAGGCGGAGCTTTGGAGGGGCTGGAGTCAACGGGGTCGCCGCTGGGCGTGGCCGAGAACGCGACGTACAGCGAGACGAGTGTCGCTCTTTTCTCAGGTGACCATTTGTTACTGTACACAGACGGGATCAGTGAGGCCGGCCCATCCAGGCGCGAGATGCTGGGCACCGAGGGTCTGATGCGCCTCTTCGGGACGCTGCCCGGAGGTCTGGGAGCACAGTCGGAGGCGGAGGCACTGGTTTCCCATGTCAGTGCCTACACGAACGGTATCTTCCGCGATGACGTGGCCGTGCTGCTGCTGCGCCGTGAGTGACGGGCAAAAGCAGAGTAACGGGAGAAAGCGGAAGGCAGATGATTCGAACATCACCCCTTGCAGGGCGCATCGCTTAGCGGGCGAGCCGTGTAACCCGTACACGGTTACCTTCCGTGATAAAGCAGAAAATCAGGCAGAAAACTGTGGAGGGCGGACGACTCGAACGCCAGCGCTTGCACGCCGCTTCGCCTTCCAAGCGAACTCTCTGCCTCAG
>CAXUKS010000062.1:0-18127 GCA_964251675.1 uncultured Armatimonadales bacterium
GGCCTGTCCTCGTTGACATCGAAGGGGTCACAAGTTCGAATCTTGTACCGTCCACTTCTGAGGCGTCCGTTACTCTGAAAATTTGGCGATTTTCAGAGTAAACGTGCCCACTTCGTTTCTGAAACCGCTCTTTCGGACAGCCCCCCGGCGGCCCTCTGCACTCGCACAGAGGCCCCAAAATTGACGAACTGCCCCCTTCGTTCCCGGAAAACACTCCACAAATCTGTGCCATCCGCCGCCCCCGCGCCGGTGCAATCTCTCACACTTTCTCAGGTTTCTTATTACGCGACCGGCTGGCTGGTGGACTGCGAAATCCGGCAGCACTCTCCCGCGACCTGCGCCATCCGCCGCATGATTCTGGATAAGCTGCGCTGGCATCTGGAAAAGAGCGGCGCGGAACGCTGCGGCACTCCCGAGCTGCGGGCCTTCTTCGCCTACCTCATCGGCGGCCACCTTCAGGACGGCGGGCGCTGGGGCAACCCACAAATGAACCGCCCGGTCCGCCCTCGCACCGTAGACACCTACCACGGCCATCTCCGCACATTCTTCCAGTGGGTCCTAGCGCAAGGGGGCCTGTCCGTCTCGCCGATGACGCTGATCAGCGGCCCCGTCTGCCGCGCCGACCAGATTCAGCCGTTCACGGAGGCTCAGATCGAGTCCCTGCTGGCCGCCGCCCGCCAGGCCAAGAACCCACGGCGGGACGAGGCTATCCTTATTCTGCTGCTGGACACCGGCATCAGGGCCAGTGAACTGTGCGGACTGAAGCACCGGGACATGGATATGACTGAGAAGCGCATCACGGTCCTCGGCAAAGGCGGCAAGAAGCGCACGATCTATTTCGGTCAGCGGGCCACAAAGGCGTTATGGACCTACCTGCGGGACAAGCCCATCGAAGACGACGCGCCGCTCTTTCCTTCGGAGCGCTCGACGGCGCGGGGCGAGCATCTGAGCCGGTTCGGCCTGCGGGACATGATCGAGCGGATCGCGGGCCGCACTCAGGATACCAATGTCCCCGTGTCCGGCGTCCGGTGCAGTGCCCACACGCTGCGCCACACGTTCGCTGTGTCCTTCCTGCGCGGGGGCGGCCAGGTCTATGCCCTGAAGGAGATCATGGGGCACACCGACTTGAAGATGACCCTGAAGTATGTCGCGCTGGCGGAGGCAGACCTTGCCAGCCAGCGGCGCTTCTCCCCTGCGGATCAGCTTGGCGGCGGGCCTGCCGGCGGACCGCGCACTTACACCAGAATCAGCAGCACAAAAGGCAACGCGAAGAGCAGTAAACCAGAGCCAGCCGAAGCGAGTGGAGCCAAGGCGAATAAATCAAAAGAGATTAATTCAAAAGAGGGTTCAGCGCCGCAAACACAAAAGATCACCCGTGCCAAGCTGACTGAAGACCAAGTGCGGCAAATCAAGACGGCGCTGCGGGTGGAAGACGGGCGAACGGAGACCGAAAAGCGGATGGAGATCGCCCTGCAGTTCGGCCTGGCACTGTCCACCGTGAAGGAGATTGCCCTCGGCTATACCTGGCGGCACGTCGAGGTTTGAAACCTCCACTGACGTATTCCCTAATCGTCGAACATTTCCCCCGCGCTGAGCTGCCCTGTGTCTTTGGCCTGCTTCGGCACTTTGTCTTTTGCTGCTTTATACCCGAGTGCCGAGCGTTTGTCCTGGCGCGGGTAGCGCGGCGCGGCCCCCACCCCGAAGATGTCGGCCACCGTCAGTATCTGCACCACCGGATACTCGTGCCCATCGGCGCTTTCCCAAAACCCCATACCCAGCGCCTCGTCTCGCATCGGCTTTGTGACCTGCCTCGTCTCGTCGCCCATGCAGACGAAGAAGCCCAGCGCGGCTCCCTCCCGTGCGACGACGTGGCAGAAGTCACGCACCTGTCCTACCGAGACCTTGCCACCTTTGACCTGCACGACGGCACGGTGGGAGGTTCCGCGCCGGTCCTCGAAGCTCATCCAGCCATCAATACCAGCATCTGCTCCTTTTGTGCCGCCACTTTTGTTCCGGCGCGGGTGTGCGCCGATCTTCAGACACGCCCATTCCTGGAAGCCGAAAGGGTCCGTGCTGAACATTCGTTGAGCGCTTTCCAAGTCCTGCGGGAAACCGATCACGGCGATTTTGCCGGCGAGTTCGGGATGGCGCTGCTCCATGCGGTCGCGGATGATGTCTACGGCCACGGCAGTTACGTCCATGCCGATCCACTGCCGCCCGAGTGTCTGGGCGGCATCCACCGCTGTTCCGCAACCACAGAAACTGTCACAGACGACGTCGCCGGGGTTGCTACTGACAGCTACAATCCGCTCTAACAACGCCCTCGGCTTCTGCGTTGGATAACCGAGGGCCTCACCCCCAGACGCCGGTCGAACGTCATCCCACAGGTTTTGAAGTGCAACACCTTGCATCTCGTCCAAAAATCTTTTGTATTGTGGAACGGAGCCAGGCTTTGTCTGTATTACCCGTCCTGCCTCAATCAACGCCTGCATCTTCTCACGACTGTATCGCCAGAATCTGGATACACCCATTACGTCGTAATATGGATTTTCTTTGGCAGCTCCTCCTGGACCGGTCATGTCAGACAGACGATATCGGCGGCCATAATCATCGACATACTTATAGAAAGACGCCACATAGTCAGCATCATAAGCAGTGTGGACCGTGTTGAACGTAAACGAGACGCTTTTGGTGTAGTAGAGAATCGTATCGGTGATGTTGCCATAGGCACGGCGTCCCTGTTTTGCGTCATTGTGTGCCGACTGCCGCTTCCAGGTGATCTCGCTGCGGAAGTTTGTCGGGCCAAAGACAACGTCCATCACAATTTTGAGGTAGTGGCTAGCCGTCGGATCGCAATGCAGGTAGAGACTTCCTGTGGGCTTCAAAGTCCGATGCAGCTCCACCAATCGAACGGCCATCGCAGTGAGGTAGGCCATCATCGGCGTCTCGCGCAATACGCGCCGTAAGGCTTCCACAGTCACCGACAACGCTTCGTTCTCTTGGCCGTGCAGCAGCTCGTTGTACCAAAGCAGGCTCTGCTCATCCCAGTTCCAGGTATCTGTAAACGCTTCTTCCTGAGCGGCACTTGCTTTACCCGTGCGGTCCTTGAATAGCAAAAAGTAGTTTCGCTTGGAATTAAATGGCGGGTCCAGATAATGGAGGTCCACCGAGGCGTCAGGGATGTGTTCCCGCAGCAGGCGCAGGTTGTCTCCATAAAGAAGGGTGTTGACGGGCAGATCGTGGGTGGTACGGGTCGGCATGGCCGAATTATCGGAAATAATTCAGCCCATCCCTGCTCGCTGAAATACGGGATGCTCCGCCATAAGGGAAGAATTGAGACGCAAACTTTTCGCACGAAAAGTTCGGCGATCAAATCAATCGACAGTCCAAGCCGCCCCATCTTCGCTTTTATGTGTCGTTCCTAGCCGAAGCTGCCCCGAGTGCGGAATGACCCCCAGCGCCGACGGCGCGGCCACGGCGGGAAGCCCCGCGCTGCGATTGGTCCACGTCGCCCCCAGATCATCACTGGTCAGCAGCTTCGGCGCGGCGGGTGATCCGGTAAAGGCCAGCAGAGACAAACGCCCCTGCCAGCCCAGCAGAGACAGACCGCTGTACGGTCCGGCTGTCGCCGCGTTCACTACCGCCCCCCACGTCGCGCCCCGGTCCGGCGAAGTTTTTGCCAGAAGCGTATTACCCGAGGCATACACCACGCAGGCCGTTTCCCCGAGAAGTGCCAGACCCGCTCGGCCCGAAGCCGTGAAGCTGAGACCCGTCGCAATCGTGGACTGCACGGCCCATGTCCCGCCCCCGTCTCCGCTCCACGCCGCCTTCAGGGTTGTTCCGTCCAGGTACACCATGAGGCAAAACAGCCGGTCGCGCGGATGCGACGCGGCGATGGGGTAGGCTCCGCTGAGACCCGCCACCGCCGCAATCGGGACATCAGGGACAAAGCCGTCCACGACCGGCCCGGCGGCGCTGTAGAGGCCCGCCGGGGAGCCTTTGCTGTAGATGGCCCGGTAGCGGTTCGTGTGGCTGTCCAGCAGCAGGTTGATGGACGCGCAGCTCGCGTCCGCGTCGATCACGCCCTTCTGGCCGGTGGCTGTGCCCCCCAAGAAGGAGTGGCCGCCGTCATTGGAGTAAAACCCAAGTGCCCCGGACCCGCTGGCCCGTGCCGCAATCGGACGGCGGTGGGCATCCAAAGCGAACACGCTGCTGCCCACTGCCACTGTGGCCGTCGGGCTGCCCGTGATCCTGATGCTGTAGATTGTCGTTGGCGGCTGATTGCAGGTCCAGTTCCCGATAACAATGGGAGGATTTTGGACCGTATAGGCAGGCTGAAGCGTGATCGCATAAGTAATTCCAGATTGAGGTGAATTAGAGTCATAGGAGAAAGCAGGGCAGTGTTTTCCGTCTGGATATGTCTGATCTTGAAAAGTTACTCTTGCTCTTAAAGTACCTACTGCCTTGCTTAAAGCAGTATCTTGACCAAACCAGTAATCCACAGGAGCAGGGTCCAGAAGAGCCTGATCTGAATAAAAAATATCTTTACCGATATACGTTGTGCCAGAAATAAACGAATAATAGCTGCCGTCTGCGAAATTGATGCCGAAATCAACAGTTGCTCCAGACGGCACTTCAATCGCCGCACCATTTGCAGACTGCCATTGCACGAAAACCCCTATTTTAGCATCAAGCGCAAATGTCGCATCTCCGATTGCAGAAGCAGTGATGGGAGGCGGAACATAAGGTCTGCCTGATGTGTTTGGGTCGCTGGTGTTTCGGAAAAGCGGTCTTTTGCCTACGCGATAAGTGGTATCCTGGCCTGACGCGATTGGCTCCTGCACGAGAGGGCTAGATACTCCAGTGGCAGTGATCTTGGTGGAAGTCGCGGTGATGCGTCCATCCCAGTTGAAAATCGCATTTCTTCCCCTGGAATAACCAAACGGATAACTGACTGAAACAGTCTGTGGAATCTGAATAACAGCAGTGCAGTCCATCGTCTTCTGGACATCTATGATGTAACTCTCGCTCCCGCCAGCCCCGCCGCCATTTCCAACATAAACCCTGTCGTACTCTGTCGAATATCGACGCAGTAAGTTTCCAAATTGATAGATTTCTGTCAAAACGCCAACTGGGTAAAGGTCCGTGGCAGTGAGGTAGTAGTTCGGAACCCCTGGATTTGCGTTTCTGTTATCACCCGTGATGACCGTGAACGGAAGCGAATCCTGTCTTCCCCAGTCATTTGGGGAAATGCCGCCTGTGTATTGTGCCGTGCCGTTGTTGCTGGTGTCGCCCTGCCGAGTGTAGCCGCCCCTGTCCTGACAATCAAGCTGCATCCCCCCTGCATGACCGACGTTGGGCCAGACTGCTCCTGCCTTTGGCGCATTCCAGAACCATCCCTGATTGTTTGTTACAAGAGCAGTAGGATACCGGGTCAATGGTGGCGGGCCATACCCTGCCACAAACGAGTTGTAGATGTCCAGGGGCAGATTTCGAGTCGTCGTCGTACCCCCTGACGTGACAGGGTACTGAACAATGTTGCCATTCACAGGGTCAAGCCTGACGCCAGGGCTTCCCCCATAAACAGGCTTGAAGGTGTGGAAATAATTAGATGTGACTGCGCCTGTATTATCTACAACTTGCAAAGCAGTTTCAATGGGATCGACGCGCCCGATGATGGTTTTGCCGGACAGCGTGATCGTAACGTCACCTGTGACTGTTGTGGATGGCATGATAGGTTCCTTATCCCGCCTGGCCGATGAGCCGTGCCGAGAATGATGTTTCCCCGGTGTGATGCCGGGCGTCGCGCTGGTCTACGACGTGCGAGACGCTGTTGGTCCAAAAAGGCACCGCGCCATTAGTCCCCATCGTGTACGGGTCGCTGATGGTGATGACCGAAAGAACATCCAGAACCGGGTCCAGTCCTGCCAGCGTGCCACTGGCCCCGATAGACGGATAGCCCATCGACACCGCCGCCACGGCCACGGCCCGGCCCATCACCTCCGGGCTGCTGAACCGGCGCGAGATGTTGACGTAAGGCACATTCGTTCCCACACTGCCAAAGGCGTTCGGGTCCGCATTCGGCCCGCCCCCCAGCGCCTCGTTCGCGGCCACGCCGACAATCGCTTTGCCGGACGGGTCCAAGCCCTCAAAAACGATGGGCGTCCGAATGTGCGAGAGCGTCGCCGTGCTGCTGAGTCGCCCCCGCAAAAAGTCCCGGAGCGCGTAGTCCCGCAGGCTGCTGAGGCCGAGCTGCGAGAGCGTCTGCCCCGGCGTCAGAAACGCGGACGCGATGCCCGCAGGCAGCGGCGCGTAAACGATGTGGCCGTCCGGGGACGTACCCCGCACCATCGGCTGGATCTGTCCCGATACCGGGTCGACTTCGCCCGCGCCTTCCGTGACTTTGAGCAGGAAGCCGTTCACCGACTCGTCTGGCGCGGGCTGCCAGAGCGGTTCTTGCGCGGTCCCGCCACCGAGGTAGTAGCCGCCGAACGTGCCGCCCTCCAAAAGCTGGCCGGACCGGCCCACATACGGCCAGCCGGTCATCCATTCATCGGTGACGCCGATTTTGTGATAGCACTTGCGGACCGGCAGGTAATGGGCCTGAAAGTCGAACGGCTCCATGTGCAGGCAGCAGGTCTGGTCCTCGTCGCCTTTGCGGTCGCGGTCTTCAATGATAAGCGCGAAGTGCTTCTGCCAGTCCACCCACTGCCATTCCTGGCCGTCCAAAGCCGCCAGCCCCGTCCATCCCGTGATCACCGGCGTCAGTGCGGGGTCCGAGTCATCCCCCATCAGCAGCACGGCAGCACGGGCAGCGGGGATGACCTGCCCCGGCGCATAGCGGTTGTCGAGGGCCTGGAGAATGACGACGGCGCGGCGGCGAACGGTGCGCGTGCCCTGGTCGAAGTGGGTCTCGCACTGGGCATAAATCGGGGCATAAGCCACAAAAGCGGCGTTCGGGTTCGGCGGCGTCTGAATGGACGGCCAGCTCGCTTCCACGGCAGACAGGTAGCAGCTCCGCAGGGCATAGGCTGTGCCGGTGGCGCTGGGCTGCCCCGCCGCGTTTAACGTGACAATCCCTTCATCCGGCGTGTCTATCAGTAGAACGGCGGCGGCCTGGCTTCCTGCCAGCACGCACATCTGGTTCCCGCCGCCCCCGCTGCCTCCATTGATGACCGAGACATCCACCTCCCACATCTCCGCATAAGGCAGGTAGCCGGACAGAAACGGCTCTGGGTCGCTCTGGAACGGCGCGGCGCGGACCTGGGAGGGAAGCCCGACGTTCGCCGTCGGCGTGAACAATTTGCGAGCGTAGCGCAGCACTGACCATTGCCCCTGCGTCCCGGTGATCCGCACAGCCCCCGAGGGCAGGCTGTCCGCGCTGTATGTCAGCACGTCGGCGCCGCCGTTGAGCGTGACGACGATCTGGCCGGGCGGGCCGAAGGGCGAATCGGCAGAGGGGAGCCAGTCCGGGTCACACTGAGACAGCACATCGACGGTCAGGTAGCGATTGGCACTCCGCAGGTAGCCCTCCGAGTCGCCGAAAGAGTAAGCCGTCGCCACATCCGTCCAGGAAGCGTCATCATCGGTGGAGAGCTGAAGCCGCACCGGGCCGCCGTCAAGCGCCAGCCGCAGGCCGGGTGTCCCCGTCGCCCGTCCGCTGCTGAAGTACAGGTAGAATGTACCGCTGGATGTTTCGGCCCGGTACATTTCGCAGAAGAAGCCTTCGTCATCGGGGCGGACGTACTTCAGCGTAGTGTCGAAGGCGGGCGCGGCGGCAGTGGGAGCGCAGCGCAGAAACAGCCTGCCTCCAGCCGTCGCCGGAGCCGTGCTTTGGGAATAGGCCGTGGGGTTGACCGCCGGTGTCCACTGGGCTGTTCCCGCGTCCTGGGGCACGTTCCGGGGGTACAGCATCAGAAACGCGCCGGTGGGGTCCTGGCAGAGGCCGGAGAAGGCCGCGCCGGGCTGGCCGCTGAGGGCGAGCAGGTCCCAGGTGACGTGTTCGCCCTCGTAGTCCACGCTTCCAAAGAAGTCGCGGGTGTTATAGACGCGCAGTTCGGCGATGGCGGACATAGAGTTCTCTCTGGATTACTTGGATGACGGCCTATTTGAATTGAAGCCCTGCCCCAGCGCCTGAACCGCCGTGCTGGTTGCGTAGCGCGGCGGTCCGGCCTGGCCGCCCGTGCGGGCATTGGTGTTGTTGGTGATGTTCCGAAGCTCTGTCACGACTTGCTGCAGCAATCCCGCGACCTGCCGATTATCCATGCCATGAGCGAGGCTCTGAATGGCCGCCGTGAGTGTCGTGCCGCCGCCTGACCCTGCCCCCGCGTGCTGCTGTGAACCTGAATAGGACTGGAATGCCTCTACCGCATTGCCAGGCATAGAGCCGGGCATAGACACACCAGACGGACGGCGCGGGCTGCCCCAGGACCCCAGCATCACATTCGGCGAATAGGCGGCGCTCAGAGCATCGAACGAGAAACTGCTGACGGAATTACCTGTCCCGCCCCCGCCGATGATGGTTTCCGGCAGCGCCCGAAGCATCGCAAAGTCCCGATCATGCTGAACGCGGGCAAGGCGAAGATTGTCCGCATCCCGCGCTTCTTCGCGCCGCTCTTTGTTCTGCTCATAACCGACCTGAGCCAGATCATCCCACTTGCCCTGACCGATGCGCTGGGCGCGGAAGCCGTCCTCGTCTGCCTGGTCGCGTCCAGTGCGGGCGATGTCAGCCCGGAGTGCCCGCTGAAGCCCTGCTCCTGCTGTGAGCGGATCGCTGTCCGGCCCGCCTCGGTACGGCGCAATTTGGGCCAGTTCGAACTGCGTCTGTGCCCGGCGTACATTTCCCTGCCCCTGCACGTCGCCGAGACGGATGGCCGCGCCCGGCGTGTAGACGTTCAGGGCATCGTGCTGCTCAGCCTGCCGCGCCTGTTCGGCGGCATACTGAGCCTCTGCATTTTTGCGCTGCTGGGAGCCAGGCGCATACTGGCTGATGGCGTCTCTGTCTGCGGCCAGCGCGTTCGCATTGGCCGCGTCAATGGCCTGCACGTTTACAGAGCCAGAGCCGTACAGCTCTGCTTGCCTGTGGACGCCTACCGTGGCGATTGTCTGGTCATCCTGCGCCATCGCACGGTTTGTGGCAATGCGTTCATCACGCTGTTGGGCGGCGATAGACACAGCCTGCCCGCGCACTTGTATAAGCTGGCCTTCCTTCTCGCGCAGCTCGTCGGCAGTCAGTCCGCCGCGTGTGATCTCTGCCGTTAGTTCCGCGAACTTCGCCCGCAGTGCATCGAGTTCCCCGCTCTGGGCTGAGAAGACCTGGCCGGGCGTGCCAAAGGCTCGGGTTTCCCCTACCTGCTGCCCGGCACCAGCGATGGCGTTGTCCAGCCCGGCCAGCCGTTCGCCGTAGATATTCTGCTCAAAGACGTGCTTCTGCCGGAGGGTATCTGTGTCCAGGCCCGTGGCTTCGGCCAGCATCTTGTCGCGGTCGGCGGGGCCGACACCGGGCCGGTATGCTTCTCGCCGGATTTCATTGGCACGGGAGGATTCAGCAGACAGAATGCCATTCTCCGCGCCCGTCATTTCAGCGAACGTTCTGCCGCCGTAGAACCCGGCCTGAATGGCCTGCTGCTGCGTGGCCGCCCGCAGGCCATACGCCGCGCCGCTTTCATTGAAGACGACGGCGTTGTTCGCCTGCGTGCGCTGGGCATCGGTCAGATCGTAACCAGAGAGCCGCGCCTGTGCGTCTGCAATCCGGGCCGTCAGTTCATCTTTGCGTCCGGCGTTGATGGGGTTTGCCAGGTCCTGCTGCAGCAGGCCGATTTCCGACCGCGTGGCCGTGCGTCCGGCAGCGTCGGCAGTGAACAAGGCTCTGCTGGCGGCCACTACATCGGCTGCCGAGCCGCCTTGTGCTTCCACAAGGCTAATGCCGATACCTGCCGATTTGACAGTGCTTTCTGCCACCAGGCGGCGGCTTTTGATGTCCGCAAACTGATTGACGAGCGTGTTTTCGGCGGCGGCGTCTGGGTCTTCGCCGAGTGTTTTTTTACGGGCGTTGATGTCATCTTGATAGCCACTGATGATGTCGCTGCCAGTGAGCTTGCCCTGCACCCAGTTGGCCGCACCCATCCACCAATTCGATTTAATGTCTCCAATCGCCCCTTGCGCTTCCTGCACTTTTGGGTCGTTTTTGAAGCGGGCATCACTGGCGGCCTGCTGAAGCGTTTTCAGTCCGCTGAAGTCGCCCTGTTCGGCGGCGTCGTAGGCCAGTGAGGTAATGTCGCCGCTGCCTGCCGTGCCGGATGAGAAACGGTTTCCCATGCCGTGCAAAAGTGGGTCCGACGTGTAGCGGGAGATGGTCTTCCAATCTTCATCAGCCCGGCTGCCGAAAGAATTGGTCAGTGCGCCGATGCCTGCGACGGTGTTAGGTCCATAGGTGCCTACAGAACCGGCGGAGGCCAGAGACGCGGCGAATTGCTGCACGGGAACGCCTGTCGCTTCGATCTGCCCCTTGAACCCTTCGACCGCGCTTTGTGCCTGACCGAGTGCGGCGGCCAATCGTTCGGCAGATTCTCGCGTGGACTGTTCGCGCTCGTTATTTGCGCCGATGACGCTTTGCGCCACCGAGCCAACCCCGCCGCCGACAAGACCACCGACCCAGCTCCCCGCGCCGGGCGCAATGACGGAGCCGATGGCGGTTCCCGCAAGCGCGAATGCGCCGGGAAGCATTGCGGCATTCGCTGTGTTTTGCTGCTCCGGGGTGACGTAGTTGCCGCTGTTGGTTTTTTCATAAGCGGACGCCGCCCCCTGCCCGATCTGTCCGAGAGCAAAGCCGTAGTTCAGCGCCCCATAGGGAGATTTCAGGTCTTCAGCGAAGTTTGCCTTGAGACGTGCAACGCCCCGGAGCGGTGCTTCCGGGGCCGTGGGGGCCGCAATCAGCTCAGCCTCCACGCGCTGCGCGGTCAGCTCCTGCGTGAACTTTTCGCCGCCGATGTCCGGCACGCGCCCGGACTGAGCGTATTCGTCTTCTAGCCCGGTTTTCAGCAGCCGGTCCAGGTCCCTGGCTTCTTGGGCAGATGCATAGCGCGGGCGCGAAATGCTGGCGGGCGGCGGCGTCGCTCTTTGCGCCTCCACCTCTTCTCGCCGCTCGGCATACCCGTTGGTGTCCCGAGTGCCTGTAACTGGCCCAAAATTATTCCGCAGGTCAGCAAAGGGGTCTACCGGCGTATAGATAGGCGGGGTAAATGCTTCTTGTGGAGATGGAGCCTCCGGCGAAAGCGCAAGCGGGCTGCCTCCTGCGGTGACAAGGCGGCTGGCATCATAGGCGGCGGCATCAAAGGCCGCGCCCGCGTCTGCGGGGGCGGTAAGCGTACTGGGCGGCTGGCGCGTGGCGAACGTCGCCATCGGGCGGGCCGATGCGCGGGCGTTGGCCGCTTCAGCATCCCACCCCCGCGAAGAAGACGACCGCTGAGACTGCGCGTTCTGGGACCGTGCCCGTGCCGCTTCCGTCAATACACGCTGGCGCTCTGCTCGCTGATTGGCTTCTTCCGCCCGCGCCGCCGCAATTTCTTCCGGCACGATCACGCCCCCCGCACTCGCAAGAACCCCGTGCGTGTTTTCCACAGAAGCCCGCGCCGAACCAAACACTTCCGACGCCGACGGCGGCGGCATATCAAACAAGGCCGACTGGTCCGGGCTGCCCATGTTCTGCACCGAATCCGCATAGGCGGACAGCACCTGTCCGATCCGCTTGCCGCTCCTCTTGTTCGCGTCCATGAACCGGGCCACATCTTCTGTGACCTGCGGCATGGCTTCGCCAAAGAGACTGCCCGTGGCAAGGTGGTTTTCCAGTGACCTGCCTTCTTCGCGCAGGCGTGACAGGAGGTTTGCTGCCTCCGAGACGTTGCCGGAAATATCCAACGGGTGCAGCTCGCCCGACGCCGCGCCCTGCCGCAGAGAAGCTATGTCGCCCGCCGCCGACAGCATCCCCGCCCCGATGTTTCGGGCATTGTCGTCCGTGCTTTCCAGCATCCGGGACAGCCCCGACGTATCCGGGTACGCGGCAGCCAGCAGCGCGTTCTGGGCCTGGCGCAGTCCTCCGGCAGACACACTTCCGTCTGCCTGCACAAAAGAGGCACGCTCACTCTCCGGCAGGAGGGAAGCGAAGCTGCTGAGGAAGGCACGGTTTGTTTTTGGGTTGATGCCGCCGCTGTCACTGGGAAGGAACTGAGAGATCGTGCCCGATGACATGAGGGCAGAAGCATCCCGCTGGGCACGTTCCACGTCGCTGAGTGCGCCAACAGGGTTATAGTTGGCTTCCGTGGCAAATTGTGCCCGCTGCTGGGCGTCCATCTCGGTGCGGCGAACACGGACAAGGACGGGGCTTTCCATCGCGGCGACGGCCTGCGGGTCCAGACCGAACTGCGCGGCGTTCTGAACGAGGTGCTGCTGATAAGCGGAGGCGGTGGGGAGATTCTGGCTGTAGGCTTGCAGGATGGCAAGGCTTCTACCGTTTCCACTTTCCACAGCGAGGTCCGGGCCAATGATGGGTGCGCCTTCGGAGACAAGCGGGCTTGCCCCGAGCCGCTGGGGGTTGAGGCTGGCGGCGATACTTGCGATCTGTTCGGCGGACGCAGCCCGCGTGCGGTCCCGGCCTTGCAGGGACTGGTCATAGGCGAGGTTTGGCGACAGGTCGGCGTTGTGGCTGGTGACGAGGCTTGACGCGGGGACGGCGGCGTACTCGAACTCAATGGCGGCGTTTGTGGAGGTGTAGGCTGTGCCAATGCCGCCCTGGGCGCCACCCTGCAAAGCCTCTTGTTGCTTCAGGCGCCGGATTTCTTCGGCTTGGACGGCTTCAAGCGCACTTTGGCCGTTAATTTGGGCCGTTGTGCCGAAGATGCCGCCCTGATTGCTTGGTTCGTTTGCCATTGTGGTAAAATGAGAACATGAACGAGATGGTTACAATGTTGCCCGATATTGAAGGCGAGTTCAGATCAGAGGAAGACGGGCAAGGAAGGGCCAGCGGATACTACTGCCTGCGTTGCAAAACTGCATTGCTGACGGGGCAAGACGTATGCGGAGGGTGCGGACGGGATTTTCCTAAGCCAACTCTCTCACTTGGCGCGGTCGCCCGACTGCGAATTGAATACCGCCCGCAGTACACGCTAGGCCGCACCACCGCCAAAGAGATGGAGTGGTCACGCCTCTACAATCTCAACAGGCGCTTCTAGCCACCCGCAAGTTTGTGTTTCAACGCCGGGCAGCGCCGTAGCATCAGTGCCGCCAGGTACGTCCGCTCGCTCATGTCCGCATCCAAAATCAGCCGGAAGTTACCCGTCTCCGTCGCTTCCCACCAGAGCAGGAACACGTCGCAAGCTCCTTCCGGCACACGCCCGCCGCCTGCTACGTAGTCTTCGTAGAGGCGGTTGCATCTTCCCCCTGCAGTGCAAGCGCCTCGGGGGTCGGCAGGCGCGGAAACTCTGCCCGCGAGGCAATTTCCAGCACGATCTGCATCGGTTCATTCCGCAGCGACGGCTCGGAAAAGTCCGTCAGGCTCTCGGTCAGCGCCCCCGCCTTGTCCCGATACTCCCAAGACTTAACGATCCGGCTTAGGATTTCCCAGGAACGAGCAAGCTGGAACGCTTCATTAATACCTGCGAAGGGGCTGCCGTCCAGCGACTGCCGCACCAGCTCCGGGCGACGGTTCAGCGCGGCATCGGCGTCCATGATCGTGCCGGATTTCAAGCGGTCGATCTGCACCGTTAGGATGCGCTTATTGTCATCGGGGTATTTTGCCAGCAGTTCCGGGGACAGCAGGATGTGCTCGCCGTCGAAGTAACCGACTTCCAAAGTAATCGTCTTCATATCTTTCCTTTGCTCCCTGTGTATCTAGGGTTCAGCCAGCTTTACAGTGATTGTCTATTTTACAGTGATTGTTTAGCCAGCCAGTGGCGAGCCGTCGGGCGCTCCGTCTTCATGGGGCGGGGCCGCTTCCACGGTGGCGGGGCCGGTCGCTCCGTTTGTCCCTGTCTCCCCCGCCTGCTGCCCGTCGGTCTGAACCGTGTCGTTTGCGCTACTCTGGCCGGCCTGGGCTGCCTCTTCTTGCGCGGCTTCCAGGTCTGCCTGAGCTTGGGTCACTTTCTGCGCGGCAGCTTCCTTGTCCGCGTCCGCCGTTTTTGCTGCCTCCGCCCGCGCCTGCTCCGCGTCTTTGACGGCCTGGGCCGCGTCTGCCGCGTCTTTCTCCGCAGTGGTTAAAGCAGTCTTCGCCTGGTCACGCGCCGCCGTGGCCGCCGTTAACGCAGTCTCAGCAGCATCCAAATTTTGCCGGGCCTTCTCTGCTTTGGCTTCGGCGGCGCTGGCCGCATCGACTTCTGCCGGGGCATGAGCGAAACCGCACGCGGGGCAGCGCGGCTGGTCATCGGGATCGTTGTAATTACAGTTTCTGCACTTGGTCATCGGATTGTCCTTTCAAGGACTTATAGAGCTTTCATAGAGCTTTCAGGGAATTACGCAGGAGGCTTAGGCGTATGTCCATGTGACAAGGTTACTGCCGTTCGTCGGGTTGAAGAGTGCTGCATTGCGCCCCGCTCTTACGAGCTGGTCCGGTGCTACGTTTAGGTTCTCATCATCGAAGCTGGTGTTGATCGTCCCCGTCGCAAGTTTCGTGAGGTCCCCCGTCGGCAAGTTCAGCGTGAAGATGTTGCGCCCGTTGGCCGGAAGCACGTTTGCCGCGTTCTTGTCCTGAGCGGCGGAGAAGCTGCCCATCGCCTGCCCTGGAATGCACCCTTCAGACAGCGCATAGCCGGGAACCCGCGTCGGCGAGACCGTCATGTTGTTGTCCATCGTCAGGATGAACGAGGTCATCCGGTAATCGTTGGGCGTTGCCGCTTGGTCTAGCAGCGAGCAGTTCCCGAAGTTGGTGATGCCTGCCCCCGAGTTTCCCAGTGTCGCCGGAGGAGCGAGAGAGGACAGCCCCTGTGCATTGTCCGGGTCACAGACATACGCCGTGCCCTGGATAAGCACCATGCTGGAGCGTCCGTCTACCGAGGTCTGGCTGGCGATCCGCACCTGCCGGAAGAACACGTTGCCGACATTCTGCACGCCGCCGCCCGCAAACGGCAGGATCGTCGCTTGGAACGGGTACTTGCGGGTGCTGATGCCGTTAGCGGCGTTTATGAAGTCAATTGCCCCCCGGTCCAGCACCAGCGGCGCGGCGAACTCGAAACTGCCGACGCGAAGCCCCCTGGACTCAAAGTGCATATTGGAGTTGGCGTCTGCCGTTTGGGGGCGATAGACGTTGTTTGACTTGTTGAGGCTGTAGCTTGCGGTCGGGAAGGCGAATACAGCCGTGGCCGTGGACGTGTCAATGTTGTACTGCTGAAGCAGAACGTAGCCGTCGAATCCGAACTTGGCTGTCGGCAATGCAAAACGTGTCGTGGGCATGGAAACTCTCCTAAAAGTAGGTCAGAGAAAATATGGGTCAGAGAAAATAAAGGATCAGAGAATACGGTAGGGTCGGTCCGCCCCCATCTCAAAGAAAGCGTAATGATCGCAGTAGCCGCCGTGAACATAAGTGACGCCGTCGCCCTGCTTGACGGGCATCGGCATCGGTTGTATCTGGCCCACCTCGCAGCGGGCGAAGCTGGCCCCTCCGGGTAGGCAGGGGGCATTGGTGTCCGGGTCTCTGGGCGTCAGCACGAAGCGGGTCACGTCGGAAAGGAAATCGTCGAGCGTGTCTTCCATGATCGAATGAAAGAGGTCGATGTCTTCGGGAGCGTTCAGGCCGATTTTAGGCGCTTTCCACAGGATGCGGGTTCGCAGACTGCGGTAGTAGGTCATCGTTGGCGTGTCTCCCACTGGCACACGTCCGAAGGTCTTCAGGGCAATCGTCGGGCCGTCTACATTGTCCAGCTCGCCGCGCGTGATGTTCGCCTCGCCGAAGATGGGCAAAACAAAGCCCGGCAGAGTTTGCCGGGCGGGGTCCACGAGAAGCGCGTCGGCGAAGCCCTGGTTGATGGCCGGAGCGAGCTTTTCCACCAGCATCTTTTCGAGCATGAACATCAGCCACTGCCGGATCGGCCACTGAGACGCGAGAGCCATAGAAAAACCTCTAAATCATCTTCACTTTCAGACCATTAGACTCAGACCATTTCGACATTGATCTGGAATGCCTGTGCCGCCGCGCCCATGTGCTCATCCAAATAAGCCTGAAGACGTGCTTCCATTTCCTGTGCTTCGCCTGTGGTGACGGCGATGAGCACCCGGCCCGGCTTATGCTGGGTCTGGGCCTGCTGGAAGGGCGCGTAGGGCACAGCGGCCACATCTACCCCGGTGGTGACACTGCTGGCGGAATAGGCGGACGCCTGCCCCATCTCAGCCTGCAAGTGCCCTTCGCGGATCAGGGGCCGTGCGCCGAAGCCTTCCCGTTCTTTTGCCGCCACAGTGCGCGGGGACAGAGCCGCCCACGGCTCCCCGAAGACAGCCCCCTCGCTGGCAAAGTTGCCGCGTTGCCACTCCTGCATCACGTCGGCTTCGGCTTCCAGCACGGGCTGAAAATTAGACAGTGCCGCGAGAATGCCAGACAAGTCCCCCTCGGGGAGCAGGGCAGGGTCTGTGCAGGTGATGGATAGAATGACGGTATCCAAACTACTTTATCCTGTGGCCGACTTGGGGCGGTAATTGACGCGCTTCCCGGCGTCTTCGGGATGCCCACTGGCGGTCGCTTCTTCGGGCGTCTCGGCGGTTGCGCTGGCCGGCGGCGCGGCGCGGGTCAATATCAGCCGCTGGGCCACGGCGGTTCCGAACCGGATTTGCGGAGCCGGGACGCTGCTGATGGTATAGGGCTTTCCGGCAAACTTCACCGCCGCACCCTCCATGAAGATGCCGGGGTCCGTCATGATGGTGCGCGTATCCGCAAACGCGGCATTGCCAGAACCCGAGGCCAGAAGCGGACCGCCTTGCGTATTCACTTCCTCGGCCTTCGACGTGCAGTTGAACTTCTGGCCGTTGTAGACCAGCAACCCCGGCCCCTGCCGCTTCCGCATCGCCGCCTGGTTCCGAGCCACATTCCTGCCGGCAGGAGTCCCTGTGTAAATGTCCGGCCCGCCTGCCGTGGTCTCAATGGACATGGTTACTTCCGCCCCCGCGCTTCACGCGGTCCCTGCTTTTGCAGATTGCGCCGCATTTTCTTGTGAGGCGAGGGAGGCGGTTTTTGGTAGCCGCGCTCAAAAGAAGTGCGACGGGTAAAAGAAACGCCGCTGGAGCCTGCCAGAAAGGCAAGTGCAGCGGCGATCATGCGAGCATTCATTTTTCCAACCTTCTTCAGCGCACGGGATAGCGGTCATAGTCCAGCAGTCGGGTCAAGCCGTACTCGCCCACGGGGGAGCAGGGTGCAACTCCGCGCACTCCGCGCCGGTTGCCCATGTAAACCAGGTTGAAATTAGCCGCAGACGCGATGGCTGCCCGCTGCACACAGGAGAGCAGACGGATGGCCTCCTGTGCCTCTGCCAGCCACTTCTCCGGGGATGCTGCGGGCGGCGGGGCGTAGGTCTCGCTGTCCCCATCGGCGCTTTGCTGCTTGACGAGGATGCCGCCGACGCCACTGGTCAGGGGACCGAACAGCCGGGCGGCGACGATCAGCCCGGCGGCCTGCTCGAAGTAGCCTCGGTCCGGGAACTCCAGCTTGTCGGGGTCCCCGATACACGGCCATTGCTGCATGAGCTGCGCGGCGACAAACCCATATTCGCAATCGACTTTCCACGAATCCATCGGGTCCGATTGTAGGTCCAGCCCCAGACGCCTTTCGACCAGGACAAGGACATTGGCCGGTGGTGATTTGGGTCCGTTTGTGCTCATAGCCAGTGCCTCGCCCTCTACTTGGTCAAGTCGCGCACTTTGGCGAGGTTGACGCGCCCGATGCCAGGAATGGCGAGAAGCTGTTCATCGGTGGCCGCTTTGATCTTGTCCGCCGTGTCGAAGCCCGCGCCGGTGAGTTTGGCGTTCAGGGCCGTATCATCGAGCAGGGGTTCGGCGGGGGGCGTAGCAGGGGGCACGGGCGGCACTGTAACAGGCGGGACGCTCACGGTCTCGGCAGCGGCTTTGTCGGCAGCGGCTTTGTCGGCAGCGGCTTTGT
>CAXUKS010000063.1:0-11852 GCA_964251675.1 uncultured Armatimonadales bacterium
CCCTTTAGGGAGGACCCTGTGACTGAGGAACGAAGGAACAAGGTGGTAGGTCTCCGAATGGTGACTGTCATCATTTGCCTTCATCCCGGTCATCAATCAAATACCCTTTGGCCGTTGCATCGTCGATGATGGTCAGAATATACTCCCAGATCGCCTCGGAGCCTTCGGCGGTGTGGCCGTTGCGCTCCAGGACCTGCGTCCGCGTGATGCCGTGCGCCCGCCACGAGTGGCCTTCGGTGTGGGAGTTGTGCAAGATCGGCATAATACGGTCCAGCCCGGCGGCAAATCTGGCTTCCGGCGTTCCCCGTGCCTCGAACTCTTCCCACAGGCCACGCACCTCGTCCCGCTGGTCATCAGGCAGCAGGCCAAAAATGCGGTCCGCAGCCGCTTCTTCGGAGGCGGCTTTCTCCGTTTGCACACCGTACACATAAGTATCCCCGGCATCAATCTCAACGATGTCATGCACCAGCAGCATCTTCAGGACGCGCAGGGGGTCCACAGGCGTGTTGGCGTGTTCGGCCAGAATCAGTGCCGCCATCGCCAGATGCCATGAATGCTCCGCCGAGTTTTCATGGCGCGGCTCGTTGATGAGATACGTGCGCCGCAGCACACTTTTGAGCTTGTCGATCTCTAAAAGAAACGCGATCTGCTGCGCCAATCGGTCGGTGGTGTTGCTATGGTTCATGTGAGAGAAATTTGTCCCGTGCGAAAATCGACCACTAGCCGGTAAACCCGCAAGAAGTCCAGACCCAGAAGCCCGTCAATCGGCAACCCCGATGGCATAGTGTGTGCTTGCACCATCACGCCCGTCTGTGTCTGCCCCAATGCTTCCATTTTGTCTAGCGCCACCAGCGGAACTGAAATGACGCCGTTCGCCGTAATCACCGGCACAGTCCCGATGTTGTCGCGCACAGGTTGATGCCCACTGCCCGCAGGGCGCGTGGGCTGATAGATGTCACCGTCGCCCCGGTATCCAGACCAAAACGGGCTGTTCCGCTTCCGTTTGGGCCGTGCAGTGTTGCCCGGAAAATCACTAGGCCACTGGTAGGATTGAACGCTGTACTCATAATCCGAAAGTCATCCTTGAAGGGTCAGCAAAAAGGCTGTTTCTGGAACCGGCCCAAAATACAGAGAAGCCCAGTGCCGCACCTGCTGGTTGATAGCTTCCTGGTAGACGGCCTCCGGGTCGTGTCCGTGGCTAACCACAAGCCCCTTGACGACTTCCCGGTCTTTGTCGAGTTCCGGGTCAGCAACCAGAACCCACTCCCCGTCAAACTGCGCCTCCATCTCGGCGCGTGTCAGCACTTCATTCATAGGATCAGTCCTTTCAGAAGTACCCTTCTTTTTTGCGGTCTTCCATCGCGGCTTCGGAGCGTTTGTCGTCGGCGCGGGTGCCGCGCTCGGTGGTGCGGGTGGCGGCGACTTCCTGAATGATCTCGGCCAGCGACGACGCCGGGGACAGGACGGCTCCGGTGCAGGTCATGTCGCCGACGGTGCGGAAGCGGACTTGACGCATCTCCGGGGCCTCGGTCGGGCGCTTGTTGAGATACGGCGAGTCGGCCAACAGGTTGCCGTCGCGGTCGATCACGGGGCGCTCGTGGGTGAAGTACAGGTCGGGCAGGGGGATGTTCTCCTGCAAAATATACTGCCAGACATCCATCTCGGTCCAGTTGGAAATGGGGAACACGCGGAAATGCTCGCCGAGATGCTTGCGGCCATTGAAGAGGTTCCACAGCTCAGGCCGCTGGTTTTTGGGGTCCCACTGGCCGAACTCGTCGCGGTGCGAGAAGAACCGCTCTTTGGCCCGCGCTTTTTCCTCGTCACGCCGCGCCCCGCCCAGAGCGGCATCAATCTTTAATTCTTCCAGGGCGTCCAGCAGGGTGGGGGTCTGGAGCAGATTGCGGCTGGCGTTGTAGCCGGTCTCTTCGACAGCCCGGCCCTGGTCAATCGAATCCTGCACCGAACGTACAATCAGCTTTGCGCCAATCTCATTCATCCAGCGGTCCCGGTAGTCCAGCGTTTCCGGGAAGTTGTGCCCGGTGTCGATATGCAGAAGTGGGAAGGGGATGGGCGCAGGCCAGAAGGCTTTGCGGGCCAGATGGGACAGGATAATCGAGTCCTTGCCGCCGGAAAACAGCAGTGCGGGGCGCTCGAACTGCGCGGCCACTTCGCGGATGACGAAGATGGACTCGGCTTCCAGTTCTTTGAGATGGGTCAGATGGTGCGTCGTTTGTGCGTGTGTCATGGGTCTGTCAAGCGTCATTTCGGTCATGCCTCTATTTTACCACAAGGGCAGTAGTAAAAGAAAAAGGCCGGGCAAGTTCGGGAAGTTCCCGTCACTTCAGAAACAGCCCCCTGCTGCTGGACCCGCTCACCGCCGCCGTGTGCATCTCCCGCAAAACACAGCCAAAAGCGCCCCCGGCCCTGTGTGCGGGAGGCGCTTTTGCAGGAAGGACATCTGCTCAGAAAACGTCTACTCCGTGATCCACTGCGATTCGGCCTCGTCTTTGGTCATTGTCAGCGTCACAAACTCGGTGACGGTGGCAATGGCGGTCAGCGGCAGAAAATGATGGTGGCCGTCAGCCTGCGAATCATGATGAGTCAGCTTAATGCGGTCGCCGTCCAGATGGTCTACGATGCCGACGTGCTGGCCGTCGGAGCCAACTACTTCCATATGCTCTTTAATGTCTTCGGTGTTCATGGGATTTCCTCATTCTATGGGCAATTTTTCTATGGGCAATTTTTGATGGTCGCTGATGACAACTCACTATACCCACCCTGCAAATGGGTAAACCAGACCGGGAGGAACAAACTGATGGGACACTTTTCTGGAAAAACAGCCATTGTGACGGGAGCCAGCCGGGGCATCGGGCGGGCCATCGCTGGGCGTCTGGCCGCCGACGGGGCGCGGGTGGTGCTAGCGGCCCGCGACGAGGCCGCGCTGGCAGAGGCTGTCGCGGCCATTGAGAGCGCAGGCGGCGAGGCGGCGTTCCAATCCCTGGACCTGCGCCGCGAAGATGCGCCGGGGGCACTGGCCGCATTCACGGTGAAAACGTTCGGCGGCATTGACCTCGTGGTCAACAACGCCGGGGCGACCAAGCGCGGGGACTTCCTGACCCTGACCGAAGAGGACTGGGCCGACGGGTTTGCTTTGAAGTTTTATGCCGCCGTGCGCCTGAGCCGCGCTGCGTGGCCGCATTTGAAAACTTCGAGCGGCAGTGTTTTGAGTATCGTGGGCGTCGGCGGGCGCACCCCCGGCGCGGAGTTCGCCATCGGCGGCTCAGTCAACGCCGCGCTGTTGTCCCTGACCAAAGCCCTCGCCGACCGGGGCGTGGCCGACGGCGTTCAGGTCAACGCCCTCAACCCCGGCCCCGTCCGCACGGACCGCTTCGCCCAGACACTGGCGGCGCGGGCCGACTGCGTGGATGCCGCCGAAGCCGAGCGGCGGCTGGTGCAGGCGGCGGGGATTACCCGCGTGGGGGAGCCGGAGGACATCGCCGCGCTGGCGGCGTTCATTCTCAGCCCCGCCGGGCGTCTGCTTCAAGGGGCGCTCATCGACATGGACGGCGGGCAGACAAAGACGATTTAGCCCCCGCCCCTGCTGTGGTCCAGCACCGTTTCTTATCCTACATATTCTCTTGACACTCGCCGCTCCGCCGTGTCATCATGAAATGCCTGAATTTAACGCTAGACTGTGAACCCGTTCCATGCCCCTGTCCTCCGTTCTTGACCCCGCCGTGGCAGCGGCGCTTGAGGCTGCTCGTACCAAAAAACTGACTCCGTCGCCCGAAGACTGGCGCGACCTGTCCATCTACTTCCTGCTGCTTGACCGCTTCAACAACCCCCATCACGCCCCCCGGCATGCACCCTGGGACGGCGAATACAGCGGCTTTCAGGGCGGCACGTTTGAAGGGGTCCGGGCGAAGCTGCCCTACCTGAAAGAGCTGGGTGTCGGCGCTCTGTGGCTGTCGCCGGTGCTGAAAACCCCGGCGTGGGACCCGCACGCCTACCACGGCTACGGGATTCAGAACTTTCTGGAAGTCGAACCCCGGCTGGCCTCCGATCCCGACCACGCCGACGCAGAGCTGAAGGCACTGGTGGACGACGCCCACGCGCAGGGGATTTACGTCATCTTCGACATCGTGCTGCACCATGCCGCCGATGTGTTTGCCTACCGTGTGGACGGCAAAGAGCAAGCGCAGCTCGACTGGCAGGAGCAGGTGCAGGAAGTGCGCTGGCGCGGTGCGGACGGGCAGCCCCGCGCAGAGTGGGCGGACGGCCCGCACGACCCCGGTCCCGATGACGCCCTGTGGCCGCAGGAGCTTCAGCGCACGGACCTGTTCACCCGGCGCGGCGATGCGCAGTCGGGCGAACATGGCTTTCACGCGCCCGGCGATTTCAGCTCTCTAAAGGGCTTTGACGCCGACTTTCAGGCGGACGACGGCACACGGCCCGTGTGGGACACGCTCATCCGCGCCCATCAGTACCTCATTGCCAAATACGATGTCGACGGCTTCCGTATTGACACGCTCAAATTCCTCTCCCCGGCCTTCGCTCGCGCCTTTGCCGAGGGCGTCCGGGCGTTTGCGAAAGAGGCCGGCAAAGACCGGTTCTTTACCTTTGGGGAGGTCTGGGATACCGACGAAGTCATCGCCCCTTTTATCGGCACGGCCCCGTCCGAGGGCAGCGACCAGCCGGGCCTGAGCCTGGACGCGGCAGTGGACTACCCGCTGTTCTTTCAGATGCCCAAGCTGGCACAGGGCACGGACGACGCCACGCCGGACGCGCTGGCCGAGCTATTCCTCCACCGCGCCGCGCTGCTGAAGGGCGTACAGACCTCGCTCGGCTCGCCTGCCGGAAGCGAGTTTGTGACCTTTCTGGACAACCACGATCAGGACACGCGCTTCGGGCACTTCGCGGGCCGCCACCGCGCCGCCCGCGTCACACTGGGTCTGGGCCTGCTGTATACGCTTCAGGGCATCCCGTGCCTCTACTACGGAACCGAGCAGGGACTGACCGGCCACAAAACGAAGACCCGGCCCGATGACTCCAACGTCCGCGAGGCGCTCTGGGGCCGCCCGCGTGCGTTTGCCAGAGCGCCGCTGTACAAGACAATCGCCGCGCTGAACGCCCTGCGCCGGGACCTGCCCGCGCTCTGCCGGGGCGAGCAGTTCTTCCGGGCCGTCTCCGGCGACAGCCACTCGTTCAGCGTCTCGCCGCATCCACGCGGCGTGGTGGCCTTCTCGCGTCTTTTAGATGGCGTGGAAGTCTTAATCGTCGCCAACTGCGCCGACACGGCCTTCACCGGCGAAGTGCTGGTCGACTGCGCCCTGCACGACGCCGGAGCCGAATGGGCCGTGCAGTGGAGCAGCGCCCCCTCCCCTGCCGCCCCGTCGCCCATGCGCGGCTACGCCGCTGGCAGCGTGGAAATCTGCGAAGTGGACGGCACGGTGACCACCGGCCCTGCCCGCACCCTGCCGGTGACCCTGAAAGCGCGGGAACTCCAGGTGATAACGGCGTCGTGAGCTGAGACCCCCCGCCCCCAATTCTGGGGGAGTCGGAATAGGATTAGGAAAGAAGGGCAGGGGCAAGCCCTGCCCCTACGGGTTTAGCCCCGTGATGTGTCCTAATTTCCCTTTAGGGAGGAGCCTGCGAAGCGAAGAATGAGCGAAGCAAGGTGGTAGGACTCCGGCTCTCCACCCATCAACAGTGGTGGGGGCTGGGGGTCGATCTGCGCCGCGTCACCAAACCCCGTTTGACAACCTCACTCCCTTTAAGATACAATAACCCACTGTGACTGATTTACTTTCTGCCCCCGCCCTGCTTTTAGAACTGCTTGCCCTCGACAGCCCGGCGGGCGACGAGGGGCCGCTCGCCGACTGGCTGGAAGGCTGGCTGGCCCGTGAAGTCCCCGAGGCCCGCACCGAACGCCTCGGCGATGCTCTGCTGGCCGTGCGCGGCGAGCGGCCAGCGGTGGCCGTGTTCGCCCACACCGACACCACCGGCTGGACGCAGGGCTACGACAAAACATTGGTGCGGATTGGCGGCCCGGACGGCAAGGCGGGGGACGGCATTCGGCCCGCGCACGGCCCGGACACCGGCCACACGCTGGCCCCGCGCTGCGGGGAGCAACGCGGCTGGCGCATCAAAGGCAAAGCCGAGACGCCGCCCGGAACGCGCTGGGTATATTCCGCCAAGCCAGACGTCAAGAACGGTCAGCTTCAGTCGCCCTACCTGGACAACCGGGGCGGCCTCTGGGCGGCGCTGCTGGCCCTGAAAGCGTGCCCCACTGTCGCCGTCGCGCTGACGACGGGCGAGGAAGTCAGCGGGCCGGGGGCGATGGTCTGCGCCCGTCGGCTCTGGGAGGCACATGGCATCCGGCAGGCGCTCATTTCAGATTTGACCTGGCACACGAAATGGATCAAGCGCGGGCGCGGCCCGGCGGTGTCTCTGCGGGACAGCAGCGTGCCCCGTCAGCGGTTTTTAGAGCGCGTGATGGCACTGGCGCACAAGAGCGGCCTGCCGTGGCAGCGGGAGATAGAATCCAGTGGCGGCTCCGACGGGGCCTCCATCGACCGCGCCGCTGTGCCGATGGACTGGGTGTTTGTCGGTGCTCCTGAAAAAGACCCGCACGCGGCCTGCGAGCGTGCCCACCTGGGCGATCTGGACAACATGGCCGCCCTGCTGACATTTCTGGTCAGCGGCCTGAGCGAAGGAGAATAAAATGATGACAATCACACTGGCCCCCGACGCGGAAACGGCGCTCCGCAAGACCCTTCAGCGCACCGGCCAAGAGCCGGATGCCGTCGTCAGCCATCTGGTGCTGGTAACCCTGGCGCAGATGGAAGAGCAGCGTGCCGAAGACGCAGCGGCGATTCACGCGGCGATGGAAGATGTGCGGGCGGGCCGAGAGCGGCCCTATGAAGAATACGTGAGGAATCGACCACAGCAATTTTCTGACAAGGCCGCTTTATGAATACCTACCGCGTTGTTGTCACTGAAGGTGCGGAAGGGGAAATAGATGCCGCCACGGAATATCTCCTGTTGCGGTCATCGAATGCCGCACGGGATTTTCAAGAGGGAATAGACAAGGCTATTTTCTCTTTGTCCGAGATGCCGCGCCGCTGCCCACTCGCCCCGGAAGATGGGCTTATTGACCGACCTATACGTCAGCTCATCTACCGGCAAGGTCGAACGGCCTATCGCATTTTGTTCACGATCTTTGAGGCCGAAGGTGACACTTCCGCTTTCGTGCGGGTTCTGCGCGTTCGCCACGGCGGGCAGCAGCAGCTTGGCCTTTCGACAGACGACCCCGGTGAAAATTAGCGAAAATTAGTCCATTATGCTTGATATCAAACTGATACGCACCGACCCCGAACGGGTCAAAGACAAGCTGGCTGCCCGGCTGGCCGACCCCGCTGCCATTGATGCCGTCCTCGACGCCGACACACGCTGGCGGGCCATCACCACCGAGGCCGAGGAGATGCAGGCGGACCTCAACCGGCAGACCAAAGCCTCCGGGCAGGCCATCGGGCAGCTCATGAAAGCTGGAAAGCCCGATGAGGCCGAGGCCGTCAAATCGGGCCTGCGGGAGCTGGGCGACCGGATTGCGGCCCTCACCGCCGAGGCCAAGCGGCTGGAAGGCGAGCGTGACGGGCTGCTGTTTTACCTGCCCAATCTGCCGTCGTCTGCCACGCCGCCCGGCCCGGAAGAGAACTTCCAGATGGTCAAAACGTGGGGGCAGCCCAAAGCCTTCGATTTCACGCCGAAAGCGCACTGGGATTTGGCGACCCATCTGGGCCTGATTGACTTTGGGCGCGGCGCGAAGCTGTCCGGCAGCGGCTTTGTCTTGTTCAAGGGGGTGGGGGCGCAGCTAGAGCGGGCGTTAATCCAGTTCATGCTGGACCTGCACCGCGACCGTCACGGCTACACGGAATGGGCGACGCCGTACTTTCTGAGCCGCGAAAGCGTGCTGGCCTCGGCGCACCTGCCGAAGTTCCAGCCGGAAATGTACCACGATGCCGAGGCTGACCTGTTCGCCCTGCCGACGGCGGAACCGGCGCTGGTCAATATCCACCGGGACGAGATTCTCGATGGCCGAGACCTGCCGCTGAACTACATGGCGTACTCCCCCTGCTGGCGGCGCGAGGCGGGCGCAGCGGGCAAAGACACACGCGGCCTGCTGCGAGTGCATCAGTTCGACAAAGTGGAGATGGTCAAGTACACGCTGCCCGAAGAGTCATATGCCCAGCTGGAAACGCTGCTGACCGATGCCACTGATGTTCTCGAAGCCCTCGGCCTGCCCTACCGGGTGAAACTGCTGGCGGCGGGAGACATCTCGTTTGCGGCATCGCAGTGCTACGATGTGGAGATTTACGCCCCCGGTGCGGACCTGTGGCTGGAAGTGTCGTCGTGCTCCAACTGCGAGGATTTCCAGGCCCGGCGCGGCAATATCCGCTTCCGGCGCGAGCCGGGCGCAAAGCCCGAGTTCCCGCACCTCCTGAACGGCAGCGGAACGGCCCTGCCGCGCCTGGTGGCCGCTCTGCTGGAAACGTATCAGCAGGCGGATGGCTCGGTGGTCGTCCCCGAACCTCTGCGGCCCTATCTTGGCGGGCGTGAAGTTCTTGTCAGCCTGGCAGCGGGGGCGGCCTGATGCAGTTCACGCATGAAGTGTGCCGGGCGGCGGAGGTTCCGTGGCGGGACGTGTGGCGGGAGTGGACCGAAGTGTCCTGCCTGCCGCGCCTGCTGACCCATGTGCGCGGGGCGGTCGCGGGGACGCACGAAGATCTGGCCCGGCTGACCATTCTGCTGGAAGGGCGGTATGTGGAGTTTGCCGCCGAGCGGACGATGTGCGCGGACCGGACGCTGTGCTGGCAGTCGCAGGGGGAGCTGTTTTTGTATGTGCTGTCCCTCCGGGTGGAAACGGCGCGGGACGGCCAAACGCTCCTGACTCTTTCCGTTGCCTACGACCCGCCCGGCTTCCTGCCGGACATCGCTGAAACGCTGGGCCTGTCCCGCCGCTTCGCCCGCACGCTGGAAACGGATTTGGACCGCTACGTGCAGATGCTGCACCGAAACCGCGTGTCTGATCTGGCGTTCTGAGATACCATCCGAGGCCCCTGCGCCGAGTGCCCCTCCCGCCGAGGGTGCGCCCGCGTTGGTGTGGGCCGAGCAGGCAGCGTTCTAAATCCTCTCGGCTTCTGTTCGTGTAAGAAGCTAGTTCGCTTCAATCTCTGCCCGCAGCATCTTCATCAGATGCTCGACATGGGCGGCGGCTCCGGCGACGGGCACAGACTCTTTAGACTTCTTGTCACGGCGTAAAGTAATTTCCACCACGCCCTCAGCCAGACCCTTGCCAACCACGACCTGAACGGGGATGCCCAGCAGGTCGGCGTCCTTGAACTTGACGCCGGGGCGGTCATCACGGTCGTCTAAGAGGACATCGATGCCGCCGACTTTCAGGGCTGTGTACAGATCTTCGCAGGCCTGTTTCTGCGCGTCGTCCCGGCCACTCACTAAAATCACCACGGCCTCGAAGGGCGCAATAGACACCGGCCAGACCATGCCGCTGTCGTCATGGTGCTGCTCGATGGCCGCCGCCATCGTGCGGGAGACGCCGACGCCGTAAGAGCCGCCCTGCATGAGCTGACTTTTGCCCGTGTCGTCGGTGAACGTCGCGCCCATCGCCTCAGAATACTTGGTCCCGAAGTTGAAGACATGGCCGACTTCAATTCCGCGCTGCGTGTACAGATGACCCTCGGGGTCGGCGGGGCTGATATCGCCCGCGATAGCTGTGCGTAAATCCAGATACTCGGGATGGGGAAAATCCCGGCCCGGCAGGACGTGGACAAAGTGCGCGTCGGCTTCGTTGGCCCCGGTGACGCCGTCGCGGATCAACTCAACCTCGCGGTCGGCGACCACGCGCACACCGGACAGGCCCACCGGCCCGGCGAAGCCTACGGGCGCGTTGGTGACTTTCTGCACCACGGCGGCGTCGGCCAGCGGGGACGGCCCACCGAGGAGCTTTGCCAGCTTGGCCTCGTTCAGCTCCCGGTCCCCGCGCACCAGCGCGACCACAGGTGTGCCGTCGGGGCCGGTCACCACCAGCGTCTTAATCAGCCGTGTGGTCGGGACGCCCAGCAAGGCCGAAACATCGTCAATGCTGGTCTTGCCGGGCGTGGACACTTTTTCCAGTGCCGCGACTTCCGTGCTCGGGTCTTCGGCAGGGGCGGGGACGGCCTCGCACCGCTCGGCATTGGCGGCGTAGCCGGTCTTGTCGCAGCGCAGGACGGTATCTTCGCCTTCATCGGACAGCACCATGAACTCTTCAGACTGCGAGCCGCCAATCGCGCCGGAGTCGGCCTCGACAGACAGCGACGCCAGCCCGCACCGGGCGAACATTCGGGCAAATGCCCCGCGCACGTTGCCATAGGCTTTCTCGCCCGCCGCCGCGTCGCGGTCAAACGAATAGGCATCCAGCATCAAAAATTCGCGGCCCCGAATGACGCCGCCGCGTGGGCGGGCCTCGTTGCGGAACTTGGTCTGGATCTGATACGGCAGCAGGGGGAGCTGCTTGTACGACTGCACATCTTTACGCACAATGTCCGTGATTACTTCCTCGTGCGTGAAGCCCAAAAAGTAGTCATGCTGAGGGACCGTAAACAGCACTTCGACTTTGTCCCGACCGGACTCTTCCAGCAGAGGCCGGGGAACCAGGGTCGGCATGAGCATCTCGACGCCGCCGATGGCGTTCATCTCGTCCCGCAGGATATTGGAGATCTTGGTCAGCACGCGCAGGCCGAGCGGCAGATACGAATAGACGCCGGAGGCCAGCGGGCGGATAAAGCCGCCGCGCAGGAGCAGCTTGTGGCTGATCATTTCGGCTTCGGAGGGCGCCTCGCGCAGGGTGGGGGCAAAGAGTTGTGTGTAGCGCATGGGGTCCTGTGTGGGTCTTGTGTATACGGCATGAAATGCCGGGGGTGTAAAAACCCCCGGCAAAGAAGCACCCTTCGGGTGAGGATGAAGAGAAGTCTATTGTGGCAGTTGGTGGGTCACCGTGCGGATGATGTCATTGGACATAATTAAGACAAACAGCACGGCGATAATCGCCAGGCCGGTCATCAAGAACGCCTGCTGCTGCTGATCGGTCAGCCGCTTGCCGCGCCGCACCCATTCAATAAAGAATGTCAGCAGATGCCCGCCGTCCAGCACGGGGATCGGCAACAGGTTGAAGATCGCCAGGCTTAGGGACAGGCTCGCCAGCATATTGGCAATGTCCGGCAGGCCGCTTTTGACCGCTAGGCCCGTGGCCTGATACATGAAAATAATCCCGCCAGCGGCTTTGTGCAGCTCCCGGTGATGGATCAGGTAGCCCAGGCCGTAGAACGTTTCGTAGATCTTCGCGTTGCCGTAGTGGATGGAATCCACAAAGCCCAGCCGCTTGATTTCTTTTGCGGGGCTGATTTGCAGCAGTCCAATCGTGTGGCTGTTCAGCGTTGGCGGCGTCTGCGCGATAGCTGCCGGGATTAGTCCCTTCAAATCCACCTGTGCATGGTCGCGCAGCACAATCAGCGGTGTTGCCTTGCCCGCGTTTTTCTCAAGCAGCGTCTGCACCTGCGCGGCAGAGGCAACCTGTGTGTCGCCAATCTGCGCGATGCTGTCGCCGACCTGCACGCCCAGAGCATCCAGCGCACCGGGCTGCGTGACATCCACCTGCTGAACTAGCTTGTTTTGATCATCTTTGGCCGGGCGGGGAGTGGCGGGCAAAGTCAGGGTTTTGCTGCCGCGCTGCACGGTCAGCACCAGGCGCTTGTCCGCGCTGCTGTGGATTATGTCCACCATCTGATCGCCGT
>CAXUKS010000063.1:11885-17644 GCA_964251675.1 uncultured Armatimonadales bacterium
GGACCGGGATCGCCGTCGGCAACGGGCTTGCCGTCAATCGCGGTGATCGTGTCGCCGATTTGCAGGCCAATCCGCTGCCCTTCACCACCCGGCGCGGTCATGCCGACTTTGGGAAGCGTTTTCCCGGTCGGCACGCCCGTGGTCAGACCCATCAGGCAGAAGACGACGTATCCCAGCACGAACGACATCACCGGTCCGGCCAGAATCACCAGCGACCGCTGCCAGAGCGGCTTGCTGTAAAAGCCATCGGGGGCGTTATACGAGCGGTCTTCGGCGGTGTTCTCGGCCAGCAGGGGAATGTCGGCGGCATCCAGGTCGGACTTCGCCGTCAGCTTATCTTTGACCGCCATGATCGGGGCCTCATCCGGCTCCATGCCGGCGATTTTGACGAACCCGCCCAGCGGCAGAATGCGGACATTGTACTCGGTGTCGCCGCGCTTGCCGAGGCGAAACAGACGTTTGCCGAAGCCGATAGAAAAGTCATCTACGCGGATGCCGCACAGCCGGGCGACAATGAAGTGCCCCCATTCGTGCGCGACGACGAGGATAGATAGAATGATCAGGAGCGTGACCGTCTGCTCCAAATTTTGCAGGATTGCCAAGAACTACGATCCCCCAGTTAGCAGAGAGTGGTCTTCATCAAGAAGTGCGTGTGCCTTTGTCCGCGCCCAGCCGTCGGCGTCCGTGATCTGCGCCAGTGTCGGCTCCGGCAGGGCCGTATGCGCGTCCATCGTCCGCGCCGTCAGCGTCGTAATCGCCCCGAATGTCAAATGCCCGTCCAGAAACAGCCCCACGGCGGCCTCGTTGGCGGCGTTCATCACGGCGGGCAGTGTACCGCCAGCCTTTGCCGCCCGGCGGGCCATCCCCAGCGCCGGAAAGCGCGTTTCGTCGGGCGGCTCAAACGTCAGGGGCGTTTTGAGCGCCGTGATGTCAAAACGCGGCACGCCCAGATCGGCCCGGTCCGGGTACAGCAGGGCGTACTCAATCGGCAGCCGCATATCCGGCAGGCCCATCTGCGCCAGCACCGAGCCGTCTACGAGTTCTATGAGCGAATGCACCACCGACTGCGGATGCACCACGACTCCGATCCGCTCCATTGAAATATCAAACAGCCAGCGGGCTTCAATAGTTTCCAGCGCCTTGTTCATCAGCGTCGCGCTGTCCACCGTGATTTTGCGCCCCATCGACGGCCAGGTCGGATGGTTCAAAGCATCGGCCACCGTGGCCCGGTCCAGCGTCTCTTGGGGCCACTGCCGGAATGGCCCGCCGGACGCCGTCAGCCACAATCTGGCAATATGGGCGGGCGGCTGTCCCTGCAGGCATTGAAAGATGGCGGAATGCTCGCTGTCTATCGGTAAAATCTTCGCGCCTGATTGACGGGCTTCCGCCGTCACAATCGCGCCTGCCGCCACCAGCACCTCTTTGGTTGCCAGCGCCACGTCTTTTCCGGCTTTCAGTGCCGCCACCGTCGCCGCCGTGCCCACCGCCCCGGCCACGGACACCACGACCATATCGGCTTCGGGCAGCGTCGCCAGCCGCACCAAATCTGCCGCGTCGCCGGACTCTAAAGCGTCGGCGGGCACGTCGAACTGTGCCGCCTGCTCCCGCAGCAGGGTCTCGTTGCGGTAGGCGGACAGCCCGACCACGCGGAGCCAGTCCGGCAGACGCCGCACCACGTCCAGCGTCTGCGTGCCGATGCTGCCGGTGGAGCCTAAGATGACTATGTTCTTCAAGATAAAGAGACCTACCCCGGCTCGTTCCTCACCACCCCTCCCTAAGAAGGAAGGGTTAAGAAAAGCCCCGAAGGCCCTTGCCCTTTCCTGCTCCCCCTTCCTTCTTAGGGAAGGGGGCCGGGGGGTTAGGTCTCCAGGCGACTCTATTCACTCTGGCTCCCCAGAATTGGGGCGGGGGGGCCTCTTCCTATCACGGGTTCACTACCGCGCCGAACTTCCGCACCCGCCGCCCATAGTCTTCCAGGGCTTCGCAAAGATGCCGGGGCGAGAAATCGGGCCACAGCGTCGGTGTCACATACATCTCGGCATAGGCGACGCCCCAGAGCAGGAAGTTGGAAATCCGCATCTCGCCTGCGGTGCGTATCAGCAAATCCGGGTCCGGTAGGTCCGGGGCGTACATGGCCCGCGACAGATGCTCCTCGGTGATGTCGGCAGGGTCAATCTCGCCGCGCTTCGCCGCTTCGGCCAGCACACGGGCCGCGTCAGCAATCTCCGCCCGGCCTCCGTAGTTGATGGCGAGGTTCAGCGTAATCCGCGAGTTCTGCGCGGTCACTTCCATGTCCCGGTCCATTTCGCGCAAAAGCGATTCGGAAAGCCCGTCGCGCCGCCCTACAAAGCGTATCTTGACACCGTTTTCGTGCAGGTCTCGCAGCTCGGTCTTGGCCGCGTGCTCAATCAGCGACATCAGGCCGTCGGTTTCGTGCTTGGGCCGCCGCCAGTTTTCGTTGGAAAACACATACAGGGTCAGCACGGAAACGCCGAACTCGGCGGCGGCGCGAACAATGGTGCGGACTGTCTTGTAGCCTTCCCGATGCCCTAAAAGGCGTGAGGGCAGATGCCGCTTCCGCGCCCAGCGCCCGTTGCCGTCCATGATGATGGCGACGTGCGCGGGCAGACGTGCCGGGTCCAGCCGCGCTTTCAGGGCGTCAATTTCGGTCAGCGCCAGGGGCGCAGTCTCCGGCTCCGGCAGCAATATACTCATAACAGAACTGCGTCAGACTTCCATCAGCTCGGCTTCTTTGGCCTTCGTGATCCGGTCGATTTCCACAATATAGCGGTCGGTCAGCTTTTGCAGACTGTCCTGCGCCCGCTTGGATTCATCCTCGGAGGCTTCGCTCTTTTTCACCAGCCCTTTGAAGGCGTCGTTGGTGTTCTGCCGCACTTTGCGGATCGACACTTTGCCTTCTTCGGACTTTTTGCCGAGCACTTTGACAAACTCTTTGCGCCGCTCTTCGGTCAGCGGCGGGATATTAAGCCGCAGGGAGCTGCCATCATTGACAGGATTGATATTAATGTCCGAGTTCTTGATCGCTTTCTCAATCGCTCCGACCGTACTGCGGTCATAGGGCGTCACCACAAGCTGCCGCGCATCGGGCGTACTGATGGAAGCCAGTTGGTTCAGGGCCGTGGCCGTCCCGTAATAGTCGACCATAATCCCGTCCAGCATGGTCGGGTTCGCCCGCCCGGTGCGGATGGTGGAAAAATCATGCTGCGTCGCGTCTACCGTCTTCTGCATCTTCTGCTCGGCATCTTTGGCGAGATCACTTAAACTCATTTGTGTAGCTCCTAAAAGTATATTCTTAAAACCGCGTGAAGCCGCTCGGCGACTAATGCTGCGACTTGTGTTGTTTGGGCCACTTCAACACGCCAGCCATTTCAGTTCGAGCCGCGTCGGCAAAAACCTTGTAGCTGCCGGAAGCGAACTCCGCCGAATAGATAACGACAGCATCGGCAGAAAACGCATCTAAGCCACGAATCAACTCTTGAAAACCTTGAATGGGTTCTCCCATGTTTTCATTACGTTTCGCACGCAGACGGTAGATACTTTTGATTTCACGCAGGGCAATCGGAGAGGACTCGGTGAAGACAAGGCCACTCGCCTGGTCTTGCAATAACTGACAAAGAATACTGTTGCTCTTGTTCTTGGCAAAAAGCTCTGCCAAATCTTTCTCTCGCATTTTAAGAGACCTCACTGACAAGTGCGTCAACCACTAGACCCCGGATCAGAACTTCCTGCTCGAAGAAGGCGTCAGGTGAAATAACCAGTTCAGACTCCTGAAAATCCTTTTGCAAGACAACACCCTGACTGCCTAAGTCTTGATCGGCTGCCTTCTCACGCGCCACCTGAAGGTCGGTCGTCCAAGAGGTGAACTCGCTCTTAGTGTCACCTTCATTGTGTTCCGCCGGTGTCGCTGGGCCGCCTCTGGGGCGGGTTATTCCCTGAGCGGCTTCCGGGTATTGGGGGTTGTCCCGAGCCACCCCACGATAGAGTCTGACCATAATCGCGTCTATGCTTGCTGATAGTTACGCCTCTTTGGCGACGAGGGTTCCAATGGCGGCCCCTTCGGCGACGCGCTGGATGTTGCCGGGAACATTGATGTCGAAGACGACGATGGGCAGGTTGTTTTCCATGCAGAAGGCCATCGCCGTTAAATCCATCACTTGCAGGCGGCGGTTGATGGCGTCGGCAAAGGCGATGCGCTCAAAGCGGACGGCGTCCGGGTGCTTGCGCGGGTCTTTATCGTAGACGCCGTCGGTTCCATTTTTCGCCATGAGAATGGCCCCGGCGCGGACTTCGGAGGCGCGGAGGGCGGCGGCGGTGTCGGTGGTGAAGAACGGGTTGCCCGTGCCTCCCGCCAGAATGACGACTCGGCCTTTTTCCAGATGGCGCAGGGCGCGGCGGTTGATGTACGGCTCGGCGACGGTCTGAATGGGGATGGCGGTCTGCACGCGGGTGTCCACGCCCTGCCGCTCCAAAGCGTCCTGCAAGGCAAGCGCGTTGACCACGGTGCCCAGCATTCCGATATGGTCAGCGGTGACACGCTTCATGCCCGCCGTTTCGGCAAGCTGCCCGCGCATGACATTGCCGCCGCCAATGACAATCGCGGTTTGGACGCCGCTCTTTTGAAGAGTAGCGACTTCACTGGCGATCTTGGCGACGGCCTGATAGTCAATGACCCCGTGGCTGCCGTCTCCGGCGAAGGCTTCGCCGGAGAGCTTGAGCAGCACGCGAGACCATTTCATCGTAGCCTGAGAGCTATCTGAAGAGGCGTCCGCCATTGTTACGACGCCTCGCCGATCTCAAAGCGCACGAACCGCTTGACTTCGGATTTGCCCTGGATGAGCTGGGCGACGGTCTGCTTCGGCTCGCGGATGTAGGGCTGTTCGAGCAGCACGGCTTCTTTGTAGAACGTGTTCACGCCGCCTTCGGCGATCTTTGCCAGAATCTCCGGGGGCTTGTTAGCGTTCTTCGGGTCGGCCTGCATCCGGGTCATCACGATGTCACGCTCTTCGGCCAGCTTGGCGTCGGGAACATCCGACTTCGCCAGATACTTCGGCTTGGCGGCGGCGATGTGCATGGCGACTTCGCGGGCTAGGCTGCGGATTTCCGCGCCTTCGCCAGTCATCTCCACGAGGACGCCGATCTGTCCGCCCATGTGGATGTACGCATCCACCGTGCCGTCTTCGGTCTGGTAAGAGGCGAACTGCTTGAAGATGATGTTCTCGCGCATCTTGGCGAACACGTCCTGAATGCGAAGCTTGGCGGGCTGGCCGGTGGCCGTGTGGGTCGCGTCCAGCAGCTCGTCTACTGAGGCCGCGTTGGGGTTCTCGGCGGCGTGCTTTGCCATGTCGCGGACCAGCGCCACGAACTCTTCGTTCTTGGCGACAAAGTCCGTCTCACTGTTGATTTCGACCAGAACGCCCACATGGTTGCCGTCGCGCACGACGGCTTCCACAACGCCTTCGGCGCTGGTGCGGCCTGCTTTGACTTCGGCTTTGGCGTTCTTCTCGCGGAACGCCCGAATGGCCGCGTCCATGTCTCCCTCGGCGGCGGTGAGGAGCTTCTTTGCTTCCATCATGCCGGCCTGTGTTTTGTCCCGCAATTCCTTGACCATTGCGGCGGTAATTTCTGCCATAGTAATTCGTCCTTTAAAGTGTGCCCCGGAGACCCCTCCCCGGCTCGTTCCTCGCCACCCCTCCCTAAGAAGGAAGGGTTAAGAAAAGCCCCGAAGGCCCTTGCCCTTT
>CAXUKS010000064.1:0-16402 GCA_964251675.1 uncultured Armatimonadales bacterium
GGGGGACGGGACGTACACGACGCAGAACTTCACGGCTCCTGGGGGGTACTCTCCGCTGGGCCTTGCGGCGGGGACAGGTGGGGATGTGCGGCTTCTGTGGGGCAACGGACAGGGCGGCGCCCAGGTGTGGAACGTCCAGCCGGACGGAACCTATGCTCAGACTTACCCTGCAATCCCTGCTGGCGGCGGCGGTGGCACAGCGACCGCCACGCCCAACCCGCATGGCTACTACTCTGTGGCCTATACTTACAACCCCGGTTCCTCAGCTTCTTCGGCGGGGTCTGTCGGCGTTTCTTCGCTGACAATCTCCCCCAATACGGGTTACAGCGACACTGTGGCTTCTGCCGGTGTCTCGGAGAGCAATGCTCAAAACCATCCCTCTTCCGCTCACTTTCGTGGCACGTTCACCGCCACGTTTACCTGGCATGGGGACGCCGATCACCCAAACTCGCCCGCACCCGCGCAGGTCACCGTTATCAAACGGTGTACCGCCTCCTGGCTTACGTATTCCAGCTCCACTTCCAGCAGCAGTGGCTCTTGCAACGCGATTTATGTACCGGGTCACACGACGGGCGCAGGCGCGGTCAGCTCGGACTCGGTGACGGGGTATGCGTCCGAAGTCAAAGGGGGGTCTACCTTCAGCGTGACCTGCTCTCCTGTGGCGGATGCCTCTGAAACCGACACGGCCCATAGCACGGCGGCCAGTGCGAGCGCCTCCTTCACGGCAACGGCGGTGGTGATGAACCTGGCAGGCACGACGCCTGACACAAAAGGTATTGACAACATCTTGATTGGGCAAGTCTGCACGCCTACCTTGAAGGGAATACCTTACGGCCCGGACGGCAAGCCATCCGTAGGGACAATCACCTATGCCTGGAAGGCTACGGGAACCCGATTTAAAAGCTGGGATGTGACATACACTGCTGGCAAAGAAGCGGTAGCTGCAAATCCCCCAACGCCAGCCACCCCCGCTGTTCCGCCGACTTCAACCTCAAAACCTTCGATCAGCCCTGATACTGTCACAGATGCAATGCCAACTTGGTACTGGAATGATGCTATTCGTGCTCCTGCTATAAAGAACGAGACGGTAACTTGCACGGCGACAATAACGCCCCCTAATGGGCAAGGTGCAACTTTTACTGTGATTGCTCCCACCCAAACTGTGGTTGTTCAAGCCCCATTTTGGACGGCAACAGGACACGGTGGCACTATGCAGGTGAATGCATCAAACTCATCGATTAATGGTTATGCACTCTACGCGGGGCCAAAACCAAGTACGGGTGAAATAGCCGGGATGTATTGGGAGGCAACTGTTTCAGCCCATCTTGGCTCATCATCGGGAGATGGAAGTTTAATACTAGTACAAACTGTCAAGCCTCATCGGACCTACACCACCAAAGAAGCTTCGGGCACAATATCCGAATATAAATGGTCGATAAATGATAAAACGCTATTGGATACGTCAGTCATTTATCCCTGGGATTCTTCACAACCCGATAGTGCATCTTACTCCACAAATGACTCGCCAGGAACGCCTCTGCCTGCGAGTAAAAACTCGGCAAGCATAAGTGATCGCTTTGATGATTACCTGATGTACATTGCGCCCGGTTCTACTCAAGCTCAGGCTGTACCTCTGGCGCACTTCGTTTGGAACACAAATGCCACTAATGTTGCTCAACCTTCAGGCGGCTGGGCCAAATATGGAACAGGTCCAGCGGGAACAGTAACAATATCAACAGGACTTGCTCCAGGGGCTACTCCCCTCCCCGGCGATCCTGAACAACCTTTTGAGGAATGGCATGATTACCCAATCTGGACACAGGTTGCTGACGTGAACTACAGTCCCTATATAAAAGGTACTCCATGACAGCCCTATTTTGGAGTAATCCCTTTCATCTCATCTAAAGAGAAAATTATGAATAAACAACTGATTGGTGCAACCGTCACTATATTTCTTTGTACGACGATTGCGGCGTCATGTGAGCTGACAGTTCATGCAGGCGCACAGCAGGGTGACTCCGTTCCCATCACTCCTGGACAAAGTTCAAGAAGTATCGTCCGCTTGACGCCTGCACAAAAGGCTAGAGAGCAAGAAAAAAGTCAACTGAATAAAGACGCTCTGGCAGCCCAACGGGCGGGACGCTATGCTGAGGCCGTAGACGAGGCGAGCCAGGCACTTGAACTAGGACAATACTCCGGGCTGGCTCAAGAAATCCTAGCCTTTTCTTTAAATGCCCAGGGCAAATCGCAGGAGGCACTAGAAGCCTACAAGAAAATCGTAGAAATGGGAAGCGCACCCACCTATGATTTGATCCCCTACGCTCAGTTGTTGCTTCAATCCGGGCAGTGGGCAAAGGCCGTGGCGGTTTACAATCAAGCCTGGCCGAACGCCAATACCAACGACTCTTTGCCGCCGCTTCCCGGCCCGTTCTCCGCCGATGTGCCGCAGCCAAAGGAACTTGCTACCGTTCTGTATATTTCTAGAGGTCTAGTTGGCTCCGGCTGGGGCAGCCCCGCACCGGGCGAAGAAGCCATGACGCAGTTTAGCGCCGCCCTCAAACTGATGCCGGACGATCCATTGGTGAATTTCTACTACGGCCACGGCTGGCAAAACCTGGCCCCCAAGGAGCGGGCGAAGCTGGCGGCAAAGCCCGGTCAGCGCGAAGCCGTGAAAGCCGCGCTGGAAAAGGCCGCAAGACTGGGCACAGGCGACGTGCAGGCACAGGCAAAGGCAGAGCTGAAGCAGCTTCGGTAGCGGGCGGCTGAGATGATTTGACAGAGCGCCCGGCACTCTCGTACAGAGAGGCCGGGCGTTTTGGCGTCTCTATCCGGGCTGTCTATGCAAGCGGTTCCCAACGTGATATACTAGCGACGCGAACATTCCTGTACGCCTGCGCGTACTAAGGAGAAATGCCCTGATTGTCTGAAAGGTTTTCTATGCGACTTTACCGCCTCATGGCTGCGGCGGCTTTGCTGGCTGCGGCGTCTGCTCCGCTGGCTGCGCCCTCTGCCGTCCCTGCGGACCCGGCTCCGTTCCGGCCCCCCGCTGTGCCGCTGATTGCGTCCGACCCATTTCTCAGCATCTGGTCCGTATCGGACACCCTGAACGGCAGCGCGACGCGCCACTGGACGCAGCGTGTTGTGCCGCTGACGAGCCTGATCCGCATTGACGGCAGGACGTTCCGGCTGATGGGTGATGCCCCCCGGCAGCTTCCCGCATTCCCGCAGACCGGCGTGCGGGTGCTGCCGACGCGCAGCATTTACGAGTTTGAGGACACCGGCGTTCATGTCACGCTGACGTTTATGACCCCGAGCCTGCCGACGAATGTGGATGTGCTGTCCCGGCCTATCACGTACCTGACCTGGGACGTGCGGGCTATTGATGGTCAGACGCACGATGTGTCCATCCTGGACGGCATTCCTGGCTTGATGGCGGTCAACGAGCCGGCCGAAGCGGTCACCTGGTCGCAGGAGGCGATGGGGCCGCTGACGGCGCAGAAGATCGGGACCGTCCGGCAGAAACAACTGGGCGTGGCGGGCGACGACGCCCGCCGCAACTGGGGCTATGCCTGCCTCGTGGCGTCCACCCGCGACTCGCGTTCCGCCTCCGGCTCATTCGACGAGATCGCCGAGGCATTCACGGCGACCGGGGCCGTGCCGACGGGCCGTTCGCGTCAGGCCATGCCCCGTGCGGCGAACGCCGATCAGCCGACGCTGGCCGTGTCGTTTGCGCTGGGCCGCGTCGGCGCCCGCCCGGTGTCCCGGCATGCGCTGATTGGCTACGACGAGCAGTATAACATTAAATACTTCGGCCAGAGCCTGCGTCCCTACTGGCGGCGCTACAACATGACTTTGTCCACGCTCTTCCAGACCGCTGAGAAGCAGTATCCGGACCTGACCCGCCTCTGCGAAGCCTTTGACCGCGACCTCATGGCCGATGCCGAAAAGGCGGGCGGTCCGAAATATGCCCAGATCGCCGCGCTGGCCTACCGGCAGTGCCTCGCGGCGAACGGCCTGGCGGCGGATGCCAGCGGCAAGCCGATGCTGTTCACCAAAGAAAACAACTCCAATGGCGACATTGCTACGGTGGATGTCATCTTCCCGCAGGACCCCCTGCTGCTCCTGCTGTCGCCGACGCTGGCGAAAGCCTCGCTTGTGCCTGTCCTGAACTACGGCGCGTCCCCGCGCTGGAAGTTCCCCAATGCCCCGCACGATCTTGGGACCTACCCCATCGCCCTCGGCACGGACGACGGCGGCGAGCAGATGCCGGTCGAAGAGTCCGGCAACATTCTGATTTTGTGCGATGCGATTGCTCAGTCCGAAGGCAATGCCGACTGGGTGACCCCGTGGTGGCCGCATATCAGCCAGTGGGCGCAGTATCTGGAGCAGTACGGGCTGGACCCGGAGAACCAGCTTTGCACCGATGACTTCATGGGCCATCTGGCGCACAATTCGAACTTGTCCATCAAGGCCATTGTCGCCCTGGCCGCCTATGCTGACCTGTGCCGGATGCGCGGCGAGACCGCCAATGCCGTCAAGTACCGCAAGCTGGCCGAAGGCTTTGCCCGGCACTGGATGCAGGTCGCAGGCAGCGGTAATGTCTCTCTGCTGGCCTTTGACAAGCCGAATACATGGAGCCAGAAGTACAACCTCGTCTGGGACAAGCTGCTGGGGCTGAACGTCTTCCCCCCCTCTGTGGCTCGGAAAGAAGTGGCTTTCTACAAAACCCAGATACAGCCCTATGGCCTGCCGCTGGACTCGCGCACGCTGCAGACCAAATCGGACTGGACCACCTGGAGCGCCACACTGGCCGACAACCGGGCCGACTTCGAGGCCCTGACCGACCCGATGTACAAGTATCTGGACGAGACGGCGGCTCGTCGCCCGTTCGTCGACTGGTACACCACAGACGACGTCAACAGCGCCATGTTCAATGCCCGCCCGGTCGTCGGCGGCGTCTTTATCAAGATGCTGGAGGACCCGAAGATGTGGAAGAAGTGGTCGAGCAAGGACAAAACGCAGGTCACTGGCTGGGCGCCGATCCCGGCCGCACCAACCCTGGTGGATGTCGTCCCGACTTCCAGAGTGACGGCTGCCGTCTGGTCATACACCACGACCCGGCCCGCCGCCGACTGGGCCACACCAAGTTTTGATGACTCCGGTTGGAAAAAGGGCGAAGCGCCCTTTGGCAACATCCTCAACTCGCGAACCAACTGGAACACAGCGGACCTCTGGATGCGCCGCACCCTGACTCTGCCTGCGGTCGGCATGAGCAATCTTCAGGTCTATATGGTGCATGATGAAGACGCGGAGGTTTATGTCAACGGCGTTCTGGCCGTCTCTGAAGCGGGTTTCAACACCAGCTATGATGGGTTCCCGATTAGCCCTGCCGCGCTGGCCCTCCTGAAGCCCGGCGCGACCATCACTCTCTCCGCCCATGTGCGCCAGACGCAGGGCGGGCAGGGGATTGACATCGGCCTGGTCAATGTCATTCCCGCCGCGCCCGGCGCGAAGTAGGAACCTAACCCCCCGGCCCCCTTCCCTAAGAAGGAAGGGGGAGGCAGAGTAAGAATAAGAGCGAGACCCGTAGGGGCAGGGCTTGTTCCTGCCCTCTCCTCTTTTCTATGTCTATATGCTCCCCCTTCCTTCTTAGGGAAGGGGGCCGGGGGGTTAGGTCCCTATGGCACAATCACCGCCTTGACTACCGCGTGTGCCTCCACATCGGCCAAAGCCTGCCCCGTCTCTTCCAGCCCGTAGCGGCGCGAAATCAGCGCGGTCCAGTCAAAACGCCCTTCCAGACGGGCCAGCAGCTCCATCGCCCGCCAGACATGGCTGAAATCCACGCCCCAGCAGCCGCGTATCTCCAGATGCTTCTTGTTGATGTCCAGATGTGGGTTGATCTCCACGCTCCCATTGTCCGTGTACTGGCCCACCACCACATACCGCCCGCCGTCGCGGGCTAACGCGCAGCCCTGCGGGACCGCGCCGGGATTGCCGCTGGCCTCAAACACCACATCTGCCCCGCGCCCGCCTGTCGCCCGCCGCACCGCCGCCACGGTGTCCCTGTCTAGTGGAATGGCCGCGTCCGCGCCCATTTTCAATGCCGCCTCCCGGCGGCGGGGCACGCCGTCCACCACGCCCACCCAGGCCGCGCCGGACGACGCCGCCAGGGCGCACAGGCTCAGGCCCACCGGCCCCGCGCCCTGCACCACCACACGGTCACCGAGCTTTATCTCCGCCCGGTCAGCGGCGTGCAGGGCTGTCGGCAGCCCGCAGCCGCCGCCAATCCACTGCTCCGGCGAGACGCTTCCCAGCCGAACGATTTTAACGCCCGGCTTCAAGTACACCTGCTCGCTCCATCCGCCAAGCAGGCCGTCGTCGGCCCCCAGCGTGATGCCGTAAACGCGCCGGTGCGGGCAGCGCGTCGTCTCTTTGGCGACCAGGCAGTACCAGCAGTCGTGGCACGTTCCCCAGACGTCCAAAAACGTCACAACGTCGCCCGGCACAATGGGAATGCCTTCAATATCTGAGACCGGCCCGCCCGTGGACAGCACTTCGCCCACACTGAAATGACCGGGAATAAGCGGGTAGGGGACGCCGGACAGCTTGCCGTGCCACAGGTGAACATCCGTCCCGCAGACTTCAGAAATCAGGGTTTTAAGGACGACAGCACCCGGCTCCGGCGTCGGCTCCGGGAAGCGGCGCACTTCCATCGGGGCAAGCGGGGCGGGCAGGACGGCGGCACGGACTTGGGGCATAATGGATTGCTTTCTGGCTAGGTCGAGAGCTTTGGAGACCTTCCCCGGCAAGCGAGCTTGCCACCCCTTCCTCCAGAAGGGGTCAAGATAAGAGGCTAACACCCTTTTCCTAATTTCCGGCTCCCCCTTCCTGGAGGGAAGGGGGCTGGGGGGTTAGGTCTCCTATTCTACCCCGCCGTTTCACCGCATCGGCTTTTGGACAAGAAGCAGTATGAACACACGAACACTCGGCGGCACACTGGCCGTCTCGGAAATTGGCCTCGGCTGTATGGGCATGAGCGAGTTTTACGGGCCGGGCGACGACGCCCGCTCGACCGACACCATTAAGCTGGCCTTAGAGCTAGGCGTCACGTTCTTTGACACGGCCGATATGTATGGACCGTTCACCAATGAGCGGCTGGTCGGCAAGGCGCTTGGGGCCGACCGGGACAAAGTCGTGCTGGCAACCAAGTTCGGCAATGAGCGGCTGGCCGATGGCACGCGGCTGGGCATCAACGGCACGCCCGACTACGTGCGCCGCGCCTGCGATGCCAGCTTGGAGCGGCTGGGCGTGGACGTGATCGACTTGTATTATCAGCACCGGGTAGACAAAAACGTGCCGATAGAAGACACCGTTGGGGCAATGGCTGAATTAGTAAAACAGGGCAAAGTCAAGTATCTGGGCCTCTCCGAAGCCTCCCCGGCCACGATCCGCCGCGCCCATGCCGTGCATCCGATTACCGCCCTGCAAAGCGAATACTCGCTCTGGTCCCGCGACCCGGAAGGAGAGCTGCTGGACACCCTGCGGGAGCTTGGCATCGGCTTTGTCCCGTACAGCCCCCTGGGCCGGGGCTTTCTGACCGGGCAGTTCCAGACGCCGGAAGACATCCCCGAAGGCGACTTCCGCCGCCACAACCCGCGCTTTCAGGGCGATAACTTTTACGCTAATCTAAAATTAGTAGAGGAAGTCAAGGCGCTGGCCGAAGAAAAGAGCGCGACGCCGGGGCAGCTTGCGCTGGCCTGGGTGCTGGCGCAGGGCGCGGACTTCGCGCCTATCCCCGGAACCAAGCGGCCCGAATACCTGCGCGAAAACGCCGGCGCGGCAGACGTGACGCTGACCGCCGAAGACCTGCGGCGGCTGGATGAGATCGCCCCGCAGGGCGCGGCGGCAGGGGAGCGTTACCCGGATATGTCGTCGATTGACCGCTGATAGATACGTCTCGGCGGCGCTGTTGCATAAATCTTATCCCTCGCGGTTTAGAGTGCCGCTCAGAGTGCCAAATAGCCAGGGTGCCGGGGGTGTAGAAACCCCCGGCAAGGAAGCACCCTTCGGGTGAGGATAAAGAAAGTCACATTCGGCTCTCTTCTCTTTGTCTTAATCTTTGTCCGAAGGACACCTCCCTGCCGGGGGTTTCTACACCCCCGGCAGGGAGCGGCTCATTTATGCAGCAACGCCCGTCTTGGCTAAAAGGAACCCCCTATGCAGGCGGTCCGACCTGGGCGATCTGGAACAGGGCCGGAAGGGAGGGTGAGAAGAAATAATCGCCGCCGGTCATGGTCACGAAATGCTTCAAGTTCGGGAGGCGCTGGCTCGCCGTGGCCGAGGTCGGGATGGCATAAGGACCGCTGGCCGTCTGGGCGATCACGGGGTCCTCGCCATCCGGCCCGGCAGTGCCGTTCGGGTATACCAAAGCGCCGCCGCTGTCTTTGAGTCCGGCGACAAGCGGGCAGGGGAACCCGGCATTGTTGATCCACTGGGTCTGGACAAACTCAAACTGCCGCTCCAAATCCGTCTGATAGCACAAAAACAGCAGGCCCCGGTCGTGGGGAAAGGTCGGACTGGCCCCGCCGCCGACTGCCGCGCCGAGCGAGGGACCAAACGGAATGCCCCGGCGCAGAAGCCGGTGGGTCTGCGTGTTGCTTTCCGAGGTTCCGCCGCCGCCGGGGAACAGCTCTTCATCACGGGGGTAAGCCTTGCGGATATGTGACCCGCGTGGCACGCTCAGGCCCAGCGGGTCGTCCCCGTACTCAAAGAAGTTGTTTTTCTGGTCATCGTTGCCCAGGCTGGGGTCTGCTTTGCCGGGGTCCACGGCAGACGGCGTGAACGCGCCGGTCTGGCAGTTGAGCTTCTCCAGGGGGCAGCCGCTGGCATAGCGTCCCACGAGCTTGGCTCCCATCAGATCAGTGGCGTCGGTTCCATGCGGCAGGCCGAGCGCCTGGGCCAGTGCCGGGGCACGCTGGGCAACCTCGTTTTTGAATCCCTGCACATCCTGGCGCAGCCGTCGGAACACCAGATAGGAGCCGTCGGCGGTCCAGGCAGGACCGCTCTGGCTGATCGGACCGGGATTGGGGTTGGGGCCGTCGACGCCGGGGGCGGGTGCCGGGATTTGAGTCGGGTAGCCCAGCACGAACTCGCCGGGATGGAGCAGGTCCTGGCCGTTGTTGCCCTGGTCAGGGTTAGGCTTGCCGTCGCAGTTGACTGCCTGCGAGGTATCCACGCCGCGCACGCCGGGCTGCGAGACGCCGTCCTTGAAGCCGAAATGCTCGTGCCCGGCCTGCGGGGTATGTCCCTGAGCATCGCGGATATCCAGGCGGGTGCGGCCCTGCTGGGTATAAAGCAGCTTCACCGCTCCGTTGAATCCGAAGTTCTGAATATACCCGGCGACGGTCGCATTGGGGGCGAGCGGGTCGCGGGTTGGGTCCACCTCGTCCTCAATATCCGAGGCGACAATCAGCACGGCATGAATGTCATGGGAGCCAAGCGCGGTGTTCGCGCCGCCGACCCAGTGGGCGGGGGCGCTTGCGCCGACATCACTGAGCAGCGCGGCCCGTGCGGCCATGCCGTCTTTAAACGCCTGCGGAAAGCTGCTGAGGCCCGTGGCGCCCAGCGCCGTCAGGCCGCTGTGGGTGAAGGCGATATTGGTCCATGTCGCCTGCACCATCCCCTCCCGGCCATGCCGGGCACGCAGGAGCTTGAACAGGTTGTTGAAGGCCAGCACGTCATCGCTGCTGGAGACATTGCGGGCCATGTGGGCCAGCCAGGCCCGGCCTTTGACGGGGTCCGTGAAGTGCAGAAACAGCATGGTCTGGAAGTCTTTGTTGAAGCCGCCCAGAATGTTGCCCTGAATGTTTTTGAAGTTGATGGGCACGCTTCCCGCGCCGTCCAGCGTGGTTGTGTCCAGATTGGCGTGTTGGGGCAGGACAAAAGGCGGGTTCGGCAGAAGGCCGGGCGGCGTGGTCGGAGCGACCGGCGTGGCGACGCCGTTTCCGGCGGCAGAGACAGGGATGGGCATGAAAAACCTCCGAGTGATGGGAGTAGAGTCGCCGCGCTTTCAGGCGGGGAGACAAAGAGGAACTCAGTGGCGGAAAGTGCAGTCAAATTTGGGATGTCGACAACGTCTCTGGTGTGTTTCTCCTTTCGGCATCTGTGCTGGCTTGCTTACACTTGACCCATGATAACACACAGTCTGCGATTTGTCAAACAAAATGTTACGAAGCCGAGCGCCACTGTGACAGCCACGGGTGCGCGGCCCGCACCCGTGCGGCCTGCTCCGGGGAGACCATATGCAGGAACGCCAGATACCCCGAGGCGTAAGCGCGGACATCGCGGCCCATTTCCTGGGACGCCGCCGCGATCCCTTCCGGCGTCCGGCAGCGGTGCAGGATGGCTCGGAAGCGGCGCAGATCGGCACGGGAAACGTGCGGGGTGTCATTGACCACCACGCCGGTCACCATCTGCCGGTGCTGTGGACGCAGGACGACGGTTTTTTCCTCGTTGATGACTAATTGGCTGTCCGCCACAATCTGCCGGGCCAGCGCCAGCAGCATCCCCACCGGGGCTTTGGCGTCGGCGTGCGAGAAGACCAGATCGTCGGCATAGCGCGAATACCGAAAGCCCAGTGACGACGCCGCGCCGGTCAGGCGGGCGTCCAAACGGCGGCAGAGCAGGTTCGTCAGGGAGGGCGACGTACACGCCCCCTGCGGCACAGCCCGCTCGCCGAGAGCCACGAAATGCCTCTCGCCATCGAGTGTCACACCCACACGCGAGGCCTCGGTGCAGAGCAGGGCCAGCAGGCTGGCGACGCCCGGATTGTAGCCAAAACTCTGAAACAAGCGCCGGATGCGCGGCAGGGTCAGCGACGGGAAAAAATCCTGGAAGTCCAGCCGGACCACGACCGCTGAATGAGTATGCCGGGCCGCATTGTCCGCCACGGACAGGCCGGGCCGGAAGGCCGCCGCCGCGTCGTGAACGGGCAGCGGGGCGAGAATATGCGTCTGCACCCAGTTCTGCGCCACCCGCAGGCGCGGCTTGGGCGACGAAATGACCCGCGTGCCCCCTTTGCGCTTGGGGATCAGAAAGCGCGAATAGTGGTCCGTCCCCGCCGCCTGCCGGTGATAGGTGAGAAAGGCCAGCTCGCGCTCCTCAATTCCAATCGCCGCCGCCAGCTCCGAGGCTGAGGCCAGCGCGGGCAGGCCCAGCTCTGCCGTTTTAGCCGGGTCGCCGCCCTCATAGACCAGCCCCGACGAGACGCCTGCGCCCAGGTAGGGCAGGGTGCGCCGCCGCCACCGGGCGGTTTCGGCCTGTTTGCCCTCTTTGGCCCGCGCCCGCTCTTCTTTGCGGACGGCCCGCTCGGCCCGGACCCGCTCAATGCGCTTGCGGCGCACTTCCGCCAGCAGGGCCGGGATGTTTTCCGCCTCGGCAATCTGCGCTTCCACGGCCCGCAGGTCTGTCTGAACCAGCACCAGCTCATCATAGAGGCTTTTAAGCTGTGCTTCGGCGGCGGCGGCTTTGGCGGCGGTTTCGGGATCGGGGGGCCAGAAGCCGAGCCGCGTCATCTCTTCGCGGATAAAGGCCTGTTTGCCGACCTGCTTGTAGCGTTCTTTTTGTGCTGCGTTCATGGGAATCAAGTGCCTCTCAGAGACCTACCTTCCTTGCTTCGCAGGGTCCTTCCTAAAGGAAGGATACAGACAAAACAAGAAAGCTAGCCGCCTCTATTCCTAATCCTCCCTTTAGGGAGGACCCTGCGAAGCAAGGAAGGTAGGTCTCCTACGCTTCCAGCATCTTCTGAAACTCGGCTTCGGTCAGGACTTTGACGCCGAGCGACTGGGCTTTGGACAGCTTGGAGCCAGCCTTGTCCCCGGCCACCAGATAGGTCGTCGTGCGGGACACGCTGCCGGAGGCTTTTCCGCCGCCCTGCATGACCAGTGCCTCGGCCTGTTCGCGGGTGAAGAGGGTCAGAGCGCCGGTAAACACAAAGCTCTGCTCCTTGAAGCGGTCTGGCCGCAGGGCCGCGCCACCGCCCGAAGCGGGGGCTGCCGTCGCGCCTGCGCCGGTCAAAAGCTGCGAGGCCAGCACCGTCGCGGCCAGAATGTGGGCGCAGGGACCTTTGCGGAGCTTCTCGCGCCGATGCCACGCGCAGTCGCACTGGACAAACTGTGCCCGGCCATCGGCATCCAGGTCTAAGACGACGTGGAACTTGCGCTCGCGCTTCTCCTCGCCGCCGCGCACCGACGCCCGGTAGCGGGTAGTTTTGGCGGACTCTTCGGGCAGGCCGAACGTGTTTTCTTCTTCCTCTTCGCCGGGCTTCAGCCAGCGGACGCCGCCGGTAGCGACCAGGCGGCGGGCGAGGCGCAGGCGCGGGTCATCGTCCGTTTCGGTCTCCACCGGGAAGGGCAAAAGCTGACGCCAGCGGTAGACGCCGCCTGCCAAATCGTACATCGCCCGGCCCTCGCGGCACAATCGCTGCAGGGCGCTGGTCGCCGCCTCGCGGGTCAGGTCCGTCCGGGCCGCCAAGCTCTCGGGGGTCAGGCTCAGAGCGGTTTCGAGGGCCTGCACCGCCTGCGCGAAGTCACCTTCCGAGGCCGTGCCGGTCGCGGCCAGCAGGTCAAAGCGGGCGGCACTGGACCAGTCGTTTTTAGTCCATCCCGACAGGCCCAGGTCAAACCGGTGTCCGTTTTGAGAGACCGTCCAGTACGACGGCATCCCCGTCCCCAGCAGCCTTGCCTGCACGGTGTCGGTGGTCGGCAGCAGCGACTCCAAAGTCAGCAGACGGCGGCGGCCCCAGATTCGAATATCGCCCTCAAACGTGCCGTTAAATACGTGCGTCTGCTCCTGCACTTCCAGTCCCCAGGGTTCCACGATGATCTTCGGCTTCTGGCCCGGCGCGAGCACAAAGCGCAGGGAGCGCGGCCCGGCATCCTCGTGGCGGCGGCGCAGGGCGGCCAGCACTTCGGCCAGCGTGTCCGCGCTGAGTGTCACATCCGTGCCGCCGAAGGCCGCCGCCGACTGCACCTGCAAAAAGCCGCGCACCCAGGTCGGCGGCAGGTCGATCTTCTTTTCGATCCGCTCTCCCGCGCCGGTCCCAATCGTGATCCCGCCGCCGCCCACCGACAGAAACGCCGGGCGGTAGTCGCGGACGCGGGCGATTTCATTGGCGAGCGCCTTGCTGTAGTCCACATTGGTTGTGCCGTAGACCGTCTCGCCCAGCAGCTCCAGCTTCTCGGTGGGCACCGTGACGCGCCCGTAGCTCGATTCGTCGATGGAAAACACTTCAAACGCCACGCAGTCCGGGTGGACGCTCACCACGGGGTCCAGCACCATCCAGGCGTCTTTGTCGTTGTCCCAGAGCCACTGGAAGTATTTGGAGCGGGCCAGAAAGAAGTCTGCCGAAGCCAGCTCCTGTTCCAGTGGCTTTGTGGCTGTCCGCAGGTCTTTGATCTGCGTGCCCAGACGCTCTCGCCGCTCAAACAGCCCCGGCATGGAACGCATTCGGCTGGCCTGCTCGACGCTTAACTCTTCCAGATACCTCGCCTGCACCCACTCCTGATAGGCCGTGTGGTCTTTCGTCTGCGCCCGCGCATCGCCGGAGACGACCGCATACAGCGCCAGCATCAGCCGCCCGTAGGCCAGGCTGTCTTTGACCAATGCGTTGAGTGAGACCGGCGGGCGGGACAGCTCGGTGGCAACATCCAGCTTCATGCCGTCGTCGGCCAAAGTCGCCCCGCTCGGGCGGGCATAAGTTTGTGTGACTTGCATATGTCTTCCTGTGTTGTGAAGTCCCCGGCCTTGAAAGGCCGGGCTAAGGAGAGCACAAAGCCCCTCAGGGGCTGAGAAAGAGACGCGGGAACTTGGCATTTAGCCCCGGAGGGGCTTTGCCCGGCGCAGCCGGCTTTAGCCCGGCCTTTCAAGGCCGGGGACCTTTTACCCGCCCGCGACGCCTTCCAGCGCCACGCCGTCAATCTCCGCGCCGCCTGCGGCCAGCCGGGCAAGCTGCGTCAGCGCCCAGTCCCGGTCGCGGGGCGTTTTGCCGCGTGCCAGCGATAGCAGCGTGGCCGTGTCCAGCGTCAGCGCGACAGTTTGCCGCGCTTTGACGGCCTCTTTGGCCTTGCGGGCGGCGTGCCGGGTCCGCAGGACGTCGCGGTCGAACTGCGGCGTATCCACAGGCTGGTCGGTGCTTTGGGCCAGCAGGTCGGCCACAAATGCCTGCGTGTCCGGGTGTGCCGATTGGAACAGTGCGGACAGCAAAGCCTCATGCGGCAGCGTGTCCCATCTGGCCCGGACAAAGTCGCAGCCCAAACGGCGAACGGCGGCAAACGGGCTGTCGCAGAGGGCCAGCGCGTAGGTCTGCTCGCGGCTGTCACCCGCCGTCAGGCCAAAGAAGAAGCCGGAGCCGACTTCCATCGACGGCGGCAGGCTGGACTCCAGGAGCCGCAGGGCGAACGGCAGAGTCATCTCGGCCTCCCGCACCCGCGCCAACGCCCAGTCCCGGACTTCGGGCAGCACCTGCGTCGCCGCTTGCAGCAGCAGAGCGGAGTTCGGCGCGAACAGGTCTGCGTGCGCCCGCACCCAGCGTCCCAGAAGCGGCCCGAAAGACGGGTCCCGAATATCCAGAACGGCGGGGTCGTCCACGCCAACAAATGTGTCCGCGATGTCCGGGTCGCCCAGCAGGCGGCGTTCTAATTTGTCATCAGCGGCGGCGGACAGGGCCGGGGCGGCGGCAAGCCAGAGGGCGCTGACTCCGATCCCTTCGCGCAAATCCCGCAGCCAGGCATCCCGCAGGGCGGGCCACTGTTCGTCCGAGGCCGCGCCGACCAGCACCAGCGTGACCGCCGCCGGAACCTGCCGTGTGATCGCCGCGAATGTCTGCGGGGACAGCATACCCGCCAGAAAAGGCCGGTCATTCAGCCGCTGGGCAATATCGTCAGCGGTCAGCCCCGCCCGGTCCAGCAGGGCCAGTGCCGACGCAGAGGCCATCGCGGTTTTGAGCGCGGGCGTCTCCCGCGTGCTGTCCAGCAGAGCCGTCCACAGGGTCTGGAACACGCCGGTCACCGTCGCGCTCGCTTCCAGCAGCCGCCAGCCCGCCTCGCGCACGAAGTCCGGCAGGGCATACACAAGCTCCTGCGCCTCGCCCACATTGAACGTTCGGCCCCGCATTCCGTCCACAAGCGCCTGCGTCACCGGCTCACGCCCGTCCGGGTCCAGCGGGGCCAGGACGCGCAGCCAGAAAATGGCCCGTGCCGGGGCCGTCTGCCGGGCCGTGCTTTGCACCAGCGCGGTAAGGTTCGGCTGTCCGGCCTGTGCCAGCGGCCCCAGCCGCTCTTCCACGGATTTGCGCTCAATCTGAGGCGCAAACAAGCGGGCGGCGGTGTCCAGCGCCGTCGCCGTCCGGCGCGTGAACCGCCCGCTGCTCACGGTCTCATCAGCCAGCCCGAACGTATGCGTGAGGAACTTGCGGCCCCAGTCGGCATCGCCTGTGTGCGCCGCCAGCCCCGGCTCCATCGCCCGCCGCGCCGCCCGTCCCGCTTTCAGGTACGCCGCCGCCGCGACTTTCGCCGATGCCCGCGCCAGTGCGTCCCCGACCGCCAGCCGGGACACGGCAAAGCGGATCAGCAGCGGCGAGCTGCCCCAGAGAAACGCCGACAGCACCTCATTTGGCACGGTTTCAGGCAGACGCCCTGTTGCCTGCAGCATCTTGTAGGCCGCCTCGTGCGTCTGCCACGGCAGTTTGGCATTGGTCAGCAGGGCCGTTGCCAGCTCGGGGTGACGGTCCCACGCTTCGGGCGCCCGTTCTTCCCTGGCTCTCAGCCGCAGGCGCTGCGGGCCGGGAGCCAGCGGGCCGCGTCCGTGCCGCGTCTCCTGCCAGCGGTCCGAGCCGCCATACAGAATATCCGCTGTGACCCACTGCCGGGCTGGGTCCATCGGATCGCCGCTGATGTTTGCCGCCAGCGTTTCATAGGCCAGCTGAGCGTAGGCATCGGCGTCTTTTGCCGCCAGCGCCCGCAGCGTCCGCCGGGCGCGGCGCTTCATGTACCCGATGGTGGCGGCGGAGGGCGGCATTCCGATCAGTGTTGGGTGTTCCGGAGTCTGAAGGCTCCACAGAGCAACCGAATGGGCGATGCCTGAGTACAGACGGTCCCCAACAACGGTGAGGCTTTTCACATACGATGGCGCAAGCTCCCGGACCTTCAGAGGCTTGTCCGGATCGCGGACATCGATAACGCAGATATGACCGTAGCGCAGGCTGGCATAGAGAAAACCGTCCCGGTGCGCCATGTGCTCGATACCGTAATAACTGGCGAGGGGAATCGCACCGGCAACACGCGGTGAGCGCTCATTGGTGATGTCGATCACCCGCCCGGCATCCGCCGTTCCCCGGTAACCGACG
>CAXUKS010000065.1:0-15556 GCA_964251675.1 uncultured Armatimonadales bacterium
GAACACCACTTTTGCTGCATCTGCAACTAACAAAAATGATTTATGCAACAACGCCCTTGCTTTGTATAAATTATGATACCAATAAAAGACAGCCACCGTCAAGCGCCTTTCTGCGTTCCTGCTGCCTCCTACCGGGAACCCTGCACCACTCTGTGACATTCTGCTGTTGGCCTGTTGAGTTGCCCAAAGTTGGGTATACTCTGTGTGCTGTTGCTTTCGATGGAGAATGGTTATGCCCCCGATGCCCGACACCCGCCCCCTTGATACTCATACGTCTGTTTTGGAAACTCTGGACACTCTCCGGGCCGCGCACGCGGGCGTGCCGTTTCTGGCGCTGGGCCAGACGGTGCTGTGGGATGAGCCGATGAAGGCGGTCTGGCGGCGGCTGCTGGACGCGCATTTGCCGGACGCAACACTCATCGCCGGGGTGCATGACACGGACTATTTTGCCAAGACGCGGGCGCACGTCTCGGACGCACAGAAGTTTATCTCGATGCCACATGACGATGGCAAAACGCGGGATTTGTGGAGCGCGGCGGGAGAATTGTCATCGCTGTTTGGCAGCGAGAGCGTGCCGACGCGGGCGATGTACCTGAGTCACGGCGTTCCGTTTGACGGGCTGGGCAAGACCTATCCCGGCGGCAAGGCGCAATTGCTGGCGGATAAAACCGCTGCCTGGGGCTGGCGCGGGATTGTGCATACCGAGTCGCACAGTGTTATCGCCCATGATATTCCCATCAAAGACATCGCCCCGGCCCTGCGGGACCAGTTAGAGTGGGGCTTTGCAGAAAGCTTGGCGTGTCTGGACGATACGCCGACGCGGGCGAATGCGGCGCGGCTGGCGGACACGGTGCGCGGCTGGGTGCGGGAGTTCATGGCGACGTGCAGCGAGTCGTGTTGTCTGTCCGATTTGTACCAGACGCTTCTGCCCCGCTTTTACACTCTCCTGCTTGGTCAGGCCCCCGCAAACTTTGAGACTACGGCCTCCACCTCCCTCTTTCGCTTCAACACCCAGACATTTACACTGCCCCGGTTTGAGTTTGTCGGGCTGTTTTTAGACCCGGCGACACGGCCACTGGCGCGGGCAGCGTACAGCCGCTCGGTGGCGGGGCTGGGAATGTATCCGCTGGATGAGTTCGGGCCGGGGGCGATCCCTTTTGATTTAGTGATCCCGAATGTCGGGCGCGGGACCATTCGCACCACGCCTGCCGCGTTGGTGATTGAGACAGCCCCACAGGAGACCTTTGTGCCGGTGCGGGAGCGGATCACGACGCTGGCACAATTGGCGCGGGTGACCGAAGAAGCCTTCGGGCCGGAGGCCGTGCTGGTGGGCAAAGCGGTGACGCTGGCGAATATGATTGCGCGGGAGCATCTGGTGGTGTTCCACGAGACGGCGTCGGGGTATACCGGCGCGACGCGGGCCATGAACGACCGTCTGGCCGCCGGGGGCGTGCCGCAGACTAAGCTGCACCCGATTGTGCGCCTGCATTATCCGACTTGGGACGCGCTGGCCGCCGCGCCGGCGGAGACAACCCTGCGCCTGCCCGCGCATCTGGCAGCGACATTCGGCGCGGAGACCCTGACGGCGCGTGAGTTCGCGGGCCGCTGGCACGCGGTCCGGGACGAGGCGCAAACGCTGCTGCATCAAAGCCGGGACCTGAGCAGCCCACGGGCGCTGATGACGTTTTTAGAAGGCCGCGATGCCCTCTGCTGGTGCGAACGGCGCGAAGAGTACGAGGCGGCACTGGCGGTGCTGAAAGAGATCGGCGAGCACAGCGAGACCCTGCGGAGCCGCGTGGAGGAGCACCGGCAGGAGCTGGCCGTGTGGCAGAAGGAGCGGCAGGAGCTGGAGCGGCGCAAAGGCGAAGACTGGCGGCATAATCTTCAGCCCCTGCGTCAGAAGATCGCCGGGGCGGACACGGCGCGGGATGCCGCCGACTGGCAGCGGGAGCTGGAACGGCAGGAAGCCATTCGCGTCCGGGCCTTTGACGAGCCAATTGAAGTCACCCGTGAGCGGATGGAAGCCACCCGGTTTATGATCGCCGAGTTCCGCCGTCAGCGGCGGCTTTTGGAGCGTGGACCGGAGGCATCGGCGGCGCGGGCGGCGCTGACCCACATCGTGACCGATGCCCAGAGGGCCAGACTGGAGCTGGTCCGGGCGGCGTTCCTAACTGTGGAGGGTTTGGAGCATACCAACCTGCGCCCGACGGCGTGGTGGCTGCCGCTGGTGGATTCAACCGGCGACTGGCTGGCGGCGATTGCGGCGGGGACCGAGGCGCGGCTGGAAGAGCTGGCGTAGGGGAACCGAGACCTACCACCTTGTTCCCTCGTGCCTATGCCTGCGCTATTACTTCGTATCTGGTCACAGGGTCCTCCCTAAAGGGAGGACCCTGCGAAGCGAAGAATGATTGAAGCAAGGAAGGTAGGTCGTCGGAGTCCGTCACAAGATAATCCGAAAGATTTCTTCGGCGAGATGCGCGGGGTCGTGGCGGACGATGTCGGTCTGGGAAATCAGGTTGACGGCGCGGGGGATATAGCCCATCTCCCGGATGCGGTCGGCGTCGGGGGTGACAAACCGCTGGCCGTACTTCTCGTACTTCTCCAGAATAGCATCGCCGGGCGGCTCTTTGTTAATCAGTGCATAGTCAAACAGCCGCTTGCCGGGGGCGTGTTCGGAGATAACCCGCAGGTGGTCCGAGGCGGTGTAGTTGTCCGTCTCGCCGGGCTGGGTCATCACGTTGCAGACGTAGATTTTGACGGCGCGGCTTTTATCAATGGCGTCCGCTATGCCTTCTACCAACAAGTTCGGTATAATGCTGGTGTAGACACTGCCGGGGCCAAGAATAATCGCGTCGGCCAGGCGAATGGCTTCCAATGCCTCGGGCAGCGGCTGGGCATTTTCCGGGCGCAGGTACATATGGTGGATCGGCAGAGGATTGTCCGCGATCTGCGTTTCCCCCTCCACAATGCTGCCGTCCTCCATCTCGCCCAGCAGCATCACATTTTGCGTGGTGGACGGATAGACTTTTCCTCGAATGGCAAGGACTTTGGAAGTTGCGGCAATAGCCTGCTCATAGTTGCCTTTGTAAATCTCAGTCATGGCCGCGATGAACAGATTGCCGAACGAGTGCCCGGCCAGGCCCTCGTGGCCGTCGTCAAAGCGGAACTGAAACAGGGACGCTAATGTCGGCTCGGCATCGGCAAGGGCGACCAGGCAGTTCCGCAGGTCGCCCGGCGGCAGCATACCCATCTGCTGAGACAGCCGCCCCGACGAGCCGCCATTGTCGGTGACGGTGACAATGGCGACAATGTTGGAGGTGCGCTCTTTGAGGCCGCGCAGCATGGTAGACAGGCCCGTGCCGCCGCCAATGACCACAATGCGCTGCCCCTGTGCGAGCGAGCGGCGCTGGAAAATGCGGTCGGCGAGGTCGTTGCGGGCTTCCGGGGCAACGGCAGCCAGCACGGCCCGGTTGAACTGAAAGTACGCCACAAAGATCAGCAGCAGGCCCAGCGTGATCAGCATGAAGCCCAGCGGCAGGATCACTTTGGGGTCGCTGATGTTGAGTGCGCCGTTCGTTTTGTCAAAAATGACGATCAGCAGATCGTCGAGCATCTGCAGGTAGTTGCCCCAGGTGACATTGACGGCCAGCACCAGCCCGGCGACCACCAGGATGAGGCCAAGCAGGGTGACACTCATCCAGCGCTTGACGCGCATTCCGGGATACAGCCATTTTGCCCAGGACAGCAGGCGCTTCATTACGCCACTCTCACTTTTCCGTGCCGCTCACTTGATTGGTCCCTTGTTCACATCCCGGTGCTGCACCAGCACGCGGTAGCCCTGCGCCCGCAGGTGATCGCCCAGCTTCTCGGAGACAACGACCGAGCGGTGACGCCCCCCGGTGCAACCGATAGAAACCGTCAGATATGCTTTGCCTTCGGCAGTGTAGCGGGGGATGCTCCAGTCCATCAAATCGTAGAGTTTGGTCAAAAACAGGCCGCTGTCCGGGTCGGCCATGACATATTCTTCGACCAACTGATTGCGCCCGTCATAGGGCCGCAGGTCGTCGACATAATGCGGGTTGACCAAAAAGCGCACGTCAAACACGAGGTCAGCGTCCAGCGGCAGGCCGTATTTGAAGCCGAACGAATTGATCGTGACAATTAGACCCTGCGTGTCGGCGTCTGCTGAAAACTCCGTCAGCAATAAATTCCGCAGGCCATGCACATCCATGTCGCTCGTGTCCACGACTTTGTCGGCATTCTCTTTGATGTTCTCTAATTGTGCCCGCTCCGCCTGCACGCTGCCGAGAATGCCGCCGTGCCCCTCAACAATCTGGCTTTCAAACAGCGGATGCCGCCGCCGGGTCTCCTTGAACCGCTGCACCAGCGCGGCATCGGACGCATCCAGAAACAGTGTCAGAGGCCGGACGCCCTGCTCCCTCACTGCCGACAGCGCCGCGTCCAGCCCGGCCAGAAACGGCCCGGAGCGGGCATCAATGACGACCGCCAGCTTCTCGGCAGGCGGCTGTGCCACCAGGTCCGTCAGCAGGCCCGGCGGCAGATTGTCCACCACTGTATACCCGAGGTCCTCAAACACCTTCGCCGCCGACGCTTTCCCCGCGCCGGACATCCCTGTGATGACCACTAACTGCATCAATTACGCTCCCGTTTTGAGACCAACAGATTATTCAGCAGACCGCCGACCACGCCCATCACCACCGACCCAAACAGCGGCGCAACCGCTCCTTCCACATGGAAGCCCGGCACGAACTGCCCGACCAGCCAGAAGAAGAACGCATTGACCACCAGCGAGAACAGCCCGAAGGTCAGGCACGTCACCGGCAGCGTCAGCAGCTTCACCACAGGCCGCAGCACGGCATTGGCGATGCCCAGCGCCAGCACGAACAGCACGACGCCAATCACCCCCGTCGTCCCCGGCGCGATGACAAAGCCGTTGATGCCGAGCGCCTGCGCGGCATAGACCGTGATCACCAGCGCCAGCACGCTGATCGCCCAGCGCAGCAGTACGGACATCAGTGCCCCCTTCTTTGTGTCACAGAGTAAATCACTGCCGCCATTATACCACAGGCAGAGACAGCAAAGGCCCCGCGCTTCTGCGCGGGGCCGATTGGGAGGGGGAGACTGTTGGAAAGAAGAGCCGTATAAAACCCCCGGCATTGAAAAGCAGACGCCCTGCCGGGCTAAAGATAAACAAGAACAGGCCAGCGACACTTTTCTCCGGTGGCTTCCTTTCTCTGGTAGTTCCTTTTCTCTGGTAGTTCCTTTTCTCCAGTGGCTTCCTTCTGTAGCCCGGCAGGGCGTCTGCTTTTCAATGCCGGGGGTTTTATACCCCCGGCTCTCAGGAAAGTTTACCCCCGTGCGCCTTCCTATGCCCGCGCTTTCTTCTGGGGCAGGCTCAACGTGAAATCCGCCAGCGAAGGCCGATACCACCCGCGCCGAGCCACGCTGGTGAGGTAAGCAGACAGGAAACTGAGCAGAACCCATACCGTAGGCCAAAGAACAATCGAAGTGGGGTCGGACAGCACCCGGTATGCCTGTGGCGCGGCAGGAGCAATAAGCTCGGCGAAAGGCAATACTATTGCCGGATAAAGTAAACTACGGAATGCCTGTCTGGGAGACACTACGCCAATAATGGCCCCTACTAAAAGTGGTACACAAACGAAGTAGGCCAAAGCAAACGCATGAGGCCGAGCATAGAATAAAAGCACGCCGAACGTAACCTGTATGCCCAATGTAGACAGAACTATGGCAAGACTAGACGTCCCCCCCTGACGCCACTCGCAGTCTAGCTTGCGGCCAATCTGCGATGGGTCGCCGAGGCGTGTCAGGGCATTCTGCCGGGCAGTTTCCGGGGACTGGCCTAACGCCACGTTTGCGGCAGCGAGGGCGTCTAAATGCTGACGCAGTTCTTCATGCTGGGCGGCGCGGTCATCGGCGGGCAGATGCTTGGCGGCGGCATCGAAGCGGCGGAACCAGTCGGTGACAGAGGGATCGTTAAGCGGGCTGGACATTGGGAATGCCTCCATTGTGGTGAGCGTCTTCACTGCCGAGGACGGCGTTGACGGCCTGGGAAAAGCGGGTCCAGGATTTGAGAGACGCGGCGAGGCGGGCGCGGCCTGCGTCAGTGAGGGTGTAGACGCGGCGAGCCGGGCCTCTGTCCTGGGTCTGCCATTCGCTTTGGACCAGCTCTTCACGCTCCAACGCACGGAGGGCGGGGTAAAGCGCCCCTTCGCCGACTTTGAGGGCATCCTGGCTGCGGCGCTCAATTTCACGGGCGATGGCGTAGCCGTGGCGGGGGCCGCGTTCGAGGACGGCCAAAATTAGCGTGGGGGTGCTGCCTTTTTTGAGTTCCTGATCTTCGCTCATGATTTGATTATACATGAGTATCTGAGGTATGTCAAGAGGGGGACCTACCACCTTGTTCCTTCGTTCCTCAGTCACAGGGTCCTCCCTAAAGAGAAGATTAGGATGTAAAGGCGTAGGGGCAGCGGCTTGTCCCTGCCCTTCTTAATCTGTATCCTTGCTTTAGGAAGGACCCTGCGAAGCAAGGAAGGTAGGTCTCCTACAGCCCCAGAAACCGGACGGTGCGGGCGAGGCCGATAATCGAGACGCCGTCGGTGATGCGGCCATCCATTGCCATCGCGTAGGCGTCTGTCAGGGGAAGGCGGCGGACGGTCAGCACTTCGTCGCCTTCGGGTTCGGCGTGGCCTTCGGTCAAACCCTGTGCCAGAAAGATTTGACCGGCTTCGTCGGTGACGGAGTTGGACAGGTGGAATTGGCCCAGATCGGTCCACAGCGCAGCCGTCAGACCGGTTTCTTCCAGCAGCTCGCGCCGGGCACTGTCTATGGGCGGCACGGCCAGGGAGCCGCCGCCTTCGGGGATTTCCCAGGAATACAGGCCGAGCGGGTAGCGCCACTGACCGACCAGGAACGTATCGCCACTGTCCGTAACGGGCACGATGCCGAGGGCATGGTTCTGAAACTCGACGACGCCGTAAATGCCGTCCTGCCCGTCGGCACGAATGACATGGTCTTCGCGGACCCGTATCCACGGGTTGACATACACCTCGCGGCTGCCGCGTGTGTGCCAGGGGTTCTGGTAAAGTGTGGGATCGTCTGTCATGGGGCTATCTTGCCGCGTTTGAGAGTAATTTGTCAACCACGTGCAGAAAGACGCCGGGAGCAGGTGCTCCCGGCGTCTTCTTTGTGTGCCTGTTCAGACGGTCAGTGCTGACTCTTCTGCCGGGGCGGCTTCCGTCTGCATGGGGAAGGTCAGCGTCCGGGCCTCCTGCCGCTTGCGGAAATGGATCATCTCCCACTGCTGAATGTAGTCCAGCACGACCAGGGCCATCTTGCGGGCCTCGAACTCCGGCATCTGCAAGGTCAGGCTGTCGGTGGCCTTGACCATCTTCACCTGTCCCTGCCCGTAGACCTCGCCCTGCCCGTTGTCAATCCGCAGGACATACGGCTGCCGGTACTTGGTCTCTTTCTTGAAGGACAGCACGCGGGCCTCAGTGTAGTCATCGTGGACGCTGCCCTTCTGGTCCTCAAACGCCGTGAACGTCCCGGCGAGCAGGTCATGGCAGACCAGCTTCATGTCGTCGGCATCCACATAATGCCGCACCCGCTGCGTGGCCTTGTTGCTGTCGTCGAACTCCACCAGCGTGAACGCGATCTTGCTGCGCTTGGGGTCAAACGCCAGCAGGTCGGTCAGGTCCACAATCTTGTCTTTGGCGACGAAGCGAAAGATTTGAATCTTCGTCACTTCTTTTTCGTATGCGCCGTTGTTCTGTGTGCTCATGGTCAATTCTCCTTAAACCGTGTCAATTCTCGTTTGTCGTTTTTATAGAAATCACAGCACCTTGCGGTAGCTGCAAGTCGGGTTCTCATTCAGCGACGCCCAACAATCCCAGACTACCAAGTAGCCTCGGCCGCCAACATAGTAGCAGTTGCTGATAAGGCTTTCGCCGCACTGCGGGCAGATGCCGCGCACCCATTCGGGCTTGGGGCGGTCGCTTGTTCCGTCATACGCCTGCCGGACACTCTCCACAGCGGCGTTCGTTTCCAGAATGGTATCCATCGTGTGTTCCTCTCACTAAACCAGATCAGTCTTATCTCTTCGGCATTATCTCTTCGGCATTATCTCTTCGGCATTATCTCTTCGGCATTATCTCTTGGGGACACTATTATTATATCTTAAATAGCAGCGAGTGACAGCAAACGGGGATAGGTGCGCGAGACGATGTTTCAAAATTATCATCAGGTGAGAATTTTAAGCCCCGTAAAATGACGGTAAGCAGATGGCTCTTTCCTGCCGATAATATAACTCAGTGAAGAGACGCCAAAGTAACGCGCATGGATAACACAGAACAGCCGGAGCGGGGAAAAGAAGGAACGACAGCTATGTTTCTATGGATTGCGGCGGGCTACATCGTGTCTGCCCTCGCCTTTTATTCGTATATCGTCGCCACGGCGCAGGAAGACCCTTATGAGAGCGTCAGCGCCCTGTCCGAGACGACGGACCGTACCTGGACACGCGACCAGAGTGGCCGCAAAGCAGCTTAAACACAACCAAGACGTAAAAAGGCCCGCCGCTCCTCTGAAAGTAGTTCAGGGAAGCAGCGGGCCTTGTGCTTTGTTTGGCTAGGAGACGCCGTAGGTGCGGAACGCGATGCCGACCAGAATGCTGATCACAAACCAACTTATACCGAGAATACGGGTGTAACTCTGGAGTTGCTCCTCATAGCCGGGTTTGCCCTTGAAGTTAGCGCTGACATTGCCGCCAATCGTACCGGTCAAGCCTTCATTTTTGGAAGTCTGGATCGCCACAATCACCACGAGGCCAATGCTGATCAAGGCCTGGAGAACCAGCAGAATAATCTGAATCGCGCTCATAACTTGGTTACTTTTCCTCGGTCTTCACGCCCGCGCCCACGGCCGTGGTTTGCGACGGTTCTTTATAGACTTCTGCGGCTGGCGGATGGTTCTCATCCGTCGTCGCCTTCTTGAACTCTTTGATGCCCTCGCCCAGCGACTTGCCGAAGCCAGCGATTTTGGAGCCGCCAAAGAGAAGAACAACCACACCGGCGATAATCGCCCATTCCACCGGATTTCCGGTAAACATCGCTACTGGAAGCATATCAGTGTCCTTTCACGTCTGCAACTTCTGCCGGGGTCTCGGAATGAGACGGCTCGGCGTGTACCACTTCTAACTTAACCGGCTCTGCGTGGACCGGAGCCACTTTCGGCAGCATTAAATCTTCCGGCTCCTGATCATAAGGCCGATGCCCGGCAGCCTTTTCGACGGTCGCGCTGCTCGTGCCCGCATACGGATTGCCATACTCATGAGGCGGGTTCAGCACCGGCTTGTAGGCCGACTCAACCTCCTGATGCACGGAATGCACCGTGCCGGTGATCTCCTCGGTGATCTTACGCATCTCGCGCATAGCCTGACCGAGCTGCTTGCCGATTTCCGGCAGGCGCTTGGGGCCGAACACGATCAAGGCCAGCACCAGAATAATGCCAATATCTGCCGGACTGCCAAAAAAAGCCAGGGGTAACATACTTCTATCCTTACCCATTCCGGCGGCATTTCAGCCCAGCCTGCGTGGCCGGGTCAAGGCCGCCAGCGTCTCGATCTCGTCGCGGGTGCAGAACCCGGAGCCGTAATGGCGGGCGTTGGCCGCCCCTGCCGCCGTTCCCAGCCGCAGAGCCTCCTCCGGCCCCTGCCCGTTGTCCCAGGCCCACAGAAAGCCTGCCAGAAACGAGTCGCCGGAGCCGACAGCGCTTACAACGTCTACCACCGGGGGAGCGCATTCCCAGACACCGTCCCCGCAGGCCAGCACCGCGCCCCGTGCCCCGTCGGTAACCAGCGCCACCTCACAGCCAGAGCGGCCGCAGAGTGCTACTGCCGTCCCGGCCCAGCCGTCGCCGCCCTCATCCCCGAGGGCAGTTAGCTCCTGCCGGTTTGGCTTCAGCACAAAAGGCCGCGCCGCCGCACCCTGAACCAGAGCATCCCCGCTCGTGTCCAGAGCCGCTTTAACGCCCATCTCCCGCGCCAGCGCAATCGCTTCTGCATAGAAGCTGTCTGGAATGCCGGGAGGAAGGCTTCCTGAGTATGATACCGTCTGAGCAGCAGGCAAAAGTTCCCGCAGGCACACCCAGAGCGCGTTTAACTCTTCGGGCCTGATCTCCGGCCCGGCCTCGTTGAGTACCGTATCCCGGCGATTGACGGGGTCGGCGACAATGACCGAGGTGCGCGTCTCGCCGCCAATGGGCACCACGCGCTGCGTGATGCCTTCGCGGTGCAGGCTTTGGAGCGCATACTCTCCTGCCACGCCGCCCAGGAGGCTGAGAGCCGCCACCGGACCGCCCAGCGTGTGCGTCACACGGGCGACGTTGACGCCCTTGCCTCCGGCCGAAGTGTGCGTTTCCTGAGCTTTATAGACCGCTCCGGCTGCAAAGCCAGGCACAACATGAACTCTGTCCAGCGCCGGATTCAGCGTTACCGTCAGCAGGGACATAGCAGCTTAACGCTTGGAGAACTGGAAGCCGCGCCGCGCACGCTTGCGGCCCGCCTTTTTGCGCTCTTTGACACGCGGGTCACGGGTCAGGTAGCCCAGCTTTCGCAGGACGGGCCGCATATCCGGGTCGGACTCAACGAGGGCTTTGGAGATGCCATGACGCACAGCCCCGGCCTGCCCGGAGATGCCGCCGCCGTGGGCGCGGACGAATACGTCAAAGCGCCCGGTGGTTTCGGTCACTTCAAACGGCTGCATGATCAGGGCTTTCAAAGAAGCGCGTCCGAAGTAGCTGCCGGTCGTGCGGTTGTTGACCGTGATGTTGCCCTGCCCCGAGGAGAGCCAGACTTTGGCAATCGCATTTTTGCGCTTGCCTGTGCCATAAAAGCGTGTGGTTTCTGCCATTTGAGTTCCTTAGCGTGAAAAGCGTATCAGTTAAACGATGTCTTCCGGCTTCTGTGCCTGATGCGGATGCTCCGGCCCGGCATAGACACGCAGTTTCTTCAGGGTCTGTGCGCCCAGCGTGTTGTGGGGGAGCATTCCCTTGACAACGCGCATCATGGCGGCGACGGAGTCTTTTTCGATTTCGCGTCCGCGTGTGACGCTGCGGATACCGCCGGGATACAGCGTATGCCGATAAATCGGCTCGTCTTTTTTGTTGTTGCCGGTCAGAATGACTTTGTCGGCATTGATGATAATAACATGGTCGCCGCAGTCGACGTGCGGGGTCCATTCGGGCTTGTTCTTGCCGCGCAGGATTTTGGCGGCTTCGACAGCCAGCCGTCCCATCGACTGATTGGTGGCATCAAGAATGATCCACTTGCGATTTTGTTCCATCTCCAGCGGTTTGGCGCTATAAGTTGCCATTCGTATTCTCCAATTTGTTCTTAACTTGTTTCTTAGTAGTCCACGCGCAAAAAGCACAGACCCTGCGGCGCAGCGGGCGGGATCGGGTTCAGCGCCCGGTCGCGCCGGGCCAGAATGTCCATCAGACCCTCCGGCGGCAGGTCCCCCACCCCGACCGTTACCAGGCCGCCGACCAGATTGCGGACCATTGAGCGCAGGAAGCCGTTCGCCGTGACAATCACCAGCACGCCGTTCTGCATTCGCCGCAGGGAAAGCCGCCGCAGGTCCCGCACTTTGGTCCGGCCCGGATTGCCGCCGGCACGGGCGTAGGCGGCAAAATCATGTGCCCCGATCAGAGGCTGTGCCGCCCGGCGCATGGCGCCAATGTCCAGCGGACGGCGGCAGTGCAGGCTGTAGCGGTTCCAAATGGCCGAGCGGGTCCGCCGCGTCCAGATCAAATACCCGTAAGTGCGCTGCCGGGCCGAGAACCGCGCATGAAAGTCATCCGGGACTTCCTGTGCCCGTGCCACGGCAATGTCCGGCGGCAGCAGGCTGTTGAGGCCAATCGCCCAGCGTTCGGTCGGCAGGCGGCTTTCGGTGCGAAACGAAATCACCTGCCCCAGCGCGTGAACGCCGACATCGGTGCGGCCTGCGCCGTTGACGACAATCGGCTCCCCCCCGGCAATGCGGGAGATCGTCTCTTCCAGCACCGACTGTACCGTGCGAAGATGCGGCTCCTGTGTCTGGAAGCCGCCAAAGTCCGTGCCGTCATATTCAATCGTCAGCTTGAGCGTTCGCACGGTCTGCTCATCTATTTGCGGGCATGGCCCGGCTGGCCGGTCTTCTCCGGCGCAGTCGGCATCTCGAACTCGCGCTCGGTGACCAGAGCAAGCTGCACAATCGGCGCGGCATCGCCCCGGCGCTGGCCAATCTTCACCATGCGGGTAAAGCCGCCGTTAATGCCCTTGAACTCCGGCGCAATCTGCGTGAACAGGTGGTGCACCAGCGTTTCATCGCCCAGGTAAGCACGCGCCAGGCGGCGGGCATGGAGGCTGTCCACGCGGGCATTGGTGATCATCTTCTCGGCGATAGAGCGCACGTCTTTGGCCCGCGTCTCCGTGGTCTTGATAGTCTGGTAGGTGAACAGGGCACGCACCAGGCTTTTCAGCAGGGCGCGGCGCTGGTCACTCGGCAGGCCGAACTTGCGGCCGCCCATACGATGGTTCATAATCTTGGTCCTCTTGCGGCGGCTGCCTACTCGTCGTCGGCGGCTCCGGTGTCATCGTCATCAGTGTCGTCGTCATCGCCGTAGGCGGTGTCGTCATCGGTTGCGCCCGGAATAGTCAGGCCAAGCGTCGCCAGCTTTTCCTTCACTTCAGTCAGCGATTTCTTGCCAAAGTTGCGGATCTGCATCAGCTCGCTTTCGGGGAACTTGATCAAGTCCCCGATGGTCAAAACGCTGGCTTTCTTCAGGCAGTTGTAGGTGCGAACCGAGAAGTCCAGCTCCTCAATCCGCGCATCCGGGGCACCCGGAACGCCGACCGGGTAGCCCGTGCCATTCGAGCCGCCCATCCGCCCGCCAAAGCCCTGCGGGAACTCCACAAAGCGGTGGAAGAACGTTTCCAGTCGGTACGCCGCCTGGCTCAGAGCATCGCCGGGGGCCATCGTGCCGTTGGAGAAAATCTCCAGCGTCAGCCGCTCATAGTCGGTTTTGAAGCCAACGCGAGTAGACTCGACGTTGAAAGACACTTTGCGAACCGGCGTAAACGACGCTCCAATCGGGATGACGCCGATGACATACTTGCTTTTGTCCTGCTTTTCGGGCAGCACATAGCCCTTGCCTTCGTCCACCACCAGCTCCATAGAGAGCCGGGCTTTGTCATCGGCCAGAGTGGCAAGATGCACTTCCGGGTTGACAATCTCCACATCGGACGGGCACTGAATGTCTGCGCCAGTAACTTTGCCGGGGCCGGTCACGTCGATTTTGATCGTGATTGGCTCCATCTTTTCGTCTTCAGACAGGACGCCGTTGCGGCCATGCACTTTGACAAACAGATCTTTCAAATTCAGGATCAGCTCAGTGGTGTCTTCTTTGACGCCAGGGATGGTAGAAAACTCGTGCAGAACGTTGTCAATCTTGATGGACGTGACCGCCGCACCGGGGATTGAGGACAGCAAAACGCGGCGCAGGGAGTTTCCCAGCGTCACGCCGTAGCCGCGCTCCAGCGGTTCCACCACGAATTTGCCATAAGTTTCGGTCTGTTCCAGCGTCTCAATACGCGGCGCAGTCGGGTCCAAAGTAGTCTCTGGCATTAGTTTGGGTTCACTCCTTACAGGCACGCGCAAAGCGCAGTCCAAGAAACAGGCCAAAACCCGCCGGGGAAAAGCGGCGGGTTTCGTCCCTGGTCGGGGACCACGCGGCGGAGCCTGCGTTCGTTATCGTGAGTAGTACTCAACGATGAGCTGCTCGGTGACATCGGTATCGATCATGTCGCGTGTCGGCACGGCAACAATGCGGCCAGTCAGCGAGTTCGCGTCAAACGTCAGCCACTCCGGGATGCGGCGGCCCATGCCGCGCAGCGATTCCAGCATCTGTGGGTTCTTGCGGCTGTTCTCATGCACCGTGATCACTTCGCCCACGCGCACCTGGTAAGAGGGCACATCGACGCGTTTGCCGTTCACCAGGAAGTGCCGGTGCGAGACAAGCTGCCGGGCCTGAGCGCGAGACGCGCCGAGGTTCAGACGGTAAATGACATTGTCCAGACGGGTTTCGAGCAGAGACAGGATATTTTCACCCGTCACACCCTTACGGCGCAGAGCTTCGTCCACATAGTTGCGGAACGGGCGCTCAAGCACACGGTAGGTGCGCTTCATCTTCTGCTTTTCGCGGAGCTGATGGGCGTACTCGGTGGTTTTCTTCTGCATCCCCTGGCCGTGCATGCCGGGGGGATAGTTGCGGCGCTCAATGGCGCATTTCTTGCTGTAGCAGCGGGTGCCCTTCAGGTAAAGCTTCATGCCCTCGCGGCGGCACTGGCGGCACCGGGCATCTCCTGACTTGGACACGGGTCCTTTTTTAACGGCGGTCATTTCTTGTCCTTCTCCAAAATCGACTTCAAAACGCTTAAAGCGTCAGAGCAAAGCGTCAGATCAAACGCGGCGGCGCTTGGGGGGGCGGCATCCGTTGTGCGGGATCGGCGTCACATCTTTGATGATGCTGACTTCAATGCCGACGGCCTGCAGGGCGCGGATCGCTGTTTCGCGGCCCGAGCCGGGGCCTTTGACATGGACATCCACCCGGCGCATGCCGTTGTCCTGCGCGATGCGGGCGGCCTTTTCAGCGGCAAGCTGTGCGCCAAACGGGGTGCCTTTGCGCGACCCTTTGAAGCCGACGGAGCCAGCGGAGGCCCAGGAGATCAAGTCTCCCTTGACATCGGTGATGGAAACGATGGTATTGTTGAACGTGCTCTGAATATGCACAATTCCCTGTGCGATATTCTTTTTCTCTTTCGGCTTTTGCCGAGAGGTTGTCTTTTTCTGTGCCATGCGGTCTGTGCTGTCTCCTATCAACCTGTCCCAACACCGTTCGCCATAACAGCAAAGCGGTGAGGGGCAGTACAGGACCCGCCCGATGAAATTTGGGCGGGAACGTGTTTACTTCTTGACCTTCTTCTTGCCAGCGACGGCGCGGCGTGGGCCACGACGCGCACGGGCGTTGCTTTTGGTCTTCTGGCCGCGCACGGGAAGTCCCCGGCGATGCCGGATGCCCCGATAGCAGCCAATTTCCGACAGGCGCCGGATGTTGATCTGAATCTGCCGCTTGAGGTCGCCCTCGACGCGGAATTCGCGCTCAATGGTTTCGCGCAGCTTGCTGACTTCGTTTTCGGTCAGATCGCGGACACGAGTGTCCAAGCTGATGTCGTTTTTTGTCAGGATGTCGCGGCTGCTGGTGAGCCCGATCCCGAAAATGGAAAGTAGCGCGTACTCTACCCGCTTGTCGCGCGGCAGGTCCACGCCCGCAATACGTGCCAAACTAAGCCTCCTTCGATAGGAGGTATGAGGTATGAGATACGAGGCATGAGCAAAATACTCATACATCCTACCTTTGGCCTCATACCTGACTAACCCTGTCGCTGCTTGTGCTTGGGATTGACGCAGATGACGCGCACGAC
>CAXUKS010000066.1:0-15174 GCA_964251675.1 uncultured Armatimonadales bacterium
CACCGTGTCGGTGCGCGGCGAGCCGCTGATCAGCCGGGTCGCCACCACCGGAGACGGGCGTGTCGCCTGCGCCGCCAGCTTGAGCCGCCGGGGACTCCGAGCGGCAGCGTGCTGATCGCCGACCGCACCACTATCCGCCTTAACCCCGCCGCGTTCTCCACCGATGTCGCCGAATTTGAGCTGGCCCTGAAAGTCGCTGCCCGCGCCGGGGCAGCGGAGCGCACCGCGCATCTGCGCCGCGCCGAGGCGCTGTATTGCGGCGATCTGCTGCCCGGCTTCTACGACGACTGGGTGATTGAAGAGCGGGAGCGGCTGACGGCGCAAATGGACGAGGTGCGGGCCGGACTGGAACACGGCGACGCCCCCACTGAATGCGTACCAGCCGCACCTGCCGAACCGCTTGCTGCCCTGCCTGCCGAACCGCTGCCCGTGCGCCTGCCACTGCAATTCACGCGCTTTTTTGGCCGGACAGAGGAGCAGGCCAGGCTCTGCGCCCTGCTGCGCGACCCGGACACGCGGCTGGTGACACTGACTGGGCCGGGCGGAACCGGCAAAACGCGGCTTGCGATTGAAGCGGCCCGGCAGACCGCGCCTGAGTTTGGCGGCAGGGCCGAGTTTGTCGCCCTGGCCGATTTGTCTGAGCCTGCCCTGATCATAGAAGCGGTTGCCGATACGCTGGGCCTGCCCCGCGATTCGGCGCGGGACCCCTGGGAGCAGGTCACCCTCGCGCTGTCCGGGCAGCCGGCTCTGCTGCTGCTGGACAACCTGGAACAGATGGCGGACGGGGCGGCTCCGGCGCTGCTGGCCCTGCTGACCCGTCTGCCCCAGCTGACCCTGCTGGCGACCTCGCGGCAGCGGCTGTTTGTGCCCGGTGAGCGGGAGTTCCCCCTGTCTCCGCTGCCGACACCGGACGGTGAAGGCAGCCCGGAACACCTGCTGACGTTCCCTGGCGTTCAGCTTTTCGCCGACCGCGCTCAGGCGGCCCGCCCGGATTTTCAGGTCACGCCGCGCAGCGCCGGGGCTATTGCCGACATCTGCCGCCGCCTGGAAGGTATTCCGCTGGCGCTGGAGCTGGCGGCGGCCTGGTCTCAGGCGCTGACCCCGGCACAAATGCAGGAGCGTCTGACCGAGCGGTTCGGACTGCTGGTCTCCCGCCGCAAAGGTGTCACGGAGCGTCACCAGACCCTCTGGAAAACAATTGCCTGGAGCTATGACCTGCTGCCGCCGGAGCTGGCGGAGTTCTGGGCCAAGCTGTCGGTGTTTCGGGGCGGCTGGACCGAGGCGGCCGCCGCTGCGGTCTGCGGGGAGACGACTGTTCTGGAAGCGATGGGCCGCCTGCGGGCACGCTCCCTGATTGTCACGGAAGACAGGGGCACCGAGATGCGTAGCCGCCTGCTGGAAACCCTGCGCGACTTTGCCTGGGCACAGATGGCCGAACCCGAGCGCCTTGCTGTCACCGACTGCCACACGCGCTTTTATCTGGCGATGGCCGAGCAGGCGGAGCCGTGCCTGACAGGCCCGGACTCGGCAACGTGGCTAAACCGGCTGGCCGCCGATCAGGAAAACCTGCGAGCGGCGCTGGGGCCGGACCGTCCCCCCGCCCTGCGCCTGGGGATCGCCGGGGCCTTGTGGCGCTTCTGGGCCATTCGCGGCCCCCTCAGCGAAGGTCGCCTATTCCTAGAAAGCGCCCTCCAGGACATCGGGCCGGGCCACGACACAGACAGGCTGCCGCAGGCAAAAGCACTGAACGGCCTGGCGATTTTAAGGCGGCGGCAGGGCGACATGGCCGCCGCCCGCGACGCGCACCAGCGCAGCCTCGCCCTGTGGCGGCAAATTGGCGACCCGCGAGGCATTGCGTCTTCCCTCAACAACCTCGGCACGCTGGCGACTCTGGAAGGGCAGTATGCCGAAGCAGAGCCGGCACTGCGCGAGAGCCTGGGCTTGTGGCGCTCGCTGGAAAAGCCGGTGGCCGTGGCAGAGACACTGAACAACCTGGGGTTTCTGGCGTATGAGCAGGGCCGCCTGACAGACGCCCGGCAAACCTGCACGGAAAGCCTTGCTCTCTTTCGCAGTCAGGCCAACAAATATGGAACCACGCTGTCGCTGTCCATTCTGGCGATGGTCTGTGCCGACGAAGGCAAGCACGCAGAAGCGCGGGCACACTGCCGGGAGACGTTCGCCATCGTGGAAGAATTACAGGACCCACAGACTGCGGTGGGCTGTCTGGAGCTGCTGGCCCGGATCGCCTGTGCGCGGGGGGAGTGGGAACACGCCGCCCGCCTGCTGGGAAGCGCAGGCACGCTGCGCGATCAAATCGGCTCCTACCAAGACAAACGGGCACAGGCCATTACGGGCAGGCTGTTGGAAGACACCCGGCAGGCTTTGCCTGCCGCTGTGTTTGAAGCTCAATGGGGCATCGGTCAGGCCATGACACTGACAGAAGCCATCGCCGATGCCCAGGAGGACGGGCACTCGCCAATCAGCCCGGGTTGGGGTAAACTAAGCTTCGATGAAAAAGCCTGAGCCGCAGGCGGCAATTTCAAGGAGACAGCTATGTATCGTATCATCAAATTATCCCCGTTCACAGACCGCATGCGACACGCCCCCGGTTCCCCAAAACGCACCGTGGGCATTCTGGCAGCGGCCAGTCTGATTGCTGCCGCCTCCCCCGCCTTCGCTCAGGCCCGTCCGGCGGCGCTGGAGTCCGTGCGCGTGCCTGCCGGGAAAGAGGCCATAAGCTTTAAAACCTCTCTGGATACAGGGGAATTGTTCCTGCTCAAAGCCACTGGCACCATCAAAGTCGGCGGCAGCCAGGTGGATGCCGAGTACGGCGGCTTCGGCACAGGCACTGCCGGTCAGGACAGGGTGGCAGGTGTCGATGTCGGTGTAGACGTGGCGGGCCAGGCGGCAAGCACGCCGAATGCGCCAGCAATGGCCGCCGCTGGGCGAAAGCACTGGTTTGGCAGCTACCGCCGGGACCATACCTACTATCAGATCGTGACCGGGGCGGGCCGCCCGCTCATACTGCACCTGCTGACCAGCACGGCGCGGGGCGGGTCCGGGGCCATCACCGTGTCTCTGTTCCGGCTCTCGGCGGCGGCGCTTCCCCCGCCGCTGGAAACCCTTCAGGTGCCGGTCATGGAGCGGACAGTGGCGACCGCGCTGACGACGAGGCTGCCGAACGTGTACCTGCTTCAATGCTCCGGCTCGGAGCGGGTCGGCGGTCTGAATCTGGGACAGGGCGATGCCGAATATATGGATTACACGGCCGACGGCACAGGAGTCGTTGACATCGGCGATGCGAATACGGATTACGGGCTGGGCGTGGATGAGGCAGACCAAAAGGTTTCCCCCCGTCTGCACAAATGGGAGCAGGCCTGGCGGTCGGATCACACCTACTACCAGCTTTTTCAGGGCACCGGACGCCCCATTCGCTTCTTTTTTTACGATGTCAAGGACGGCTACGGCGACAACTCGCCCACAGACACGCTGACCGTCCGGGTGTTTTCGGCTCCGTGACATCCGCTGCTTGCGGCCAGCAAAATTCAAGCAGGAGAATTGGCACAGCGCCGCGAATTATCCACAATCACTTTGATGGGAGCAACTTGCTATGCAGTATACCAATCTGGGCCGGTCCGGGCTGAAAGTCAGCCGCCTGTGCCTGGGAACCATGAACTTCGGACCGCTGACGACCGAAGAAGACAGCTTCCAGATTATGGACCACGCCCTGGAGCTGGGCATCAACTTCTGGGACAGCGCCGATGTCTACGGCAACAAACAGGGTGAGGGCTACACCGAGCAGATTCTGGGCCGGTTCTTCGCGCAGGGCGGCGGGCGGCGCGAAAAAGTGGTCCTCGCCACTAAAGTCTACGGCGGCATGAGCACGCCCGATGCCAAAGACTGGCCGAACACCAGCCGCCTGTCCGCGCTCCATATCCGCCGCGCCTGCGATGACAGCCTGAAGCGCCTGCAAACCGACTATATTGACCTGTATCAGATGCACCACATCGACCGGGAAACGCCCTGGGACGAGATTTACCAGGCGTTCGAGACGCTGGTGCAGCAGGGCAAAGTGCTGTACTTCGGCTCCAGCAACTTCGCAGGCTGGCATCTGGCGCAGGCGTCGGAAATCGCCAAAAGCCGCCACTTCCTGGGGCTGGTGTCCGAGCAGACACACTACAATTTGAACGTCCGCAAGCCCGAACTCGAAGTCATCCCCGCCTGCAAAGAGTACGGCCTCGGCCTTATTCCGTGGTCCCCGCTTGCGGGCGGCCTGCTGGGCGGCATTCTGCAGAAAGAGGCCACCGGCCGCCGCGCAGGCCGGGACATCGAAGGCGACCGCCCCAAGCTGGAAGCCTGGGAGGGCCTGTGCAAAGACCTCGGCGAAAAGCCCGCCGACGTCGCGCTGGCCTGGCTCTTGAACAACCCGGTCGTCACCGCGCCGATTATCGGCCCCCGCACCATGGAGCAGCTGGACGGCTCCCTGCGGGCGCTGGAAATTACGCTGTCCGAAGACACGCTGAAGAAGCTCGACGAAATCTTCCCCGGCTACCGCACCGCGCCGGAAGACTATGCGTGGTGATGAGAGTGCGTAGGCAGAGGTCACCGGCACTGAAAGTGCCGGTCTACTAGCAAACGGAAAAAGTCGCTCCGCGACTCAGGATTAAGACGCGCCAAATATAGACGTTCTTCTCTTGAGTCGCGGAGCGACTTTCTCCGTTTGCTAGTAGACCGGCACTTTTAGTGCCGGTTTCTCCTGCATATCCGCTAAGTATTCGCCGCCACCTGCGAATACAGCGGGTCCTGACCAAGCAGCCAGTTAATCGCCTCGTGCCGCTCCCGTGCCACACTCGCCAGCGCCCCGACTGCCTCCGGCGCGGCGCGGATCAGCGGCTGATTGCCGACGGCTAAATCTCCCTGCATCAAGCGCACATAGCTGATGTCCAGCGGGCCGAACCAGGCGTCTTTAGCAAAGGCCCCGAAATACAGCGATTTGGGACGCAAAGAGAACTCGGTCAGCCGCCAGTTCAGCGCGAAGAGCTGCCGCCCTACCCGCTCCAGCTCCGCCGCAGGCCGCAGGGTCGGCGCGGCCAGCAGCGCCCCGGCTTCCTCCGCCCACAGAAAGCCAAGCGCCTCCGTGACCGCCTTCGGCTCCACTTCCTCTTCGTAGCCCGGCAACGGCAGCGCCTGCAAGGCCCACGCCAGCACGGCCAGCCCTTCGCAGCGCCACCCGGCATCGACGGCGTCTTGTAACGGCAGCGTGCCCAGCGGAGCGCGGAGCAGGGCCAGCTCGCTCGGCTCGGCTTCCGGCAGCAGCTTCAGGCCGTCCAGCCAGTCCAGCACGCGGCGGCGCAGACTTTCGTTGTCCCGGCTTTTGGGTTCCTGCTCAATAAAGCCCCGGCAGACGACGGCGCACAGCACCAGCGCCCGTGCCGCCACCCGCTGCGGCGCGGGCGGCGTCCAGCCGTCACTATGCTTGGTTTGGTTCTGGTTCATCGTATTTCTTTCGCCGGGCTGCTTCCTCCGAGGGGCGGCTGCCAAACAGCCGCTTGAACTCACGGCTAAACTGCGAGGTGCTTTCGTAGCCGACCCGGTGTGCCGCCTCCCCAACAGACTCCCCTTCCTGCCCAATCAGCAGCCGCGCTTTGTGCAGACGAACGGCCTTCAGATATTGCAGGGGCGGCGCAGAAGTCGTCTCCTTGAAGCGGCGATGGAAGACAGTCAGGCTCATGTGGGCCTCGTCGGCCAGCGCCTTGATTTCCAGCGGCTCGGCGTATTCGGCGTGGATGCGGCGCATGGCGCGGCGGATTCGGCTGAGCTGCCCATGCGCCGCCAGCGACGCCCGCAGGGCGTCCCCCTGCTCGCCACGCAGCACATGATACGTGATCTCGCGCACCGTCTGCGGCCCAAGCACCCGCGCCTCTTCTGGCCGGGTGAGCTGTTCCAGCAGGCGCACCACCGCCTCGCCCAGCGGGCGGTCCAGCGGCGTCGCGTAAATCCCCTGCGGCATCGGCAGGCCCGGCGGCAGCGGGCGCTCCTCCATGCGTGTCATCAGCTCCGACAGCACGGACAGGTCGACGCCGACGGAGACGCCCAGCATGGGCCGCTCCGGGGTCGCTTCAATCTCGCATTCAAACGGCAGCGGCATAGTCAGCACCAGATAATTGTGCGGGTCGTAGCAGTAGGTCCGCCCGCCGACGTGCCCGATTTTACGCCCCTGCGCCACCACCACAATACTCGGCTCATACAGCACGGGTGTCAGGGGCGTAGGCCGGTTGGTGCGCATCAGATCCACGCCTTCCACCACGGTCGGCTGCATCCCTTCGCCCGTGGTCAGCCGCGCCAGCAGCGCCACCATTTCCGCGTTGAGTGTGTTCATCACAAACAGTATCGTACCATAAACAGTGCGATTTTAGCGGACGTGCTTGCTAAACTGACACGATTAGGCAAAACATCGCCCTCTTTGTGGCTTCCCCTCGGCCTGCGTTTCCGGGTTTAATTCAGGACAAGGAGTTACACATTAATGACCAGCACAATTCATGCTTATGCCGTGACCGAACCAGGCCGCGCTTTGGAGCCGTACACTTACGACGCGGGCGAGCTTGCCGCCGAAGACGTCGAAATCGCCGTGTCCTATTGCGGCGTCTGCCAGTCTGATGTGTCTATGATTGACAACCTCTGGGGCATGACCGGCTACCCGCTCGTGCCGGGGCACGAAGTCGTCGGCACAGTCGTGGCTGCCGGAGACCAGGTCAAAAAAATCGCCGTCGGCCAGACGGTCGGCCTCGGCTGGACTTCGGGAAGCTGCCTGCACTGCCGCCAGTGCCTTTCCGGCAATCAAAATCTTTGCCCCGAAGCCGAAGCCACGATTGTAGGCCGCCCCGGCGGCTTCGCCGACACAGTGCGCTGCCACTGGGCCTGGGCCGTGCCGCTGCCCGCCGGGGTGGACGCCGCCACCGCCGGGCCGCTTTTTTGCGGCGGCATTACCGTCTTCAATCCGCTGGTGCAGTACGGCATCAAGCCGACCGACCATGTGGGCATCGTCGGCATCGGCGGCCTGGGCCATCTGGCCGTGCAATTTTCAAACAAATGGGGCTGCGAAGTCACGGCGTTTACCACGAGCGATGCCAAAGGCGAGGAAGCCCGCAAACTCGGCGCACACCATGTCGTCAACACCCGCGATGAAAACCAGCTCAAAGCGATTGCCGGGTCTCTGGACTTGATTTTGTCTACAGTCAACGCCAACCTGCCCTGGGATGACTACTTCGCCGCACTTGCCCCGAAAGGCCGCCTGCACACGGTAGGAGTCACGCCTGACCCGATCCCGGCCCCGGCGTTTACGCTGATTGGAGGCCAGAAGTCGGTCTCCGGCACGCCCAACGGCAGCCCGACCGTCACCGCCCAGATGCTGGACTTCTGCGCCCGACACGCCGTTGCGCCGATTACGGAGACCTTTCCGATGTCCGAGGTCAACGCCGCTTTGGACCACCTGCGCCAGGGCAAAGCCCGCTACCGCGTGGTGTTGAGCAACGAGGGCTAAGTCGCAAGAGAAGCACACGGGGCGTTTACTGCCCCGTATGCTTCTCACTCGAACAGCAGCTCAATATCCTGCCGGGTCAGCGACTTGAAGAAGCCGCCTTCGGTGGAGATAAGCTGGTTGACCAGCTCGCGCTTGCGGTCCTGCAAGACGAGTATCTTTTCTTCCACCGTGTCGCGGGTGATGAGCTTGTAGACAAAGACCGGCTTGTCCTGCCCGATGCGATGCGTGCGGTCGGTGGCCTGACGCTCCACGGCGGGGTTCCACCACGGGTCAATATGGATGACATAGTCGGCGGCGGTCAGGTTCAGGCCGACGCCGCCGGCGCGGAGGCTGATGAGGAAGAACGGCAGGTCCGGGTTGTTCTGGAACGAGTCCACCCGCGATTGCCGGTCTTTGGTCTTGCCGTCCAAATACGCATACGGGATATGCCGGGCGTCCAGTGCCTCGCGCAAAATTGTCAGCATTCCGACAAACTGCGAGAACACCAGCGCCTTATGCCCCTCGGAGCGCAGGGTTTCCAAAGTTTCCAGCAGAGTCTCGAACTTGCCAGACACGCTGGCGTTGTCGGGCTGCACCAGGCGCGGATGGTTGGCGATCTGACGAAGGCGCAGCAGGCCCTCCAAAATCTTCATCCGGGCATTGCCGAGGCCCCCGCCTTCTGCGCCGCCCTCCGGGGTGTCCATTACGCCCATAATCTGGGAGCGGTAGAAATCGCGCGTTTTGTCGTAGAGCTTGCGCTGGCCGGGTTCCATCTCGGTATACAGCACGCGCTCGGTGCGCGGCGGCAATTGCTGGGCCACCTGGTCTTTGGTGCGGCGCAGCAGGAACGGATGCACGAGGCGGCGCAGGAACGACGCCGCCAGCTCGTCCTGATGCTTCTCAATCGCCCCGGCAAACTCGCTCCGAAAATGCTCCAGACTGCCCAGCAGGCCGGGGTTGAGGAACGCGAACTGCGACCACAGCTCCAAAGTCGAGTTCTCGACCGGCGTGCCCGTCAGCGTCAGCTTGTGGTCAGCGGAGATGAGACGGGCGGAGCGGGAGGATTGGGACGCCGGGTTTTTAATCGCCTGCGCTTCGTCCAGAATGGCATAGTGGAAGCGGTGCTTGCGGAGCATTTCGATGTCGCGCAGCAATATCCCGTAAGTCGTGATCACTAAGTCATAGTCATCAAACGCCGTCGCCTCTTTGGCCCGTCCCGTTCCCGCATGGTTCAGCAGCCGCAGACCCGGCGTGAACCGGGCGGCCTCACGCTCCCAGTTGAACACCAATGACCGTGGCAGCACCAGCAGAGACGCCGCCTTTGCCTCGTGGCTTTCGGAAAGCGATTGCAGAAGCGCCAAGCACTGGATCGTTTTGCCAAGTCCCATGTCGTCAGCAAGGCAGCCGCCGAAGCCGTAGTCATGGAGGAAATGCAGCCAGTCCACGCCCGCTTTCTGGTAGGGGTGCAGGTCGGCTTTCAGGCCCACTGGCAGGGGGCGCGGCTCGATCCGCTCAAAGAGGCGCAGGGTCTCGCGGCGCTTCATAAACTCGGCGTCGGCCTGGATGCCGCCTTCGCCGTCGGCAAACAACTGGTCCAGCAGGGTGATCTGGGCCGAAGCGACGCGCAGGTTCTCGCCTTCGTCCTCGGACATGGAGAAGAGGTAGCGGTATTTTTCCAGCCACTCGGCGGGGATTTCGCCGATGGAGCCGTCGGCCAGCTTCACATACCGCTCGCGGCGGCGGACGGCTTTGCGGACATCTTTCAGGGCGGCGCGGGTATCGCCAAACTCAATGGTGGCGTCGACATCAAACCAGTCGATGCCCGAAGACACCCGGAACGAAATGGTTGGGCGGCTGCGGTTGACCCGCGCCTGTGTCAGCGCCCGCTCGCCGTAGACTTCAAAGCCCAGCGCGGTCAGCGCGGGAATATGCGACAGCAGAAAGTCCACGGCGTCGGTTTTGGCCCGCAGGGCAAACTCTTCCGGCGTGGCTCCGCGCTTCAGGCCATGCCCCGAAGCCACGGTGTCCCACCAATGCTGCTCGCGGTCCGGGCGGCGGGCGAGGCGCACCAATGTCAGCGTGTCCGGCTGACGCAGCAGCGTCGTTTCCGGCAGGGACTTTTCGTAGCCGACTTCATAGGTCGCTTCTTCCGAGTCCCCGTAGCCAAAGCGCAGGCCCACGGTCAGCGCCCCGTCCGCTTCGGACAGGTACAGGCGCGGCAGGGGTTCCGCGCCGCCGATTTCCTCCCAGACAATCCCCTCTCCCGTCAGCGGCACGCGGGAGGCCAGCGGGAGCAGGTAGCGGTCCAGAAAGTCTCCGGTCTCCTCGGGCGGCACGCGCAGGTCGGGGTTGTCCAGCAGCGTTTCGATCAGCGCCCCGTCATCAGACACCGGGTACAGGGTCGTCCCCGACAGCAGCCACAGCGGGTCCTCGGAGACAACCTGCGTGTTTTCCGGCGTCAGCGGGAGCGTCTCCCCGGCCAGCAGCACCGAAGGCCGAAGGGCGGTACCGTCGTCGGTTTTGTCCAGAGCCACTTCGGCCCGGCCCGTCTCGGTGGATACGGACAGCAGGATTTGGAGGGGGTCCTGCTCGCGGCCCCGGAATACAAAGCCGCCCGCCAGCAGCGGCAGCAGGCCGGAGGGGTCAAACGAGCGGTCGGAAAAGTAGGAATACGAATACGACGACTGCCCGGCCAGGGCAACCAGCTTCAGCACCGTGTCGGCCTCAGCGGTCCCGGCGGCATTGATAAAGCGGCGCGGGTCGACGGTCCGCACGGCTTTGGCCTGCCGGGACAGAGCTTCCTGCTGGATGGTTTTTGCCAGCGCCGGGCCGTCCCCGAGCATTTCGGGCGCAAAATTGCTTAACGCGAGGCTGTAGGGCAGCAGCATCCACTGGCTTTGGCGCATCTGCAGGCTGAAAAACAGGGCCTGCCGGGGCGCGGCAGCCTTTTTAGGGTCGGGGCGGATGGCCTGGGCCAGCACGGTATCCCATGTCTGCGGCGGGTGCATCCGCAGGTAGTTCCGCAGGACCAGCGCCCCGGCGACGATATGCTTGCAGACCGTGTGGGGGTGATGCACGAAGTCGGGGCACTCACACTCCGCGCCCACGCGCCCGTCTTCAGACACGGAAAAATGAACATCGCAGGCCGTCTCGCCGACCACATGAGTGACGGCCTCCGTCCGCGCCACGCTTGTCAGGCGCACTCGCCCCTGCTGGGAAAGAGTAATCCCGCGCCGCACCGTGCCCGAATCCGCCTTTGCCATCAGCCCTTCCGCGTTCAGGGTCGCTTCGCTTAGTACCTGTCTTGCCATTGACGGCTGTGTTCTCCCGCTTGATTTCGATGGAGTCACGGGGCTGAACCCCCATGCTTTGAAGAGCAATTCCCCGCCTTCGCGGGCATAAGAAGTTATTGCTCCGAACGGCTTTGTTGCATAAATAAAGCGCCCCTCCGAACCCGGCCTTGATACGAAGTAATGCCGAAGGCATAAAGGCCGGGCTAAGACCGGCTGCGCCGAACAAAGCCCCTCCGGGGCTAGGAGCAAGCCGAGCCAAGTCAACCAAGCCAACCAAGCCAAGTGGCCCCGGCATTCAGCCCCGGAGGGGCTTCGTACACTGTTAGCCCGGCCTTTTAAGGCAGGGGGGCATTTATGCAACAAAGCCGCTCCGAACTCTTCGTCCGCGCAGGCGGGGGCTGCCTCTTTAAAGCACGGGGGTTCAGCCCCATGACATCGCTGCCGCCCCTCGCCAGCACCACGGTCAATTGTCTTTCTTACCGTCTTTCTTTGGCGGGTAGTTGACTGTAATGGACAGCTCTTTGAGCTGGGCATCATCTACCGTAGAAGGCGCAGCCATCATGGGGTCGAAGCCGCCGCCGGATTTGGGGAAGGCAATGACTTCGCGGACGTTGTCGTCGTCGGTCAGGTACATGATCAAGCGGTCCAGGCCCGGAGCCATACCGCCGTGAGGGGGTGCGCCGAAGTCGAAGGCTTCCAGCATGTGCCCGAACTGGTCCTGGATTTGTTCGTCGGTCTTGCCCAGCATCTTGAAAATGCGCTCCTGAATATCGCGCTTGTGAATACGGATGCTGCCCGACGCCGCCTCGGAGCCGTTGCAGACCAAATCATAGCAGAACGCCCGGCAGCGGAGGGGGTCGGACTCCAAATAGGGCAGGTCCTCCGGGTGCGGCATGGAGAACGGGTTGTGGGCAAAGGTCCACCCGTCCCGGTCCTCGTCGCGCTCGAAGACGGGGAAGTCCGTGACCCAGCAGAAGTGCAGCACGTTCGGGTCGGCCAGAGACTGCCGGGCGGCGATTTCGCGGCGCAGGCGATCCAGCGTCTTGGCGACGGTTTCCGGCGTGTCGGCGACAAAGGCGACGAGGTCGCCCGGCTTAGCTTCGGCCAGCGCGACCAGGCCGCTGATTTCTTCGGGCGACAGGAACTTGGCGATGGGCGATTTAACGCCGTCTTCCTGGACCAGCAGGTACGCCAGCCCCTTTGCGCCCATGCTTTTCGCCAGCGTGGTCAGGTCGTCGATCTCTTTGCGGGACAGCGATGCGCCCGACGGGTAGCAAATCAGCTTGACCTGCCCGCCGCTGCCGAGGACGCTCTGGAAGACCGAAAACTGCGTGTCTTGGAGTACTGGCGCGGCGTCTTTGAGTTCCAGCCCGTAGCGCAGGTCCGGCTTGTCCGAGCCGTAGCGGGCCATCGCCTCGTCGTAGGTCAGGCGCGTGAACGGCGTCACCAGACTCTTAGGCGACAGCTTGGGCAGGATTTCCGTGTACAGCGACTCGACCACTTCCAGCACGTCGTCCTGCTCCACAAAGGACATTTCGAGGTCTAATTGCGTGAACTCCGGCTGCCGGTCCGCCCGCTGCGATTCGTCGCGGAAGCACTTGGCGATCTGGAAATACTTTTCCATGCCCGCGACCATGAGAAGCTGCTTGAACTGCTGCGGGGCCTGCGGGAGCGCATAAAACAGGCCGGGTTCGAGGCGGTAGGGAACCAGGTAGTCCCGCGCCCCTTCGGGCGAGGACTTGGTCAGCACGGGCGTTTCGATCTCCAAAAAGCCGCGTCCGTACATGAACTCCCGGATGAGCCGGATGGCGTCATGCCGCAGCTTGATCTTGTCGTACATGACCGGGCGGCGCAGGTCGAGGTAGCGGTACTTCAGCCGCAGCATCTCGTCCACGTCTTTGTCTTCGCTGATGGGGAACGGCGGCGTTTTGGCGGCATTGAGTATCTCAATGGCCGATGCCGCCACTTCCACCGTGCCGTTCGCCAGCTTGTCGTTCTCGCTGCCTGCCGGGCGGCGGCGCACCAGTCCGGTGACACTCAGGCAGTATTCGGAGCGCACCCGCTCGGCCACACTCAGGGCATCGGGGGCATCGCCGCCGTCGACGGCGACCTGCACGACCCCACTGCGGTCCCGCAGGTCCAAAAAGGCGATCCCGCCCTGGTCCCGGTTCCGGTTGACCCACCCGTTCAAAGTCACCGTCTGCCCGACCTGCGCTTCCATAATCTCGCCGCACGCGGCGGTGCGTTTCCAGCTTGCCAAATTGCGTCTCCTCCGCCCCAAGTCGTTTCCAAAGTCAGTTACAAAGTGTAAGAAAATACGAATAAAGAGTATACCACAAAGAAACGCTTGACACGAAAACGCCCGGCCTTTGCAGGCCGGGCGAAAAGATTTGTAATGCTGTTATGGTTGCTGGAAACAGCCACCCATTTGAATAGGGAGAATGCTCGTCACGAATGCTCGTTCATATCATCCACAACCTTCTTGATCCGCTTCCAACCTTTGCCCGAGCGGTTGCCATATTCTAAATACTTTTCGTAGTAGAACTTGGCTTTCACCTTATCGTTGAGCATAAAGTAGTCGTCACCCAAAACATAGTATGGAGGCGCATAAGTTGGGTGGTCTCGCACCAAAGACAAGTACCCTGGAATAGCTTTTTCGGGTGCCCTATCGTCGTCTTCCGTGAATGTTCTGGCTCCCCGCGCTATGAGTTCCGCTTTGTTTCCCAGAATGCCCGGACGATCCCAGGTGTAAGCGTAGAGGTAGCGCAGCTGATACAAGTCCGGGCGAAGCCGCAGGGCTTCTTTATAGTGGAGCCGTGCTAGAGTTCCTTTGCCCAGCGAGCTATGCTCGAAGTAAGCCGCGATGGAAAGATGCGCTACTAACAAATCGGCGTCAAGATTGAGAGCATCCAAGAATTGCTGCTTCGGCTCCTCTCCCAAAAGACTCGGGCTGTCGCCAATCTCTTTGGGGTAGAAGCCATTCCGCATCATAATGGCCTCGCCCAGTGCCCAGTGCAGAACAGCAAGATGCAGGCTATTATCTCGCCCCCGCGTGTCGGCCTGTTCTGCGACCGAGAGGAGCTTCCTGTATCGGGTGACTGTTTTATCAAGAGTGTTCAGTCGCTGTGCGGCTTCAATCTCGCCGCGATATGCCAGCGCCTCCTGTGGACTCGACCGTTGTATCTTCTGAAACGATGCCTGAGCGGCTTTGTAATCGTCTGCGCGTAAGAGTGCCAAGGCCACCTTCATGGGCGAAGAGAGCGATTTTATGTCCTCGAACTTTAATATCCCGTTGTTCGAGATAGACCCTAAAGGAGGCAGAAGTGGGGATATGCTGGTGAGCGGCTGCGTATTTGCTACCGCGATGCTCCACAGTAACAAAACGCATGAAACAGCCAGAATGTTATGCATTTGGATTGCCTCCTTCAGTTGATCTGCGGGCCAGAGTTATCTTCTGTCACAAGCCGCTCTGTATAGTCTTGGAGCGGACTCACAGAGGTGATGGCTGTGTCGAGGGACCAGGATATTTGGCTTTGATAGCCGGATAGTCCATAATTGTCTACGAAGCCTGTCCTGTGCCGCCAGAAAGTTTGGTCCTCGATCCAGCAAGTTTTATTTGGAGGCATCTGATAGGCTGCGCTGCGAGGAACCGAAGTGGTGTACGTTGTGTTTAGATCAGTCACGTTGTAGAACGATGCCAACAATCCGGCTAAGACACCGTTCTGATCTGTGTTTACGGTGAAGGATACAGGGGTTGTTACTTGTGATGGAAAAGGACCTCCCAAACCAGATTCAACTTTGTTGCTTACCCGCACCCAGGGGCCATACTGTGTCTGATCGATGATGGTATTGTAGTTCTCATACGCTTGGTGAAAGTTCAGGTAATACTCTGCCGCTGCCTCAGCACCATCAGTTCCATCTTTGACTGCCAGACGAACAACGCTTGCAGCGCCGGGAGGGGATGGAACGCCTGGTTTACCATCGTATGTAACATCAAAAGGAGAAACTGCGCCACTCGAACCTAGAACGCCGGATACAGGAGTATAGGTATATATAATGCTGTGCTGGGTAGCTATATTCGATTGGTTCCAAGTGTAAACAGTGTTTGCTCCCCACGAACCGGATGCTACTCCATAGTGGGTAATTGTGCGTGGCATACCTGGACTAGGAGCCAAAGTATCGTCAGTTAGGGTGCCGTCGCTACCGGCTTCATTAGGCGCTGGTAGGCCAGCTATTCCTTTATGGTATGTTTGACCGATGGGAGGAAAAATTTTGACCTCCCGGCTGTCCGGCTTGACCCCGGCATACACCCCACTGGCGGCGTGGGCGGAAGTCGGCCCGTTCGTCACCTGCCCCCCTTGC
>CAXUKS010000067.1:0-14856 GCA_964251675.1 uncultured Armatimonadales bacterium
GGGGGGATGCTGGGGAGCGGCCTGGACGCCCTGGGCGGGCATGGCAGGAAGGAGATGGATTCCGCAGTCTCACCGGACGCCGCCCTCGGATCGACGGCAGCTTCACACAGTGCAGCCGCTGCTTCGGATAAAGGCGTCCTGAGCGCCGCCGCGCATCTCACGGGCCTGGACAAAGTATTGGGGGTGGGGGGCCTCTTCGGCGGCAAAGGCGGCGACAAGGCTGTTGCCAAGATGCAGGTCGGCCAGATGTCCGTCGGCTCCCTGCTGGGTGGCAAAGGGGCCACACCAGGCGCAGTGCCGGGCGCGGGGGGTGATGACATCCTGGGGAACGCGCTCGGAATTGCGGGCATTCTGGCCGGGCCGGTCTTCGGAGCTGGGGCCGCAGGCGTCGTGGGCGCGGCATCGGGCATTCTGGGGACCATCGGCAAAGTCTTCGGCTTCGCGGAAGGTGGCCTGGTGCCAGGACAAATTGGGGCGGGGGACGTGGTTCCGGCCCGGCTGTCTCCCGGCGAGTTCGTAATGAATCGCATGATGGTTCGCTCTATCACCAACGCGGCGGCTTACTCGCCGCCGGGCATCCGTCCGGCAGGGGTGGGTAATCCGGTGGAGGCGGCCAGCAAAGCGACACAGGGCGGCAGTGCGGCGACGGGGGCCGCCAGCGGGCCGACTCACGCGAAGATGGATGTCAACATTCACAACCCGGTCTACAACAATAATCTGGACCTAGACCGGGCCAATGAAGACCTGGCCCGCAAGTGGGAGACGGCGTTCACGCTGGGCTGATTGCCCTACGAAAGGCAGGGGGTAAAAAGCATAATCCCCAAAGGTCATTTTGCTTTTTACCCCCTGCTGCAAATCACTTCCGAGGCCGGCGCCGGCGGATTGCCAAGCCACGCGGGCAAGTAGAGGGGTGGCCGGTCAAGCTGTCACCCGCGCTGCATGTGCAGGGGATTTCAGACAAGGGCCGGGCGGGTCGCACACCGAGCTTGCCATTTTCGGCGGAGCTGGCGGCCTTCTTTTCAGAGCGCACGCTGCCACGCTGCCGCATGATCTCGCTCAGGGCACGCTGCATCACATCAGGGGGAAGTTCCGAGTCTGGGTTGCTATCGTTCATAGAGGAAGTGTACCCTAACGTGTTAGGTTATGGCAAGTATTAGCCAGGTGAAAAAGGCTGTTTGCTTGTCACTTTATTTTTGCGTAACACTTGACAAAACCTAACACGTTAGGGTATGATAAGTCTGTAAATCACTCAATAAAAAGCTCCCGCGAGACTGCAATCTCCGGGAGCACGACCGAAACCCTAGGAGGTTCCGATGGCAAATTGTACCCCAATTTTAACGCGCAAGCGTCTCCCTCTCTCCCCGCTCGATGAGATACTCTGGAACCGCGACCAGGACCGGCAGAACAGCTACATCGCTGCTCAGGAGGCCGCCAGGGTTCGAACCCAGAAGATCGCCAGCATTCTCGCCAGCTTCTCGTTCACCCTCGACGAAGAATCCACCCTGTATGCTTTTGACCGCTCCTGCTGCTACCAGGTCGGGATGTCCGTTGTCAGCAAAACTGATACCAGTGAGCGTTACCTGGTCATTGCCAAGCTGCTTCAAGAGGGCGAAGAGTGGAGCTGTACCTGCCCCCCATTCCACCAGGAAGACGGTCCGCTCGTCATTCAGGCGGTCCAAACTAGGGTTGAGCATAACCGGCAGTGCCGGCTGCAAAACGCCGCTTGAGGTCAGGAGGGGCCGCGCAGACATCCTGCGCGGCCCGGAGTGCAAATTTCTTCCGACCAGAAGATTTCCGACCAGAAGCTCAACTCAACACCGAGGAGAATTTTCACTTTGACACTGACACTTGAGATCACCGACGCCCAATTGAACGAGATCGCCCGCCGAGGCTATGCCGAGATGCCGGACCGCGCATCCTGGACCGTGGAAGAGGTCAAAGCTGCCTATATCGCGGCCTACCCCGTCCTGTTCGACTCCACGATATCCAATTCTGAAGAGGTCATCGGCGCTGCCCCGCAGCACCGAACAAGGGTCTTCAACGAGGCGCTGGGGCTGCCGGGTGTGGGCCTCCGTATCGAATCTTCCTGGTAATCCATCCTATCCGGGCCGGTGCGACCAGGCCGGCCCGGACATTCTCCCAAAGGAGTATTTGCTATGCTGAAACGTTCCACCATTTCGCGCCCGCTCCAGGCGGCCCGCACAAAAGCCCTCAAAAAGCCATCCGAGGAAGCGACGTATTCGATCACGCCCGCCGGTGTCGCGGCTCTCGATGCGTGCTCTTCCCAAAAGACGGCCGTGCTGGAAACCGGCACATTGGATGAGATGCTGGCCGAGTGCATCACCGACGGTGAGCTGGGCCGCGCGGCGCGGCGGGCTTACAGCGTACTGGAAGACCGGGCGGCTTATAGGGTGGCTCATGTCGAAGCAGCCCTGCTGGCCTACCTGCCGATTTTTCTCAGCGGCGCTCTCTATGACATCGTGACCTGGACACAGGGATTGCCCGAGGACCGCCCGAGCGCGTTCAATCGCCATCTCAAAGAGGCGCGGCGCCGCTTGCCCTAGATTGACAATCAACTAACGCAGGGCGGGGCCGACTGTCCCCGCTCTGCAAAAAGGAAACCCCATCATGAAGACATCCTCATTTTTCTCGCCGTCTCTGCCCTCGGAGGGCCGGATCAGCATTGCCCGCTTTGCGCCGCGCCGCCATCCCAAAGGCTACCGGGTGTACTCAAAGCTCGCTCCCGGCAAATGGTTCAACTCGGTCGATGAAGCGATGTACCGCAAGCTCTTTGCCGAGCAACTGCTGGCACGAGACCCGCAGACGGTCTGGGACGAGCTGCACGCACTGGCCGGGGCGTCTGAACCGATCCTGCTCTGCTGGGAAGAGCCAGGCATCTTCTGTCACCGGCGCCTAGTGGCCGCGTGGCTGGAAGAGAACCTGGGCGTGACGGTCCCCGAGATGGAGCCGGTCCTAGCTGCTCCGATCGCCTCAAGGACTCTGGATTAATTTGACGTCAAATAATGTGCTTTCGCGCCGCCCAATTCTGGGGGGCGCGAAGCAGGCCCAAAAAACCCATAAATATAGACCTACTCAGAGGCAGGTACGAAAAACCCGAAAATATATACCTAAGCATAGCTCAACGAGCGGCAAATGCCGGTTCTGGAACGGACTTAAAGTGTCGATAGCGCTCATTATCACCCCTTTATAGGATTATCCAAAATCGCGTTAAGTGTATACCTAAAATCTCCTGAGTGTAGGTACAATAGAAAGACCGATGGATAGGTGGCACCAGGACGCACGATGAACGAGAAAGACGGACAGATCGTTCCGCTGGGATTATCAGCTTCCTCCTCCCCCACCCAGCCTCTGGAGAGCTTGAACTGGGGAGAAGACGCCCTGCGCCTTCTGCTGGCCGACAGCCGAAGCGAGCAGACGAAACGCGCGTATGCGGCGGACCTGCGGGACTTCTTTGGAGGCCAGGGCAGAGAAGCCTGTCCGTCCTCCGTCGAATGGCTCTGCCGCCTTCCTGTGGGAGCGCTGGCCCTGGAGCTGAACGAATTCAAGGCCAGGCTGATTATGCGCGGCCTAGCGGAGTCGACGATCAACCGCCGGCTGGCCGCCGTGCGCTCGCTTCTGCGGATGGCGCGGCGGCTTGGAGCACCCTGCGCCGACCCTGCCGGCCTGGTCAGTAGCGAAAAGGTCAGCTCCTACCGGGACACGCGCGGTCCGGCTGTCGGCGACGTGATCCGGCTGCTGGCCGCCCCGGACCGGCGAACGCTGTCCGGGCTGCGCGACTATGCCCTGCTGGTCCTGCTGGCTGAGAACGCCCTGCGCCGCGCCGAGGTCTGCGGTCTGAGCATCGGCGACTTTGACGCCGCCGAAAAGCGGCTTCGCATTCTGGGCAAAGGGCGCGGCACTCAGCGGGAGTGGATCACGCTTTCCCCTGTGGCGGTCCAGGCGATCTGCGCGTATTTGGATGCGCGGGCGGGTGACGGAAAGTATTTGACGTCAAATAATCCAGCCACGGCCAGAGGAATGCCGCTCCTGGTCGGAATGTCACGCCGGCACCGAGGCCAGTCCGTCCGCCTCAGTCCAAACGGGCTGTACAAGATTTTGCAGGGCTATGGGAAGCGCGTCCTGGGGCGCCCGCTTCATCCGCACGGTCTTCGCCACGCCGCGATCACGGCGACGCTAGATGCGACAGGGGGCGACCTGCGGACCGCACAGCGCCTGTCGCGCCATTCCGATGTCCGCACCCTGATCAAATACGATGACAACAGGGAGGATCTGCAGGGGAGAGCAACCGGGCTACTCTCCGCGATCTATCAGAAAGGAAACGCTGAATGACTGGAACGGGTGAAAAGACTGAGACCAAGCCGAGGATAGACCTGGCGAAGATCATTGCCGAGCTGAAAGAGCGCGGAGAGCTGGACTCTGTCCAGGAAGCAGACGCGCCGGCCGCTGTTCCTGCGGACACTTCCGGCGACGTCAGCCCGTCTGCATCGGAAGCGCTGAGGCGTGTCAAGCGTGCTCCTAACGGCACCCAGCGGTTCCGGTCCGTAATGATCAAGCTTTCCCCAGAGATGATTGGCGACTTGGACACGCTGGCCGAGCAGCAGCGCCGGTCGCGTTCTGCTCTAATTCGTGAGGCGGTCGATCAATTGTGTTTGAGAAGCAAAGGGTCGAAAACAAAAGCGAGGTGCTGAATGTCAGAGCGACAGGAATACTGCCTGGCGATGCTGCGCTGGTCCATTCAGGCTCTGCGGCAAGTGGAGTGTCACAGCGTAGAAGAGTATCAGTACCAGCTCAACACACTGGGCTATTTGGGCAATTGCTACTTAGCCGAAGGCGGCACGCAGGAGGAGCTGGCGAGCATGGACACCGAAAAGTGGTTTTATACACCGCCGAGGGCCAGCTTGTGATCACACGCGAGGAATTGAAAACATCCTCCCGCGCCTATCTGCGTGCGGCCAGAGTTCTCAACCGGGTCGGAAACAACAGCGCAGATGCGGCAGCTTACCTGTGCGGCTATGCCGTAGAAATAGCCCTGAAGGTTCGGATTTGCCGAACGCTCGGCTGGGCAGGTTATCCTAGCTCCCGTAAGGAGTTTGAGGGCTATGCCAGCTTCAAGGTGCATGACCTGGACGTGCTGCTGCATTTGTCAGCAGCGGAAACGGCCATCAAGACAAACCCTGTCCTGGTTACGGCTTGGTCGGTGGTAGCAGAATGGAACCCGGAACAGCGTTATGCTCCCGTGGGGACTTCAACGGCGGCAGACGCCAAAGACATGATCGACGCGGCAGCCGTGCTGCTGGAGAAGCTATTACGATGACCGTCAACGAAATATCCGTGATCAGCCCAAGCACCGAAGACCTTCTCTCTGCACTTCGAGAAGCAGAACGGGACTTGACGCGCCGCTATGGGCCATTTACGCTGTTCGGGTTGTTTGAGCGGGAAAGCGCACAGGATCGGTGGGACTTAGTCGCAGCCGCTCCATGGCTGGAGAAGGGCCGCAAGGGCATCGAAATCATGGCGCAGGTCATCGCCCGCCTGCCCAAAGAGGAAGCCGTGCAGATCAGTCGCATCGTCACGCTTGATGCGGGCGGTCCGGCGGTACAGGCCATCGTGGACGCGGCCACTGTAATCGACAAGGGTTTTGCCGCCGTCGGGCCAACGCTCATTGGCCGGGCCGAAGTCACACGTGGCTACCTGCTTGTCTCTCAAAAGGGCCAGCCGCTCGCGTATCCGCTGGGGAGACGCGGGTAGTCTCTGATGCTTATGACTGATACCGACTCCCCCAAAGCCGAGGAATCTGCCGCCTCAGACGCTAGCGCATGGCTGACCGTCGCTGAGGCCGCGCGGCACCTGGACATCGACCCTACGCAAGTTCGCCGCTATGCAGGCCGGGTGAAGGCAGAGGACAGGACGCCGAAAGGACAGGTCCCGCTTCGCATTCGTCTGGCCGCGCTCATCGCCCAGCGCGATGTTGGGGGCAGTGGGGCGAAAAGCAACACTAAGGAGACGGGACAGGCGGCAGGACACCCCGAGGGACAGCAGGACAGACAGGACGCAGGACAGGGGCAGGACAGCACGTCCCTGGAAGGCTCACTGCCCGCCGTGATCTATCAAAAGCTGCTCGCCGATAAAAATGGAGAAATTGAGTACTTGCGCGGTCAGCTTCGCCTTGCCCAAGAGAACCTCGCTCGTGAGCAGCTCCTGCGGCTGAACGTTTCGCCGGAAGGCGGCTGGCTGGAACGCGTAGATCATTCGGCAGGACATGAGACAGGACACACGGCGGGACAGGGACAGGACACCACGCAGGACAAAGGACAGGACAGCTCAAAGGACACACAGGGTAGCAGACAGCCCTGGTGGGCGTTTCTATGGAAGTCACGGTGATTGTTCAATTGAAGTTATCAACAACTAGCATATAGGGACATATATGTTAAACGTCTCTCAATTTTTTTGCTTGAATAGGCTGTTTTTGCAGTTACATCAGGTAAACTTATTGAATATATAGTTTGCGCTGCCTTTAAAAGCAGCAGGCCGCTGCCCCCTTGAGTAAGGAGCAGCGGCCGGTAAAGTAGCCTCACAGAGCAAAACGTTGGTTCCTGGTCGGCATTGTCTTGGTTGGACGTGCCTATTATACCACCATTTCCCTTCTTTGTGAATCTGCTTTGCCAACGTCGCACTAAAGTGACGAGCGTGGCATTGCATCGGTTTGATTTCTGGGAGGCGATCCCAGACATGAAAGCCCAGCGAGAGCCGCCACGCTCTCGCTGGGCTGTTTTATTGACAGCCCTCTGACCGGCAGCAATGCCAGAGGTTCACAGTGGCAAATACCCCAACATTTGAAGTCATCGCTCTTTCTCTGTTCAACGGTGCTGGCCCCGTCAAGGGCCTGGCGACCGTTCGACTCTCCGGCCTCATAACCATCTCCGAATGTCGCATCGTCAAAGCAGAGGGCGAACCAGCCCGCGTCCTGCTACCTCAGAAAACCTTCCTCGATGACGACGGCGGCAGGCGCTTTTCTACCCTGGTAGAGTTCCACGAGCGTTCATGGAGAGCTGCCCTCACCGCCGCCGTCTTAGAAGCGTGGAGAGACCATCCTGACGGCATCCTGCCGCTCGGAAGCAGGCGCTGTCTCCCCCCTCCGCAGCTCCCCCCGACATTCCATAGCGAAGTCCGCCGACGGGCGGGCCTCACGGAATTGCAGACTTGACCAATCTGCCTCCGACACCCAGCCCATTCAAAAACGGAAAGCCGTTCTGAGTGACCAAACTCAGAACGGCTTCCAACAACTCCCACACTAAGGAAATTGTGATGTCAATTGAGATTGTACCCGATGGAACCGATTTTTTCAGCCGTACACCTGAGCGAGCTTACGAGCTTCGTTCCAAAGAAAAGCTGACCGACTTCGACTTGACACTTCTTGGCAAGCTGCTCCTTTATGCCGCCACCGGCAACGTTGTTGTCACAGCTCGTCAGGAAACGCTGGCGACCTACTTCAAACGTACCGTTCGGACGGTCCAAAGCAGCATTGCGCGACTGGTCAAGCACGGCTTCATCGTGACCCAGTACATCCGCGACCAGGCTACCCAGCAGATCAAGGGCAAGAACTACAACGTCTCAAACACCCTGCGAATGTGCCGTCCTGATTCGAAGCAGGCCAACACGAAACAGGCTTCATCCAACCAGCCAAACCGCAGAGAGGTCATTTCTCCTTGTGATCAGCCCCAAACGGGCAAAGAGCCAATGCGAAATCAATTTCAGGCTAAATTAGAGTCCGAAGTTGTTAAACGAGAAAACAACACCGCTCCTGCAACCTCCGGGCTGTCTCTGTCTCCTGTTGTTGCTCTCTTTGTTTCTCATGGTATGTCATCGCACAGGGCTAGCGGGCTGGTCACCAACTTTGGAGAGACCCGTTGCCGAGAAGCTCTGACCCTTCTTAAGAACTGCCGGAAGAAGGTTGAAAACAAGGCTGGCTGGCTTACCGAATGCCTATTGAAAAATTGGGGTGTAAGAACGGAGGCAAAGCCCCCTTCTCGCCCTAAGCCCGGTGGACAGGTCACAAGCGAAGCGAAGGACGACTCTCAATCAGAGCAGGGTTGCAAGCCGGTATGTGGTCTCCCTGTGCCCTCTTTAGACGATCTGCCTTCTGATGTTTACGCCGCTCTGGAAACCACGGCTCGTGCGGTTCTTTTGGCCGGATCGGGCGGAGAGCTGTCGAACAAACCCAGGTTGATTAGAGGGAAAATGCTTGAGTTGCTGATTGCTCAAAAGGGAGAAGTACCAGCTCCACCGCAGGCCCAAACCTGATTTTATTTGTCGTCAAATAACCCGGTTCCGCCGCCGGGTTTCCAAGAAAGGTATCTTCCATGTCCATCCTGACCACCGTACCGCAGCCGACCGCAACCGATCAAGAGGAAGCATACCGCCAAGCTGCCTTTTCCCAGGCCGAGTTCCGGCGCTGTACTCTTTTGAGCCTCGACATGATCCGCAGCGAGATCCAGCGCCTGGATACTGTTTTCAGGACCGAGCTGGAGCCGGCCGCTCTCGCCCTGGTCGCTCAAGACTTCACTGGAGACCTTCGCACTGGCGCGGCGGAGTTGCAGCGGCAGTGCGCGGCAATTGCTGGCCCAGCGGATAACCTGGTCACAGACAACCCGCACACGACGTTCCTGATCGCCCGGACCGCGAGGGACATCCAGGGCTTGGTCAACTCGCTGAGCCTGTCCCTGACAGCCAGCCAGCGCATCCTGGATACGTCTAGGCAGGCTGAGCGGGGCCGGCAGGAACGCGCGGCGGCCTACCAGCGGGAGCTGGCTGAGAAAGAGGAGCTGCACCAGCGCCGCCTCGCTGGGGAGGAGCTTTGATGACGTTTCCTCAAACGCTCCCCGCTGCCGGGTTGAGCGAGACGGTCGCCGGCGGGATTATGGCCCATGGCCTGATTTGGGCCATTGAGCAGAACGTCGGCATGGCATACTGGAATGAAGCACGCTCGCTGCCTCTGGCCGCGCACGTCGCCGGTTTTCAGCAGAACGGCCCCGATCCATCCTCTCGGCCCGTCACAGGCTATCTGGAGAGCCGCAGCGCTCACTATGGCCCGGACTTCATGGGGCAGCCACACGCCGCCGCCGACACGAAAGCCTTCCCGCTGAGTGCCGATGGCGTGGCCCAGTTCAGCATCACCGGCCCGATGACCAAGCAGGTCGCTATGTCTGCGGCAGGGACATCCACGGCTCACCTGCGGCGGATCGTCGGCCTGGCCGAACGGGACCGGGATGTGAAATCAGGGACGCTGAAAATAGACAGCCCTGGCGGGACCGTCGCCGGCACGGACGACCTGGCCGCGTCTTTGCGTTCCTTCGCGGCCAAGAAGCCACTGTATGCATTCTGCGAGGACCTGACCGCCAGCGCCGGATATTGGGCGGCCAGCCAGTGTACCCGCATCTTCGCCACACCGACGACCCACATCGGCAGCATTGGCACGATCCTGGTCATCCCGGACCTGTCGAAGATGGCCGAGAAAGCCGGTATCGAAATCCTGGTCTTCACCAACGACGGCGCGGACCTCAAGGGGGCGGGAGCGCCGGGGACGGCCATCACGGACAAGCACAAGGCGTACTTCCGTGGCATGATCAACGGGATGCAGGCCCACTTCACACAGGCTATCATAGCGGGTAGAGCGCTCAATGAGGGCCAAATCCGCGCCCTGCAGGGGCGGGTCTTTATCGCGGACCAAGCTCAGCAGCGTGGACTCATCGACGGCATCAGCTCCTATGGCGATGTCGTTGACCTGGCCGCCTCGTCAGCCACAAGCCGAAAGACGTTCGCGCTGGGTGGCCTGCCGCAGATTTTCAGCGGTTTGAGCCTTCCTTCTCTGCAATCCAGGCCGGGAGTGATCTCAGAAGACGCGGAGGGGTCTCTGCTGGCCGCGTGTGCTCGGCGTGGCATCCACACGGAGGACGCGCTTGACCAGACCGCTGCTCTGGCCCAGGAAGCCCAGGAAATGCAATCAGTCTTGCGAAGCAAGATCGTCACGACGGCGCACCAGCTCTACGGCCCGATGAACGCGGCCAGATTTTATCCTGAGCTGGATTCGATGGGGCTGACGCAGCTCCTGTGCCAAGCCGAGACGCTGGAGACCGCAGCCTTCCTGGCCGCACGGAACCAGTCGGAACCGGAAGAGAGGACTGATGAAGCTGGGTTGAATGCCAGCGAGATGGAATTGTCAGAAGCTGCTCAGGAAGTTGGTCGCGCGTATGCCGCGCGGCATGCGATTCTCTGACAGGTTATTTGACGTCAAATAAAAGGAAAACCGAATCAAATGGCAAATTCACCAGAGGTAAGAATCCGCGTTTTATGGGACTCCATCGCCGCCACTCGTGGGATGCTGGACACGGCCCGAACCAGCGGCCAGACCCAGAAGCAGATCGCCGCCGATGCCCGCATCTCCACCCAGGCCACGCTGACACAGGCCCGCGCCGTCGCCACCCTGGAACAAGCTTCTCTCGCCGCCTCCCGCGCCCAGCTTGCCAATGTTCAGGCCACGGTCAACGTCGCCAAAGCCGCCCGCATTGCCGCCGATGCCACCGCGATCCAAGCCAAAGCCACCGCCGCCCAGGTGAAAGCCGATGAAGCCGCGGCCCTGGCGGCAGAGCGCCGGTCCAGGGCCGAAACGGCAGCCACAACCCGCGCTCGCGTCACTGCTGAAAACCGGCAATGGCGGGATGAGGGCTTCGATATCCGCCAGCGGCAGGGCGTCACCCAGTCCCGCCGGCAGATCGCAAGCGGGGCCGCCGATGCCGGTGTTGTTGTGGGGGGCGGGCTTGCGCTCGGGCTGGGCGCGACATTCGCTCCGATGTCTGGTTTTGACCAAGACCTCCGCAACGTCAATTCCCTTTCCAAAGTCTCCGAGGCTGAGTTCCGCAAGCTGCATGATGCTGTGCTGGCCCTTGCCAATGATCCGCTCATCAAGCAAATGCCGGACGACCTGGCAAAAGGCTTGTACGACATCGTTTCGTCAGGCAAATCTGGCAAGGATGCCTTAGACATCCTGAGACTTTCCGCAATCGGGGCCAGTGCGGGTATGACGGACACCGCCACGTCGAGCCGGGGCCTACTCGCTGTGCTGAACAGCGGCGTCGGCGGCGTCACCAGCGCCAGCCAGGCGATGGACGTTCTCTTCCAAACGGTTGACGACGGAGTCGTAACATTTCCTGAATTGGCTTCCAGCATCGGTATGGTGCTGCCCCTGGCGGCTTCGGCAGGCATTTCGCTTCAAGAACTGTCGTCCGCCATCGTGGTCATGACGAAGGGCGGCCTGTCCGGGGCGCAGTCCATCGAGTACCTGAACCAGTACATTCAGCAGATGCTCAAGCCCAGCTCCGATGCAGCAAAACAGATGGACGCCCTGGGCATCCAGTATGGGATGGCGCATCTCAAAGCGGTGGGACTGTCCGGCTCTATTGAGGAGGTCACGCGCAAGACAACGGGGCATCAAGACAGCCTCGCAAAACTATTCCCCAATCTGCAATCATTCATCGCCTTCCTGTCCACCTCGAAGAACGCGGGCGCGGACATGACCGCCGAGATGCGGAACATGACCCACGCCTCGGACGGCCTGGGAGCCGCCCAGAGCGCGGCAGCGGAACAAGCCAAAGGCGCGGCGTTTCAAGCCGATAAGGTCAAACAGCAATACGAAACCTTGGCGATTACAGTAGGCGAAAAACTTCTTCCTATTTTCCGCGAAGTCGGCAAAGTGGCAACGTCGGTTGCTGACGCCTTTAATAAGCTAACGCCTGGCGAACAAGAGGCCGTTGTAATATCGCTGGCGTACGCGGCAGCCCTTCTCCTGATCGTCAGCGGCGCAGCCAAAGCCTATTTGACGATTATTGCTTTGAAGGAAGCCTTCGCCGCCGCTCAGTTAGCGGAGGGGGCCGCTGCTGCGGAGGGGGCGGGGTTGTTCGCCGCCGCAGGCCCCTGGGGCCTTGCCATCGCAGCGGCCATCGTCCTGATCGGCGGCATGGTGATTGCGTGGAACGGTGTGCGGGAGGCGCAAGACCAAGCCGCGCAGTCGGCAAAGGCATATGCTGATAAGCTCAAAACCATCGGCTCCACCGGCGAGCTGGGAAAGTTGACTGTCAACCAAACCGAAATTGCACACCAGCGAGACTTGCTGAAAGACCAGATCACTGCTCAGAAGGAGCTGCGGGCACAGATCGCCGTCTTCCAGAAAAAGGGCGATAACCTCAATGCCAGCAATCTTTCCGGCGAGCTGAACGCCAACCCTGGCAAGTACGGCGACGCCTCACCGGGCGGTCTCGAACGGATGCAGGCAACCCTCAAAAAGTACGACGCGGATTATAAAACCGAGTCGGCCCGCATCACCCAACTGGTCAAGGAAGGACAGGGAGCGCGGGCGGGCGGGGCGGCACGAACGGGCGCGGATGGCTTCGCCTTGGCCGTGTCTCGCATCGACCCGAACAGCATTGTTACCGACAAGATCGGGCAGACGTGCGCGAACTTCGTCTCGAAGGTCTTCCAGCAGGCGGGTCTCGCCATTCCCACCATCAACGGTGCGAAGGCGCTCCGAGATGAGGTCATCAAGCGGGGCGGTCAGTCCCATGATGGCCCGGCGCTGCCCGGCGACCTCGTCGTGTACCACGGCGGGCGCTTCGGCACGCGGGCCGGGGGCGGCTACCATGTCGGCTATGCCGACGGCGAGGGCGGCGACTGGGAAAGCAGCCGGGGCAAGACCAAGCACGAGAACATCGCAGGCAACCTCAAATGGGGCGGGGCGGGAGCGACCGTAGAGTTCATCACTGTCCCCGGTTCCACGTTCACCAACGCGGGTGCGGCCAAAGGCGGCGCGACCATCAACCACGGAGCCGCAGGCGGGGCGGGCGGGGCGGGCGGCAGTGACACTAACGCCAAAGATAAAGCCGCCGCCCTGCTGGAGCGGGCGGGCTTGACAGCCGACGACGCCAAACGCTCCTATGAAGCGGCGGAGAAGGCGTTCGAGGAGACCAAGAACATCCGCTATCTGGTCTCCGCAGAGAACCTGCGCCGCACCCAGGCCCAGCGTGAGATCGAGGAAGCCAGGGCGGGCCTGACCCAGCAGAACGCCAGCCAGGGCGGGCCTGACCCAGCAGAACGCCAGTCAGGGCGCGGACACCGTTGCCAACGGTCTCAAGTTCGAACGTCGCAAGAAAGACATCCTCGCCGCTTCCGAGAAGGACATTCGGACACTGGACGAGCGGGCCAACGGGTCGCCTGCCGACCGTCGCAAGGCGGCCTCCGAACTGGCGACAGACGTTCTCCAAAGGCGGGTTCAGTCCGCCGAGGATGCGGTCAGCCGCTTGGAGGCTCTGGCACAAGTCAGCAACGACCCGAGGACGACCGACGCCCTGGAAGGCACGTACCGCGCTCAGGCAGCGGCTAAGACAACGGCCCTGCGGCACGGCCTGAACGGTCAGCTCGCTGAAATCCCCAACACACCGGGACGGCAGACGGAGCGGCACGCGCTGGTCTCTGCCGAACAGTCGGCGGAACTCCAGGTTCAGCGGGAACTGACCGGATCACTGGCTGGGCTGGAAACCAAACGCGCCGAGGCGGCCCAGCGGCTTCTCGATGTCCAGAAGCAGAACCTGGCCGTCACACAGGCAGCCACGCAAGCCGAAGCCGACGCCGCCCAGACTGAGGAGGCGCGGCGGCCCTTGCGCTTGCGGGAGCATCAGCAGAAATTGGAGGAGCTGCGGCTGTCCCGTGCCGATGCGCTGTCTCAGGTGGATGGCCGCTTCGACCCGCTTGTGCGGCAGGCGAAAGATGCCAAGCAGGATAACGCGCTCCTGACGGCCCAGAAGAGAAACGCACAAGCCGAAGTGAACACACGCTTTGATGCTTCGGTCTCTGCCGAGAACATCGGGTTCGGCGCACAGGAACGGGACGCGGCCAACCAGGCCATCCAGACCCGTGCGGATCGTCTCCGCTCCGAGGCGTCTCTGACCGACGACCTCACCGTCAAGATGACCAAGCTGGCCCAGGCGTATGATCTGCTCATCGGCATCGAGCCGGACCCGGCCTCGGCGGCGTTGCTGCGTCAGCAGAAACAGGCCGAACAAAATCACCTTGGCGTCCAGAACGACGCGGAAGCGGCCCAGCGGAGCCTCGCAAGCGGTCTGCTGAACGGGGACCCGAAAGCCATCACAGCGGCCCTGGACAGCCTCAAGGCCCTCACCACGGATGCGCGGGCCGACCGGGGAGAGCAGGGGGCAGCACGAGGCGCGTATGCCGACGCCATCCGGGAGCTGGCCGAGCAGCAGCGTCTGTCTGCCCCGGACGCGGTGGGCCGTCTGATGTCCGGGCGGAACGCGATGACGCCAGGCGAGATCGCGGCCGCCACCGAGCAGGCCAAGCAAATCCTGGATAATCTCCTCCAGCGGGACTTCGCCGCCATCGACACGCTGAAAAACCCGCGCGACCGCAAGGCCGCGCTGGACCGCCTCAAAGGCGCGGTGGACAGCGACCCGGCGTACAAGGCGGCAGGCATCACCGGAGACGCGGACAAGCGGATCGCCGACAAGCTCAGTCAGTCACTTCGGCATTCGGGGATCGTCGATGAGTTCATGGGCGACATGGCCGCCGGGGCAGGTAGGGCCAGCTCGGGCATCGTCCATGCGCTGCTGCACCCGAAGGACCGCAAGAATATCGGGAAGGCGTTCTGGGACGACATCGCCGGGGCCGCGGAGGGGGCGCTGGGAAACGTCGTGCAGAAAGAGGTGGAGCATGGAGTGGGGGGGATGCTGGGGAGCGGCCTGGACGCCCTGGGCGGGCATGGCAGGAAGGAGA
>CAXUKS010000068.1:0-13556 GCA_964251675.1 uncultured Armatimonadales bacterium
GGGGTGTTCCATGCCCTCATCTTCGGAACAAAACAAGCCTTTCTATACAGTTTCTTAGTCACTGTTTCCGACGGCAGCCCGGACTGGTATGGCCTCGGCCCGGTTTCTGTCCTGCCAGAGCAACAAAACCAGGGTATCGGCACGGCACTGATTACGGAAGGGCTGGCTCGTATTAAAGCTATGGGCGCCCAGGGCTGCGTGGTTCTGGGAGCGCCTGCCTATTACCGGCGCTTTGGCTTTGTGCCTATCCCGGAACTCATTTATGAGGGCGCACCGTCAATCTACTTTCTGGCGCAGTCGTTCGGCGAGCGCACGGCGCACGGGATTGTGCAGTTTCACCCGGCGTTTGAGGCCCATGAGTGAGCGACGGCAGAAAGCATACAAGAACAGAAAGCATACAGGGGAAATAATGGCTTTGATTGACCGCTGGATTTTTCCGCTGACGCTGGTTTCGGCTTTGGGCTGCGGACTGGTCGCGGGGGTTTTTCTCGCTTTCTCAAGCTTTGTAATGAGCGCCCTGGCCCGGCTTCCAGCCTCGCAGGGCATCGCCACCATGCAGTCTATCAACATCACGGTGCTCAATCCACTGTTTATGGGGCTGTTTATGGGCACAGCGCTAACATGCCTGCTGCTGGTTATTTCGGCGTTCGCCAAATGGCATCAGCCGGGTGCAGCCCTGCTGATGCTTGGCGGACTGCTTTATTTTGTCGGCACATTTCTGGTGACGATCATTTTCAACGTGCCGCTGAACGACAGCCTGGCGGCAGCCAAGCCGGACAGCGTCGCTGGGGCCACAGTCTGGGCCAGCTACATCACTGTTTGGACGGCCTGGAACCATGTCCGCACGGTGGCGGCGCTTGGGGCGGCGGCCTCACTCACTCTGGCACTCTGCCGCCATCCTGCCTGACAGACAAGCGGCGGCAGGCAAGCGGCGGCAGGCAAGCGGGTACACTGCATGCATGGAAAAGACACATACCCAAGACGCCGAACCGGTCTGGAACCTGAGCGCGGACGAATGGGCGGCGCTGACGGCCCGCGCACAGGCCAAATCCGATGTTCTGGAAGACGGGGCCTTTGTGCGGCCAGAAATTGCTCTGGAAGTCCCCTGCCTCGTGTTTTATGCGACGCCGCTGAACAAGCCGGACGGCTGGAAATACCCGTTCCTGGAAGACATTGCCAGTGTGCGGACACGCGGCGCGGAGATCGGGCGGGCCTGGCACGGGGCGGGCACCGGGTTTGTGCAGTTTGAGGTGACGCTCATCGCGGCGGCGCAGGAATTGGCGGCGGACTATGAAAGCGGGGCGTCAGATTTGGACTGGGTGACCTATGAGCAGGCCGTTGCGGCGGCGGTTACGGGCACGGCGGCGGATGCCGCCTGGCTGCGCCGGGAGTTTGCGCGGCTGGTGCGCGTTGCCAGCCTGTAGGAGCAGGGCTTGCCCCACAGTAGCCATGAATGGCGGGGCTTGTCCCTCACACGCAGGCCAACGGATTAAATCCGAGATACTTCTCAGCACGCATTCCTTTTTCTCAGTCAGAAGCCGCCGGGTGCTTCGGCAGGCGCAGGGTGATCGTTGTGCCCTGACCGGGGGCGCTGAGGACTTCGGCGCGGCCTCCGTGCTGCTCCACGATGCGGCGCACGATGCGCGTGCCCAGACCCGTACCGCCGGGTTTAGTGGAATAGGCGGCATCCGTGAACAGCTTTTTGCGGACTTCCTCGGGCATTCCCCGCCCTGTATCGGTGACGGACAGCGCGTAGAACATTGGGTCGCTGTCATCGGCGGCGATGAGCTTGACCGTGCCGCCGCGTGGCGTCTCTGGAAGGGCGTTGTTGGCGAGATTGTAAAGGGCGTTGTACAGCCGGGGGCCGTCAAAGACGGCTTCCATCTCGGCATCACCTTCAGCGCGGAGGGTGACACCAGCCAGTCCGGCGGCCCCGCCCAGTGACTGTGCGACCCGCTGGGCGACATCCAGCGGGCGGCCCGCCTTGAAATCCATCGGGGCGACTTCGCCCTTCAGGGCGCTGGAAATCTCGCGGGTCCGGGCCGTGACCTGCCCCACGCCCTCGGCGACGCTGTCCCGCACTTCCTCGTAGAACGATTCCAGAGCGTCCTGAGCGCCGGGCTTGCCCGCCCGAACGTCTTCAATGCTGCCTTCCAGAGTCTGCACATAGGGGAGAACATGGGTCAGCATATTGCCGATGTCATGGCTGATTTCGCCTACCGACCGGGCAATCGCGGCGACATTGGCTTCCCGCGCCAGCAGAGCATTCTGCACGCTCATAGTCACGAGGCTGCTGACGATCTCACTGACCGCCATATCCCCGGCATCAAAGTCTCCCTCGCGTTTGTTGACAAACTGCATGACTCCGAGCGGCGGCCCCTGCCGGGTGTGCAGCGGCACGGTCATCAAGGACAGGGTTCGGTAGCCGGTCAGCGCGTCCACCGTGCCCACATGGTCCTCGTCGGCGTCGACATCCAGCGTAATCCGCCCCTGCCCCGTCCGAAAGACCTGGCTGGCAATGCCTTTGCCCCGCGACAAATCCAGGCTTGTCCCGATCAGCGTCTCCGCGACCGGGCCAATGGCATGACGAAAGACCAGCGTGTGCTTGTCGGCATTATACAAAAGAATAGAACCGGCATCGGCATTCACCACGTCCAGACTGGTTTCCAGCGCCTGCCGCAGCAGGGTGTCAGTGTCCGTGACGGAATACAGCGCCGCCGAGACGCGCTGCACCGCCTCAAGCTGCCGCCGGGCGACCAAAAGCTGCTGCTCGGTTTCAGTTTGGGTTGGCATGATTAGAGTCCGTCGGCGTCGGCGGGCAGAGGCCGGTACAGGCCCTGCTGCCGCAGGTAGGCTTCCACCGGCTCCGGGGTCAGATACTTCAAACTGCGCCCGTCGCGGACGCGCCGCCGCAGGTCGGTGGACGAGATTTCAAGAGCCGGTATGGGCAGAAACGAGACGCGGTCCAGAAACGCTTTGTCGGCGATCTCCGCCAGCCGTTCCAGCACAAAGCCGGGGCGGGTGACGGCGATAAAACGGCACTCCTGCGCCAGATTGTCGTACTCGTGCCAGGTCAAAATCTCCAGCACGGCGTCCGCTCCCGTGATGAAATACAGGGCTTCTAACTCCGGGTACAACTGCCGCACGGCCCGCAGGGTGTCTATCGTATACGACGGGCCGGGGCGGTCGAGTTCGAGGCGCGAGCAGGAAAAGTCCGGGTTGGAGGCCGTCGCCAGCAGTGTCATCGCATAGCGGTCCTCGGGCGACGACACGGCGTAGATTTTCTTGTGCGCGGGCCGGCCATTGGGCACAAATAGCACGCGGTCCAGGGCAAACGCCGTCCGGGCCTCCTCCGCCATCAGCAAATGCCCATAGTGAATAGGGTCAAACGTGCCTCCCATGATGCCTAAACGCCGCATAATTACCTGATAGTTTCCGAGATGATTCTTTTAGTGCCCTGCCAAAGAATGCGGAGACAGGAGGTAGGTGATGCCGAGAAATGCCAGAACACCTAGCAGACCGGCGCAGAACACCCACACGGGCGGGGAAGTCCAGGCCCGCAGTTTTCCCTCGCTCACTCGTCCGGGCAGGAACGTCTGGGCCGCCGCGACAAACGCCTCATACTGGGCCGGGTCGAGCCGGAAGGCAAGCGAAAACGTTTTGACAACAGATTTATAATTCGGCGCGTCATAAACCACACAAACCCGCCGTTTTTTAGGAACCAGAGTGATGCCGCGCACCTCAGACCAGGCGACGTTCACAAACGCATCGCGGCGGATGGCGTACTCCATCAGCACATAAGCAATCAGAAATCCGCGCAGGAGCAGCGTGGCAATCAAAATCGGCACCTGAATTTCGTAGCGCGTCACCGCCTTGCCCTGAAGGGAGATCCCCTCCGGGAAGAGCGTCAAAGTACCCACCCGCAGGAGCGGCACGCTGCTGGGCTTGACATACAAGAACAGCGTTTTAAACGGAAATGTGAGTGCCTGCGGCGAGATCGCCTGATTGGTCGGGGGTGGCGGCCACACGGAAGAGACGAGCGGAACGGAAGAGTCAGGCGGGTACACAGGGTCCATCGAGCATTCTTTCTGTTTTTGGGTTAAGCGCGGATTTGTCCGCTGCCGCGCACGATGTATTTGTACGTGGTCATCTCTTCCAGCCCCATCGGCCCGCGTGCATGGAGCTTTTGGTTGGAAATGCCGATTTCCGCTCCGAAGCCAAACTCAAAGCCGTCGGTGAAGCGCGTGGAAGCGTTGACATACACCGCAGCGGCATCGACGCTCTCGGTGAACGCCTGCGCGGCGGCGTAGCTCTCAGTGACAATGGCTTCTGAGTGCCGCGTGCCGTAGGTGCTGATATGGGTCACCGCGTCTTCGAGCGAGTCCACCACGCGCACGGCCAGTATCAGGGCGTTATACTCCTCGTACCAGTCCTGTTCGGTGGCAAGCGTTGCTTCGGGCAGCCATTTCCGCGTTCGGGCATCCGCTCTGAGTTCGACGCCGCCCACAGCCAGCCGGGCGGCGATAATCGGCAAAAAACTGTCCGCGACGGCCTGATGCACCAGGAGCGTTTCGGCGCTGTTGCAGACCGAAGGCCGCTGCACTTTGGCATTGACCACGATGTCTGCCGCCATGCCAAAATCCGCATCTTTGTCTACATAGACATGGCAGTTGCCTGTGCCGGTTTCAATCACGGGCACGGTCGCCGTCTCCACCACGGTCTTAATCAGAGCCGCGCCGCCGCGTGGAATCAGGCAGTCTACAAACCCATTCAGCGTCATCAGCCGCCGCGCCGCCGCCCGGTCCGTGCTTTGAATAAGCTGCACCGCTTCGGGCGGCAGGCGCACTGACCGCAGGGCACTTTGCAGGGCTTCCGTCAGCGCCCGGTTGGAATAAATCGCCTCCGAGCCGCCGCGCAGAATGGCCGCGTTGCCGGATTTCAGGCACAGCGCGGCGGCATCAACGGTGACATTCGGGCGGCTTTCGTAAATAATTCCGATGACTCCCAGCGGCACACGGATTTTGGTGATTTCGAGGCCATTGGGCCGCCGCCGCCCGGACAGCACTTCGCCTATCGGGTCCGGCAGCGCGGCCACCTGACGCAGACCCGTCTGCATTTCTTCAAGGCGCGTCGGTGTCAGCGTCAGCCGCTCAATAGAGTGCGGCGACAGTCCACGCTCCTGGGCCGCCTGCACATCCTGCACGTTGGCGGCAAGAATATCGTCCTGCCTGATGCTCAGAGCTTCGGCCATTGCCCGCAGCGCGGCGTTCTTGGCATTCGTCCCCGCCGAGGCCAGCGTGCGGGCCGCCGTCTTCGCCACCCGCCCCTTGTCTTCGACTTCTTCAATCGCTGCCGTAGTCATGGGCTGATTGTAGCCCACCGAACAGCCAAAGTCAAGGTGGGGCGGCCCCCTAGCTCCCAATAATGGGGGAACCTACCACCTTGCTTCGCAGGGTCCTTCCTAAAGGAAGGATACGGACAAAACAAGAAAGCCCTCCGCCTCGGCATCCTAATCCTCCCTTTAGGGAGGACCCTGCGAAGCAAGGTGGTAGGTCTCCCCCATCGCCAGACACGCCGCGCCCACCAGCGATGCCTCCGCGCCCAGCGCAGCAATAACCACCGGGCAGCGAGCGGGGCCAGGCAGGCCGTGCCGCACCAGCACCGCCCGCGCCGGGCCGAGCAGCAGGTCTCCCAGAGACGCCAGCCCGCCGCCAATCACCATCAGTTCCGGGTCCAGCGCGTTCGCCAGACTTGCCAGACCAAAACCCAGTGCCTCGCCCGTCCGCGCAATGGCTTGTGCCGCCTTACCCTGCGGGTCCTGTGCCGCCCTGCGGGCAATCTCTTCCCCGGTCGCTGCGTGCCCGGTCATCTCAAAATAAGTCCGCGCCAGCCCCGGCCCGCTCGCCCAGTCTTCCAGCGTTCGGCGCGGCGCGTCTTCGCTGGCCGTCAAATACAAGTGCCCGAACTCCCCGCCCGTCCAGCTTGCGCCGTGATGCACCTGACCGTCCCGCACCCATGCCCCGCCCACCCCTGTGCCGAGCGCCAGAAACAGCACCGACGCCTTCCCGCGCCCCGCCCCCAGCCGCGCCTCGCCGACCGCCAGCGCGTTGACATCGTTGTCCACAAAGCACGGCAGCCCAAACGCGCCTTCAAACGCCCCAGCGACATCGGTTCCCGCCCAGCCCGGCAATAATTCTGTGGCCGAGACCACCACTCCCCGCGCCGCGTTCACCTGCCCGCCCGTGCCGATGCCGATAGCCACAAGCGTATCCGCCCCGGCCACTTCCCGCGCCAGGGTCAGCGCGGCGTCTAAGATCGCCGAGCCGCCCGTCAGCGGCGTGGGCACACGGGACGCCTTCAAGACGCGCCCTTCCGGCGTGACCAGCCCCGCCGCGATTTTCGTGCCGCCAATGTCAATGGCTAAGTAGAGGGTCATGGATTTTATTTTGTGAGTAGCTGCACGAAGTCACTCCCCAACTGCGGGCTAATATAGGGGGAGTTGGCGTCAACGTAAGTTGTTCGCGCCCGGTCCAGCACCGTACAGCCTTTACTATCCCGGATTGACTTGTCTGCACCGTGTGCCAGAAGCACTCGTGCCGTCTGGATGTTTGCTTTGTCAACTGCCCACATCAGGGCCGTTTGTCCCTCTGTGTCGCGGGCATTCACGTCTGCCCCATGCGCCAGCAGTACCAAATCCGCCTTTGGGTCAAGGGCTTCCGAGGCAATAATCAGTGCAGTTCGGCCCTGCTTGTCTTTAGCATCAACGGCGGCGCCTCGCTTCAGCAAAAAGTCAATCAGCTTGGGCTGCACAGGCGCACCCTCGTAATCCGGGTTCTGCGGGCTGACGATGTTGGTGTTGGACTCACGGACATCCCGCCTCGCCGATGCCAGCAAGGCGGTCGTTCCGTCGGATTCAGCCGCATTGATACTGACGCGCGAAACACTTTGCGATTAGTGAGACTCCCATGTCGTTCCGTCGGATTCAGCCGCATTGATACTGACGCCCAGAGCAAGTACCGTTTCAATGAGGCTGTAATCTTCCCGCCCACGATCAAAGACACCACAGGCTTGGAGCAGCACTTCCACGCCCTGCGGGTCTTGTGGGGTGAATACCTTTGCGCCGCGTGATAGCAGCAAAGGGAAGGCTTTTGTCCTCACAGTCAGTGGCAGCACGGTGTTGCCGTACTTGTCTTTATCGTTTACATCCGCGCCTGCATCAAGAATCAGCCTCACGGACTGCAATGTCCCTGGGGCATCGTACATTTGATTGCTGGAAATGCAGTAAGAAAACGCAGTGTGACCATCTGGGTCTCGCGCTGAGACATTCGCGCCGTGATCCAGAAGCAGCTTAATCAGGGCAGGATCGGCCCCGTTCATCGCTGTCTCCATGAGCGGCGTCCAGCCCATGTAATCACGCGCATTCACATCGGCTCCCTGTGCCAGCAGCATGGCTGCGATAGCCAGTAAGTTTGGATGATAGGCCTGTGCCACGAGGTTCAGACACGGCATACCTTCCTGACTTTGGGCACGGACGTTAGCGTGGCTATTCAGCAGCAGCCGCACAATCTGAGGCTGATCCTTTTGCACGGCCCAAATGAGCGGCGGGTTTAGGTCGTCGCTCAAAGAGGGCATCGGGCCAATGGTATTCGGATTCGCGCCTGCATCCAGCAAGCTCTTAATAATCTCCTCTTGGGAACCGTTTGTCTGCGTTTCTGTTCCGATTGCCACCAGCAGAGCAGTCGGGTACACCGGGCGCGGCGCAGGCTGCTGATGCCGCCAGAGTCGCCGGACGATTGCGGCCAGAGTTTGCCACGGCGAAGGGGGCGGGGTGTTGGGGAGAGCATGGGTATTTGGGTCCGCGCCTGCCAGGAGCAGGCTCTGGACCTCTGCGGCCTGCTGCGCCGAGATCGCCTCCAGCATGCTTTGGTTAAGCTGCGCCTGCCGAGTTGCCCGCTCGTATTGCCAGGCAGTCGCGGCAATGCCCGCGCAGGCCAGCAGGCCCAGCAGCAGCCATATACTCGCCCAGTGATGTTTGCCGCGTAGGATTCTCATGCCGTCCATAATACCTAAGACTACACAAATAGTCAATATGTATCAGGCAGCCCCAAGCGCACGGACAAACCGCGCCGTAATCTGCTGGGGGCGCGTGATGGCCCCGCCGACGATGACGGCCCAGGCTCCGGCGTCGAGGGCGGCCCGCGCCTGCTCGGGGGTAGCGATGCGGCCTTCGGCGATCAGGGGCACGGTCAGCACGGCGGCGAGGCGGCGGACCAAGTCTAAATCGGGGGCTTCGGCCTGCGGGCTGTTCGGGGTGTAGCCGGACATGGTGGTCGAGACAAAGTCCGCCCCGGCGTCCTGCGCGGCCAGCCCCTCGTCGTAGGTGGCGATGTCGGCCAGCACGGGCAGGCCGGTTTCGGCGCGGACGCGGGCGATAAACTCCGCCGTCGTGCCTTCGGGGTGCGGGCGGTCTGTGGCATCTAAAGCAATGACGTCGGCCCCGGCCTCGGCGACGGCACGGGCATCGGCGAGGGTCGGGGTGATGTAGACATCAAAGTACGGCACGTCGATTTTGGACAGGCCAATCAGCGGCAGAGCGGTGACGGCGCGGATGGCAGCGATGTCTACGGGGCTGTTGGCGCGGATGCCCGCCGCCCCGCCCCCTTCGGCGGCGACGGCCAGCCGGGCCATAATATCGGCCCCGAACAGCGGCTCGTGCGGCAGGGCCTGGCAGGAGACGATGAGCCGCCCGCGCAGGCGGGCGGCGATTGCGGAGGCGGTTTCAGAAGCAGTCATAGGGTGATGATACCCGATGAAGAGAGAGGAGGAACACGGGGCTGAACCCCCGTGCTTTAAAAGGCAAGCTCCCGCCTTCGCGGGCGAAGATGTCACGAGAGGCTTTCGTTCGGTTGTCCTATGCCCTTACCCTCGGGGAATTGCCCTTCAAAGCACGGGGGTTCAGCCCCGTGTTCCTCCTCTCTCTTCATCGGGTGTCTTCGGGTATACTACATTGTATTATGTCCCTGTATGCTGAACTTCACCGCCACCTCGGCGGGGCCGTCGTGCCCCGCGTCTTCTGGCGCTACTTGGTCCGCAACGGTCATCCGCTGGCCGCCCAATTCCCTGAGTATGAACAATTTGAAGCGTTCGTGACCCGCCCCCGCGCCTCCCTGGAAGAGTATCTGGAACTGCACGCGCTGGTGGAGCCGTTCCAGACGCTTGAAACGCTGCCGTATTTCGTCTCCAAGCTGATACGCGGAGCCTATGTCTTCGAAGGCATCTGCTACTTGGAGCTGCGCCACACGCCCTACTACCGCACCGACGCCTCGCTGTCCGAAGCGGACCGGATCGCCCAGATGCGCGATGTCGTGCTGGCCGTGGGCGATGCCGGGCATGACCCGCGCTACCCGCTTTTGATGCGGCAGATTTTGTGCATGCACTCGCGCCTGCCCTCTGCGGTCAACCGGGCCATTCTGGAGCTGGCCGCCAGCCTGCCCCACTATGTCTGCGGCGTCGATCTGGCCGGGCCGGACATCTTCTATGCGGAGCGTTTAGACGAATGGGTGGGCCTGTTCAAGGAGGCCACGGAGCGCGGCATCAAGACGACCGGGCATTTGTACGAGACCGCCGACGGCTGCCACCCGGCCCTGCTGCCGTATCTGTCGCGGATCGGTCATGGCATCCAGATTGCCCTGCGCTTTCCCGAACTCCTGCCCGCCATCGCCGCACGCGGGCAGTGCCTCGAAGTCTGCCCGACTACGTATTTGAAGACGGGCACACTGCCGGACCTGACCGCCCTGCGGACCGTCTTTGAGCGGTGCGAGGCAGAAGGCGTGGACATCGTCATCTGCACGGACAACGCGGGCCTGCACAATGTCCGCCTCCCCTGGGAGTTTGAAAACTTGCTGACCCAGGATATTATTGATTTTGCCCAGCTTGACCGCTGCCAGGATGCCGCCTTCCGCCATGCCTTCGCCTGGCCGCATCCGCACCCGCCGCGTGCTCTGCTGGACCGCCTGATTCAGCCCGAGCTGACCCAGCCTGCCCCGGCGACGGGGCCTTTGGGAGAGCCTTTAGCATAAACACCCTTGCCCAGACCGCCGACCGGGGCGCTGTGCCGGAAAAGCATGACAGCAATTCGCTCCACAATCTTGGTAAGTCCATTCAGTGCCCCGTCCGCAAGGCCGGGGAGAACGTCAGCAAAAGCACCGCAAGGGGGCCGAAGACGTGCAGTACGGCACTCGCAAAAACAGCACTAATCTGAGCGTCAACGCCCACCGCGCTGTCGGCAGCAATTCAGTCGTGCGCCGCAAAAACGGCACGGAGCGCCATGATACAGTAGTCACCCCCGCCGGTCACCGGAAGCGTCTGCCGAAGAAGTAGCCGCCGTGTCCACCCGGTTTTTGTTTCCTAAGAACTGGGTAAATCCTTCTCAAGTGAGGGACTTGCCATGAACATCTGGACAAAATCGCTGATCGCTTTGACATTGACCGCTGGCCCGCTCCTTTCGACGCCAACCTTTGCCGCTCCGACACAAACCCCCGCGCAGGACGCCCTCGTCGCCCTGTCCGCGCAGACCCATAGCCCGCTGCCCGCTGGAACCAACCTGCGGTCGATCAACCTCGCCGATGGCCTCGCCACCGTGGACTTTTCCCATGAGTTCGAGACCAACTTCACCGGCGGCGACACGCAGGGCATCCGCACCATCAGTGCTGTTCTCCGCACATTGGGCCAGTTCCCCACCGTGGACCGGGTCCAGTTTCTGGTGGACGGCCATCCGGTAGACACCCTGGGCGGCCTGCTGTCCCTGTCCGACCCGCTCCCCGTCATCCGCCCCGCTGGAGCCGGGACGCCCCCACCCACCGCCTGGCTGCACCGCCGAACGCCCGCCAAAGCTGGCCCCCGTGCCTGAGCGCAAAAAAGCACTTGACAACACCCGGGCATTCGCGGTAGAATGCCCCTACCTCACATAACGACCGAGGACAGTTGGCTCAGTGGTAGAGCACTTCCTTCACACGGAAGGGGTCACAGGTTCGAATCCTGTACTGTCCAGTCCTTTAGACACGCTTTTCAGAGTAGATTCTTCCATTTACTCTGAAAAGTGTTTCCTTCTCATTTCCCCCGCTCTGCTTCTCCCACCCAATACCCCGTCCAGCGATTTACAGTTGGACAGCAAAAATGCAAGAGTGAGATATTCCGCATCAACAAATTCAATTATATTTCGATTGTGACCGCAAGCTGATCGACCGCGCCGATCTGGCTACCCATAAATAGCACATAAGGCCAGATAAGGGGAGACCACTTGGAACTAAAAACAAACTGAAGCAAAAGGATACAGAGGCAGACAATGGCTTTTAATCGCTCCGATGTTGAAAATCTTCTCGTAGAGACAGGTCGTCGCTGCTGTATTTGCCAGCTCCTACATTTGGTGCAGGTTCACCATATACATCCTGTGGGAGAAGGAGGGACTGACGAAATTGACAATGCCATCCCTCTGTGCCCCCTTTGCCACGATCAGGTTCACGCTAACTCCGCACCAGGAAGAGTAACTAAAAGCTATTCGCACTCGGAGCTAAAGTTGCATCGCCAGAGAACGATAGAAATGATGCGGCTACCACTCCTCAGTACGCCTGCGGCGTCAAGTGGCACAGCGCCAAATGGTTCATTAGCGCCAAATGGTTCAGAAGCAAATTTAGGTACAGTGTCAGCTTATCAAGCCGCCCGAAACACTCTGGCTTCGGCAGATGTGGCCCGTAAGATTCTTCGCATTACGCTTCGTTTAAGAGATTTGATCCTGTCAGCCCGAACCCCTGCATTTTTCAATAATGAAGCGGAAGTAGGTAAAAATATTCTTCAAGCTGATAACCTTCCCACGGACGGTAAAACCGACACTGAGATGGCTTGGCTTGGTCGATGGAAGCCAATTCATGATGCTAATGTTGAACTTGGTAAAGAATCGCTGGAAGCTGAAATTTATTTTGGCATGGAAGCACGGGAGCTGATATGGAAGATGCAATTGCTAGTTGGGCATTTTGGCATCGATTTAAATATGTATTTAAAGTATTGCTCAGGGGAACAACGCGGGTTAGACCCGATGCGGGAACAACTTTATAAAGCGGTCTATGATGTTGCCGGTTCTGCGGAAACCGATGAGTTTTCGGTCAAGCTACAAGCCGCAGTAGAAGCAACAGCAGGATATATGCGCCCACGCATTTAATCTATGTCGGGCTAGACGCTTGTAAGCAGCACACTGGGCCAGATGGGGAGAAGCTGGAAGGGTGGCTGCGTAAGGCAACACAAAAGGAAAGCATAAATGGCTGAAAAAGTTTGGGCTTACAAAGAAAGAGTTTGCAAGATTGAGTCTACGGTGAAGCGAGAGGTCATGGGTATTGGCACTACTAAAACGCAAGCCAAATATATTTACAAAATATGGGTTGATGGCAAACCGTGACGTAAGCGAAACGGATATATCGAAAACGGTTCCCCTGTTCTTGAAAAAATAGTAGAGCAAGTCCAAAGCGACATTGATTCTTAGTCAACCAGCGAACCATAGGCAAGTCGTATTGGTCAAATAGCCCATTGTATTGCTCTCCTTGAGCGTTGGACTACGATGTCGATTCATAAAGGGTCTCAAGTCTATATACTCGCCGGGCCTCATCAGTGTTGTCTTTCAGACTTGCAGCACTGCCAGGGCCTTTTTTGTGTCTGCATTTATGACTGCATTTATCCCTCTGTTTCCGGTATACTCAAAAGTATGAGACTGATAGGCAGCGCTGTTCCCTGACCGCGCTGGTATTCGACACTCAAGCTGGAGCATCAACTCCTGAAGTTGCGGTATTTTTAACAGCACACCGGCCAGCGGTCCGAGATTCTGAACCAGTCTGAAATTGATTCATAGGATACGAACCATGACACCCTTACAGCCCGGTGCCGCGTCAGCGGCGTTTCACTGCTTTCGCTGCAAGGCTTCGCTGACGACGGGCCAGCGGGCCTGCCCGCAATGCGGGCAGCCGTTTGAGGCTCCGGTTCCGGCGGCCACGGCTGCGCCTCGTTCCAGTCAGCGCCGGGGCGTGGGGGTCTGGATCGCGAGCGGGCTGGCCGCTGTGGTGCTGGTCCTCGCGGGCATTGGCTTTGCCGGGTACAAGGCTGTTCAGAATGCCGTTGGGGCGGGGCAGTTCGGCGGGCAGAGCAGCGGCCTTCACGGGCAGGGCCTCTGGTCGGCAGACCCGGCTGTCACCGCGCAGCTTGGCCCGGAACAGCAGATCAGCGGGCCGCTGGGAAGCTATGCTGTGCGGCCACCGGCGGGCTACATGCTCCGGCAAGCGTCCATGCAGGCCAATGACGGCACGGGCATGGTATATGTCTGGGCTGGCCCCGCCGCCGCCGACGGCACCTTCCCGCAGTTTGAGATCATGCTGGGCAGCGACGGCGGCGCGATGACGTCGCACCTGAACTCTGCCGCGTATACCAATGTGGGTCTGATGTCGGCAGACCGCGAGCACCGGCAGATCGTGCGCTCCCCCATTCAGAGCGGCAGCATCCACGGACTGCCGTTTGCA
>CAXUKS010000068.1:13566-14837 GCA_964251675.1 uncultured Armatimonadales bacterium
GCGGCTACTGGCGCGGGCTGGGCAACCGCACGGGGCGGCACTTTCACGGCATGGTCTATACTGAAGTCGCCGCGCCGAATATGATTATGATGAGCGGCAAAGACTCGGAGCCGGGCAGCCGGGCCTCCCTGCCCCTGTTCGATGCAGCGGCCCTGTCTCTGCACAAACTGTAGAAAGCAATCCCATGTATGGGCCACAGGCGGGGGGCTTTTGGAGCGGGCAGAAGGCGGTCAACAGCGGCTCGACTTACGAGTTTCTGACGGCGGGCCACTGGTACCGGGTCGTGCGTGAGTTCGCAGACTTCGACGGCGCCCCGCACCCGGCGGGGGAAACGTGGCAGTTTTGCGGGTATTCGTTTGTGCCTTATGACGATGGCCTGTCCCTCTTTGTCTCACTGGGCGGCACGCAGGAATGGCAGCTCCGAATGCAGCGGCGGGCCGAGGCACAAGGGGCAATACTGGACCATTTGACAGAGTATCTTCAGTAAGTTTGACGGGAAAGGAATAAGCAAGTATGAGTGACCAGGTACCGAACACACCGGCGTTGTCGGACGACCAATTAGGGGCGCTGCTGCTGGTGCGGGCGCGGGCACAGAAGAAAAGCGCGACGCTGACGGCGCAGCTCAAAGCCTCGTCGGCGGCGCTGCTGAAGCTGGCCGATGCGCTGTCCGCCGACCCGGACGCAATCGCCGTGCGCGGCCTGCCGCCGGGGCTGGAAGAGATGCCCGCCCCACGCGGGCGCAAGATCGAGTTTGAGTGGGCACAGATTGACACCGTGGCGATGATGCGCTCTCTGATCGAGCTGCGGGAAGCGCAGTCGGAGGAAGTCAAGGCGGATGAGGCGCTGATCAAGAGCGGCCAGGTTTAGGCAGGACGGAGGCAATCACAGCGTTCTTGCCGGTCTTTGGTGGAATGGGGGGAAACCTCGCATCTTTGCGGCTTGAGGAGGAAGAGGGAGCAGCCGGATAATTTCACCACAAGTGAACCTGATACAGAAAGGCATTCCTGCCATGAGTTTTATTTCAAGCCTCTTCGGCCCGCCAGCCCATACACCGACACCGACACCAACATCGACAACTACACCAACAACTACGACGCCTGCTACAACCACGCCGACACCAGCACCTGCAACGCCGACACCAACACCCGCCGCCGTTTATACACCCTCTCTGCAGCACCGACACCCGCACCCGCCCCGACACCAACACCCGCGCCGACACCAACGCCTGCACCCGCAACGCCCGCGCCTGCACCCGCAACGCCCGCGCCTGC
>CAXUKS010000069.1:0-14639 GCA_964251675.1 uncultured Armatimonadales bacterium
GCAGCGAGTGGGACAAGGCGCTGGCGCGTCTGCCTCTTTCGCCGTCTGTGGATTCGTCTGCCGCGCCGCGTGTTGCCAGTGCTGGTTCACTTTCGCGCCTGTTCGGCTCCTCGGTGCATCTGGCTCTGGGTCATGTCGCGGGCCTGCGTCCCCGCATGGTGTTAAGCTGCGGCCTGAAGATGAACTCGCAGCACTGCGCGTCGTATGTCTCCTGCCCCACCGACTGCGGGGGGCATGAAGACCCTGTCAACTTGGCAACCGGCGAAGAAGAATATACTGCCAGCCCTGATCTGGTTGTATACAATCCCCACGGGCCGTCCGTGGTTTGGCAGCGCACTTATAATAGTCTGCGCGGTGAGAATGCGGTTCCCTATGAGTATGATGACTTTGGCACTGGCTGGTCCCAGTCCTACAACGTCGGCGTCTATGACCCTAGCCTGCCCAGCCTGACTTCCGGCACGTCCAATACCAAATACATCATGCTGCCCAACGGCTCGCGCATCCCCTTCACAGCCCGTGCGGTTCCTAACTCGACGCCTGCCTCAGCCCCCACTTCCACTGCCAGCACCCGCGTCCTGTGCGATGTCCAGGCAGGAGCGCCGTACCTAGTGGAATGGGACTATGACAGCACCAGCTCCTACGGACACTATGTGGTCACGACGGCAGGCCGCACCAAATGGACAACGAAGCCAGCCCAGCAGTCTATCGCCACCAGTCCGTATGTCGCCCAATCCTACCAGTATTACTATTTCCTGGCGCAGATCACGGATCGCAACGGCAACTCAATCAACTTCAATTACATTCCCGGACTTTCCTATGGCAGCGCCAGCGGCTTCCCTCTGCTTTCCACGATCACCGATGCCAGCACGGGAACTGCACTTTTGACGATCCAGCGTAATGGCTATCACAGTGGCGAACAGCATGGCTATGACCCACAAAATTACCTCAACGTCACAGCGGTGACGGATGCTTATGGCAGGAGTGTCTACTACCAGGGAGGACGCTTTGGAACCGCTGATTGGAGTCCTGATGTCACGCAGGTCTCGCAGATCGTTCCGACCGGTGCAGCCAATCCACCAGCACGTCTGACTTACTCTTATCAGAATTTGAATTACGCTGGGGAGAATGCCCCATTCCTGAGCAGTATCACTACACCCTCGCCGACTGGGTCTGGAACCAGCACGGCGTCTATCATGTATAACCCCTCTACATGGATGGTCAGCGGGTTGCAAGATGGTAACGGTAATACGCGCACCTACACCTATGGCATGAACCAGACTACGGTAACCGTCGGCAACGGCTCTGGCACTCTACATACCTCCACAAAAGGGTTCGACAGCAACATGAGCCAGACGACGGAGACGGACGGCGCAGGCCATACGCTCTCGTCGCCGGTCTACTCGGACCCGAACAACCCCTACCGGCCTTCGCAGGTCACGGACGGCAACGGCAAGACGACCGGCTACACCTGGGACAGCGTCGGCAACCTGCTGACACAGACGCCACCCAGCAGCGCCGCCCGGACGCCTGTTGCGACCGTCTACCACTACAACTACGCGCAGTTTGCGCTGGGCGAGCTGCAATGGGCACAGGAAGGGGCCAAGCAGAAGACGACCTATGCCTACTTTGAGCCGAGCGGCCTGGTTCAGAATATTATGGTTCCTTTGCCTGGCAGCGTCGGCAGTATAAGCACTGCTGTGACTTCATTCACTTATGACGGCCTGGGCAATGTCCTGACCCTTACACGCCCCGGCAACAATGCAGTCAGCAGCATCACGACGACGCTCAACTATACTGTCGATGGTTCCTATAGTCAGCCTGCCGCCATTGGGCAGCCGGTCACCGTCACAAACAATTTGGGCAAAGTCACGCACCTGCGCTACGACAGCCAGGGCAATATGATTGGTTTCAAGGATGCACTCGGCAACGAGACGAACATGGCCTACACCATCGGCAACGCTCCCCTGCAAACGGTTCTACCTGCGACGGGCCAGACCGGCAGCGGCCACGGCGGGAGCCTGACGGGCTACCTGTATGCCGAGCCGTCCTCGTTTGCCACCGCCGCCTGGCCTGCCGCCACCTTGCAATACGGCCCGGCCACGACCGCCACGCTCTACGACGAGGGCAATGTGGGGGCCATCCGCCAGACCGTGACCACCTATGGCAAAGAGGGTGAGGTGCTGACGGTCACGGGCAGCACGGAGCCGGTCGCCTATGCCTACGACGCCCTGTACCGCATGAAGAAACTCACGGACGGGGGCAGCCACGTCACGAGCTACTTCTACAACCCGGCGGGCTATCTGAGGCAGGTCGTCTACCCCGGTGCGGGCACGCCCACCGCCCCGCTGTCGGCAGGCACGGCGGACACTGTGACCATGAGCAGCTACGATGGGGCAGGCAACGTTCTGACGCGCACGGACGGCAACAACGTCACGACGACCTACACTTACGCCGACCCGGAAAGCCTGCTGACGGACATCACCTACCCGGCAGGCACAATCGGGGCAGTGCATCTGGCCTATGATGCCTACGGACGGCGCTCGGCTATGACCGATGGCACAGGTGGGCAAACTTATGCTTATGATGACGATGATGCGCTGACCCAGAAAAACGTCACTTGGACAGGCTTTCCCAGTAAGGCCATCACCTACGGCTTCTATCCTAATGGCAGTCGCCAAAGCATGAACGCCGATGGCCGGGTCTTCTCCTACGCCTATGACGCGGTGGGCCGGATGACTGGGCTGACCAACGACAACAACGAAACGACGCACTGGACCTACCGCGACAACGGCTGGCTGCAAGGCAAGACGCTCGGCAACGGCGTGACAACCGCATTCACCCAAGATGCCTTGGGGCGCGTCCGCGACCTTGTGAACAAGACTGGATCAGGCACAACTCTCTCCGACTTCGCCGTGCCTGCGGCGGGCGGCTATGATGGGGCGGGCAACCGCGTGTCCGTGACCGCCAGCCTTCCCGGCGCCCCCGCAGGCTACAGCGGGACGACGAGCTATGCCTACGATTATGGACAAACCCAGAACCCCGCCATCAACCGTTCACAGGTGACGGGAGAAACAAGTACACGTCTGAGCGGCACAGCGTCCTACGCTTATGATGGGGGCACATCAACCGGCCCCGGCAACCCAACTTCGTTCAAGGGTGTAGCGCAAGCCTTCAACGCCAACAACCAGATTACAACAGGTGGAGTTAGCTACGATGGCAATGGCAACCCAACTACCTGCCACACTAGAACAGTCACATTCGATCCTGAAAACCGGCTCCGCAGCTACACTGCTAACCCGCTCTATCAATATGATGGGGATGGTCATCTCGTCAAAACTCAAAATGATTACCGCGTCGCCAACGGTTTATTTCGGCTCTATGACGGTGATACGTTTTTGGGCTTCTACAAGTACGCTGCCAGTTCTCTGTCGTTGTTCAGCATGAACACGTTTGGAGCCGACGGACTGGTTTCTTCCTTTACCACAGCCTACGGGACAACCTTTTTCACTTTCGATGAGCGTGGTAACGCGGCCCAGCGGTTGAACAGCAGTGGAGCAGTCAAATCCACCGATGTCTATGATGCTTATGGCAAGCGCACTTCTACGGAGTTTGCGGATGCAGCGGGCGCGGACAACTTTGGGTATGGGGCGCAGGCGGGGTACTGGACTGATCTCAACATGAACCTGATCCTATGCACCCACCGCTACTATGACCCCAGCAGCGGGCGGTGGCTGACGCGGGACCCGATGGGGTATGCGGGAGGCGTCAACCTCTACGGGTATGTTGGAAACAATTCTGTAAATGGGATTGATCCTAATGGCTACATCGGGCAAATCATCGCAGGCGCGGGTTTGGGTCTAGTTCTGGGCGGAGGAATTGATCTTGGCCTTCAGCTATGGAACAATGGCTGGAACTTGCATTGTGTTGATTGGCAAAGAGTTGGAGTGAGTGCCCTTTCTGGAGCCATCACCGGTGCTGTTGGCGCGGCAACTGGGGGCCTAGGGGTTGGCGCGGGTTTGGGAATAAATGGAGCTGCCGGGGCTGCTACAGGCGGCCTAGCGCAATCTGGGTTAAACCTGTTGGAGGGCAAGCCTGCAGGTGATGGCGTTTATGACAGTGCTTTAGGTGGGGGCATTGGCGGTGTATTGGGTACAGCAGCTAGCAATGGAATTGGGGGGGCTGCCAAAAGGATGAGTGGAGCACTCAACCAGAGAGATGTTCTTTCTCCTGGTGGTTTTCAACGCGATATGTGGCGTAGAATGCCTGTAAATCCAAGACCTGCTCCATGGGATTGGTTAGGTCCTGCTGGAGGCGCTGGTGGGAATGCCATCGGCACAGCGGGAGGGAATATTTTTGGGGAAACTGGCCCTGCTGGTTTAGGCATTGGAATGGGATCACCAGGAGATCACTCTTCTGGGTCAGACGGGTGCGGTTGCCAGTAATCGCATTTGATTTAGCGGACGTTACAAACTTTTGGGCTTGCTTTATGCCTCTAAGCCATTGGTACTGTAATCCCTAGCGCAATTTGCGCTGGGGATTATAAAGTTTCCCTTTTGTTTAGCAAGTAGAACCGTATATGCTGGGAACTAACAAAACTTTTGCTGAAAAGTTCACAATGTTCTCTAGGAAAGCTTGTTCTATGATCAATAACCAAATTCAACGCTTGCGCGTAGGCGCATGGCCCCAATATATCATTGGTATATTTGTCATTGTCTTCTTCTTATTCATGGGCGTGTTTGGATGGGTAACAGGACAGGGTGCAAAGGCACTGCTGACAATACCCATGATGTTATTAGGAATTGTGCTCCTGCTTACGAGCGGCTCAACGGAACTAACAGACGGTTCTATACGGACCTTTACGTTGCTGGGGACTTATGAACTGGCTTGGAAAGAGATTACAGGAGTGTCATTCGACAACAACAATTTGATGCTCTTTGCTCCTGGTAAACAGCTCAACGTGCCTCCTCCCAAAATGTGGTCAGGGCCGGACAAGCAGCAGGCGAGGGAGTTTCTGGCACGCCAACTGGAGTTATATCAGCCAGCAATGGTAAAAGGTCCAATGATCCTAACTTTTTCCCGCAACTGCAGACGGAGAAGCGGCGACTAATATGGCTGCCAGAAAAAAGAAAGATGAACAAGGCCCCTGCTGGCGCGTCGGTACGCTGTCTGTTTATATCATTAGTGGACTGTGTATTGCCTTCTTTCTGTTCTGCGCTGTTATGGCAGGGACAAGCGGGCAAATGGCGGCGGTTCCACCATTCATAGCCTTCGTTCTATTCGGCCTCGCCTGCCTTTTATTGGGAGGCACGACAGAACTCACTGACGACTACATCCGCACGTTCACTCCGCTGGGGTCCTATGAGTTAGCGTGGTCGGAGATTACGGGAATGTCTGTAATTTCCGGCACTTTGCTGTTCTTTGCTCCCGGCAAGCAGCTATATGTTCCTTCCACTCAAGTATGGTCGGGCAAGAACAAATACCAGGCGTATGAGTTTTTGGCAGAAAAACTGGATTTGTATCGTCCACCAATCGTGAAGGGGCCATGGCTGCTGATATTTTCCCGTAACTGCAAACGAAGAAGCACGAACAAAAGGCCCTTTGATTTTTCAACATCATTTGAAGATCCAACTTGTATGACCGGAAATCCAGGGGGTAGTCAACACTCTGAGAGGAAATTGTGACTAGTAAATGCAAATAAGCGGTCAAGCAAGCGTACTAAAAATTCGTACACTTTTTTCTAGAACTTGACGCAGGACTGGCAACCGGACTCAATTTGTGCAATAATTACAGTAGGACTTTTATACCGCTGTTTTTTATTGATGATCTTCACAACTTAGCCACAGGATTAGGACAATGACGTGCCCCTGTGAGCGCAAATACTGATTAGTTGTTACGCCTGCCCCATAATTGATTTTGTTTTTGATTGCCACGCCTCCCCTGAGTGCTGTGGCTTTTTTCATGCCTTATTTTTTGAAGCCCTATGCAGACCAAACCAAAATCCCAAAACCAGAAGATCGAAAATAAGAAAATTCAGGACCTGTCGCCGCTCTCGCTGCCGTTCGGCATCAGCTTCCATCAGATGCTCGGCACAGGAGCCACGCCCGAGCAGGTAGCCGCCGCCTTGGAAGCCGTCACCGGCACACGGATGCGTCCTGGCGTCCTGCAAATGGGAATGCAAGAAGCCGCGCGGGAGGCCGACGTTCTGGGCGACCTGGCCGACACCATCGGTTGCCTGGAACGGTCCGGGTTCCCCACTCTGGAAAAAGCGCCCTCCACGCTGTTGGCCCGCCTGATCGAAAACAAGGAAATGCGCGAGCAGCCTGGCCGCGCGGGAGCAGTACGATGACCAATTTAGAGACGACCAACTCAAATATGGCTGAACCTGCCGTCCAATTGACCGACAGGGAGCGTCTGAACTGCGTGTTCGATGGCCTGGCCCACGTCCGCGCATCCCCCGAGGCCGTGGCGATGGCGCTGGACATCTCCACCCGCAAAGCACGCCGCGAACTCGCGTCCGCCGCCGCCCGTCTGGAATCCCGGCAGGAAGCCGCTGGCGAACAGGCGGGATGCGCCCCGGTACTGCCCTTCCTCGTGCGTGGGAGCAACTGCCGGATGCGGCTCGACCGGCTGCTGGAGCTGTCCGAAGCGCGGGGGCAGCCCATCCTCCGCACGTTCGCCCGCGTAGACAGCCAGAGCACGTCCATCTGTATCAGAGATTAGGATGTGAGGCTATGACCATGCACTCCTTATGCCAAACACCCGCCAATCGTCCCGGACTTCCTCCCTTCGGACTTCTCCGATGGAGGAGCATTACCGTGCGTTTTGTTCTTGCGGCGTTCCTATCGTGTCCTGCGATTGCCCCGTGCGCCAAAAGACGAAGATCGTTATTGAGAACGGGTGCGACTTCTGCGCCAAAATTGCGGCTTTGCAAGATGCCGCGACGTTGATCAAGGCCGACGACGGCTTGAAGAAGACGCTGCGCCGCTGACATTTTCTCCGCCGCTGACATTTTCGCTCACTTAGTAAAACGGCTACCTCCATGTCTGTCCTTCAGGCCCGCACCCTCGCCGATCTCACCCCTGCCGACTGGGAGCAGCTCGCCCGCGTGGATGCCGACCCGCTGCACGTCGCCGCAATGCTGCACATTTCCGAAGACGCCATGGCTTGCCGCCTGGCGGATGCGTATGAGCGGATTGTCCGGCGCTATTCGGGCCGACGTGACGACCCGGCCATGAAGGGGTTGCTGGCACGGGCGAATTGCCTGCGGTCCAACTTCGGCATGCGCCTGAAGGCCGGGAAGTAGAGCGAGAAGCAGAGAAGGCCAGCGAAGTCTCCCAAACTTTTCGCGCGAAAAGCTCGAAGGTGCCATGCAACAAAAAGAGACAGTTTTAGAGGGTGCAGAGCTGTCCCCCAATAGTGGGGGAACGGATTTCATCTGGACCAAGCAGACCGAGCAGGCGGCGCTGCTGGTGGCCGAAGGCAAGCTCCCGGAAGTAAAGATTGCTGCGCGGGTGAAGGTGGACCGAACGACGCTGTGGCGCTGGAAGAAGCAACCAGAGTTCGCTGAACGGGTCCGCACTCTGGTTACTGACTTCCGGGCCGCCATCCGCCAAGAAGGCATCGCCGCTCTGGAAAATCGGGTGCAGCGGCTGAACGCCGACTGGAACGCAATGCAGAAACTGCGGGACGCGCGTGCCAAAGACGCCCGTGATACTCGCGCCGCCAATGAGAAGGCGATGTCCCCCGCCGTAATTGCCGCTTATACCGAAAGAGCGAGCCAGTGGGGAGCGTCGCCCAAGCACATTGAAGACCAGCTCAAAGAACTCCGGGACAGATTGCCGACGGTCGCTCCGGGCATGGAAACCGGCTTGATCGTGCGCTCCTACAAAGTAGCCGGCGGGCAGATGGTGGAAGAGTTCAGCTTCGACGCGGCGCTCCTCAAAGAGCTGCGTGCCCACGAAGAGCAAGCCGCTAAAGAGCTGGGGCAGTGGACAGAAAAATCTAAGGTTGAGCACGACTTCACAGACCTCACCGATGCCGAGCTTATCGCCCGAGCAAAGAGCGCTCTTCTTGGAGATGGCACGGCGCGGCCTGACGCTCGATCAGCCAGAAGTGACACCGAAGGACTACCGGCAGCCGCCTGACTGGTTCCACGAAGGGCAGCGCCGGGTCTGGGCCTCGGAGGCCATAGACATCGTGGCCTGTGCGGGTACGCAGGGCGGAAAGACTGCCGTTGAGCCGTACTGGCTGCTACGCGAAATCCAGCGGTGCGCCCCGCTGGTCCGTTCACTTGGCTCCGGCAAGTTCATTTATGCCGGGCCGACTTTGGAACTGCTGAAGGCACAGGCGCTTCCCTCGTTCAAGGAGCTGTTCCAGGAAAAAGAGGGCCTGGGCCGTCTTATCGAAGGCAGCAAGCCGGTCTTCCGTTTCAGCCGGGAGGGACTGCTCAAAGTCTTTGGCTTCTGTGATTGTCCGGTCACGATCACCTTTGCCTACACCAAAGAGAGCAGCAACCTTGAATCGATGACCGCGCTGGGCGGCATCTGGGATGAGGCGGGTCAAAAAGACAACAAGTACGAAAGCTACGGTGCGTACAACCGGCGCTTGAAAGTTGCCCGGTCGGCGACGTTCGCCAGTGTGGCAGCCTTCGCTCCGGTCTGGTGGCAGGAGTGGTACGGCCAGGTGGAAGGCGCGGCGGCAAAGTTTGGCCGGCGGCTCTGGGGCACGACGCCTTACGAGTGGAACTGGTTCAAGGCTGAAGTCGTGGACCGGGCCATCAAGAAAGTCCAGGGCTTCGAGTTCTTCAACTGGCCGTCGTGGAGAAACCCGCGCGTCATCGAGGAAGAGTGCCGAGCCGAGCTTGCCAACGGGATGCCGTTGTGGAGCTGGCTGATGATGTATACGGGCGAGTTCACCCGCCCTGCCGGTCTCATCTACGACACCTTCGACTATGACCTGAACACCTGCGAGCCGTTCGACATCCCGGCAGGCTGGATACGCCGCCCCGGCAGCGACTTCGGCTCGGTGAACATGGGGTCGGTCATCGTCGCGGAAGACCCGGCCACCCGCACGCTGTACGCTATCTCCGAGTACCTGGAAGGCAACAAGAGTTTCGAGGACCACGCTACCGGCATCAAGAAGTACAAAAACCCGATGACTGGCCTGGAAGAAGTCCACGCGCTGTCGGTAGGGGCGGGCGGCTCGCACCAGGAAGAAGGCTGGCGGGAGGCGTTCCGAAAGAACGGGATCGCCCTCGACGAGCCGCCGGTCAGCAATGTGGATGTCGGCATTGGCTGCGTTTACAGCGAGGTGAGCACTCGCAAACTCGTGATCTTCCGCACCTGCACAAAGCTGATTGACGAGATACAGTCCTATTCGCGGGAGCTGGGGCCGGATGGGCAGCCGACAGAGAAGATCGCTCATAAGAGCATCTATCACCTGCTGGATGCCCTGCGCTATATCATCACAAAGCTGAGACCGCCCGCGCCGCCGAAGCCAACTGGCTCGATGGCGAACCCCGCGGCCAATCTGTTCGCGTGGAGCACTCGCTCTGCCGCTTCGCGCCGGTAAATCATTTATGTCAACGCCTGAAACAGACACTCCAAACGCCCGTCTGAGCCGCCCGCCGAATTTCACCCTGAACCCGGCGGGCGGTCTGTCTGTCATCCCGCGCCGGGGAATGTCTGCCTTCAACGGCACGGAGTTCAGCGGGCCGCTGGCAGACCAGATCGGCCTGTTTTGCTTTGCCGCCCGCTCGCCCCACAAGCTGTCGGAAATCCTGGGGGCATCCAACCCAACGTTTGCCAAAGCGCAGTCCAACTGGATCGCCGCCGTCGCCGCGCCCGGCACGGCTCGCCTGGTGGCCTACAAGCACGGCGAAGACGGCAAAGACGCCCAGGACGACGCCGCGACCGCGCTTCTGACCCAGTGGCTTGACGGCCTCGGCGCTTCTATCGGGGGCTTTGATGGCCTGCGAACCAAAGGGGCACAGTGCGTGCTCCACTACGGCCTGTGGCCCTTCGAGGCGGTTCCCGGCCCATCCGGCACGGGTGTCAAGAGCCTCGGGCTGGTGGACCCCGACAGCATCTGGTTCGGCACGGATGACCAGGGAGCCATCTACGCTTACCAGAAAGACCCGAAAAGCACGAACGGCCAGAAAGTGCTGCCCGATAACCGCTTCTTCTGGTACGCGCACTATGCGTCGGCGGCAAACCCCTACGGCCTGGAAATCTTCGGCTCCGCCATTGAAGAGGCGCTGAAGGACCGGGCCAACAATCAGGACATCGGGGACGCGGTTCACAACAGCGCCTGGCAGCACTACTTCTACCAGTACAACCTAGAAGTGCTGTATAGGATCGCTACCTCGCCCCCCGACCAGGGCGGTCTGAACCTGCCCCAGATGGGGCCGCAGAAACGCAATGCGGACGGCACTCTGATGACCAATGAACTTGAGGAGCCGGTCTACTCTCAGCCAGCGCAGGAGTGGGTAGACCGGCAGATCAAGAACACGCTGGACTACGTGCGCGGGATGAGTCCCGACGAAAACGGCACGATGGATGCTTCAGGCGGCATCGAGAAGCTGGACCCGGCGAGCTTCGCGGGCCTCGACTCCATTCTTGAGTATTGGGACTATCGGTTCATTCGCGCTTTGGATGAGATGCCGACGACGATGGGCGCTCCGAAGGCTGGGGCACAGACCTACACCACGGCGGAATGGGCGTCGCAGGCCACGAAGCAGGAGATGGTGGCCTGGGGGGTCCTCGCGCCGATTGTGAAGGCGGCCAATCTCCATTTCCAACTTCTGGGGCAGGCCATCACCGTGAAGGCGGAGTTCGACCCGATCCGCAAGTCCGACGCGCTGGCCGATGCGAACGCGGAGGCTGTCCGTGCCAAGACGCTGACCTTCTATTGGCAGCTCGGGATCATTACCAAAGAGCAGCTTGCCATTCAGCTCACAGGCAGCGGGCCGCCGAAGGATGACCCGGAGGCTTACACCGGTCCCATTCCCGTCGCTTCGCCGTCGCCATCCGCCCCACCAACCAACGCCGGCACGACCAAAGACCAACAGGGCAATAACCCATGAAACCTTCCGACAAATGCCTGAACTGCGGAACGGAAATCAGGCCGGGCAAAAAACTTTGCTACGACTGTTGGGGGAAGCGGATCGAAGCGATTTTAGCGAAACCCCCTACGGACCAAACCAAGCCCACGGTGAAACCACTATGAACCTTGCATCTCTTATTCCCCCTGGCCCCTTCGCCATTGAGCCGCGCCACGGCTGGCACATCCATAACCAGATGAGCCAGATCGACCTGCACCTGCACGTTCAGGAATATCAGGAGCAGAAAACCCAGCAGCAGGCCCCTGGCCCCCAATCAAGGAGTGGATATGACAGCAGCTCAGACAAGCCGCGCAAGCCCTATCAAATGGACGGGGGCGTCGCCATCCTGTCGCTCTCTGGCCCGATGACCAAAGGTTCCGCGCCTTCGATGTCTGATGGCACCAGCACGGTGGAGCTGCGCCGGCTGTTCCGCCAGGCTTCTGCGGACCCCGATGTGACCGCCATCCTCCTGCGCGTGGACAGCCCCGGTGGGCAAGTGGCCGGAACCCCGGACCTTGCGAGAGACGTGGCCGCGGCTGCGAAGACCAAACCCGTCTATGCCTACATCGAAGATTTGGGCGCATCGGCAGCGTACTGGATTGCTTCCCAGTGCAATGCCATCTACGCCAACCCCAACGCCATCGTGGGCAGCATCGGCACGTATATGGTCATCCCGGATACCAGCGAGATGGCGGATAAGATGGGTGCCAAAGTCCATGTCGTCAAGGCCGGTGATCATAAAGGCGCGGGCGTCCCTGGTGCTCCGGTCACAGATGCACACCTCGCGCACTTCCAGCAGATCGTCGATGACCTCAACGCCCAGTTCCTCGCCAGTGTCAGCAAGGCGCGGGGGCTGACACTGGCCCAAAATGTCGCTCCTGCCGATGGGAGCGTCTTCGTCGGCGCAAAGGCGCGTGCCGCCGGTCTCGTGGACGGCATCACGTCCTTTGACAGCGTTCTTGCCAAGCTCAAGACGTACAAAGCCCCGGCCCAGACAGCCGGTTAATAAATGCCAGTGATCTGGCAAGGAGACCTTTAACAATGAACCCCTGGTGGAAAAACCGTGCCTCTTCGCAGGCCGAGGAAGATGAAGTCGTGTTGCCGGTCGCCGAAGGAGATACGACTCCTGCAGCAGACCCAGCTCCGTCGGACAAAGAAAAAGAAAAAGACACGGCCAAAGACCCGAAGAACACGCAGGCAAGCGCATCTCATCCCGTGTTGACAGCAGCCCTGGCGGCAGGGATCACGACGGCGGCACACTTCGAGGATATGCACACTGTCGCCAAAGCCGCGCGGCAGGACCTTCAGGCCCGTGCCGAGAAGCAGGCCATCCGCTGCTTCGGGCCGGAAGCCGGACCCAAGCGTTCGTCCAAGCTGGAAAGCGCCTCGTATGAGGATGCCAAGTCTATGACGGACCTCTGGCAAGAGACCGCCGACGCCAAGTTCGGCATTGGTGCAGAGGGCGCGGCCCGCATCAGTGATGCCCCGGACCCCAATGAAGCCCCGCCTGCGGCCACCGCGCTGACCCCGGAAGAGCACGAAGAGTTCAGGGAAGAAGGCCGCAAAGGCTACGCCAACATGAGAGGCCAGACGCTTACCAAGTCCTAATCATCACTGCATCCTGAGCCGTTGTCTATCCTAAGAAGGAGACCATTTCTATGCCCCTCGATATTATTTCCACGCCCGGCGGAGATGCCTACAGCAATCCGTTTGTCGGCGCTCCCGGCCCCGTCGTCAACCTGAAGGTAGATGTGTCCACCCTGACCGCCGCCGAAGTGGACGCCAACGGCTACCTGAAGCCTGGTGTTCCCCTTCAAAGCAACGGCGCACTCGTGTCCGCTCCAAACCAGGTTGCCTACGGCGTCACCGTGGAAGAGCAGCGCCTCTCTGGCCGCCGCGACAATGCGAACCTGGCCGCTGACACCAATGACACCATGATCGCTGTTGCCACCAGCGGCACGATCAACCGTGATTTCGCCGAGTCGATGCTGGGCCGTCCGTACACTGCAAACGAGCAGCTTGCCCTGGCGGTGGGTCTGTTCAAGCTCACCACCACCTAAACCGTTCTTTCTGCCCTGTCTTAATTTCGACCTCTCTCATTACTCCCGGAAGGAGTGTTTCTATGTACGGCAGCCCTATTGCCTATCTCAACAGCCGGTCTCCCGCCGAGCTGACCGTTCGCGCTCAGGCCGTGTCTCCGCTGGACCGGCCCGACATCAATCTGTTCCTGCGCTTCTTCCCCTATCAGGACGTGGACAGCACCCGCCTTGCCGACATCACCACGCTGGACTTCCGGCCCGTCGCCGACCGCCGGGAGTGGAACGCCGACGGGCGCAAAATCCCGCTGAAGACCCCGCCGTTCCGCCAGATGGAGATGAACCCCATCGAGGCAGAGTTTGTCTACGACGAGCGCCTCATGAACCGCATCGCCGAGAGGGCGGGCGACAACGAGCAGCTCATCCGAAATACCATGCAGCTTGAAGTGCCGCGCCGGGTGGACGTGCTCACAGACGCCGTGTACCGCCGCAACTTGGTAGACGCCATGAACGCCTGGGCGACCGCGACCATCGGCGTTCACAATCCCCAGGATGGCACGACCGTCACTGCCGCTTACGGGGTGGACGCGACCCGCTACCAGATTGCCCAGACAGCTTGGAGCGATCCCAGCGTGAACGCTTACCAGAAGTTCACCGCCTTCCTGGACGATGCCGTGAACCGGGTCGGCCCCATCAAAGGCGTGGTTCTGCGCCGGGCCACGCAGAACGCTATTCTCGCGGATGCACCGACGCTGGCAAACGGGGTGCTGATGACGCGGGGGATGCTGGCTGACCGCATCAGCCAGGAAATCGGCTATGCGTTCGAGTTCGCCGTTCTGGAACAGACCGTGGACGTGTTCAACGACGGCGGGGCGAGCACCACGCGCACGGCGATCTGGCCGACGCAGACGGTGGCCGTCATTCCCGAAGGCGACATCGTGGGGCGGACCGCCCGCGCTCCGGTGCGCCGTGCGGGCAAGCTGGTTCCGGGCTTGACCCCCAATGAGTACGACATCCGGGGCGTGGCAATCTTCCCCGAAGCCCGTAAGAACGGCAAGGAGCTGGCTATTCAGGCCCAGCAGAACGCCATGCCGATCCCGGATGAGCAGGTCCTGTACGTCATCAACTGCGGCGTCTAAGCAACCACGGGGCTAAGTAAGGATGGAGGCTAAGTGTCCCCAATTGGGGACACTTTTCCCCTAAGAAAGAGAGAAACGAATGCGAGCTATCGCCATTTTAGCCGCCGCCATTGCCTCCGGTCAGTCCGTGCGAATGGATGACGGGGAGATCGTCACCACGCAGGAGCGGCTGGAAGAAGTCCATGAGGCTTACCAGACCGCCAAACTTCAGGAAGCCTACCAGAAAGAGCAGGAAGAGGCGCAGAAGGCTAAGGACGCTCAGGATACCCAAAACGCTCTGATTCAGCAGGCAACGCAGAAACTCCAAGAAGCCGCTGCCGACAAAGCCGCTGCCGACAAAGCCGCTGCCGACAAAGCCGCTGC
>CAXUKS010000070.1:0-14550 GCA_964251675.1 uncultured Armatimonadales bacterium
GGGAGTTGATCTCCCCGATTGCGATGGAAGAGGGTCTTCGGTTTGCGATCCGCGAGGGCGGCCACACGGTCGGCGCGGGCGTCGTCACCAAGATCATTGCCTAATCCATTTCAGCCTTGAGGGGCGTGAATTATTCACGCCCCTCGCTTTTGTGCCGGGAGCACCACTCTATTATGCGTCGTGATAAAGTCCGTATCCGCCTTCGTGCGTTTGACCACCGCGTTCTTGACCAGAGCGCCGAGAAGATTGTTGACACTGTGAAGCGCACCGGGGCACGTATCTCCGGGCCGGTCCTGCTGCCGACGGAGAAGAACATCCTGCCGATGCAGCGCAGCACTTTCGTGGACAAAGAGTCCTTTGAGCATTTCGAGATGCGGACGCATAAGCGCCTGATCGACATTCTCGATCCCGGCCCCAAGACCATTGATGCCTTGATGCGGCTGGACCTGCCTTCGGGCGTGGACATCGAAATCAAGCTGTAATTTGGCGCAGTCGTGATTTTCACGCTGATGCCCCAAGAAGTTGCCGCGATGGACGAAATCCTGGCAGCCGCCTAGCTCTCAGAGCAAAGCACGACCGAGTACAACAACGAAAACCGCGTCACGCAGCAAGACCCACACTTGCGAGGTGCGCCGTGGAGGAAACCAATGCCAAGTTCCATCTTGGGCAAGAAGCTGGGCATGACCCAGATCTTCGAAGAGAACGGCCGGGTCACGCCCGTCACCGTAATCGCCGCCGGTCCCTGTGTTATTACACAACTGAAAACTGTTACTAAAGACGGCTATTCCGCCGCACAGATTGGCTTTGAGGATGTCAAGGAACACCGCCTGACCATGCCTCTCAAAGGCCACTTTGTCGCGCATGAAGTCAAGCCAAAGCGCACCCTGCGCGAAATCCCGCTGGATGAAGGCGAAACCCTGGCCGAAGGCTATGAGTTTCAGGCCGACATCTTTGCCGCTGGCGACAAAGTCGCTGTCACGGGTATTTCCAAAGGTAAGGGCTTCGCGGGCGTCATGAAGCGGTACGGCTGGCGCGGCAACAAAGCCACGCACGGTGCATCGACGTCTCACCGCAAACCGGCCTCCGGTGGTGGAACTGATGCTGCCCGCACTTTTAAAGGCTCAGGCAAGCCGGGTCACATGGGCGATGTCCAGGTGACACAACAGGGCCTGCGCGTGGTGCGCGTGGACACCGAAAAGAACCTGCTGCTTGTCAAAGGAGCCGTCCCCGGCTCGATTGGCGGCCTGGTCATGATCAAGAAATTCAAACGCTAGGAGGAACATTACCCATGCCGGAAACCACACTCCGAAAAGCGGACGGCTCCAATGGGGGAAATGTCTCCCTCAGCGACAAGCTTTTTTCCGCAAAAATTAATCCGGGCCTGATGCATCAGGCGGTTGTCAACGAGGCAACCAATTCCCGGCAGGACACCCGAGATACCAAAACTCGCGCCGAAGTTGCTGGTGGTGGCCGCAAGCCCTATCGCCAGAAGGGCACGGGCCGGGCGCGTCAGGGAACTATCTCGGCCCCGCATTACCGCCACGGCGGTATTGTCTTCGGACCGCACCCCCGCGATTTGTCGGCCAAGCTGCCCAAGAAGGCACGCCGGGCGGCACTTGCATCGGCCCTGACCGCGAAAGCCGATGACGGCGTGATCGTCGTGCTGGATGCGCTTCAGATGGAGACGCATTCCACCAAAACGGCGGCGGCTCTGCTGACGACGCTCGGGATTACCGGCAAGGCACTGATTGTGCTGGCCGAAACCAATTTGACGATCTACAAGTCGTTCCGCAACATTCCGGGCATCACCGTCCGGGTCGCCCCCGCTTTTTCGGTGCGGGACGTGCTGGACGCCAACCAGATCGTGATCACACAGGCCGCGCTGGACAAGCTGGATGCCGTTTACGGCAAGGCTGAGACCGAAGGCGCGGCGACGGAGGCGACGGTTTAACATGAGCGTCAGCACAAAAAGCCCGTATCAGATTATTGTGCGGCCCGTTGTCACAGAAAAAAGCGTGGCAGGCGGCAGCCAGGGGCAGTACACGTTTGTCGTGGCCCGCGATGCCAACAAGTATGAGATCGCGGAAGCCATTCAGCAGATTCAGGCCGAGGCCCGCAACGTCATCAACGTCGTTTCGGTCAACACCATGGTCGTCAAAGGCAAGACCCGCTCGGGCCGCTTCTTTAAGCGCTCCAACAAGGGTCGCACTTCCGATTGGAAGAAAGCGATTGTCACCCTGCAAGCCGGTCAGTCTATTGAGATGGTGGAGGGAGTTTAAGCACCATGGGAATTAAGCGTTATAAACCCACAACGCCCTCACAGCGGTTCCGCACCGCCTCGGATTATTCCGAGCTGACGGCCTCTAAGCCCGAGAAGTCACTCCTGCGACCGAACAAGCACAGCGGCGGACGCAACAACAAGGGTCGCCGCACGGCGGTCAATGTTGCGGGCGGCAACAAGACGATGTACCGTATCATCGACTTCAAGCGCGATAAGATCGGTGTCCCCGGCAAAGTGGCGACGATTGAATATGATCCCAACCGCTCGGCCCGCATTGCACTGGTGCATTATGCCGATGGCGAAAAGCGTTATATGCTGTGGCCGGTCGGCACCAAAGTCGGCGACACGATTGTGTCCAGCGACACCGCCGACATCAAGCCCGGAAATGCACTGCCGCTGCGGGCGATCCCCGTCGGTACGCTCGTGCATAACATTGAGATGATACCGGGCAAGGGCGGGCAGATGACCCGCACCGCAGGCAACTCCGCGCAGCTTATGGCGAAAGAAGGCAAATACGCCACTCTGCGCCTAGCATCGGGCGAAACTCGGCTGATCCTGCAGGAATGCCGGGCGACCATCGGGCAGATCGGCAATGTCGAGCACGAGAACATCAAGCACGGCAAGGCGGGAAAGAAACGCTGGCTGGGTGTCTATATGCACAACCGTGGCGTTGTTATGTCCCCGCGTGACCATCCGCATGGCGGCGGCGAAGCCAAGTCTCCGGTCGGACGCAAAAAGGGTCCGGTTTCGGCAACTGGCGTGCGAGCCAACGGCTTCCGCACACGCCGTAACAAGAGCACGCAGAAATTTATTGTGCGCCGTCGCGGCAGCAAGTAAGGGAAAAATAAACAATGGGACGCTCACTGAAAAAGGGTCCGTATGCGGAACCCAAGCTGCTCAAGCGCATTGAAGATATGAATGCGCGTAACGAGAAGCGGATTATCAAAACCTGGTCGCGCCGGTCCACCATCTTCCCGCAAATGATCGGCCACACGCTGGCCGTCCATGATGGACGCAAGCATATCCCCGTCTTCGTGACGGAGAACATGGTTGGTCACAAGCTCGGCGAATTCGCGCTGACCCGGACGTTCAAAGGCCATGCCGGCTCGAAAGACACCCGGACGACGCGGGGACGTTAAGGAAACTACTCAATGAACACAGCCGCGAGAGACCGCGCCCTGCTGCCCACCGTGAAGAACGTGCTGGGCCGGACGCCGGTTTCCAAACTGAAACTGACAAAAGAAAAAGATGGCAGCCTCAAAGTCCTGCTCCACACCAGCCGCCCGAACAACGTGCGGATGGAAAGTGAAACGCTGACCGATTCGCTGAAACAGCAGATCGGCGGGCAGGACGTGCAGGTGGAAGTGGTGGCTGAAGCCCGTGCTGTCGCCAAATATGTGCGCGTCTCAGCCCGCAAAGCCCGCCTGGTGATTGATGTCATCAAAGGCAAGCGCGTCTCTGAAGCCCTCGGTATGCTGCGGTTTATCCCGAACCATGCCGCCGAGCTGATCTCTAAAGTGCTGATCTCCGCCGCCGCCAACGCGCAGGACGGGTGGGGGGCCGGTGTGGAAGAGCTGAAAGTGCAGAACATTCTGGCTGACGGTGGCCCGTCTTTGAAGCGGGTTCGCGCCCGCGCTCAGGGCCGGGCGTACCGCATTCTGAAGCGCACCAGCCATTTGACCGTGATCCTGACGGAAGCTCCGGCTCCGGTCGCCAAGCCCAAGCGCAATGCCGTGCCTGCCAAACCGAAAGCTGTCGCGGCTCCTGCCGTCAAAAGCCAGACGGTAACGGAGCAGTCGGGTCAGGAAGCTGATCTGGATATGCCGATTGCCACGCCCGCCGAAGAGAACCGTCAGGTTCCCGGCGCGGAGCAGGGTGAAGGCGGTACGGGCGACTCGGCGAACACGCCGGAATCAGGCCAGAGCGCCACGGCGGCGACTGACACGGCGGTGACGGCAGAAACGCCGGAGACGCCTACAGGTGTCACACCAGCCACGGCGTCAGATGCGCCCGAAATTGATACTTCTGACCCCGAGCCGGACACAAGTGCCGGTGCGGACCAGCTGCGGGAAAAGGGAGAATAACAGATGGGACAGAAAATCCATCCCGTTGGGTTCCGCGTAGGCGTGAACCGCGACTGGGAAAGCAAATGGTATCTGGATAAAGGCTACGCGCAGGCGCTGGTGGAAGATTTCCACATCCGCGAGTATATCAAGGACCGCCGCGAGCTGGCAAACGCCTCCATTGCGCGGGTTGAGATTGAGCGTGCGGCGAACCGCGTCAAAGTGACACTGCACACGGCCAAGCCCGGCATTATCATCGAGCGCGGCGGCAAGGGCGTGGATGACCTGCGGGCACTGCTGGAAGGCAAGTTCAAGAAGTCGTTCCAGGCCAATGTCAACGAAATCCGCCACCCGGAACTCGATGCCCAGCTTGTGTCGGAGAGCATCGCGCAGCAGATTTCCAAGCGCGTCTCTTACAAGCGGGCCATGCGGCAGGCCGTGACCCGCGCTATGAAGCTCGGCGCAAAAGGGATTCGCATCCTCTGCTCTGGCCGATTGAACGGCAGCGAGATGGCCCGCAAAGAGGGCGACCGGCTGGGCAAAATCCCCCTGCACACACTGCGGGCGGATATTGACTACGGCTTCTCGGAAGCGCCGACGACCTATGGCAACATTGGCGTCAAGGTCTGGATCTACAAAGGCGACATCCTGCCCGGCCAGAAGCGGCTGACGACGGCGGACATCGCCTTGCAGCAGCAGCAGCAGCGGCGGCTCAATGCCGACGAAGGCTTCGGTGATCGCGGACCGTCCGGCGGACGCGGCGGTCGCGGCGGTGCTGGTGGTGGACGCGGCGGCGGTGGCCGTGGCGGTGCTGGCGGCGGACGCGGGGGCGGCGGCGGCTTTGGCGGCGGCGGTGGTCGTCCCGGCGGTGGTGGCGGCGGTGGCCGTTAAAGGAACCTTTAAATTATGTTGATGCCAAAGAAAGTCAAGCGCCGCCGCGTCCATCGCGGCCGGCGCACGGGAGTCGCCTCGGGCGGCAACCATGTGGATTTTGGTGAGTTCGCGCTGCAAGCCCTGGAAGCCTGCTGGATGTCCAACCGGCAGATCGAAGCGGCCCGTATCGCCATGACCCGCAAAATCAAGCGCGGCGGAAAAATCTGGATTCGGGTCTTTCCCGACAAGCCGTTCACCAAGAAGCCTGCCGAAACCCGTATGGGCAAGGGCAAGGGCGCACCCGAAGGCTGGGTTGCTGTCGTGAAGCCGGGCCGCGTGCTGTTTGAAATGTCGGGTGTTCCCGAAGAGCTGGCGAAAGAAGCTATGCGGCTTGCCCAGCACAAACTGCCGATTGCGACCAAGTTCGTGACCCGGCACGAGACCGCCTTGCAGGTGGCCGCGCATGGTCTGGCCGCAGAGCCGGTCACTGACGGCACGGCGGAAGAAATGAAGGATACCGATGCCTAAAACTAAAGATCGCCGCGAAGAACTGCGCGGCATGGCGGAGGCGGACATGAATGCCGCTGTCGCCGACGCGCATAAAAGCATTTATCAGTTTCGCAAAGATCGCCTGAGCAAGCCGCAGGAGAATGTGAAAGCGGTCAAAGCGGCTCGCAAAGAGATCGCCCGTATCCTGACGTTCAAACGGCAGCGGGAACTGAGTGGGGAGACCCAGGGGTAAGCTATGGCAGAAACAACTGAAGAGACATCCGAACTGGTTCGGACCCGGCGCAAAGTTCGCATCGGGGTCGTGTCCAGCGATAAGATGCAGAAAACCATTGTGGTGACGATCAGTAACCTGGTCCGTCATCCAGTGTATGGCCGCTTTCAGAAGCAGGCCACAAAGTTCAAGGCGCACGACGAGACGAACGACGCGCACATCGGGGACACTGTGGAGATCATGGAAACCCGGCCTTTGAGCAAAGACAAAAACTGGCGCCTCACTCGAATTATCGAGCGGGCCAAGTAATACCCAAACACCCGCATTGCGGGTTTGCTAGGGCCGGTCACAAAGCCGGGCGGTCTCTTCAAAGGCCGCCCGGACCTGGACCGGCAGCGCAAAAGGAAAGCGAATGATTCAAGATTACAGCCGCCTTCGGGCGGCGGACAACAGCGGGGCACGCGAGCTGCTCACGATCCGCGTCCTGAAAGGCTCCAATGCCAAGTACGCGCACATCGGAGACATCATTGTGTGCGCTGTGAAGTCGGCAACGCCGGGCGCGGCGGTGAAGAAGGGCGACGTGGTCAAAGCCGTGGTCGTTCGCACCAAGCAGGCTATTCGGCGGCAGGATGGCTCGGTTCTGCGCTTTGACGAAAACGCAGCCGTGGTTCTGACCAATGCGCTGGCCCCACGCGGAACCCGCGTATTCGGACCCGTGGCCCGTGAGCTGCGCGATTCCAAGTTTGACGGCGCGATGAAGATCATCTCGCTCGCCCCGGAGGTGCTCTAAATGTACAAACCGCCAAGTAAAAAAGGGCCGCGCCGCAATATCGCGCAGTTCACCGGTAAAATCCGGCTTCGCAAAGGCGACACGGTGCGCGTGCTGGCTGGCAAAGACAAAGGCAAAGAAGGCACGATCACCGAAGTGAAGCGTGCCGAAGGCAAAGTCATGGTCGAAGGCGTCAACATCGTCATCAAGCATCAGAAGCCCCGTCAGGCAGGAGCGCCCGGCGCGAACGGTCAGGGCGGGCGCATTGAGCAGACCATGCCGATGCCAATTTCCAAAGTGCAGCTTGTGGACCCGGCGGACGGCAAAACGGCCACGCGAGTCGGCATTCGCACCGATGCAGACGGGGAGCGCGTGCGCTTTGCCAAGAAGTCCGGGGGGGTGATTACCAATGGCTAACGAGACCACTCAGCCAACGCTGAAAAAGAAGTATCAGGACGAGATCATTCCCGCCTTGCAAAAAGAGTTCGGCTACAAGAACATCATGCAGGTGCCGCGCATCGAAAAGGTCGTCCTGAATATGGGCGTCGGCGCAGCGGGCCAAACGGGCGGCGACGCCAAGCAGCTTGATGGCGCGGTGTCGGACCTGTCCACCATCACCGGCCAGAAGCCTGCGGTGACGCGGGCGAAAAAGTCTATCGCAAACTTCCGCCTGCGCGAAGGCGCACGGATTGGCGCGAAAGTGACCCTGCGCGGCGCACGGATGTATGAGTTCCTGGATCGCCTGCTGAACATTGCGCTTCCCCGCGTTCGTGACTTCAGCGGCATTAACCCGAACTCGTTCGACGGACGTGGCAACTTTGCGATGGGCCTGAAAGAGCAGCTTACGTTCCCGGAGATCGTTTATGATCGCGTGGACAAAGTGCGCGGCATGGACATCATTATTGTGACCACGGCCAATACCGATGCCGAAGCGCGGTCGCTGCTCAAAGCGGTCGGCGTCCCTTTCCGGGGCGAAAAGCAGGGTGAGCGGCTCTTGTAATAAGAGCGCGAGGGATTGAAAATCCCGCGCTAGGCGAGGCGTCCTTCGGACGGCAGAGAAGAAGCATAAGGACCCAGTCCGTACTTCCTTCGTCCGCAGGACGCCTTGCCTAGCGAGTAGTTTTCAACTGCTCGTCCTAGTCTGCACGAAAAAGGCATGGACATGGGGTATACTATCCCCTGTGTCCGTGCCCAAGCCGGATTTTTTGTTTTGTGCGTTTGCATTGTTACATATCTAAGGAACCTACATGGCTAAAGAGTGCCTGATTCAAAAAGCGAAGCTGAAGCCCAAGTTCAGCGTTCGCGGCTACAACCGCTGCCAGCTCTGCGGACGGGCGCATGGATATATGCGTAAGTTCAGCATCTGCCGCATCTGCTTCCGCGAGCTGGCCCACCAAGGAATGATCCCCGGCGTGACCAAGTCGAGCTGGTAAGCCAGTCCAATTACATACAGCCATATCGGGACCGTTTGGCCCGTCTGATGGGAGAAACCTATGCCAGTCTCTGACCCGGTTGCCGACCTGTTGACGCGTATTCGCAACGCCAACAGCGCCAACCATGAATCGCTCGAAATCGACTCTTCGAAGCTCAAAATCGAAGTGACCCGCATCCTGCACGAAGAAGGCTACTTGAAGTCCTACGAAGTGATCAAGCAGCCCGTCCAGGACAAAATCAAAATCACCCTCAAGTACGGCGCACGGAACCGCGAAAAGGTGATTACTAACCTGAAGCGCGTGTCCAAGCCCGGCCTCCGCATTTACCGTTCTCACGACAAGCTGCCGACCGTTTTGCGCGGCCTCGGTATTGCCATCGTCAGCACCTCTCAGGGCGTGATGACTGCCAAAAAAGCCCGCAAGCTGGGTATTGGCGGCGAAGTCCTGGCGTTTGTCTATTAAGGAGTTCCCCCATGTCTCGTATCGGAAAACTCCCGATTCCGCTGCCGCAGGGCGTGGAAGTCAAAGCCGCCACGGACGGCACGCTGACCATCAAAGGCCCCAAAGGTACGCTGGTTCGTCAAATCCACCCGCGCATGAGCGTGGAGCAGGAAGACAGTACCCTGACTGTGAAGCGTCCTACGGACAGCCAGGGCGACCGCGCCCTGCATGGCCTGACCCGCTCCCTGGTCAACAACATGGTCGTCGGCGTCTCTGCTGGCTACCGCCGTGTGCTGGAGATTGAGGGCGTCGGCTACCGCGCTACCAAAGACGGCAAAAAGCTGGTCCTCAGCCTCGGCTTTTCGCACCAGGTCCCTGTGGAGCCGCTGGATGGCATTGACTTTGAAGTTGGGCAGGACGCGGCCACGCGCCGCCCGTTCATCACCATCCTGGGCATCGACAAAGAGTCCGTCGGTCAGCAGGCCGCCGTTATTCGCAAGCTGAAGCCGCCGGAGCCTTACAAGGGCAAGGGCATCCGCTACCAGGGTGAGATTGTCCGCCGCAAAGCGGGCAAGAGCGGCAAAGCGGGCGGCAAGGGCGCGAAAAAGAAGTAATCGCCCGGCACTGAGCGGACTATCAAATACCTGGCTCGCCGCGCAGACGCTGCTTACGTCTGCGTCAGGGCGGGCCAAGAGGAAACTCGCAGAATTATGGCACAGATCAACAAAAACGAAAACCGCCAAAAGCGGCACACCCGCGTCCGCAAGCGCGTTCATGGACTGCCCGAGCGGCCCCGGCTGAACGTCTACCGGTCGTCCAACAATATCTACGCCCAGGTCATTGATGATCTGGCGGGCCGCACTCTGGCCTCGGCGTCCTCGCTGGATGCGTCTCTGCGCGATGGCGGCAAAGCGGCCAAAAGCGCAGGCGGCAACATTGAAGCGGCCAAAGCCGTCGGCGCACTGATCGCCGAGCGGGCCAAAGCCGCTGGACTGTCCAAAGTGGTCTTTGATCGCGGCGGCTACCTTTATCACGGGCGGGTGCAGGCTCTGGCTGACGCAGCACGCGAGAATGGACTGGATTTCTAACTCATGGCATTGATCAACCCGGACACGCTTAATCTGGAAGAGCGCGTCATTCAAACAAACAAAGTCCAGAAGACCCATAAGGGCGGACGCACCATGTCGTGGAGCATCCTGGTCGTGGTCGGCGATGGCAACGGCTACGTGGGCGCAGGCATCGGCAAGGCGCGGGCTATTCCCGATGCCATCCGCAAGGGTGTCGAAGCCGCCCGCAACAGCCTGGTCCATGTGCCGCTGGTCGGCTCGACCATTCCGCATGACGTTCTGCTCCGGAAGGGCGGCGCGGAAGTGCTGATCAAACCTGCTGGTCCCGGTACAGGCGTTGTGGCAGGCGGCTCGGTCCGCGCCATCCTGGAAGCGGCGGGCGTCAAAGACGTTCTCGCCAAGTCGCTAGGCTCGTCCAACAAAGTCAATACGGCCTGGGCGACGATTGCCGCACTGAAGCAGCTTAAGCGGGCCACGGACGTCGCCCGCCTGCGGGGCCTGAATGTCAACGACCTGGTTTCCAAAGCCACGGCTGATGCAGCCCGCGACGCGGAGCAGGTAGACTCGGCGGCAGGCATTGCCTCTGTCGTCTCTGATGAGCCGGTCGCCGCTGCTGCAGCCGAGCCAGTGGCTCCTGTGGAAGCCGCCGCACCGATTGCGCCGGTGGATGCCGCCGATGTCACGCAGACGGAGACGACCTCCACGGGAAACCCTACGAATGAGGGAGGAGCTTAACTGATGGCCGACCTGAAAATTACACTGACGCGCAGTCTGATTGGCTACGACTCAAGCCAGCGCCTGACCGCACGGGCGTTGGGGCTGGGCAAAATTGGCTCCAGCGTCACGCAGGCAGACACCGCCCCGATCCGGGGCATGATCAAGAAAATCACGCACGTTCTCACTGTTGAGACGGCGGACGGCCAGCTTGTGTCGAAACCGGCTCCCAAAATTGGCCGCAAGAAGCACTATGGCCCGCATGAAGGTATTGGAGTGGGGCAATGAATTTAGCTGAACTGAAACCAAACGAGGGCGCACGCAAGCCTCGTAAACGCATCGGGCGCGGTCCCGGCTCCGGTACGGGCAAAACGTCCGGCGGCGGCCACAAGGGCGACAAAGCACGCGGCAACACCAAGCCCGGCTTTGAAGGTGGTCAGACACCACTGCATCGCCGACTGCCGCAGAGGCGCGGCTTTACCGCCATTGACAAGACGGTGTATGCCGTCGTCAATCTGAGTGCCCTGGAGCGCTTTGACAATGGCGCAGTCGTGACCATTGAAACTCTGGTGGACACCGGCCTCGTTGGCAGCGTCAAAGATGGCGTCAAAATTCTGGGCAATGGCGACCTGACCAAGAAGCTGACCGTCCGTGCGACGCAGTTCTCCAAAAGCGCCGAAGAGAAGATCACGGCGCTTGGCGGAACCGTCGAAATCGTCTAAGCACATCGTCCGAGTAGAGGCATAGTGAATGGCTGTCAACCGACCTTCTGCGAATTTGCCCGCCGCCCGTGGCGGCGGGGGCCGAAACCGCCCGGCGGCTACTCAGCGCTCGTCCAATGCGCCTCTGGTAGAGGCGCTGGCGGCGGCCTGGTCGATCCCCGAGCTGCGGCGCCGGCTGATATTTGTGTTTTATATGTTCGCCGTTTATGTGGTCGGCTTGCACATTCCTGTGCCGGAAGTCAACCACGCGGCACTGGCGGCTTTTTTCAAGAGCAATGGCGGCGGCGGCATCCTGAATCTGGTCGATGTGTTCTCCGGTGGGGCGCTGAAGCAGTTCACGGTGTTTGCGATGGGCATTGTGCCCTATATCAATGCCTCGATTATCATGCAGCTTTTGACGTTCGCTATTCCATCGTGGCAGGAAATGTCGCGGGAAGGCGAATCAGGCCGCAAGCGGATCGCGCAGTATACACGGTATTTAACATTCGGTCTGGCGCTGGTGCAGGCCACGGGAATGACATTGCTGCTGCGCCGTGAGAATATTTTAGAGCCAAGCCCGTTGCTTGCGGTTGGTGTGGTGATCACGCTGACGGCAGGAACCGCGTTCTTGATGTGGATAGGGGAACAGATCACTGAAAAAGGCATTGGCAACGGCATTTCGCTGATTATCTTCTGCGGCATCATGGTACGGCTGCCAACCCAGCTTTTTCAGGTGGGGCAGCTAGTCGCGGCGGGTTCAGTCAAGCCCTGGCAGGTGCTTTTGCTGATTGTAGTGTTCTTTGCCACTGTGGTGGGCATCGTATTCGTGACACTGGGGCAGCGAAAAATCCCGATCCAGCACGTTCGCAAAATTGTCGGCAACAAAATGTCGCAGGGCGGCACGTCGTACCTGCCGTTTGGCGTGGCGACGGCGGGTGTTATCCCGATTATTTTTGCGCTGTCCATCCAGCTTTTGCCCGCAACATTCCTCAGCTTTGTGCCTGCAGCAACCCCTCTGGAGCAATTTCTTACCAGTGCCAGCGTCTTCCTGTCACCGGGTAAAAGCCCACTGACGGGTCTGGTGTATGCGGCCATTATCGTGTTCTTCACGTATTTCTATACGGCGGTCACGATGAACGTCGAGCAGATGGCTGATGACCTCAAGAAGTACGGTTCCTATGTGCCCGGCATCCGTCCCGGCAAGCCGACGATGGAGTACCTGGACAAAGTGATGACGCGCATCACCCTGGCCGGAGCACTGTTCCTTGCCTTCGTGGCACTGTTGAACTACTGGGTTCCTGCACTTACTGGCACAGCACAGGCGTTCACGCTGGTCGGCGGAACCTCTTTGCTGATTGTGGTCAGCGTCGCTCTGGACACCATGCGGGCGATTGAAGCGCAGCTCTTGATGCGTAACTACGAAGGCTTTATTCGCTAGTGAGGCTTCTTCTGCTGGGTCCGCCCGGCGCGGGCAAAGGAACACTGGGGCGGACGCTGTCGCGCCACTTTCAAGTTCCTCATGTGGCGGCAGGGGACATCATACGGGAACATATTGCGCGAAGAACGGAGTTCGGGCGCGGCGTGGAAGCGCAAATCGCCCAGGGGAACTTTGCGTCCGATGCAGACATTCTCTATTGGGTGTCTCGCCGTCTGGAACAGACGGACGCGGCGGACGGATATGTGCTGGATGGGTTTCCGCGAGCTGTTTCGCAGGCAGTTGCCTTTCAAGGCGCGTTGGATGCTGTAATCTGGCTGCGAATTGATGAAGCCGAGCGGCAGGCCCGTCTGGCGGGGCGGCTGACGTGTCCATTCTGCGGGGCGATTTATCACACGCTGTTTCTGCCGCCGCTCCTGAATGCCGTGTGTGACCACGATGGAACACAGCTAACCCGGCGCCCGGAAGAAAGCCAGGACGAGCAGCGGCGGCGTATCTACCAGGAAGTCACCGCACCGCTGGAAAGCTTTTATGCGGCACGCGATCTGGTGCTGCCGGTAGACGCTTCGGGCAAGCCAGAGTGTGTGGCAGGACGGGTTGTGCAGGCGCTGGCACAAAGGCGGCTTGCAACTTCTGGATTTTAAGGGTATACTACGCGGATGATTCGTCTGAAGAGTGCGGAAGAGATTGAAATGATGCGCCGCGCAGGCCGCGCTGTTGCGGAAGCCCTGGCGGCAATGCGTGATGCAATTGTGCCGGGCGAAACGACGACGCTGGACCTGGACGAAGTCGCTGCCGAAACTTTGAAGAAACGCGGAGCAAAACCGGCCCTTTTGGGCTTCAAGCCAAGCTTTAGCCGCGTGCCTTACCAGCACAGCACTTGTATCTCGGTCAACAATGAAGTCGTCCACGGTGTCCCAAGCAAAAAGCGCGTTTTGCAGGAAGGCGACATTGTCAGCCTGGATCTGGATGCCTCCATTGACGGCTGGTGCGCGGACGCTGCATTGACGGTTCCAGTGGGCACGGTTTCCACATCGGCCAAAAACCTGCTGACTGTCTCGCGGGAAGCTTTGTTCAAAGGGATCGCGCAGGCGCGGGTTGGCAACACGACGGAAGACATTGGCGCGGCCATCCAGCGTCATGTGGAGCGCAGCCGCTATAACGTTGTGCGGGATCTGGTCGGACACGGGATCGGACAGACGCCGCACGAAGACCCGCAGGTTGCCAACTACGGCAAGCCGGGGCGCGGTGACCGGCTTCAGGCGGGCATGACAATCTGTATTGAGCCAATGGTTAATATTGGCCGCCATCATGTCAGGCATCACAAGGGGGATGTCTGGACCATTTTCACCGGAGACAACTCCCTGTCTGCCCATTTTGAGCACACGGTAGCAATCACTGAGGACGGCCCGGACATTTTGACGCTGCCGCCCTCGCAAGAGAAGTAAGCAGGAGAAACAACCAATATGGCTCGCAGGCCAAGAAAACAGCATGTCGCACGCGATGAGCGCCGCGTCGAAGAGGCGGAAACTTACGCGAAAGAGAAGGCCATTGAAGTGGAAGGGGCCATTGTGGAAACTCTTCCCAATGCAATGTTCCGGGTCGGCATTGAAGGCGGACATCAGGTGCTGGCACAGGTCAGCGGCAAAATCCGTATGAACTTCATTAAGATTTTGCCGGGCGACCGGGTGAAAGTCGAGCTTTCCCCGTATGACCCGACACGCGGGCGTATTTTGTACCGCTATAAGTAGGAGAACCAAGATGAAAGTACGACCGTCAGTAAAGAAAATTTGTGACAAGTGCAAGGTGATCAAGCGCGACGGTGTCGTGCGCGTGATCTGCGTTATCAAGAAGCACAAGCAGCGTCAGGGCTAGACCCTTTATTTTTCAGCAGCATTTCAGCAGCATCATTCAGGAGGCATCTTTTGGCACGTATTGCAGGCGTCGATCTGCCACGCGACAAGCGGGTGGAGTACGCGCTCCTTTCCATCTTCGGGATCGGGCTGACCAGCAGCCGGGACATCCTGGAAAAAAACGGCGTCAGCTTGGACA
>CAXUKS010000071.1:0-14026 GCA_964251675.1 uncultured Armatimonadales bacterium
AGGTGACGAACAACACCCGGTACGGCGTGCAGATTGACGCTTCCGGGGCAGTGACCGCCGGAGCCAACGCCAACCAGCAGGTGACGGTGCGCGAAGGCTACGTCGCCTACACCGGCGGCAATGGCGACGTGGCTAAAAACCTGACAGCGACGGCAGGCCTGTTCGCCAACCCGTTTGGCTACATCCTGCCGGTGTCCTCGGCCACCTACCTGACGCCGGAGCGCCCGCTGGCTTTCTCGGAGAGCGGCGCAGGCATCTTCACCAACCAGGATTACGACAAGGGCATTCAGCTCTCGTACAACACCGGCCAGCAGCTTCTGTTCCTGCCCGCCGGGCTGAAGCTGACCGCTGCGCTCGTGAACGGTGCGGGCCGGACCTCGGACGACTCGGACAGCTTCAAGGACCAGATTTACCGGATCGGCTACCAGAGCAAAGACAAGGTCATCTCGGTGGGCGGCTCGTACTACTACGGGCAGATCAGCACGAGCGGCATTCCGGGAAATCTGGTCGGCACGGGCATCACCGGCACAGGCAGCCAGTACACGGGCCGCAAGAAAGAGCTGTACGGGGTGGACGCGCAGATCGTGACGCCGTTCGGGCCATTTATCAACGCGGAATATGTGGGCGGCCTGTACGAGCAGCGGTCGTTCTTTGCGACACCGGGCGCGACGGCGCTGACGACGGTGTATGCCAAAGACAACCACATCGACGGCTACTATGTGCAGGGCGGCTGGACCTTCGGCCAGACCGGCGCACATCCCTTGACGCTGTTTGTCAACTATGATGTCCTGCGGCGCGGCGAAGGCCCGGCCAGTGGCACGTTTAATGCGGGCGGCAGCGGCGACTACACCGACGAAAATATCGGCTACGGAGCACTGTACAACCTCGACAAAGCCACGCGCCTGCGCTTCTACTACAACCGCCCCGACCGCGTGGCTCACGCCCCCGGCACGGTCACCCCTGCCCGCTACGGCCTGTTCACCGGCGAAATCCAGGTTAAGTTCTAGGGACGCCCTCACGGAGAGAATAAAACTATCATGCTGAAACTCATCGCAAAAACACTCAAAGCCGGTCTTGCCGCCGCGCTGGCCGTTGCCGCCTTCGGCGGCGCGGCAGCCCATGCCCAGCAGCTCAATGGCGCGGGCGCCACGTTCCCGGCTCCCCTGTACCAGAAATGGTTCCAGGAGTACCGTGCCCAGGGTGGCCCGGCAATCAACTATCAGTCCATCGGCTCCGGCGGCGGCATCAAAAATATCACCGCCAAAACCGTGGACTTCGGCGCGTCTGACGCCCCCATGAGCGCCTCTGAAATGGCCGCCGCGCCCGGCGTTCTGCACATCCCCACCGTTGCCGGTGCGGTCGTCCTGGCCTATAACATCCCCGGCATCGGGCCAGGGCTGCGCTTCACGCCCTCCGTCGTCGCGGACATCTTTCTGGGTAAAATTACCCGGTGGAATGACCCCGCAATCACGAAGCTGAACCCCGGCTCTAAGCTGCCTGCCACCGGCATTCAGCCGATGCACCGCTCAGACGGCTCCGGCACGACCAATATCTTCACCACCTACCTGAGCGAAGTCAGTGGTGACTGGCAAAGCACCGTCGGCGCGGGCAAGTCCGTCAAGTGGCCGAATGGCCTCGGCGGCAAAGGAAATCAGGGCGTCTCGCAGCTCATCAAACAGTACGAAGGCGGCATCGGGTATATTGAACTGGGTTACGCCGTGGTCAATAACATCTCGTATGGACTGGTTCGCAACTCAAAAGGCAAGTTCATCTACCCGACCGTCGAAGCGACCACCGAGGCCGTGCAGGGTGTGACTCTGCCCGCCGACTTCCGCAAGGTCGTCGTCAACACGTCCGACCCGCAGGGCTACCCCATCACCGGGTTCACGTTTCTGCTGGTCTACAAAAACGGCAGCAAGCCGGAAGTCAAGAAGTTTCTGAACTGGATGCTGACTGACGGCCAGAAAGATGCCGCCGGGCTGTACTATGCCCCGCTGCCCGCCAGCGTCCAGAAGCGAGCCGCAGCCGCTGTAGCTTCTATGCGCTAAACGCGCACGTCCGAGAGACACACGTCCGAGACACGTGCCTTTCCCCGGCCTGCCCTCATCCGCAAGCCGGGGAATAGCCGTCACTCGAATTACTTTGCACAAATTACTTTGCATTTTGCCATTTTGGAGAAGCCGTCTATGGCCGATATTGTTCCACTGTCTCGCGCCGTGTCGGCCAAGCCGACGGAAAAAACAAGCGCCCCGCCGCACCGCGTTCGCCCCGTGTCTTCCGCCGCCCGCGTGGGCGACAAAGTGTACAGTGCCGTTACATTTCTGGCCTCGCTTTCCATTTTTGTCATTATTCTCTGGCTTGTCTGGCAGCTCACCGGAGCAAGCCTTCAATCCATTCATCACAGCGGCTGGTCCTTTGTCACCGGCTCCAACTGGGACGAAGTGGCTGACATCTATCAGGCCAAGCCCTTTATCTTCGGAACGCTTTACTCCTCCGCCATCGCACTGGTGCTGGCTGTCCCTGTCTCCATCGGTGCGGCGATTTTCCTGTCCGAGCTGGCCCCGCGCTGGATACGCACTCCCGCCACATTTTTGATTGAGCTGCTTGCGGCTATTCCCAGCGTCGTGTATGGCCTGTGGGGCATCTTCATTCTGATCCCGTTCCTGAAAGAGTTCATCTTCAAGCCGGTGACCCATTCACCCCTGCCGAACGTTCCGGTCTTCGGCACTCTGTTTCAGGGGCTGTCGGCGGGCAACTCCATGATGGCGGCGGGCGTCATTCTTGCGATTATGATCACGCCGTTTATCACCGCCGTCACCCGCGACATCCTGCGGGCGATCCCGAAGGCGCAGCGCGAAGGCTCCTATGCCCTCGGCGCGACTCAGTGGGAGAGCATCGGGCGCGTCGTCATTCCCTATGCCAAATCCGGCATCATCGGCGCGGTCATTCTGGGGCTGGGGCGGGCACTCGGCGAAACAATGGCCGTGACCATGCTGATTGGCAACCAGACGCCAAATACTCCTTCCGGCGTCTCCTTTTCGCTGTTCGAGACTGGCTCCACGATGTCGAGCGTTCTGGCGAACAAATTTCAGGAGGCGATCCCCGGCCTGAATATCTCGGCACTGGTCGAAGTTGGCCTGGTCCTGTTTATCGTCACCATTGTCGTGAACATTCTGGCGCGTCTGCTGGTCTTTTATACGGCCAAAGACGTTCAGGGAGGCAAGTAAATGAGCACGACTATTTCTTCTCCCGCCCCGGCTGCCCCGCGCCGTCATGCGGGCAATGTCGTCTGGCGAAAGTTCCTGAACCGACTGATGCTGACGCTGTGCTTTCTGGCGGCGGGGCTGGCAATTCTGGTGCTGGGCCTGGTGCTGTTCTTCCTGCTGTCCAAAGGCTTTAGCTCGCTGCATTTGTCGCTCTTCACGCAGCTCCCCAACAACGTAGACACATCCAAAGGCGGCATGGCGCAGTCCATTTTTGGAACGCTGGTGCTGCTTAGCCTGGCTTGCGTCGTAGGTCTGCCGCTGGGCCTGCTGGGGGGCATCTACCAGCTGGAAGCGCGGGGCAAATTTGCATCGATGGTGCGCTTCTTCACAGATGTTCTTAACGGTATTCCCTCTATCGTTATCGGCATCTTTGCGTATGCGGCCATTGTCGTTCCGGTGGCACGGGCACACCCCGGCACGGGCTTTTCCGCCTATGCGGGCGGCTTCGCCCTGGGGATCTTGATGATCCCCACTGTCATGCGAACCACAGAAGAAATCCTGCGGCTCGTTCCTTTCTCGCTGCGCGAAGCCTCCCTCGGCCTCGGCGCAACCCGCTGGCGGACCATGTGGAGCGTCGTCCTGCCCGCCGCACGGGGCGGCGTCATCACCGGGATCATGCTGGCACTGGCCCGCATCGCCGGGGAGACGGCCCCGCTGCTGTTCACCATCCTGGGCACAGAATACTTTACGACCCATACCGTGCTTGGCGGCAAGGTTCCCGTTCCGACTTTGAACGCCCCTATCGATGCCCTGCCGCTTCGCATCTATCAGTATGCGACAAATGTTGACCCCAACCGCAACGCCGAAGCCTGGGCTGGGGCCGTGGTTTTGATCACGCTGATTCTCGTTCTCAGCATTGCGGCCCGTTTTGCCACACGCGGCAGCGTTCTGGAGGATAAATAGGAAATTATGTCTAACGCTTATTCCACTGAAGACTTGTCTCCGCCCGTCAAAATGGGCAGCATTCAGGAGATTGCCGCCGGGCAGCCTGCGGTGCCTGCCGCCACAAAGGTCAAAGCCGACAACGTAGACTTCTACTACGGCGCGTTTCAAGCTCTGAAAAACATCAATATCGTCGTCCCTGACCGGCAGGTCACCGCCCTGATTGGCCCCTCCGGCTGCGGTAAATCCACGTTTCTGCGGACCCTGAACCGCATGAATGACCTGATTGACGGCACGCGGCTGACCGGCAAAATCACCGTGGACAGCGACGACATCTATGACAAGCGCATAGACGTCGTCGACCTGCGGAAGCGTATCGGCATGGTTTTCCAGAAGCCGAACCCGTTCCCGATGTCCATTTACGACAACATTGCCTACGGTCCCCGCATTCATGGCCTGACCAACCGCAAGCAGCTCAATGAAATCGTGGAGCGCACCCTGCGCGGCTCGGCCCTGTGGGACGAAGTCAAGGATAAGCTGAAAGCCTCCGCGTTTGCCCTTTCCGGCGGCCAGCAGCAGCGCCTGTGCATTGCCCGTACCCTGGCCGTGGAACCTGAAATCATTCTGATGGACGAACCCTGCTCGGCCCTGGACCCGAACTCTACGTTCCGTATCGAGCAGCTCATGGAAGACCTCCGCAAAGAATACACGATTGTCATTGTCACTCACAATATGCAGCAGGCCGCCCGCGTGTCCCAGCGCACCGGCTTTTTCCTGCGCGGTGAGCTGAAAGAGTTCGGCGACACGGATCAGATTTTCACTAATCCCCAAGATAAAGACACCGAAGCCTACGTCTCAGGCCGCTTTGGGTGATCAGACCCGGCAGGGGAGGGTATACTCTCCCCATGCCTGACCCCGCGCCGCCGCGCCTGCAAATCATCCTTTGCGACATTTACCTGCCTCTTGTCGAAGCCTGGCGGGCCTACTTCACCGGCCTGCCCGATGTGCAGGTCGTCTGCGACAGCCTGTTCACCCGTGACGCCGACGCCCTTGTGTCCCCCGCCAATTCCTTCGGGCGCATGGACGGCGGGCTGGATGCCCAGATCGTGGACTTCTTCGGCGAAGACCTGGAAGCCGAAGTGCAGGAAATGATCCGGGACCGCCACGACGGCGAACTCGTGGTTGGCCTCGCCGAAGTCGTCATCACGCAGGCCCCGCAGTTTCCATTTCTCGTGGTCGCCCCTACCATGCGCGTCCCGCAGAACGTCAGCCGCACCGTCAACGCTTACCTGGCCTTCCGCGCCGCCCTCCGCGCTGTCCGGGCGTTCAATGAGCTGCACGGCGATGTCATCCAGACCCTGCTTGTGCCTGGCCTCGGCACCGAAAACGGCTTTCTGCCCCCCCTCCGCGCCGCCCGCCAGATGCGGGCCGCCTACGACCAGGTCATGCTCGGCGCCGCCCCCAACCTGGACATCTCCCTCGACGCCGGAGCCGACAGCGACGACAAATCCAAAGTCCGCGCCAGCGAAGCAAAGGTCCCCGAACTATGATGCGGCTGCTTCTGTTCCTGCTGCTCCTTTGCGCCCTGCTTCCAGCTCATGCTGACAAGGCGGCGCTGAACGTTGCGCTAATCAAAGCCATTGATTGCAACAATCTGACCCGTGCGCGTAGTCTGATCATGCGTGGTGCGGACATAAACGCCCGGAATAACATAGGCCAGACCCTTTTGGAACGGGCCTCGCAGTACGGCAGCTACAAATACGCAAAGGTATTGATAAAATTAGGCGCGGACGTCAACAGCACAAGCAATTATGGTGGTCCACTAGTCATGGCAGCAACAGGCGGCTACGTAGCCGTCTGCCGTTTGCTGCTGGAACATGGAGCAGACCCGAACCTTAGCAGCGGCTATACGCCTTTGCTGGCTGTTATGGATGGTTCGCTTCACGACCGACAGGAAACTGCCACTCTTGCTGACCCGCGTCTTCGGCCTCAGAACATTGAGATGGCGATTATCACCGTAATGCCTAACACACGCGCTTATCGGGCGCGGGCCAAGAAAATGATGATACGGCAGCAGGAAGAGACAAATAAAATTCGCGCCGCACTGCTGCGGAAAGCGAAGCTTGAGGCGAAGCTGCCGAGCCGCGCAGGCAAAGCAATGCTGATCCTGAATCTATTGCTGAAATTCGGGGCTGATGTTAATCTCACGTCCAAAGACGGAACCTCACCTCTTATGGCAGCCACGCGGGCAGGAAGCATAGAAGCTGTGCAACTCTTACTTAGTCATGGGGCGCGGTCGGACGCGCAGACGACAGATCATCAAACGCTGCTGATGTTTGCCTCCGCTTCCGCCAAGTTGAGCCTTCTGTACCTGGAGTGTGGCAACAACGTTAATGCGAGAGATGACCGTGGATATACGGCTTTGATTACGGCCACTCTGGGGCAGCATCCAGACGTTGTCAAACTCCTCGTGGAGCATGGCGCAGACGTGAACGCTCAGAATATGTTCGGCCACACCCCATTAACCAATGCGGAGACATGGCTAGATTTAGTCTCCGTTGAATATCTTCTCAACCACGGCGCTGACACAAGCACAAGAGATATGCACGGCAACACACCGCTGAAGCTGGCGCGAGAGTATAAAAACCCGGCCCTTGTCAGCCTGTTGATTAAAGCAGGTGCAAAAGAGTAGACGTGAACAAGCAAGACCAATTTTCTCAGGACCTTCTCGCCTGGTACGAAGCCCACAAGCGCGACCTGCCGTGGCGGCGCTTGAAGCATGACCCCTATGCCGTCTGGGTCTCGGAGATCATGCTGCAGCAGACCACCGTAGCTGCTGTCATTGCGTTCTACAACAAATGGATGGCCCGCTTCCCGACCGTGCAGGCGCTGGCTGACGCGCCGCTCGATGATGTCCTGAAGCACTGGGCGGGACTGGGCTACTATGCCCGCGCCCGTAATCTGCACAAGGGAGCGCAGGCGGTGGTGTCCGAGCATGGCGGGCAGGTTCCCTCGGACCCGAAAATGCTGCTGGGGCTACCGGGCATCGGGCGCTACACCGCCGGGGCGATTTTGTCCATCGCGTTTGACCAGGATGCGCCCATTTTGGACGCCAACGTGATCCGCGTCATGGCGCGGGTTCATGCTGTCACCGGCGATCCCAAAACTTCCACTGCTGTACAGGCGGAGCTGTGGCGGCTGGCCGAGGCGGCCATCCCGACCGGAAGGGCAGGGGACTTTAATCAGGCCCTGATGGAACTGGGCGCTCTGGTCTGCGACTCCGCCTCCCCCAAATGCGGCGGCTGCCCGGTGCGGGAGGAGTGTCAGGCGCGGCAAATGGGCGACCCAACGGCGTTTCCGCAGTTCGTCGGCGTCAAGAAATGGCTGGAAGTCGAGGATGTGTCCGCCGCCGTTCGCAGCGCCGCCGGGCAGGTCCTCCTTGTCCAGCGCCCCCCGAGCCTGCCGCTCTGGGGCGGCCTGTGGGAGCTGCCGCGTGCGACTCGTCAGCCCGGTGAAACACTGGAAGACGGCGCGGCCCGCGCCGTCCGCGAAAGCGTGGGCCTCACTGCCTCCGGCTTTGCCCCCTTCGGCGTCATCAAGCACGTCGTCGCCAACCGCAAAATCACCCTGCACGGCTTCACGGCACTGGCTCCCGCCGATGCTTCCCCGCAGACCCTCACCTGCGCCCGCTGGGCCTGGGTTTCCCACGAAACGCTGGCCGACTATGCGCTGGCGACCCCGCAGGTCAAGCTCGCCGATCTCCTGCGCCAGCACGACGCGCAGGGACAGCTAGAGTTTGGGTGAGACAAAAAACAGCCTCCGAACGCCGTGTTCGGAGGCTGTTCTGCGTCTGCAAACCAGGCTTAAATGCTGTTGCCCATTGTCGAGTCCTGTGCAGTCGTTGTTGTCCCCTTCGCGGCGGCACTGTCATTATGGAACAGGTAGTTCGACGACTCCGGGTCGAGTGCCCCACTCGGGGTCTGCGCGACGAGCTGTGCGAAATGGTTCAAGTCTTCCTGAAGCTTCTTCTCGAAGGCGTTGCCCACACCCAGCTTTTCGCCCGCATCGCCGAGGATACCCGCAGGCGGGGTGTAGGTGATCGTCACGGTCACTTTGGTCTGGCTGTCGCCGACTGTCTCAAAGGTTGCCGTGCCGTGGTTCTGCAGGCCATCGGTGGAGCGCCAGCCAACCTGTTTGTTCTCGATCCAGCCTTCATTGACCGCGTCCCACTCATGGCTGCCGACCACGTCCGCAACCCAGTGGCTTGTCTGCGCGTCTTTGTAGGTGACTTCCTTGATATAGCTCATAAACTTGGGGAAGTCATTGAAGTGCGTAAACAACTGGTAGACCTGGTGGACGGGCGCATTGACTGTCACAGTCGCGCCATGCGTATATTCGGACATTGTATGTATTCTCCTTAAGCGTTAATCTTTAAGGGGATCGTGACCCCAGTTCATCAATGAGTAGCGCCAGTGCGTTTCCCTGACATCGCCTTCGGGGCGCTGTGCCGAGTGCCGGGCCACATAGCTGACCACTTTTTTCATGTGGGCCACATCGCCCGTGCTATAGTCGGCTTGGTCCCTGTGCAGGATGTCGATGATATGCCGACCCGATTGATGCCCGGCCGACTCTGCGCCTTCGCTGCTCTTCTGCCCGACTTCTTTGGAATGATCGGTTTCCAGCCACTTGCCGATTTCGCTCGCTGTCATGTTGACCGCGCTCTTGAAATCCTTGACAATAGCCTCCATATCTTCGGCCATCACTTGTTCACTTTCTTCAGCTCTTCGGGTTTGTGGGCTGCTTCTTTGTGGGATGTGTCGGTTTCGACCAGATATTCCGGGTTGTCTTTGGAGGCTTTGACTTCATGGCTTTTGATCTTCGTCGGCGAAGTCAGCTTCTTTTCCACGGTTCCTTCGGTCTCGCCCTGTGGCGTGTCCCATTCGACATGGTCGCCCTTTTTCAGTGTGTCTGCCATCGGCGTTCGCTTTCTAGAGCCATCTTAGGGCATTACATATGCTTGCCGCTCATGCTGCTCGGCATCATGCCGCCTTTGAGGGCAGGCTTGGGCACTGCATTGACGCCAATGCTTGAGCCGACCTGGAAGATCATCTGCGTATGCTCTTCAATCGTCGGCAGGTTCTTGGTTGCGAACGCCGTTACGTCCTTGTCCAGCCCGTGCGCGATCTCATACTGGAACAGCTTCACCGTAGCGGCGTGTGCGGTTTCCTGCTGCGCCATGTAATACCTGTCAAAAGCAGTGCCAGACAGCGACTTCATACGGCTGATTGCCTTTAGATGCTTGGCATCGGTCTTTTTGGGCAGCGTGTACCTGACATCCTGCGCCACCGTTGCCAGCTCTTTGTTTGCCGCGCTGTGTTCTTTGATCATGCGCTGAGCAATCATCAAAACGCGGGGGTTTTTGGTCTTTCTCAGCGCAGTCTGGCTCGACTGCACCTCGAACAGCCCGCCTTGCGCGGCGGTTGTCATAAACTTCTTGTCCAGAGCACTTACGGTCGCCATTTTGTTCGTCGTCTGCGCCATTCCGGCGCTCGCCAGTGTCAGCACCAGTGCGGCGGCTCCGAGGATTGTTCCGTGGCTTATTTTGTGGTTTGTCTTGCTCATCGTGGGGGTTTGACCTTTCTGCAGTCAATCAACAATTTGTATGTTTGCAGATTACCGCTTCTGCCGCCGACTTAAACACGGACGTTATGCAGGCTTCATTCCTGGAGCAAAAACCCCCGGCCTTACGGCCAGGGTTTTTACCTGGGACAAGGTCAGAGACTTACTTTCTGAAACTCGTTCTCGCAGGGCACGCCGTCGGTCAGCAGGAGCGTTTTTTCGGTCAGATCCATAATGACCGAGGTGACAGTGATGTAGTGATGCTCGGGCGGCTCCAAACCCACGGCGGCGTGGCGGCAGATGCCGTAGGGGAAGCGCAGGTGGTCCTGCAAATCGGTTTTGAGGTCGTCCACAGTAACTTTATCATGTGTGCCCAGAAGCTCGCCGAGGCGGGAGCGGCGGCCTCTGGAAAAGTGTCGCTTGGGGTTAGGTGGCTCGGTGACACCGATCTCTTCCGGGGCAGTGAAGTTGTTGGTATGCACAAGGCAGCCGCCTTCGCAGCCCAGCAGGCGCAGCTTGTCCGGGGCGGCCTCAATATCCACCACGCGGTCCGGGGTCTGGGCGATGAGAAAATTGGTGGAGCAGGCGCGGGCTTCGCCGGTGACCACGGCCACGGCGGCGTCGAAGTCCTGCGCCCGCAAAATCTCATAGCAGCGGACATGAAATGGCTTGGCGAGGGTTTCCCAGTCATCGTCGGTACTGGTCATGCCGTTGATGGCAAGGCCCAGCCCCCGGCTGCTCAGGCCGATCTTGCCGCCGACGATGCCTGCCTCAGTGAAGGCCAGCGCTTGGAGGCCGTCGGCGTCGGTGGTATGGAGGACGGCCCCCAACACCTGCGGTATCCAGTCCCAGTTCTGGCCGACGAACAAGTGTCCATTGGCCGTGGCTTCGGGCAGGACGGCAAAGGCGGTGCAGCCGTCTATGTCCTCGGACAGCGCATTTTTGCCAAACTGGAAATACAGAATTTCATAACGCACTTGCAGGGCTGCGATGTCGTCCATCGCAAACCCGCCGCCCTCAGCAATGCCGCGCATGGCGGCGTGGTAGCCCGCGTTATGGCCTTCAATGGCCGCCCCGTAGCGGCGGGCACGGGCACGGACTTCGGCGGGCGGCAGCCCGGCCTCGCGCTCAAAGCGTTCAAAGTAGACGCCCAAATTGTGCGCGATGCGATCTTTCAGGGCCTGCCCATGCTGGACGCCCTGCGCGTAGGGCGTACCGGTAAGCGTAACAAGGGGAAGTGTCATGGGGCGTTATTCGGCGTGGTATCACGAAACTCCTGCCCGCATCGGCACGAAATGAACAGCCATTTATTGAAATACAGGGCTGCGTTGCTGCATAAATCGCTGGTCTGACCGCTGGGAACGATGGCCTGAGACCCCATGCCATAAATGGCACGGCTATTCGGTCTGCGGCCAGCAAGCACCGCTTCGCGGGGCTACGAGAGGGCTGAGGCAAATCTGTCTGAGTGCCGCGAAGCGGTACTTTTCGGCGTCCGCGCCGTGCAGCCGTGCCATTTATGGCAGGGGTCTCAGGCCATCGTTTATTCAACACAGGGCCGCATCCGGCATAGCAGGAGCTTTGGGTCTGCCTGCCGTACTTGATAACCATGATACCTGAGTTTGCGCCGCTGGGCGATTGCGCTGTGCGCGTCTTTTTCGGCGACGAACCCGGCCCGCGTGTGACGTCCGCAATCGTGCGCTTTTGCCGTGCCCTCGCCGCTGAACCGCCGCCCGGCGTCTCCGAGTGGGTTCCCGCGTACACGACCGTGGCAGTCTATTATCTTCCCTGGCAAACCGACTATGACGCGCTGTGTGTGGCGCTCACCCGGCAGGCGCGGCGGCGTGTGCCGCACAGCCGCGACGCCGCAGAAGACGGGCCGCGTCTGGTGGAAATCCCGGTCTGCTACGGCGGCACCTTCGGGCCAGATTTGGACGACGTGGCCCGGCGGCACGGGCTGACCCCGGACGAAGTGATCCGGCGGCACTCTGCGCCGTGCTACCGGGTGCAGTTTCTGGGCTTCCTGCCCGGTTTTGCGTATCTCAGCGGCCTGCCGCCGGGGCTTGCGACGCCCCGGTTGGACACGCCGCGCCAATCCGTGCCTGCCGGGGCGGTGGGCATTGGCGGGGCGCAGACGGGGGTGTATCCGCTGGAGTCGCCTGGCGGCTGGCGAATTATTGGGCGCACTCCGCTGATGCTGTTTGATCCAAACCGCCAGCCACCTGCCCTCCTACAGGCGGGGGATCGGGTGCGGTTCGAGACGGTTTCAGAGGCGGAATTTGTGGCGATGGATAAGTTACGGGGCTGAACCCCCGTGCTTTGAAGGGCAATTCCCCGAGGGTAAGGGCATAAGACTATTTGCCGTAAGCATTCCTAACTCTTCGCCCGCGAAGGCGGGGGCTTGCACTTTTAAAGCATGGGGGTTCAGCCCCGTGGCTTCTTCCGAAAGACCTGCCTATGATCTGTCGCATTGATTTGAACGCGGACCTCGGCGAAGGCTTTGGCGTCTACACCCACGGCGACGAGGCGGCGCTGATGGCGCACATCACGTCGGCCAATATCGCCTGCGGCTTTCATGCTGGGGACCCGGTCACAATGGCCCGCACTGTGACACTGGCCGCCAGACACGGCGTCGCCCTGGGCGCACACCCCGGCCTGCCGGATCTGGTCGGCTTCGGGCGGCGGGCGCTGGCCGTGACGCCGGATGAGGTGCGGGATATGGTGACGTATCAGATCGGGGCGCTGGCGGGGTTTGCCCGGCGGCACGGGCAAAGTCTTTGCCATGTCAAGCCGCACGGGGCACTGTACACGCTGGCCGAGCAGGACGCAGGCATTGCCGAGGCCATCGCGCTGGCCGTGGCCGAAGCGGGGGAAGAATTGATTTTAGTGGGCCTGTCCGGTGGGCAGTTAGTCAGGGCAGGCGAGGCGGCAAAGCTCTCGGTGGCGCACGAAGTCTTTGCCGACCGGGCCTACCTGCCGGACGGAACGCTGCTGCCGCGCAGTCAGCCCGGCGCGGTGCTGACCGACCTCGAGGCCGTCGCCGCGCAGGCGGTTCGGCTGGCACTCACTCTGCGGGCAGACACGCTCTGCCTGCACGGGGACACGCCGGGGGCGGCGGCGCTGGCAGGCACGGTCCGGGCCGCGCTGGAAGGTGAGGGGATCACTGTGAAAGCACTGGGCAAATTGTGACGCCGACGCCGCTGTTTTTGGCCGAAACGGGCGGGCTGCTGACGACGGTGCAGGATGCGGGGCGCGTCGGCTATCAGCGGGATGGTCTGACGCCCTCCGGGCCAATGGACCCGTGGGCGCAAGCAGTCGCCAACATTCTGTGCGGAAATGAGCGGGGGGCGGCGGCACTGGAAATCACGCTGCTGGGGCCGACCCTGCGCGTGCTGGCCCCGGCGCGGATGGCGCTCACGGGCGCGGATTTGTCGGCCACGGTGGACGGACTGCCGCTGGCCGTCTGGCAGACACACACGCTAACACCGGGGCAGACCCTGCGCTTTAGCCGCCGCCGGTCCGGGGCGCGGGCGTATCTTGCCGTGGCGGGCGGCCTGGCTGTCCCAAAGGTGCTGGGCAGCCGGGCAACGTTCCTGCGCGGCGGCTTTGGGGGTATGGCGGGCCGACGCCTGCAAGACGGGGACATTCTGGAAGGCGTCCCGGCCTCGGGGAGCAGACTGCCGGATATGGGACTCGCCACGCCCCCTCTCTCTGCCAGCCCTGCCGTCCTGCGCGTCCTGCCCGGCCCGCACGAGGCCTGCTTCTCCAGCGCGGCCCGCACGGCGTTCTTTGGGTCCCACTACACCGTCTCGCTCCATGCCGACCGGCAGGGCTTTCGGCTCGACGGCCCGCCTGTGGCTGTTCTCGGCGGCATCCTCTCCGAAGCCGTGCCGATGGGCGGCCTGCAAGTGCCGCCAGACGGGCAGCCGCTGCTGCTGATGGCCGACCGTCAGCCGACCGGCGGCTACCCGCTGATTGGCGTGGTTATCTCCGCCGACCTGACCCTGGCCGGGCAGCTTGCGCCGGGCGATAGCGTGCGCTTCTGGCCTGTGACGCTCGCCGAAGCGCACCGGGCGGCACGGGCGCAGGAGCGCGATCTGCGGGTTTTGGAGTATGCGCTGTCGTCGAGGAAAGAACGAGGGGTTGATACGCAGTAATGCCGTAGGCATAAAACCCCTCGCTGGGAGAAGCACCCTCCGGGTGAAATAAGTAGGGGCGCTGCTTGCTGCGCCCTCCTGTTCTGTCTCTGTTCCTTCGTCCGA
>CAXUKS010000072.1:0-573 GCA_964251675.1 uncultured Armatimonadales bacterium
CGAAGGCTACCCCGGCAAGCGCTACTACGGCGGCTGCGAGTATGTGGACGTGGTGGAGCAGCTGGCGATTGACCGCGCCAAGCAGCTTTTTGGGGCGGACCATGCCAACGTCCAGCCGCACTCGGGCGCGTCGGCCAACATCGCGGTCTTCACGGCGTTTTTGCAGCCCGGCGATGCGATCTTAGGGATGCGGCTCGACCAGGGCGGGCATCTGACCCACGGCTCGCCGGTCAACTTCTCCGGCAAGTTCTACCATGCCCACTTTTACGGCGTGGACCGCGAGACGGGCCGGATCGACTACGACGAGTGCGCCCGGATCGCCCGCGAAGTCAAGCCCAAGATGATCACGTCGGGCGCGTCGGCCTATCCCCGCGAGATTGACTTCCCGCGCCTGCGGGCCATTGCCGATGAGGTCGGAGCGATCCTGCTGGCCGACATCGCCCATATCGCCGGGCTGGTCGCCACCGGCGAGCATCCGTCCCCGGTCGGCCAGGCCCACGTTGTCACCACCACCACGCATAAGACCCTGCGCGGTCCACGCGGCGGGCTGATCCTGTGCAGCGCTGAGTATGC
>CAXUKS010000072.1:583-13176 GCA_964251675.1 uncultured Armatimonadales bacterium
CGACGAAGCACTCGGCAAGAAGCTTAACTCGGCGGTCTTCCCCGGCCTGCAGGGCGGCCCGCTGATGCACGTCATCGCCGCCAAAGCCGTCGCCTTTCAGGAAGCCCTGTCGCCCGGCTTCAAGTCCTATCAGCAGCAGATCAAGCGCAACGCGAAAGCACTGGCAGCGGGGCTGATGTCCCGCGACTTCACGCTCTTTTCTGGTGGCACGGACAATCACCTGATGCTCGTCGACCTGCGCCCGCAGAAGCTGACAGGCCGCACCGCGCAGGTGGAGCTGGACAAAGTCAACCTGACCACCAACAAGAACGCCATTCCTTACGACACCGAAAAGCCCTGGGTCACCGGTGGCCTGCGCCTCGGCACCCCCGCCACCACCAGCCGGGGCCTCGGCGAAGGAGAAATGGACGAGATCGCGGACTGCATCGCCCGAACTCTGACCCACATCGGCGACGCCGCCACTTACGACGCCGTCCGCCGCGATGTCAAGTCGCTCTGCGACCGCTTTCCCGGTTAACGTCTTCGGGCGGTAAAGCGCCATAAGGACATTGTAAGCACTATGCCCGTTTGGAAACTGCCCTGGCTCGCTTTTCTGCTCGCGCTGGCCCTGAGCTGGCTGCTGACCCCCTGGGTGGGCCGTCTGGCCTCCCGGTTCGGGGCTGTTGCCGTGCCGCGTGAGCGGGACATCCACAAGAAGCCTCTGCCGCGCTGGGGGGGGCTGGCGATGTACGGGGCGTTTCTCATCACGCTCATTGTGGTGTATGTCTACCACTCGATCTATCACGCGCAGTACCCGTGGACACCCCTGCAATTGCAGCACTACACCGGCGTTCTCGTGGCCGCGTCCGTGGTGGCAATTGTCGGGGTCATTGACGACAAATTCGAAGTGTCCGCCATCTGGCAGTCTCTGGCGCTGGTGGGCGCGGGCCTGATTTTAGTCCTGTTTGATGTGCGGATTGACGGTGTCACCGACCCGTTCGCTGCGGCTCCGAACAACTGGGTGGCGTTCCCCTACTGGTTTTCGGCAGCGGGAACCGTGCTGTGGGTGTTCGGCGTCGCCAAAACCGTAGACTTTATCGACGGCCTGGACGGCCTTGCCGCCGGTGTCTGCGCCATCTGCGCCTCGACGCTGGCGCTGATGTCGGCGGCGGCGCGTGCCCCGCAGTATGAAGTGACGATTATTGCCACTACGCTCGTCGGTGTCTGCCTCGGCTTTTTGCGCTTCAATAAGCACCCGGCCTCGATTATCATGGGCACGGTCGGCGCACAGTTCTTAGGCTTCACCCTGGCCGCGATCTCGATTATCGGCACATTCAAAATCGCCGCGACGGTCTCGGTCGCCCTGCCCGTGATTGTGCTGGGCGTCCCGATTTTCGACGGCATCCGGGTCGTCACGCAGCGGGCGATTGCGCGGACGCCTGCCTACCTGCCCGATAAAACATCGCACATTCACCACATCCTGCTCAAAAAGTACGGCGGCTCCCAGCGCCGCGCCGTCTACATGATTTACGGCATCACCGCCGGCTGCTGCGCCGTCGCCCTCGCCCTGTTTGCGTTTACAGGAGGTAAATTCCAGTGGCCGTTCTAGAAGAAGCACCACCACAACTAAATATCCGCCGCGCCGCGCAGGAAATGGCCGACGAAGGCCGGGCCTCGGAGCCGCAAATACGGGAAGTCTATCTCTTTCCTTCCGACTCCGTGATACGTATTGTCTACCTGGATGCAACGGCAAGCCCCAGCCGGGGCGAACGAGTGCGCCCGTTCTATTTCGCGGCCAGCCCTGTCAGCGGCCTGCCGTACCCATCCGCCGTGGCAGTCATCCGCCCGGAAGAAAAAGACACACTGCTGCCACCGGAAGACTGGGGCGATTGGTCCGATGCCGAACGACTCTGGCCGATTGAGGTAGGAGTTTGACTGGTGATTTCCGCCATCTGACCTTGTGTTGAAGTAGTACTATAGGCGAGAGATAAAATGAGCAATATGCTGATTAGGGGCAGGATGGAAGATGTGGCCTCTTTCATAGAGCGAGCAATCCTTCAGTCTGTGGGTGAACAAGCCGAATCTATTCATATTGAGCTAAAGCAACACTATCTTTTGATCCGTTTTCAATGGGCTTCACGTATGAGGACGATGTGGCGCGGAACACGCGGCGAAGGAATAGAAGCGATGGCATTTCTCAAGACAGCTTCCGGTATGAATGTTGAGGAAAGCCGTGTACTGCAAGAGGGCAATTTAGATTTCGCCTATCAGGGGGGAACTGTCACGTTGCCAGTTGTGTGTAAGCCTTACATCACAGAAGAGAAAATCGTCTTATCACTACGGTCTCTGCTAGGGGTGGATGGACGCGCCTACGACGGGGCCACTGATAAATAATGCAAAAAGTTCTCTGTGTATTTGGAGCCTGGCCTAATATCACTAAAACATCTGTGAAACAGCCAAAGTGAAAACCGAGTATGAAGTTCGAATGGGATGAAAATAAAAACCAGAGCAATATTGCAAAGCATGGTTTTGACCTCGCGGACGCTCCCCCTGTTTTCGCAGGTCCCCTGCGGGTGACATTAGACAATCGCTTTGACTACGGCGAAGACCGTTTTATCGGCCTCGGTTTGCTGGGCGTTCGCGTTGTTGTCATTGTTTTCACGGAACCCGAAGAAGAAATCATTCGCATTATTTCTATGCGAAAGGCAGTCACCCATGAACAAAAGCAATATGAGCAATATCTCCGAAGCCTCAACCACTAAGGCCCCTACGGTTTCTCGCACCGATTGGGACAGAATTGATGTGATGTCTGATGAAGACATTGACACTTCAGACATACCGCCGCTGACCGAGGAAGAATTGGCCCGCTCTTGGTGGCGCTTCCCTGCCCCGGCGCGTTCGGTCGTCACGGAACTAGCTGTGGATGAAGACATTCTTGCCTGGTTCCAGTCACAGGGGCAGGATTACCCGCAGCGAATGCGGGCCGCTCTGCGTCTCTATGCAGAGGCGCATCAAGCGTCTCGCTGAACTCATACTTTATGCAAAAAGTTCTCTGCGTTTTTGGAACCCGGCCTGATGCCATCAAGATGGCTCCCGTCGTGCTGGAACTGAAGCGGCGGCCCGCGTCGTTCGCCGTGCGCGTCGCTGTCACCGGGCAGCACCGGACGATGCTGGACCAGGTGCTGTCGGTCTTTGGCATCACGCCCGATTTTGATTTAGACATTATGACGCAGGGGCAGACGCTGGCGCAGGTGACGACGCGGGCGCTGTCCGGGCTGGACCCGATCTTAGCCGCCGAAAAGCCCGACTGGGTGCTGGCGCAGGGGGACACGACCACGACGTTTGTGGCCGCGCTGGCCGCGTTCTACCATCAGGCCAGGTTCGGCCATGTAGAGGCGGGCCTCAGAACTGGCGACAAGTATGACCCGTTCCCCGAAGAGATGAACCGGCTGCTGACCACGCGCCTGGCTACACTGCACTTTCCACCGACGCCTGAATCCGCCGCCAATCTGCGGGCCGACGGGGTGGGGGACAATGCGATTGTGCTGACCGGCAACACGGTCATTGACGCCCTGCTGAACGTTGCCGCCAAGCCGTACCTGCCCGAAAACGCCGCTCTGTCCGAGATTTTGGATGACCCGCGCCCCATGATACTTGTCACCACCCACCGGCGCGAAAACTGGGGGGCACCGATGGGCCGCATCGGGCAGGCTGTCCGGCAATTGGTGGACAACTTCCCTGACACCGTGGCCGTCGTGCCCTGGCATCTGAACCCGCTGGTCCGGGAGGCTCTGACGCCGCATCTGGCAGATCATCCCCGCGTGCGCCTGATTGAGCCGCAGGATTACGTGCCGTTTGTCAAGCTCATGCAGAAAGCCACGCTGATACTCACCGACTCCGGCGGCGTGCAGGAGGAAGCCCCGAGTCTTGGCAAGCCTGTCTTAGTCCTGCGCGAGACCACCGAGCGGCCCGAAGGCATCGCGGCGGGGACGGCCACGCTGGTAGGCACGGACACGGCGCTGATTGTCCGTGAGGCCAGCCGCCTGCTGTCCGACCCGGCGGCGTATGAGGCCCGTTCTCGCACGGCGTCCCCCTACGGCGACGGCGCGGCGGCGCGGCGCATCGCGGACGCCCTGGAAAGCTATACGCGATGAGGGTGATAAGATGATGACAGTGCGCCGGGAGACAGGCCGCAGCGCGGAAGCATGGTTCGGGCAGTTCTGGAAGTTGCTCGTGCGCCTGGCCCTGCTGGCCTTCGCCGGGTACTTTCTGTGGCGCGTCCGCACGATTGTCACGGATATTCTGGTGGCGTCCATCTTTGCGTTTGCGCTGGTCGGCCCGGTCAATGCCCTGTGCCGGGTGCGTCTTCCAAAGATCAGGCCGCGCACACAGCGTCTGGGGGCAACGCTCTTTGTCTTCGGCGCTTTTGGCTACGTGCTGTATCTGTGCGGGGCGCTGATGGTGTCGCCGTTTGCCGATCAGGTGCATGGACTGGCGAGCAATCTGCCGCTGTACGAGCGAAAAATTGCCGTGTATGCCGCGCAGCTTCAGACGCTTTATGACGGCCTGCCGCCGAACCTGAAAGACCTGCTGCACCGGCCCGCTGGCGGCGAGACGGGCGGTGGGGGCTTTTCGCCGTTTGCCTGGGGGCAGGGCGTCCTGCTGGCGACGGTGACGGGCATTGCCCGCGTCATTGACTTTATCTTGATTCCGGTGCTGGCGTTCTACTTTGTGCTGGATGGCCGCACCCTGCGAAATGAGTTTCTGGCGCTGGTGCCGCGCCCGCGTGTGCGCGAGGCGCTTGGGCTGTTGCGCGAGTCGTCGGGGATCATGCGCTCGTTTATCATCGCGCAGCTCTGGCTCTGCGTGATTGCAGGCGTGGTCGTCTACGCGGGCCTGTCGCTGATTCATATGCCTTATGCGCTGGTGCTGGGCCTGCTGGCGGGCTTCACGCGGGCTATTCCCATCATTGGCCCGATTTTGGGGGGCATTCCGATTGTCCTGCTGGCTGCCGTGCTGCCGCCTGAATTTGGCGGGGGACTGGCGCTGGCCGTCAAAGTGCTGGTCTTCTTCAGCCTGCTGCATTTGATTGAAAGCAAGCTCTTGATGCCCAAGTTCATCGGCCACCGGATACACCTGCACGCCGCCGTGGTGATTATCGTGCTGCTCATCGGCGCGGAGTTCTTTGGCCTGCTGGGGATGTTCCTGGCCGCCCCACTGGCCGCGATTGGCCGCGTGCTGGTGGGCCACTACCTTCTGCGCCCCCGCCGTGCCGCTGCCCTTGCCCGCTCTCAGACCGCGCCGCCGCTGTACATTCGCACGCAGTAGAAGCCGCAGATGAGAGCCGGGGGTATGAAACCCCCGGCAGGCAGGGCAGACGCCCTCCGGGCTGGGGACTCAGACAGGCCATTGTCTCTTCTGTCTTACTCTGTCACACTTTAGCCCGGAGGGCGTCTGAACTTCAATGCCGGGGGTTTCATACCCCCGGCTCTCACCCGCTACAAGGAGACCGATTTTTTGCCGCCGACCGACAACTATACGCCGTACATCGGCTGGCTTCAGGCCGTCATTTTAGGGCTGGTGCAGGGCATCACCGAGTTTCTGCCCGTGTCCAGCACCGCGCATATGCGAATTTTGCCTGCGCTTCTGAACCACTACGACCCCACGCACTGGCCTGCCGATGTCGGCGCAGCCTTCTCGGCGATTGCCCAGCTTGGCCCCATGGTCGGCATTATCACCTATTTCCGCCACGACTTGGCCCGCTACATCGCCGGGCTGGTGCGGAGTCTGCAAAAAGGGCAGCTCTTCCCCCGGGGCGACACCGATGCGCGGCTGGCGTGGTACGTTATTTTCGCCACGATCCCGATCATTGTGGCCGGACTGGCGCTGGAAAAGAAAGTGGACGGCGAATACCGTAATCTGTATTTTATTGCGGGGTCTATGATCGTGCTGGCCCTGATCCTGCTGACGGCGGAGATTGTCAGTAAAAAGACCCGGAAGCTGGAAAGCCTGACGCTCGGCGAGGCACTGGGCATCGGGCTGGCACAGGCTATCGCGCTGGTCCCCGGCACGTCCCGGTCGGGCGTGACCATCACCACAGGTCTGTTTCTGGGACTGGAGCGCGAGGAAGCCGCCCGCTTCTCGTTCCTGCTGTCCGTGCCCGCCATCACGCTGGCGGGGCTGTACAAGCTGCTGAAAACCGTTTTGCCCGGCACGTTTGGCGATTCAGCCAAAAACGCCGCAGCGGCGGCCCACGCGGCGACGCCGGGCTTGAACGAGGTCATCGGCCCGTACCTGCTGGCTGCCGCCGTGGCGGGCGTGTTTGCCTTTATCGTCGTGCGCTGGCTGCTGGGGTATTTGAGCGACGAAAAACACTCCACGATGCCGTTTATCATCTACCGCATCGTGCTCGGCATTGCGCTGATTGTGCTGGCCCAGCTTCACATCGTCGTCCCGCAGTCGCACTAACTTGCAGCGAGGGTTCGCAAACCCTCGCTCTGCGGCCCTTTCGCTTCTCCCTAAACTCAGCGACGAACCTTGCCGATAATAGTTGAAGAACATCCAGTAAGCCCAATGGAGGGCGCTTTCTTAAGTTTCTGCCGTTTTTGCCGGAGACACTGCAAGGAGACCCATCCATGACACTCGAACTTTCTTCCCCCTCTCAGCCCGATCCCACGCTGCTTCGCCTGTTTGGCTCGCTTGTGGAACGTGCGTTCATCCAGACGCTGGGCGTTTATGAAGCCTCCGTGGCCGACTATCTGGCGACTGTGCTGGCGGATTTTGCCCATGTCAGGCAGATGCACAAAATCAAAGACTTGGAAGGCAGGCCACTGGAGGAAGTCGCTGAAATGCTGCTTCATGCCGATGTGCGCCTGCAGGCGACTTCGTTCAACCGCGAGCGCGAAGTCCACAAGCATATTGGCGATTTTACACTCTTCTGGGCTGGCGTCTACCCCGAAAGCCTGCCCCGCATGCAGGCCCAGACGCGCCGGGACCACCTGCTGGACTACGTACAGCAGGGCAAAAACAGCTACGCCATCGCCGCCTCGCACGACTACGGCGACTACCGCCACGAAGCGCCCACCCTGCGGAAGCTGTCCGACGAGTTTGAGCTGTGTTTGTATGGCCTCCATGCTGTCCGTCAGCAGATGGACGGCCTGGCGCGGGTACAATAAGGTTAGAGGCCGACGCGCCTCAAGATGAGGAGTATCGTTATGACCACACTGCCGACACAGCCGTTTGGGCCGGAGAAAACGCCCGTTTCCCGCATCGCCCTGGGGTGCATGGGGATGGCGGGGACCTGGAACCCCGCCGAAGTCGGCCCCGAAAACCGGCGCAAGGCCATTGCCGCGTTCGAGACAGCCATGAATGCCGGGATTACGTTCTACGACCATGCCGATATTTACGGCGGCACGGCCTGCGAGTCGATCTTCAAAGACTGCCTCGCCGCCGTTCCCGGCAGCCGCGAAAAGATTTTTATCGCCACCAAAGTCGGCATCCGCCGGGGCTACTACGACCATTCGCCGGATTACATCCGGCAAAGCCTGCACGGCTCGCTGGACCGCATGGGCATTGACTACGCCGACCTGTATCAGCTTCACCGGCCTGACCCGCTCTCGCACCCTGCCGAGACGGCTCAGGTGCTGGATGAGTTAATCGCCGAGGGGCTGATCAAGTCCGTCGGCGTCTCCAACTACTACCCGCATCAGACGCTGGCTCTGCAAAAGTATTTGAACGCCCCCATTGTCAGCAACCAGATTTCGCTGTCCCTGCTGCGGCTGGACCCGATCTACGAAGGCGCGGCGGGCGGGCAGGCTACCACCCCCACCGGCGCGTCCGGGGCTGACGCCGGTGACGGCGTTCTGGATCAGTGTCTGGAAAGGAACATCACGCCCCTATCCTACAGCCCTCTCGGCGGCGGCTGGCTGTCCGGGCGGCGCGAGCCGGACGCCAATACCCCGCCTGCTGTCGGGCGCACGCTGGAGGCCCTCCGCAAGATGGGCGACAAGTACGGCGGCGCGACGCCGGGGCAGCTTGCGCTGGCCTGGCTGCTGGCGCATCCCTCCGGGATTATTCCACTGGTCGGCTCCAATAACCCTGCCCATATTGAAGAAGCTGCCGCCGCTGCTGCGATTACGCTGTCCCGCACAGACTGGTACGAATTGTGGGTCGCGGCACGCGGCGTGAACGTGCCGTGACAAACCGCGTCGTTCCGGGTAAGAGCCAATGAAAGGCAGCTTTCAAGGAGACCGCTATGAATAACGATACTCAGGAAATCCCGCAGGCGGACTGGGCCACCTTTGCCGCCGACTTTACTAAAGAGCATCGGGGCAAAACAGCAACGCTGGAAGCTCTGGACACCGACCTCGGCGACCAGTACGCTGCCGAAAACCTGCCCTTTGTCGGCATCACGATGGAGACCAAAGGCAGCGACTCCGGCGCTCTCATTATCACTCTCGGAACTGAGGAAAACGACACGCTGGAGCGCAGTGTGCAGTCGCCGAAAAGCCTGCGTGTCCATGCCACTGAAGCAGAAACCGTGCTGCAGATCCAGTCCAGCCATGAAGAGCCGACTTTTCTGCTGCATTTAATGGCCGCGTCGTAAGTTTGCGGCTTGACAAATGAAATCCAGGGCGGGTATAATTCGCTCGTCTGAACCCAGGGAAGGCCATGAGACAGCAGATACTCGCCCTGCTTGCCGCAGGCAAAACGTACAGCCAAATCGTCGCCGAAGTCGGCTGTGCCAAGTCCACCGTGGCCTATCATGCTAAAAACGTGAAGCCGCCGCCGAACTACAAAGTTCACGACTGGGCTAAAGTGCAGGCGTTTTACGATGACGGGCACAGCATCAAACAATGCCGTGACCGCTTTGAGATTTGCAACAACGTCTGGTACAATGCGGTGAAGTCCGGCAAGGTAGCTGTGCGCCAAGACCCGCGCATTCCACTGGAAGTGCTGACTTCACAGAACCGGAATACAGGCCGTGCTCATTTGCGCTGGCGTTTGCTGAAAGACGGCATTTTGCATTCTGTGTGTGCCGAGTGCGGCATTAGCGAGTGGAACAGCAAGCCGCTCTCTTTGCATTTGCACCATCTCAATGGGATTAATGACGACAATCGACTGGAAAACCTGCAGTTGCTCTGTCCTAACTGCCACAGTCAAACCGAAACGTACAGCGGCAGAAATGCCAAGACCAAAAAACGTTAATAAAAATCAATAATTGCCGGATAGATCAATTGGCAGATCGGCACACTCTGAATGTGTAGGTTCTAGGTTCGAGTCCTAGTCTGGCAGCTTACAAAATCCCCCGCCTCGCGCAAGCGTTGCGGGGGATTTTTACTTGACGACTGGGCCGAGGAGCCGCCAGACTTGAAACAGCAGCAGCAGGGCGTGCGCGGTCCAGAAGGCTGTGCGGAGCCAGTTGGTGCTGACGAGACGCCCAATCGCAGCCGCATCAAAGCCGCGTGACAGCGTGTCGTGGAGCGGAACGGAAACAAAGAACGTCACTGCCCAGGTGCCTGCCGCCAGCCCGAAGCCCAGCCAGAGCAGGGGCGCGGATAGCCATGCGGGCCGTCCCAGGGCCAGAAGCCCCGAAGCTCCCAGTTCTGTCACCATCGCGGGCAGCACCACCAGCGTCATCAGCCGCGTGTGCGCGGTATGATAGTCCGCCCACCCTGCCGCGCCAACACGGGCAAACAGCGGGTAATGCACAAGCTGCACCGTCCAGATGACGCCCCACAGATAAAGCGTTGCGGCGATGTTTAGCAAAAAGAGAAGCGAAGGCACGGGTGGTGGCATGGGAGCCTGTTTCTATTCGTGAGTGGGAACCCAAACGCTCCCTGGACCGTCTTGTCAGCAGGAGTACAATTTCATGCGTTTATTTTTCGCCCCCACAGCGGCACTGCTGCTGCTCGGCACGCTTGGCCCGCTTCACGCCCAATCGGGCGGCGATCTGGCGACCCCATCGGTGATGCGGAAACCGCTGGAAGCAGGCGAAGCCGATTTGATACTGGGCGGCTACCCCGTCCTGCGCCTGCGCGGTGCGGCGGGCGGCCTGTCCCCGGACCAGCGGGTAGCCGCCATCACCGACCGACTAACCCCGCTGCTGGGCAGCCCGAACATCCTGCCGGACGATGTGCAGATTTTCCTGCCGGACCCCAAAAGCCGCGTCAACCGCTATCCGGTGATTTATGTGCTGGGCCGCAAAATCGTAACCGTGGACCCGGCTACGGCCAAAACCATTCCGGGCGGCCCCAAAACGCCGCTGCAGGTAGCTAACGACTGGTCTGCCCGGCTTCAGCAAGTGCTGCCGCGTGTCAATTATCGCCCGTCCAATATGCCGGAGCCAACCATTCCCGCTAACCCGCCGCTGACTATTACGTCCGACTTTGCCCGGATTGGCAAACAGGCGGCGTATGCCACTCTGCGCGGCAAGATCGTCCTGGCCGTGCGTGGCCCGCAGCCCGGCAGTCTAACAGCGGCAGAGCGGGCAGATTTAATCACGAGCCGCCTGGCCCGCCTTGCCAACAGCCCGGCAGCCACTGCCCCGGACGCGATTCAGGTGACCCTGGACCCGGCGACGAACGATGCCGCGCTGTCTCTGGCGGGAACGACTATTTTGACCGTGACCCCGGCAGACTCCAAAGCCGCCGGGTTCGCGTCCCCGGAGGCACTGGCAAAAGGCTGGGCCAAGAACCTTCTGGCCGTCCTGCCCACCGTTCCCGCGCTGGTGGAGACGACGCCCCCGCCGACAGACACGACGATACCTGCGCCACCGGCAGACACAGCGCCTGTACCACCTGCCGATGCGACACCCGCCCCGGCACTGCCGCGTCCTGCCGTGCCGGAGAACCCGGTTCCCGCGCCAACGCCTCCGACGCCGCCTGTCCCCGCCCCACCTGCACCCAACGCCGCGCCGGTTCCCGCCGTACCGCCCCCGGCTGTCCCGGAGAACCCCGTGCCGCCTGCTGCCGCGCCTCCGCCTGCGATGCCGCCGGACCCTATGCCTGCGCCAATGCCGTAGGCGCTCGGCCCCCAATTCTGGAGAGGATGCTCACTGTAAGGGCAGGGCTTGCCCCTGCCCTTTCTTATACCCCTGCCCTTACAGCCGCTTCAAGTTCTCCGGGTTCAGCGGCAGAAGGTCTTCAGGGACGAACAGGCCGTCTTTGCGGATCAGCACGTCATCGAAATAGACCTCGCCGCCGCCGAACTCAGGGCGCTGAATGAACACCATGTCCCAATGCACCGTGGAGCGGTTGCCGTTGAACGCTTCGTCATACGCCCCGCCGGGCGTGAAGTGGAATGACCCGGCGATCTTCTCATCAAACAAAATATCCCGCATGGGCTGCAAGACATAGGGGTTGAAGCCCAGCGAAAACTCGCCGATGTAGCGTGCCCCCTCGTCGCTGTCTAAAATCTCGTTGAGCGCCGTTCCGGTATTCCCCGCCGAAGTCGCTTCGACGATCTTGCCCTGCTCGAACTTCAACGTAATGCCCTCAAAGGCCGTGCCCTGATAGATAGTCGGTGTGTTGAAGGCAATGGTTCCCTCCGCCGAGTCCCGCACAGGGGCGGTGAAAATCTCGCCGTCGGGGATGTTGGCGCTGCCGGTGCAGGGGATGGTCGGAATATCTTTGATAGAGAAGCGCAGGTCGGTCCCCGCGCCCGTCAGGCGCACGCGGTCGGTACGGTTCATCAGGGCTTTCAGCGGCTCAATCACCGGGCCGAGCTTGCCGTAATCAAACGTGCAGACATCAAAGTAAAAGTCTTCAAACGCCTCCGTGCTCATCCCCGCCTGCTGGGCCATCGACGGCGTCGGCCAGCGCAGAACGCACCATTTGGTGTGCGGCACGCGGGTCTGGGAATGCACCGGGTTCCACCAGAGCGTCCGGTACAGCTTCATCTTCTCATCGGGCACATCGGACAGCTCCGTGCTGTTCTCACTGCCTCGGATGCCGATATAGGCATCCATCGCGGCCATCCGTGCCTGCTCCAGCTCTCCCGTCAGCCGCATCTGCTCTTCAGACGCATTCTGGTACAGCGCCCGCAGAATGGCATTGCGCTTGACGGTCACAAACGGCAGGCCGCCCGCTTTCGCTATCGTGTCCACAACGGCGGTCACCACGTCATCGGGAATGTCATAGGCTTCCACCAGCACTTTTTCGCCGGGCTGAACCTGGGTGGAATGGCCGATCAAAATCTCGGCCAGCTTGCCAACACGGGGGTCTTTCATAAAAAACGGCTCCTCGGGGATAAACTGCGTTCAGTATACCCGCCCGTTACGCCGCATCGTCGCAAAGCCACGCACGCCCCAGCGGACGGCGCGGGGGGTGGGGTGTTCCGCCGCCGTCTCGAACCCATGCCCGGCATACAGCCGCCGCGCCACGGCGTTGTCGATCTCCGCGTGCAGGTACGTCGCCGGAAACTTCTCGGCATCCGCCCGGCGGCAGACCTCGGACAGCAGCAGCCCGCCGATTCCCTGCCCCCGGCAGTCCGCCCGCACCGATAGGATGCTCAGATAATAGGCATCCGGCGGCGGCGTGGTCGTCGCCCCGTGCAGGTCCCACATCACCGGCAGCATTTTCCAGAGGATGCGGAGGCCGCGTTGCCGCACTATC
>CAXUKS010000073.1:0-13048 GCA_964251675.1 uncultured Armatimonadales bacterium
GAACCGAGGATGATGGAGAATTCAGAGGAGGAGAAAGTGGTGGACGGTACAAGATTCGAACTTGTGACCCCTTCGATGTCAACGAAGTGCGCTACCACTGCGCCAACCGTCCACGGGGGGGCAGGAGAACACTGTACCCGGTACGGGCATTCTTTGTCAACCGGTTTGCCCGCAGGCCGCGTGAAATTTTCGTGTGGCGCTGGTGCAGGCCCCAAAAGACGTTGCCCTCGTGGGTCTTTCCACGCTTGCGGGTCGCCCTGCATACCCAGTGTAGCGGGGAGCAGCGACCCCAGGGGCAGTGTATAATAGCCGTGGAGGCACAGTAAATGATCAAAAATGTTGAGATGATGGAAACAAGGCGGCACGAGCGAGGAGAGAAGAGTTAGCCTTCGCTCAGGCTGTGCAGCAGGGCGGGGATTTCGGCCAGCAATTCGCGGGCCAGAAAGCCCAGGGGGCCGATACGCTCGGCCAGCACTTCGCCGGCGCGGGCGTGCAGGAAGACGCCCCAGACGGTGGCCTGCACCGGGTCCGCGCCCCGTGCGGCCAGGCCCGCAATGATCCCCGCCAGCGTGTCGCCGGAGCCGGAGGTGGCAAGGCCGATAGAGCCGCGCCGGTTGACATACACCCGGCCATCCGGGGCGGCAATGTATGTCTCGCCGCCCTTCATAGCGACCACAGCCCGCAGGCGTTCGGCGGCTTCGCGGGCGGCGGCCTCGGGGTCGGCTTTAATAACCTCTTTGGGGCGGCTGAGTATCTGCGCCATTTCGCCTGCGTGCGGGGTCACCACAACGCTGCTGTTCAGGCCGTGCAGCAGGGTGGGGGCGTCGCCGAGGCAGGCCAGCGGGGCAGCATCCAGCACCAGGGTTGGCCCGGCAATCTGTGGCAGAACGGCATGGAGCAGCGCGTTCGTAGCTTCGGGGTCATTCATACCCGGCCCGAACAGGACGGCGTTGGCGTTGTTGGCGTCGCGGACCAGCGCCTCCGCACAGGCCGGGTCCAGACCGCCGCCGGGCGACTCCGGCAAGGGCAGGACCCAGGCTTCGGGGACGGCAATCCCAATGCCGACGGCAGCGCTTCGGGCGGTAGCGATTTTAAGCTGTCCGGCCCCCGCCCGGAGCGCCGCCAGCGCGGCCAGCAGGATGGCACCGGGGATTTCAGGCGAGCCGCCGATTACATAAATGCGGCCCCGGCCTTCTTTGTCGTCGCCGTTTTCATGGCGCGGCAGCGGCCAGCTGCGGAGCAGGTCCTCAGTGATTTCAACGGCAGGGGTGTCTTGCATACTCATGGTGGTTAGTGGGCGGCGGCGGGTGCATCGGGGGCGGTTGTGACTTCTTCGCCTCCTTCTTCCACCGGAGCGACAAAGTTAAACCCGCGCAGGGCCAGCTTGCCGTGCCGTCCTGCCTGCGGGTCAAAGGCATAGGACGTCACCGAGCAGTTGGCGACTTCCGAGGTGCGGTCAACCTCCAGGATTTCTTCCTCGTCCATCCGCTCCAGCAGGTAGCGCAGGCACAGAATCACGACCGAGTGGCACACCAGCAGGATGCGCTCGCCCCGGCCTTCGCGGGTCAGCGTGTCCAGCAGGGAGCGCAGGCGCAGGATGACATCGCACCAGCTTTCGCCGCCGGGCGGGCGGTGGTAGAACTTGCCCAGCAGGCGGCGCATCTCGGCCTGCTCGGGGTACTTTGCCGTAATCCCGGCATAGGTCAGCCGGTCCAGAATGCCAAACTCCCGCTCCCGCAGGCGCTCATCAATCGTCAGCGTTTCTTCATCGCGCCAGAGCTGGGCCGCCGACAGGGCGATCCGGGCAGTCTGCTGGGCGCGAAGGTAGGGCGAGGCCAGAACGAGGGTGGGCTGCTCGCCAGTGGGCTGTGCGGCAAACCAATCCCCGAGCGCCCGCGCCTGCCGCTCCCCCCGCGCCGACAGGGGCACATCGGCATCACGCTCGGCAATATCAATCATGGGCTGCCCGGAGGCTTCGGCAAGGTCGCGGGCGACATTACCCGCGCTTTCGCCGTGGCGGACAAGCCACAGCCGCGTGGGCCATTTTTGTGGTTCGGTCATTGGAGTTAATCGGACAGGAGGCGGTTTAAAGAAGCCAGGTCATAAGGATCGGGGAACGGCAAAGAGGGCAGCGGGGCGGGGTGCGCGGGCGTCTGCGGGGCAAGGGCATCGGAACGCTGGGCCATCAGCTCGGAGACGGTTTGAAGCAAAGCGGTGTTGGCCTGCACCAGGCTTTGCAGGGAGGTGACTAGCTCCTGCCACTCGCCGGGTGTCAGCGTGATTTGCTCTTCCGTTGTGATTTGTTCCTCGGTGCGGAAATACTCTGGGTCCATACTTGTATTATACCCGCCGCACACAAAAACACGAGTCTCACCCGAAAGTCTTCAAACTGAGAAAAGGCTCCGGGGCAGGGATTCGAACCCCGATAAGCAGCTCCAAAAACTGCGGTCCTGCCGTTGAACGACCCCGGAATACTTTCCTAGTATACCCGCAATCACCGGAGGGTTGTCAATGCACGGGTATAATTCGGCTATGACGTGTTTTATTCTGCCCGCGATGCGGCTGCGTTTGCCCTGCCGCGCTCTGCGGGCGGAAGATGCGGCCCCCTAGCCCCCAATAATGGGGGAACCAGACAATAAAGAGTAGGGGCGCTGCTTGCCGCGCCCTCCTTATACTCCGTGCGGATCGGCTCCGGGAAGCCGCCGCCGATGTGCGCCCACCATGCCAGCGATGTGCCCCAGCCCTCCCAGGGCTGCGACAGCAGTTGTCACGAAGTGTTATGCCGCCCCTGAATGCGCTGAATTAGGCCGAAATCGGCTATACTGAAGCGGCATCTCTTGCAGACTTTCTCTTATGAGCGATAGATTTAGCTTTCTGGAATTTGAAGACGACGCGCCTGTCGAGGGCGCCTCCCTCAGCACAGGCACTGCCGGTCCCATTGCGCGTGACATTGGCATCGAGCGTTCGCCCGATGGAACCGCGCTGGCGGAAGTGCGGCTGGACAGGCCGCGTGACACCGGCGAAGAAGACGGTGGCGTGATGACGCTGTCGGCGCGGGCCGGGCTTATTGACACACCCGTTGCTGCTGCCCCGACCCGGCTGCGTGTGGTGGAGCTGTTCGGCGGGCGCGGCGCGGGAGCGGACCAGTTTCACTACCCGACCGGACTGGCCGTGGACCGCAGCGGCGTTCTGTTTGTCGCGGACTCGTACAATCACCGCGTTCAGAGAATTACGCCCAGCGGCGGCGTCGCGGCCATTGGCGGGCGCGGCACGGGACGGACGCAGTTTTTGTCCCCGCAGGGCGTCGCCGTAGACGCCGAAGACTCGTTTTATGTGGTGGAGCAGGGCGGCAACCGCGTTCAGAAGTTCACCCGCGAGGGCGTTCTGACTCTGGTGTTCGGCAGGCCGGGCCGCGCCGAGGGCGAGCTGAACGGGCCGACAGGCATTACGGTCGGGCCAGGCGGCGACATCTATCTCTGCGACACCGGCAACAGCCGCGTGCAGCGGTTCGACGCCGCAGGGCGCTTTTTGAGCGTCATCGGCGCTCCGGGCCTGTACGGCGCGGGCCTCAGCAGCCCGCAGGCCGTGGCGGTGGACTCCGGCGGCAACCTGTATGCCGCTGACACCGGGCAAAACCGTCTGGTGCGCTTCGACCCTGTGGGCCGCGCCGACCGTCTGATTGGCGGCATTCCCGGCACAGGCCGCCGCACCCGCGATGACTCCCTGCCGCTGCCGCTGCACAGTCCGCGTGCGCTGGCGATTGACCCGCTGGGCCTGCTGTATGTGGCCGACGGCGGCGAGCCGGACTCGCTGACGGGCGAAATGCGGGGCCGCGTCCGCTGCCTCCTGCTGTCCAGCGGAGAGGTGCTGGCAACGGTGGACCGGGTAGGCCGCTCCCTCGGGACTTTGCTGCGCCCTGGCGGCCTGGCACTGACCCAAATTTCCGCCGCTGATGGCCTCCGGCGCGGCGAGTTGTATGTCGCCGACACGCTCAACCACCGCGTCCTGCGCTTCGCGTGGGGGTAACTTCCAATGACCCATTTTTCTATACACTTCACCATCTGCGAGGCCCGCGCCGCCCTGCCAGCCCTGCGCCGCCGCCTGCTGCGCGTGCAAGAACTGCTCGCTGAGGCCCGCCGCGCCCAGGAAGCCGAGGGCACGGTGCAAACTATTGTGCTGCGCGGCAACGGTAAGGGGCCAATTCTGACCGGCGCGGGACAATTTCAGGCGCAGGCACAGCAGATCGTCAAAGAAATCGCGGGGGAGGGCATTCAGATCAAAGACCTGGAGCGGGGGCTGGTAGACTTTCCGCACTTCCTGAATGCCGACCCTGCCCATGAGGTGTTTCTGTGCTGGCATCTGGGCGAAGACACCATCACCACCTGGCATGAAATCGAGGCGGGCTATGCCGGACGCCGCCCCCTCTAACTCTCTGGCCGCCGCCATCAAAGCCGAAGCCGCCCGGCTGGGCTTTGCGCTCTGCGGCATCACCGGGGCCGAGCCGCCGCCGCATCACCGGGCCTATCAGCGGTGGCTGGCCGAGGGCCGGGCGGGGGAAATGCTGTATCTGGGCCGTCAGGAGCCAAAGCGCGGGGACTTGTCGCAGGTGCTTCCCGGCGCAAAATCGGTGGTGTGCGTCGCGCTGAACTATTCGCCCGAAGACGGCCCGCCTGCTCCCGCCGCCGAGACGGGCCGGGGAACCGTCGCCCGCTATGCCCGGTTTGACGACTACCATGAGACGTTCTGGGCGCGGCTGGAACGCCTGCTGGCGTTCATCCAAACGCAGTCGCCGGGCGCGGGCGGCAAAGTCTACTGCGACACCGGCCCCATCACCGAGCGGGACCTCGCCATGCGGGCGGGGCTGGGCTGGATCGGCAAGCACACCAATCTCCTCTCGCGCCGCCTCGGCAACTGGTTCTTTCTCGGCGAGATACTCCTAGACATCCCCCTGCCCGCCGACACGCCGGAAACGACGCACTGCGGGACCTGCACCCGCTGCCTCCCCGCCTGCCCGACCGGGGCGATCACGGCCCCGTATGAATTGGATGCCCGCCGGTGCATTTCCTACCTGACCATCGAGCTGAAAGGCAGCATTCCGGAAGACCTGCGGCCTCTGATCGGCACGCGCATCTATGGCTGTGACGACTGCCTGGCCGTCTGTCCCTGGAACAAGTTCGCGGTTCGTTCCGAAGACCCCGCCGTCGCCCCCCGCGCCGACCTCACGGCGCCGGACCTGCTGGAGCTGCTGGCATTGGACGACGAGGGCTTCCAAACAAAGTTCAAGAACAGCCCCATCAAGCGCACCAAGCGCCGGGGCCTGCTCCGCAATGTCTGCGTCGCCCTCGGCAATTTAGGCGACCCCCGCGCCCTGCCCGCGCTGCGCCGTGCGGCGGAAGGTGACCCCGAGCCGCTGGTCCGCGAACATGCACAATGGGCCGTGGCGTGCCTGCAAGGTCACTCTTTGTCGGAGGAAGCAGTCAGCCCCATTCGGGCCGCATCAGCTGCCGTGTCTACATCGGAAAGCCCTGCGGGGAAGGAAATATGCGACTGCGGCCCGGTGTAGGTCTGAATTATCCGACGCGCCCCCTGCTCACCGCGCAGGGCTAGAAGTTCGGAAAAGAGGGAGCGGGCAAACAGAGCCGGGACGCCGAGAGCGCCGCCGTACTCGCAGGCGACCAGCGCGTGCCCGGTGGTTTGATACGTGTCCACAAGCGAGTTCAGCAAAGCCGGGGTGACACCCGGCTGATCGCACAGCAGCATCAGCGCGGCCTCCGCTGCGCCCACCCCCGCAAGGCCGACTTGCAGGGACCCGGCCATGCCGCTTTCCCAGTCCAGGTTGACGGCGACAGTGACAGGCAGGCCGTCCAGTGCGGGCCGGATCATGTCCGCCGCTGCGCCGAGAACGACGATCACGGGGCGGCAGACCGAAGCAAGCGCCGCCTGCACAGCCCGCACTATCAGCGTTTCGCCAGACGCATCCTGCAAAAGCTGCTTGGGCGTGCCCAGGCGGCGGGAACCGCCCGCCGCCAGCAGGATCACGCCGACAGCAGGCATACAGCCTCTTCGCGGCGGCCAGCCGTTAGCGCCGCTTCGGGCCGCGCATGAAGCGGGGCACGGCGCTCCCGCAGGAAGCCGCCCGGCCTGCCGGCCTGTGCCGCCTGGATTTCAGCAGCAATGGACAGCGCGATCTCTTCCGGGTTGTCCGCGCCGAGGTCCAGCCCAACCGGCGCATGAAGCCGCCGCCGCATTTCCTCCGTCACCACCAGTCCGTCATCGGCGATCTCCGCCAGCAGCCGCTCGGTCCGAACACGCGGCCCAAGCTGTCCGACATAGCCCGCCGGGGACAGCAGCAAAGCGCGTAAAACGCGCCGGTCATCCGGGTAATTGTGCGTCATTACCACCGCCGCCGTGCGCTCGTCAATCGCCATATTCTCGGGCCAGCCCAGGCACACGCAGTCGGCAAGTGGAAACCGCTCAGGCCGTGCCAGCGTTCCGCGTGTATCCACGACCGTAATGTGCCAGCCGATCTCTTTCGCCAGCCGCACCAGCGGCAGGGCATCCTGCCCCGCGCCGAAGATAACCAGCGGGGCGGGCGGCTGCACGGTCTCCTGGAACACCGTGACGCCTTCCCCCGGCGTCCATCCCGGCGGTGCGGTGCCGAGCGGCACGGCAGGGTCGCTTGACGCCGTGATCGTGAGGATCGTTCGGGGAACCCGCTCCCGCAGAACCGCTGTCAGCACGTTCAGCGAGCCGGGGCGCTCAGGCGAGACGCGCTCTAAAAGCACTTGCACGACGCCGTTGCAGCCCAGCCCAAAGCCCCAGACCACGTCTTCATCGGCATCGGTCGAGTCGTAGGTCACGATGGCCGCGCCCAACTCGGTGCGCCACCACGCTTTTTGCAGGATGTCGCCTTCCAAACAGCCGCCGCTGACCGACCCGGCCAGCCGCCCGTCCCGCGACAGCAGCATCCGGGCGCCGGGCCGCCGGTACGTCGAGCCGCTGACACCGACCACGGTTGCCAGCAGGGCTTCCCCGCCTTCAGCGCGAACACGTTCCCAGGCGGCGACAATTTCGGCAAGTTCTTTCATTAAGGCATTCCCAAACCGGCAGACCCCCTAGCCCCCAATAATGGGGGAATCAGACAATCAGGAGTAGGGGCGTGATGAATCGCGCCCTCCTGTCTTATTTTTGTCCAGTTTCCCCATTATTGGGGGCTAGGGGGTCCTAAATCACCTTGTCCAGCGTCAGCGGCAGGTCGCGGACGCGCTTGCCGGTCGCATGATAGACGGCGTTAGCAATGGCGGCGACCGTGCCTGTGATGCCGATCTCGCCGATGCCTTTGACGCCCAGGGGGTTGATATACGGGTCCGTTTCTGGCACGAACGTAATGTCAATATCAGGCACATCGGCGTTCACAGGGACATGGTACTCGGCCAGATCGGCGTTAATCACGCGCCCGGTGCGCCGGTCTGTCATCGTCTCTTCCAGGAGGGCCATACCGATGCCGAAGATGACGCCGCCCAGAAGCTGGCTGTTGGCGGTCTTGGCGTTCAGGATGTTGCCAACGCCGTAAGCCCCGACGACCCGCGCCACACGGATTTCGCCGAGGTCCGGGTCCACATGAACCTCCACAAAGACCGCGCCGAACGAGTGCATGGCGTACTTCTCTTTTTCCTCGCCCGGCTTGGACTCCACTTTGGCGTCTAAGCTGGGAAGTCCCTGACGGGTCAGCAGGGCCGTGTACGTCTCGCCTTTCGCCGGATCAGCCACGGAAAACAGCCGCCCGTCTTTAACGTCCACGCTGTCCGCAGTCAGCCCGGACAGAGGGGAAGAGGCGTCAGCAATCGCCAGTGCAATCGCTTTGGCGCGGACGGCCAGACCGGCTGCTTTGACGGCGGAGCCGGTCGAGGCCGCCGTCTGCGAGCCACCCGACACCGGCGTTTCCGGCATCAGGGTATCGCCCAGCTCAAAGCGCACTTTCTCCGGCGGCAGCCCCAGTGCCTCGGCGGCAGTCTGCGTCATTACGGTGTAGGTTCCCGTGCCTAAATCCTGCGTGCCCGCTTTGGAATAGCCGGTTCCGTTCTGGAGAATCTGAGCAAACGCCGAAGCGGTCTGCCGGTTGACCGGGTATGTCGCCGTCGCCATGCCCAGCCCGCGCAGCTTACCTCCCTCGGTGGTCATGGAGCGGGGCGCGGGCGTCCGCTCGGCCCAGTGGAACTTTTCTGAGGCCGCCGTGTAGCACTCGCGCAGGGACTTGGACGACCAGGGTTTGCCGCTCTCCGGGTCTTTCTCCGCGTAGTTTTTAAGCCGCAGGGCCACGGGGTCCATGTCAAGCTCATACGCCAGCTCATCCATCGCCGACTCGATGGCAAAGGTGCCCGAAGCTTCGCCTGGCGCACGCATAAACGTCGGTGTCCCGGTGTCCAGCCGCACCAGCCGGTGCGACGTTTCTTCATTAGGCGTGGCATACAGAATGCGCGTTGCCAGGGCTGCTGGCTCTAAAAACTCATCAAACGCCGAGGTCTGCGAAAGGCTGTCATGCCGCACGGCGGACAGCGTGCCGTCTTTCTGAGCGCCAAGCTGCACCGTCTGCTCGGTCCGGGGACGGTAGCCGACCGGGCCGTACATCTGCCGCCGCGAGAGTACCAGCTTCACAGGTCGCCCGGTCATCTTCGCCGCCATGGCGGCCAGGGGGACGTGCGACCAGGCCGACCCTTTGCAGCCGAAGCCGCCGCCCAGAAAGTGCGACACGACCCGTACATTCTCCGGCGGCAGGCCAAACACTTTTGCCAGCGCCTTGCGCGTGCCAAAGACGCCCTGCGTGGCATCGTAGATCGTCAGGCGGCTGCCTTCCCAGACTGCCAGGCTGGCGTGCGGCTCCATCGGGTTGTGGTTTTCCACCGGCGTGACGTAGTCCGCGCTGATTTTCGCCGCCGCCGCCGCGAGGCCCTGCTTTAAGTCGCCTCGGCTGGAGTCGGCAGGCTTCTTCGGGTCTGGTTTGGGCGGAAACGCATTTTTTCGCTCCCGATCAATCTCGGTGCGCGGCGTTTGCGAGTCGTATTCGTATTTGACCAGCGACGCCGCATAGGCGGCCCGCTCAAACGTGTCGGCCACCACAATGCCGACGGGCTGGTTTTGATACAGCACGTCCGTGTTCTGGAGCAGTGACAGCTGGCGGTCAGTGGGCGCTTTCTTGGCATCGGTTTGGACGGGCTTTTTGCCCGAAACCGGCTTTGCCTGCACATCCGCCGCGCCGGGCAGGGCCAGAGCATTGGCAGGTGTGATGACGCGCAGGACGCCGGGCAGTGCCTCCGCCTCGGACGCATCAATCTTGGCAATCTTGCCCCGTGCCACGGTACTCATAATCAGCACGGCATAGGCGGCGTCGGCGACGGGCATATCGGCGGAGTACCGCGCCCCGCCAGTGACTTTGAGCCGCCCGTCCACCCGGTCCAGCGGTGCGCCAACAGCGGGCGTAATATCTTTGATTTGTGTGGTGTCCATTGGTTTTGCTTTCCGCTATGCCATCTTGCTGACGGTGGACAGGCAGCGCACTAAAGTCCGCTGGGCCAGCTCCACTTTAAACGCATTCTCGCCGTGCGTCTTGGCGCCCTTCAGGGCAACCTGAGCCGCCTGCCGGAAGTTTTCTTCGGTGGGGGCTTTGCCAGCCAGCGACTTTTCAGCGTCGAACGCCCGCCAGGGCTTTGTGCCGACGCCGCCCATCGCAATCCGTGCTTCTTTGATTACGCCGCCGCTCATATCCAGCGCAATCGCGGCGGAGGTCAGGGCAAACGCGTAGGAAGCGCGGTCGCGGACTTTCAAATAGTGCGAGCGGGCCGAGTAGGGCAGGGCGGGCAGCTCCACAGAAGTCACAATCTCGCCCGGCTCCAGCACGTTCTCCCGCTCCGGGTGGTCACCCGGCTCCAGGTGGAAGTCCTGAAACGCAATCCGCCGCTCGCCTTTGGGGCCGCTGGTCACGACCGTTGCGCCGAACGCCGCCAGCGCCACCGCCATATCGGAGGGGTGGGAAGCAATGCACTTGCCGCTCGTGCCCAGCACGGCCAGAATGCGATTATGACCGTCAATGGCGGGGCAGCCGGAGCCGGGGATGCGCTTGTTGCAGGCCGAGGCCGTGTCCCGGAAGTAGTAGCAGCGAGTCCGCTGCAGGATATTCCCACCGGTGGTCGCCATGTTGCGAAGCTGCGTGGAGGCCCCCGATAAAATGGCCTGCGAGAGCGCCGGGTAGCCTCTGGCAATCAGGGGGTCATGCGCCATGTCCGTATTGGTGACCAGCGCCCCGACCCGCACGCCGCCGTCCGGCAGACTTTCAATTTTGGTCAGCGCCATCGGGGACACGTCCACCAAGCGGGACGGCGTTTCCACATCCAGCTTGATCAAATCGACCAGCGACGTGCCGCCCGCCAGGAACCGGGCCGGGTTTCTCAGGGCCCCCACGCCGCCGCCCGCAACCGCGCCGCTGCCGGTGGCCGCCGCCGCTTCCGGGGCGGATATGTATTCAAACGGATGCATTGCTGTTTCCTTTTCTAGCTCCCTGCACGGCGGCGACAATGCCATTGTACGCCCCGCAGCGGCACAGGTTGCCGCTCATCGCCTCGCGCACGTCGCTGTCCTCCGGCCCGACCGGTTCCGTCAGGAGAGCCGAGGCGCTCATAATCTGCCCCGGTGTGCAGAAGCCGCACTGAAAGCCGTCATGCTGAATAAACGCGGCCTGCACCGGGGTCAGCGTGCCGTCCGGGGCCGCCAGCCCTTCTACTGTGGTAATCTTTTTGCCCTGATAAGCCACCGCCAGCGCCAGACAGGAATTGATTCGCTTGCCGTCGGCGTGCATCGTGCAGGCCCCGCATTGCCCGTGATCGCAGCCCTTTTTGGAGCCGGTCAGGCCGATTCGCTCGCGCACGGCATCCAGCAAAGACACACGCGGCTCAATCTGAAGCCCATAGTCCGTGCCGTTGACATTCAGCGTGACGGGCATCGTGCCCGCTGTGACTGGCGGGTTCAGCGTGCTTGTTCCCAGCGGCGCGGCGGGGGCATTGGCGGCGCGGGCAGCCGTGCCCGGCAGGGACAGGACAAGGGCTGCACCGAGGGCGGCGGCTAAAAACTCGCGTCGTGACAGGCTTGTGCCGGTTGGCGCAGATGGAGTGCCCGGCGCGGGGACGAGCGCCTGAAGCCCGGTCAGCAAATCCTCGGCACGCGGCGACTGCCCCGGTGCGGCGACATAACTCCACTGGATGACGCCCTCGCCGTCCAGCAGAAACAGCGCCTGCCGTCCGGCAACGCCGAACGCTCGCGCCGCGCCGCCGTCCGCGTCCATTTGCGACACCAGGGGAAACTCCAGCAGGCCATCCGCGAACGCCGCCTGACACCACAGGCCGTCGCGGGTCAGGCCCAGAAGCTCGCCGCCAAAGCCCGCGCCGGTCAGCAGGCGGCGGGTGTGCGCCAGGCTTTCGGCCCGGCTGGGGTCCCAGTCCTGCGGCGAAAAGGCCAGCACGACCGGCTGCCCGCGCAGGCTGGACAGCCGCGCCGGGGCATTGGGAAAAGTGCAGGGAAGAGCAAAATCGGGGGCGGGAGTGCCGGGGGACAGTGCCTCAACAAGAGGTGCATCCATAAAGGGAAGCCTTTCAGTGGGAGTACCGGGTAGGAGATAGAGCCTGAACGCATAGTAATTACCCGGTTTTGCGCGGGGTGAACCAATAAAATCTGTACGCCTTGCCGTGTAACTCGACGCCCGCCGGGGTATGATGCCCTACTATGCCCATTTACCAATCTTCTGAGAACGCTTCCGACACTCCTTCCCAGAACCGTCTTTTGCCGCCGCGTGAGTCGGTCCGCACCGGCTTTTATTTCGCGCTCGGCGTCCTGCTGCTGATCATTGTCGCCTTTGTCGTGCGCCGGTTCGGCGAAGCGACGCTCGGGGTGATCACGCCGTTTGTCATCGGTCTGGTGCTGGCGCTGCTGCTGGACCCGCTGGCAGACTTTCTGGTCAAGCGCGGGCTGAGCCGCGCCCCGGCGGCGGGGCTGATTTTTGCACTGTTTCTTGTAATTCTCTTCGGCATCGGCTGGCTGACCATCCCGCCGCTGATCAGTCAGGCCGCGTCGCTGGCCGAAAACGGGCCGACCTACATCGCTGGCTTGCAGAAGTCCGCCCAGGAATTTCTAACAAAAAACCACACGGTCGGCCCGTTCACACTGCCGACCAATCTGGACGCTATCGGCGAGGACCTGTCAAGGCGTGCCTCGGGGCTTGTGCGCGAAGGCAGCGGGCGAGTTGTCACCGTTCTGGTAGGATCGGCGACGTTTGTGATAGATCTGGTGCTGACTCTGATTCTGGCCTTTTATTTTCTGGTGGACATCGACCGGCTCAAAGCGCGTCTGTTTTTCCTGGCCCCTCAAAAGTCGCGCAAGATGATGGCGCAGATTGGGGGGGATATCGGGGGGGTGTTTTCGGACTACCTGCGCGGGCTGCTGATTGTGTGCGGGCTGTACGGCGTCTTCACCATCGCCCTGCTGTACGGGCTGGGCGTGGTGCATCACGCGATGTGGCAGTATGCGCTTCTGGTGGGCGCGGCGGCGGGCGTTTTGTATGCCGTTCCGTATATCGGAGCGATTGCCACGGCGCTGATTACGTTTCTGGTGGCGTTTGCGGCGGCAACGGGAGATCATGCCAGTGGGCTGGCTTTTGGAGGCATTGCTCTCGGAGGGACATTGCTGCTGAATCAGATCTTTGACAACGTCGTCACGCCCCGCGTGGTAGGCGGCGGGGTCGGTCTGAACCCGATTGCGTCGCTGTTTGCGCTGGTCATTGGCGGGGCGCTGTTCGGCCTGCCGGGCCTGCTGCTGTCGGTCCCGCTGGCGGGCAGTATTCAGGTGGTGCTGTTTCGGCTCTTCCCGCGCCTGACCGAGCCGACCCCCCGGCCCTTTCTGGAAGCCCAGGGCGTGCCACCCGATGAGCGCGAGGGACCAAAAGTGATGGCAAGCGACAAGTCGGTCACTGCGGACAACAAACGTGCGGAGAAAGATGAAAATTGAA
>CAXUKS010000074.1:0-11876 GCA_964251675.1 uncultured Armatimonadales bacterium
CTTCTTTCTGGCTCTTTCCTAACTTTCTGGCTCCCCCAGAATTGGGGGCGGGGGGGCGATCCGGCCCTGCTACTTCGCCGCGACGGCGACCCCTTCACCGGCCTCGGCCTTCTGCGCTTCTTCAATACACTCGGCCACGAGCTTTTCGACGCCGCGTGTGGACTCGCCCATCGAGTTGGACGCGCTTTCAATCCGCTTCTGCGTGAGCGGGCAGATCGCCCAGGCTTTCACTTTGGCGGGCTTTTTGACCCCAATCTGGTTGGTTCCGCCCTGCTGATAGTTGACTGTGACTGTGTAACCGGCAATTTGTGCCTCATAGGACGCCATGCGCGTGATCTCCTCTGAATAAAATAAGTTCGGTGCCTATAGGTTTCGCCGCCACTGCCTCTGATTCCTGCTTTGAAATCCGCAGGACACAAAAAAGCGCCGGGGCAAATGCCCCGGCACTTAGCTTAGGTAAGTCAGTGAGCGCAGTCGTATTTACTGTCCGCCAGCCATTGTGAAGTAGGCAAAATTGCCCGCCGCGTTCTTCTGGGTCAGCGTAGAGAGGCGGAGTGATTTAACGTGACCGTCACAGAATAGCGTGTTAGACAGGTCTGGCCCACCATGCCGGCAGACTGCCGCACCGTCTGTCAGGGAATTTAAACTGCCTACTGCCGGGTAGCTGCCCTGAGTGCCAACCGTAGCCGCGCCATGATTCGGCCAGTCTACCTGGTAGCTGCCGCTGGCGTCAGAAACCCAGATGGTACTAGCGGGGGCGCTCAACGTGTTGAGCGAGAAGCCGATGCCGTTGTTGCTGTTGGCCGGGCCACGCTGCTGGTCATCCGGGACATCGTTCGTACTCCAATAGGCGGAGTTAATCCCATAGCTGCCATAGTTCTGGTTATCATCTTTGGTGAGCTGTGCCTGCGGGATGTAATTGCCAGTGCTGCCATTGATGCCGCTGTCATCGGGGCAGTGAAAAACACCCGTGCTTTTGACGTAGGGGTAAATCACATCCATCCACTTGTAGGCGGGGTTGGGGTTTGTGTTGATAGAAGATTTGTCGAAGCCATTGGGGCCATACCAGGCATGGGGCATCTTCTCGTCGCCGTCCTGGCAGTACTGGACCAGTGCCAGCCCGAGCTGCTTGAGGTTGGACTGACAGGACGCCTTGCGGGCGTTTTCGCGCACTTTCTGAAAGACCGGGAAAAGGATCGCCGCAAGAATGGCGATAATGGCGATAACAACGAGCAGTTCAATGAGCGTGAAGCCTTTGCGGCTTTGCGACGATGAAGACATTTGAGAGCAACTCCTTTTAGATCACGGCTGCAGTACCAATTTCGATGAGAAACAATGCAATCCGCCGTGGTTTATCATAGCACTGTTTTCATTGCTTGTCAAGCAAACTAGCAGAATACAGCATAAATAACGAACGGCGGATGGCAATCGAAAGATGTCAAGGGGAAAAACCGTAATACATCATAGCATAGCTTAATTCACTTGTCAAGCGGTGGAATGTGATATAACGTGTCATTTTGAGCAAATCAAAGCACACAAAAACAGGAGGCAAGGAGACATAGGAAAAGCGCCGGGGCCACTGCCCCGGCGCTTTGCAGTCCGGCAAGCCGAATAAATCAGCAAGCCGAAGGGATTAGTTGGGGCTGAAGGTCAGGGCAACGGTGCCCAGGTTGCCTGTGCCTGCCGCCGTGGCGTTGTTGACCTGTGCATTCGTCGCAAGTGCGGCGGTGCGACCGGGAGAAACTCCCGCGCCGCGCAGCCATTTCACATGGCCGTCTTCGGCGAGAAAGTTGGAGCCGTCGGTGTGGACGCCGGTCGTCGAGGTAAAGTAGGTGAGGTTACTGGCCGGGGTGAAGCCGCCCATAAAGCCGGTCGCGTACTTGGTGGCCGAGGTAGCGGGGCTGTAAGTGCCGTTGCTGAGGTTGATGACATCCGCCGGGGCAGCCGTGGTCACAGCAAGACCATCTACCGCTGCCGAGAGCGAAGTAGCCGCAGGAGCCGCAACGGCGTTTTCGTCGTTGGTGGCAACGGTCAGGTTAGCCACGTTGCTTTGCACTTCGCAGAGCAGGATGGTGGATGCCGGAGCGTTCTGTGCCGCCAGCGCCCCGTAGTTGCCACCACCATAAATGTTCTGGTTCATGGCATAAGAGTTAGGAACAAGGTTGCCGTTGGAGGCCGTGGGATCATCCGGGCACTTGTAGACACCGGTACTTTTCGTGTAAGAGTAAATTTCACCAGCCCAGCCAGCGCCGTAGCCTTTGTTCGCTCCGACATTGTAGCCGCTTGGGAACAGTTCGTCGGCATCCTGCTGATACTGGATGATGGCGAGGCCAAGCTGCTTGAGGTTGGACTGGCAGGAGGCGCGGCGGGCGTTCTCGCGCACCTTCTGAAACACAGGGAAAAGAATGGCGGCGAGAATCGCGATAATGGCGATGACGACGAGCAGCTCAATCAAAGTGAAGCCCTTACGGCTGCGGGAAGTGGAAGACATGAACGAAACTCCTTCTGGACACAATGGCCTCTGGCGAAAATGACGATTCTGGGAAAGCTCTGGCACCATTGCAGAAGCATTAGGGGTAACGTGATGCTAATACTGTAACACAAATCTGAATGGATGTCAAGGAAGTCGTTAAAATTTGTATTAAAAGTCTTTATTGAAAGAAATGCTGTCCAGAAACAGCGGCTGCGCAAGATACTGCCGCCCCGCCTTGCCAAACGGCCTGCCAATATGCTAAAATACTCAGGCACGCGGGGCGTTTGCCCGAGGCTCCGCCGTGCGTCCTCTCCCCCCGCACTTCCCAAGTTTGCCCAATCGCCCGAGGAGCCTTATGTCCAGCAAAGTTGTCAAGTATATTTTCGTCACCGGCGGCGTCGTGTCCAGCATCGGCAAAGGGATCACCACCGCCAGCCTCGGTCGCCTGCTGCGAAATCGCGGCTTCGGGGTCACCATGACCAAGCTGGACCCCTACATCAATGTGGATGCCGGGACCATGAACCCCTACCAGCACGGCGAGGTCTTTGTCACCGACGACGGGGCCGAAACCGACCTGGATTTAGGGCACTATGAGCGGTTCGTGGACATCAACCTGACCCGCGACTCGACCGTCACCACCGGCGGCGTCTATTCCACCGTCATCGCCAAAGAGCGGCGCGGGGATTACCTGGGCGGCACGGTGCAGATGATTCCCCATATCACCAACGAGATCAAGGAGCGCGTGCTGGGGCTGGGCGCGAAGTCCGGCGCGGATGTGGTCATCGCCGAGATCGGCGGCACGGTCGGCGACATCGAGGGCCTGCCCTTTTTGGAAGCCATCCGGCAGCTTAAAAAAGATGTCGGGCACGAGAACGTCCTGTACCTGCATGTGACGCTCATCCCCTATGTCGGCCCGTGGGGCGAGGTCAAAACCAAGCCTACCCAGCATTCCGTCATCAAGCTGCGCGAGATCGGCATTCAGCCCGATGTGCTGATCTGCCGCACCAAGCTGGATATCGACGACGACATGAAAGAGAAGATCAGCCTCTTCTGCGATGTGGACAAAGAGGCCGTGATTGAAGCCAAAGACTCGGAAACCATCTATGAAATCCCGATGGTCTTTGAAAGCGAAGGGCTGGCCGACCTCGTGGTGCGCCGCCTGGGCCTGCCCGACAGCCCTCCCAACATGACCGAGTGGCACGATCTGGTGCGGCGGGTCAAGCAGCCCGCCGACGAGGTCCGTATCGCCGTGGTCGGCAAGTACACCGGCAACGGCGACGCCTATATCTCTATCGCCGAGGCCCTGAAGCACGGCGGGATCGCCTGCGATGCCCGCGTCAACATTGAATGGATTGAAAGCGACGACCTCGAAGCGCCAGGGCTGGACTTTGCCGCCCGCTTTGCCGGAACACACGGCCTGGTGGTCGCCCCCGGCTTCGGCGAGCGCGGCGTGGAAGGCAAAATCGGCGCGATCAAGCACGCCCGCGAAAGCGGCCTGCCCTTTTTCGGCATCTGCTACGGCCTGCAGATGGCGGTGATCGAGTTTGCCCGCCACGCCTGCGGCCTGGCGAATGCCAACACCGAGGAAGTCAACCCGCAGACCCCCCACCCCGTCGTGCATATCCTGCCCGAACAAAAAGATGTGGTGGACAAAGGCGCGTCCATGCGCCTCGGGGCCTACCCCTGCCGCCTGACTTCGGGCACGGTCGCCGCCAGGCTCTACGGCTCCGGCTCCATCTCCGAGCGCCACCGGCATCGCTACGAGGTCAACAACGAGTACCGCGAGCAGATGTCCGGCGCGGGCCTGGTCTTCAGCGGCGTCTCCCCGGACTACCGGTTAGTCGAGATCGTCGAGCTGCCGCCGTCCGTGCATCCCTACTTCCTCGCCACGCAGTTCCACCCCGAGTTCAAGTCCCGCCCGAACCACGCCCACCCGCTGTTCGCCGGGCTGATTGCCGCCGCGCTGGTGTACAAAAACGGCACGGCGTCCGAAGAAGAAATCGACTACGCTGCCGAAATGCTGGCGTAAAAACTATCAAGGAAGAATGATTGTGGCAATCCCTGATTTTCGTGAAGACGGCTGGCTCCCCATCGGACACCATTCTGCGGATTGGAAGTCGGTCGCCGCCCGCTTCGGCGGCAAGCCCGGCAGCCGCCGCGAGCGGCTGACCGCACGTTTGGCGGATTTGCGTGATGCACTCCAAGCGGCAGGGATTGGTGGTACAATCCTCTTGGACGGCAGCTATATTTCCGAGAAGCCGGAGCCGGGCGATTTTGATATTCTGCTGATTGGCCCGGCGGATATACAAATCCGTAAAGATACCGAGCCAGACCTTGCCCGCATTCTCGATGCCGCTGATGCGGAGAAGCGAGGCTATTCTTTGTTTTTTATCCCTGACAATTCCCCGGCGCGGGCACTTCTGAGTACACTCTGGGATTTTTCCAAAGAAGGCGTATCCAAAGGCGTCATAGAGATTGGTTTATAGAGAGAAAACGCTATGATTGCCAATTCAACAGAACTAAAAATGGCGCTTCGAAGCCTGCGTATTCTGGAAGAGGCAGTTGCAGCCCTGCGTGAGCATCTTAAGGTGGCCAACCCTGATTTGCTGGCTGTGACTGAACCGACCTATACCAAACGTATCGCCGTTCTACAAGCGGAGATTGCGGCTTATCTCTCCTCACATCCCTCAGATATTTCACGGCTGGCGGTGGCTTTGCCAGTTGATGCCCTGGCGGTCTGACCACGCTGGGAATCTTTCGCACGAGTAACTTTTGACCCTTCTGACTCCTATACTCCTTGCATTGGCCCCCGTCTTTCTGCTGGTCGGGCTGGGCCAATGGCTGCGGCGGCGCGGGCTGCTGGACGCTGCCCATGTGCCGGTACTGAACGGGCTGGTCATCAACGTCACCCTGCCCGCGCTGGTGCTGGTGGGTCTGCTGCAAGCGCCGCGCCTGTCGCCGTCGCTGGCACTGATTCCGGTGGCGTTTCTCGGGGCCGAAGCGGCGGCGTTTGGCCTGCTGTTCCTGCTGGGCAGGCGTCTCGGCTGGCGCGAGCCGCTGCTCGGGGCGGTGCTGATGGTGGGCATCTTCGGCAACACCAGCTTTATCGGCTATCCCGTCACACTCGCTTTGCTGCCCCGTCAGTTTCCTGAAACCATTCTCATTGACCAGTTCGGCCTGACCGTGCCGATGTATCTGACGGCGGCTCTGCTGGGAGCGTCGCTCGGCGAAGGCGGCGCGGGGCGGGGCGAGGCCGTGCGGCGGTTTGCGCGGTCCCCCATCTTCCTGAGCGCCCTTGTCGCCCTGCTGCTGCGTCAGGTCCCCGTGCCGCCCTCGGTCGCCGCCCTGCCCTTTGTGCGTGACACGGGGCAGGTGCTGGGCCGCGTACTGGAAATCCTGGGACAGGGCACGACGCCGCTGGTGCTGCTGGCGCTGGGGGCGGCTCTGCGTCCCGAAGCGGTACGGGGGCAGGCGGGGCCGCTGGCGGTGGCCTGCGCGTCCAAGCTGCTGCTGCTGCCGCTGCTGGTGTGGGGGATTTGCCGGGGCCTCGCGGGGGCGGGGGTCGGGGCCGAGACCCGGCTGGATGCCGTGCTGGAAGCGGCCATGCCGTCGGCGGTGATGTCGTCGGTGCTGGCCGGTCAAAGCGGCCTCGCCGGAGACTTCGCCGTGGGCGTCGTCTTCGCCACCACCGTCCTCTCCGCCCTCACCCTGCCCTTTTTATTGACACTGCTGCGCTGAGCCAGCAGAAAAAGGCAGGGGCAAGCCCTGCCCCTACGGTTATGAGACACTGGCTTACACTCCCTCAGCTTTGGCGGCGGCGAGGACGAACTAGCGGGCGGAGCGCATTTCGTCAAGGGTGGCGACCTGCTCAATGACGACGGGGACTTCGGGCAGGAAGACGCGGCGGCCTGCGCTGTCCGGTCAAGCGGATATGGGGCAGCCATGTCAGGTCAAAGACCCAGTATGTTTTTTCGTTTTGGCAGATCGCTGACAGGGTTGCCTTGATCATCTACCATGACGATATCACCCATCGTCTCCCCTTTTTGCAAGGCGTCTCGAAAGCGTGTGTCAATCTCAGCGGTAGCAAGGTTACGGGTCAGGCTTTCGACGTATTCCTGCTCCTGCTGCTCTGTTCTATGATTTTTAGTCGCAGCAGACTTATGAAAAAGACTGCTCAAAATTGAGTTTTTCATTTTTTGGTCCACCCTAGCTGCTTGAAAGCCTGATCTATCGCAAGCATTACCGGCTCAAAATCAGCATCATTCCATTGCTCTGCATAGTAGATTCCATTATGAGGTCGATCTCTCAGCGCGGTCAGTTGTGAAAGCATAGTGGTGTTGCCGCTCCTGAGAGCAATATATTGTGCATAGCTGCGTGCCCAGACCTCTTTGCTGTCCAAAAGGTACTCGGCGTAGCTGTGATCTACGCTGTATTCTACCACATTGCCAGTTGGCAAAGTTTCAGCGAAAATGCCACGGGGAGACTTGTAAATATCTCCCAGTCTGGTGATGGCTCCGCTCAAAATCACAGTTTGTCGCCATTTTTCAAGAAGAGGATTAGATTCAGAGGCAAATAGGGTGGGGGTATCAATTCCCCTTAACAACAAAGCGCGGAAGTCTCCCCGATTTATCGGGTGAAATGGATAGCGCATCCTGCGAAGCAGGATAATTCTTTCTATTTATTTTGGTATATGCTTCAGAAAGCATTATTTCATATCGCGTACAAAACTACTCAGAAACCTAACAGTTTCGGGTATAATAAACCCGTGAATCGAAACTGTCTAAAAATCAGACTTTATCCCGATAGGGCGCAGGCGTGTGAGTTGGAAGCGACTCTCGAAACCTGCCGCCTTGTTTACAACAGTCTGGTGGGCGACAGAAAGTTCCAATACGACACTGCCAAAGTCTCTGTAGGCAGGTACACCCAGCAAGCCTATCTGCCGAAGTGGAAGAAAGACCACCTTGAACTCAAAGCAGTCTACAGTCAAGTCTTGCAAGATGTTGTTCATCGTGTAGACCTTGCGTTCAAGGCGTTCTTTGACCGCGTGAAATCAGGAGATACCCTTGGCTTCCCCAGGCTCAAAGGCGAAGGCCAGTACGACAGCATCACGTTTACGCAAAACGACAGTTTCAAGGTCGGAGCCAGTACCATACGCCTTGCCAAAATCGGGCAGGTGAAAGCAAAACTCCACCGCAGACCCTGGGGCGAACTCAAAACCTGCACGGTGCGCCGCATCAATGGCAAGTGGTTTGCCTGTCTCTGCCAAGAAGTTGAAGCCGAACACTTGCCGCCTTCCGAGGAAGCCGTGGGCATTGACGTTGGACTGAAGACTTTCGCGGCTCTCTCCAATGGCGAGTTCATTGAAAACCCGCGTTTCTTCCGCAAAGAAGAAAAGGCTCTTGCCAAAGCACAACGCAAACTCTCAAAACAAAAGCGCGGGAGCCGTGAGCGCAAGAAGGCCCGTAAGGTCGTCTCTCGTATTCATGAGCGTATCCGAAATCGGCGGCATGACTTCTGCCATCAGAATGCGCGGCGTATAGTCAATCGCTTCGGTGTCATCGCCGTCGAAAAACTGAGCGTCAAGAATATGCTGGGCAATCACTCCCTTGCCAAAAGTATTGCTGACGCCGCCTGGTCACAATTTCGTTCTGTTCTCACTTCGAAAGCTGAAAACGCTGGTCGTGAGGTCATTGCCGTCAATCCTGCCTACACAAGCCAAGACTGTTCTGGGTGCGGCTATCGCCCTGACGGATTGGAAGGCCGCACCAAAAAGAAGTTGTCGGACAGGTGGCATCTGTGTCCGATGTGCGGGCTTTCTCTTGACCGCGATACCAATGCCGCCGTAAACATTTTGGCTCTGGGACAACAGAGCCTCGCTACCGTGGTAGCGTAGAAGCCCGCTCATTTATGAGCGTGGACTTGTCACATCCAGAAAATGCCTGATTTCGTGTGCCAGCGTCAGTTCAGGGTGGTTTGTCGAATGATGAACTCTTATTCCAACCGCTTCCATTTTCCTGTTGAAACTGAATGTGCCATGAGCATGGAGCGTTTCGCGCTTGACTGTTATTGAAGGCAAGGCTCCATCACTGTGGACAGAGTCAATCGCGGCAACAGCATCTGCAAGAACAGAATTGTAATGCCCGGTTTCCAATACCAGGGCGCTTCCCACAGTTTTTGTATTCCGCAAAAGACGCCAGCCAAGCATTTTTTTGAACAAGTCAAACATAAGCCGCTATAGCCCTTCGGCTTGGGCGGCGGCGAGGACGAACTGGCGGGCGGAGCGCATTTCGTCGAGGGTGGCGACCTGCTCAATGACGACGGGGACTTCGGGCAGGAAGTCGGCAATGGCTCGCAGGGAGGCGCGGAAGTCTAAGACGCCCTGGCCGGGGGGCAGGAAGACGCGGCGGCCACTGCTGTCGAGCGCGGCGTCTTTGAGGTGAACCAGGCCGACGGCGGGGGCAATGCGGGCGATCACGTCCGGGATATGCACCTGCTGGGCGGCGAAGCCGCGTGGAGTGAGCAGGTTCGGCACGTCCAGCGCGATCTTGACATCCCCGGCGGGGAAGCGGCGGGCGAGGCGCACGCACGCATCGGCGTCGTCGAGGACGTGCGCGGTGTATGGCTCCAGCAAAATCTGCACGGGCAGGCCGCGCACGGTCTCGCGCATCCCGCTGAGAGCGATATACAGGCTGTTGAAGGTCTCTTCCTCGCTGTTCAGCAGGTTCGGCGCGGCCAGCGTCCGTCCCAGCGTGCCGCTCCAGCAGACAATGCGCTCGACTCCTCCCAGCATTGCCATGTTCTGGGCCAGCGTGCGCCAGTCCAGGCTGTCTACGCCGTGCAGGCTCGGGTCGTCGAGCCGCAGCGGGTTCATGTAGCAGCCGACGGCGTCTACTTGAAAATGACAGGCGCGGGCAGCCAGCGCAATCTGCCGGATTTCATCGGCGGTGATGCCCTGAATAAAGCAGGAGACCTGCCCGCGCCGAAAGCCCGCTTCAGTCGCGTGCCAGAAGGCGGCGGGGATGTCGGTCTCGTCGTACAGGCTGACCATGACGCCCAGTTCCATCAGCGGGTTCTCCTTGAAAATTGCCTCGAAAATTGCTTTCTGTCAGACGATGGGCGCGCTGAAAAAATCAACGACGGTGTCCATACGGGCCTCTTCAGCCTCGCAGGCGTCGGACAGTGTTTGATACTGATGTTTGGCCTGTTCGATGACGGCGCGGCTTGTCTCGATCTGCTGCTCCAAATCCGCGATGTTTGACTGCGCCGTGGTGGTTAAATCCGCCAGTTGATCGCCCCGCTCCGCCCGGAAGGCCCGCAGGGCGGCCTGCTTGCGGGCGGCGTCGGCGACAATTGCTTCGGGCGTGCCCCCAACCGAGCGGCCCAGGGCGGCGAGGGTGACATTGATGACCTGCTGCCTAGCCTCTTCGGAGACATTGGCGGGCATATGCGTCAGCATGTCCTGTGCCTGCTCGGCAGTGAAGGGCACGCTCGGCACGCCTGCCTGCGCGTAGAGCGCCGGAAAGTCCACCAGCCCGTCGGCATCGACGGGGCTGTGGGCGGGGGCAGACACCGGAGCGGGGTCCGGGCGCAGGGACGCCTGCCGCTGGGCGCGGCGCTGCTGAATAGTCAGCGCCCCGTCCAGCTCATCATACGCCGACTGCGGGATCGGCTCCGGCGGCGGCGGAGGTGGCGGCTCTTTAATTTCGACAACGGCCTTCAGGGCGCGTTTCCACAGCGGGTCTAGCGGCATGGGATTAGAGCAGCCCCCAGATTAAAATCTGGGGCTGGCAGTTATAATTGTCCACCTTCGTGGACATTAGGATAGGCGTGTGCTGTTGGTCTTATGTCCGCGCAGGCGGACAATCGCACTTGGCAGCCCCAGATTTTAATCTGGGGGCGTAAGCAAGGTCTGCCGTTATTCTACCACGGTCAGCATGACTCTGCCTAAGTTACTTCTACTTCATCTGCTCGTTCCAGCGGGAAGCGGCTTCGTTGAGGGCTTCGTAAGGCGGCAGGTCTGTCGTGATGGGAGAGGCGCGGTACTGGGCGCGGGCGGGGGCGCTCAGGCGGTCTGCCAGCGTCTGGCTGCCGCCCTGGGTGGGACGGAAGTAATACTGCACCCCGTCATCCAGCGCCTCGGGCTTGCCCAGAAAGTCCAGAAAGGCGCGGGCGGTCTGCTTCTGGCCGTCCGAAACCCAGGGGGCGGTCAGAAGCAGGATCCCCTGGTCAGCCGTGACGGTCGGAGACGGGTAAATCAGCGCGAGATCCGGGTTGCGGTCCAAAGCCGCCAAAGCCGAGTTCTCATAAGCCGTGATGAAGTCACGCGAGCCGGTATTGGCAGTGTATGCTTTTTCCAGCTTGCTGGATCCGGCGTTGTCTCCCCCGCGCACATAAGCGTGATTGATCTGGCTGAGATAGGCCGCAAAACCGGGCGATCCGGCGGCAGCATTCAGGTCGTTGTCCTGCCCGTGGGCACGGGCATATTCGGTGATAATCAAGGACATGGTGAGCGTGCCGCTGCTGGCGTTCAGCGGGTCGGCATAGGCGAACTTGAACCGGCCCCACGGGCACTTTTTCTGGCCCAAACTGAGCTGGCGCACGTTTTCCCAGGGGGTCGGGCCACCGAGCAGGGGACGTAAAAACACGGCTTTTTCTTTGGTGGTAACAAACACCAACGGGCTTTTAAACAGCACGCGGTAGGTATCGCTGCTGTTCAGGTCGGCGATGCGCTGCCCGTTGTGCGTCTGCGGCCAGTAGTCGGCGACGCGGGCGGTCCACACGGGCGACGACGGACTCCAGAGGGTCGGCTGAAGCTTACCGTTGAGAATAGCCTGCATGGACTCCCGCGACTCGGTCAGGTTAAGCTGCACTTTGCCGCTGGTGGACTGCGCGTTGAACTTGTCAATCTGCGTCCGCATCCATTTTTCTTTGGTCCCGGTAGTAGACACCAGAATATCCCCGCCCGCCGCCTCGGTTGGCGTCAGCGCGGGGGTACCACCGGTGACGGTCACAGACGTGCTGCTGTCAGGGACAGCCGCCGAGCCGCTAGGAACAACAAGCCGCTGCTTGAAGGTGCGGACGCCGAAGAAAATCAGGCCAAGCAAGATCAAAATAATCAGCCAGCCGCCGGGTTTGATGCGGGTAATCTGCACGGGTGTCTCCTGAGCCAAAGTGGTTGCGAATTAGAGTGTTTGTGCTTTATTCACCGGCAGCGGGCCGGTTTCCTGCCCGGCAGGCACGAAAAACAGGGCCATTGAGTTTTCTCGGATGCTGACGTCAACAGTCACGCGCACAAAAGCCACGGATTGCGGCCACGGATTGCGGCCACGGATTGCAGCCACGGATTGCGGCCACGCATTGAAATGCATGGCTGAAGGGCGCAGACGCCGAACGTCCCTGCGGG
>CAXUKS010000075.1:0-11383 GCA_964251675.1 uncultured Armatimonadales bacterium
CCAGCACTGGCCATCCGCGCTGCACTTCCCGCGCCGGGGCGGCCAGCGCCAGCCCGACCACCGTGCCGCCCCGCACCGCCACAATTCCGCTGTCGCAGCTATAGGGCGTCTCCGGCAGGGGAAACACGGCCTGGAAAAACGCCTGGGCGTCCGCCGCTGCCGGGCCATAAATGCGCGTAGACAGCGCGGGGCTTGCCCCGTAAATCAGCGGGGCAGCTTCGGCAGCATCTTCGGCGGTCGCAGGGCGCAGATGAACAGGGGATTGATTGACTACGGGGGATTGACTGAGTTCGGGCATAGCCCAAGTATACCAGCAAGAGGAGGCAACACGGGCGGCAGCCAGAAACCATGCCATAAATGGCACGGCTAGTCGCGCCCGCGCCGAAAAGTACCGCTTCGCGGCACTCTGATGTTTGTTTCTTAGCCCCGCGAAGCGGTGCTTGCTGGCCGCAGGCTGCCTAGCCGTGCCATTTATGGCATGGTTTTCTGATCCAAGCCTTCGCCAATCATTGCTTGTTCCGCCGCCTCTGCATCTTCGCGTTCCTGCTCACGCCTGAAATCCCCAATAGTTTCAAAGTCAGGCTGTATAATATATAAATAGTCGTCGCCGACAACTTTGCGGAAACATTCCATATGACAGGGAAATTCCTGTTCTCTCTGCAAATCGCGTGGTCCAAAGCCACTGGTAACAATAACCAGAATGCAAGGGTCAAAGCCATCTAAATTGATGGCTTTTGCTTCAGAATCAATCTCAAATTTGATTCCTTCTTTGCAGATGCAGCATCGGGCTTCGGCATACCGGCGGCCCTGGATTTCAGGCTCTGCCGCTTCCAAATCGCCTTTCGAGCCTGCATTTTGCAGCGTAGTTTGTTCAGCACCACTTTTGGATTCTTTTTTCATGGCTTTTAGACCCATTCTCTGACGAGCATGGGGTCTTCTGGACAAGAGAATGGACGAATTATGCCTTGTCACCCAATCGCAAACTCCGCGCAGAGGAGGCCAAAGTAGTGATCTACTTCGTAGGCCAGCACGCGGGGGGTGAGGGGGACGCGGCGGGCGAGGCCGAGCAGGGGAACGGTCTGCCAGTAGGAGTCGGCGAGGGCGGTTTCGGCGTAGCCGTCGGGCCAATCGGCGATGGTTTGCAGGGTATTGGCCTCGAGGGCGGCTTTCATGCGAAGGTCGTGGAGGCCGGAGGCGGGGGTGTAGCCGTAGGGGCCATCAGCGGCGTGGCCGTGGCCCTGGTCGGCGCTGGCGACGACGGCGACGCGGCGGCCTGTGTCTTCGACGGCTTCAACGAGCGCCTCGCCCCAGTCCATGAGCTGCGCCACAGTCAGGTCGCGGGCGGGGCAGCAGACCACGGTGGGCAGGGTGCTCGGCGGCGGGGACAAGAGCGCAAGGGGAATGGTGATGCCCCAGTCCAGAGGCAGCGGACCGTCCACGGCGGCTTCGGAGAGCGGCAGGACAGGGACGCCGCGCTCCGTGCCCCGGTAGGCCCATGCGGCGGCGAGGTCCATGTCCGTCGGCGATTTGATCTCAATGCCGTCAATCTCGCCCGTGCCGAACTCGGTCACGCCGACCGTCACCGCGCCCTCGCCGCCGAGGCCGTGCGGGGTCATAATCGCAATCACATCAGGCTGCGCCGCCCGCAAATGCTCCCCCATGCGGCGCATGGCACGGCGGCACTCCGGCACGGGGCCGGGGGCGTCTTCCGGGAGCAGCAGGTTCCCGCCATGTGGGGCGATGCAGACGTAAACGATGGGCATGGGCGGGTTCCTTAAAACCGATACCCCGCCGTCAGGTTGACGCCGCTCAGGTCAAAGCCTTTGATGCGGGAGACGATTAAATACCGGGCCTCAAAGTAGCCGCTTTCGCTGAAATTGACCCCGGCCAGGACGCTGCCGCCAAAGCCAGTGCGGATGCCGGAATGCACATCATACTTGCCGGAGCGCAGGTCGGCGAAATAGACATCTGCCGTCACACCTGCGTAGGTCGTCGTCGAGCTGCTCTCACTGAACGCTTTGCGGTAGCCAATGCCAAGCGGCGCGAGGAACATATGGTTGTCGCTTCGGCTCTGATAAATCACCTGAAGGTCCAGCGTGGTCTGCCCGCGCTTGCTGATTTTGTTGATGCTGCCCAGCCCAATGCCGAGGCTAAGGGCGGAGCTGCCGAACTCGGAGCGCGTTTTGCTGCTGGTCGGCAGATACAGGCCGACTTCCGGGCCGATGCGGAACCGATTGCGCCGCTTGGCCGGGGCGGGCGCGGCTTGTTCCTGCTGCGGGTCCGGGGCAGCGGTCGGGTCCGGGGCAGCGGTCGGGTCAGGAGCGGTGACGGTGGGCGGCGTGGCATCGGTGGGTGTCTGTGCGTGGGCGGTGGTCAGGCTGAAGCCAAGCAGCGCGGCGGCGAGCGGCGCGGCGAAAATGCAGGTGGGCAGGAAGCGTTTCATAAGCGCAGGGGTCTCCTCATGGCAAAGTGACAATAACGGCAACCTATTCGCCGACGGAGCAGATAATTCCTGCCCAATAAGGCTTCTGCCCCCAATTCTACTCATCTAATGCCATAAACAAATTATTCAGCGACTCGGCCCAGGTCGGATGCGCCAGCGTGGCGTCGCGCAGGGCGGTGTAGGGCAGGCGGCCCATCATAGCGACTTCCAGCACGGCCATTGTCTCGCCGCCTTCCGTGCCGATAATCGCCGCGCCCAGAATCTGCCCGCTGTCCGCGTCCACCACGGCTTTCATCAGGCCGCGTGTTTCATCGGTTTCTAAGGCGCGGGCGGATTCGGTCATCGGGAGTGTGGCGACTTTGATGTTCTTTCCTGCCTTTTTGGCTTCGGTCTCGGTCATGCCGACCCGGCCAAGCTGCGGGTCTGTGAAGACCGTATAGGGAATCTGCCGGTCTTTCGTCGTCCGGTGACCGTCTTTGAGCAAATTGGCTTCCAGAATGCGGAAGTCGTCATAAGAGATATGCGTGAACTGCAGCCCGCCTTTGATGTCTCCGATGACATAGACGCCCGGCTGCGTCGTTTCCAGGGTGTCAGAGACGGTAATCAGTCCCTTGTCGTCCATCTCCACGCCCGCTGCGTCCAGCCCGAGGCCATCCGAGTTCGGGGTCCGGCCCACGGCCACCAGCAGATGCGAACCGGTAATCGCCGTGCCGTCTTCCAGCGTCACGCGGACGCCGCCGTCCGCAGACTGCTCGACGTGCCTGGCATTGACGCCGGTATGGATTTGGAGGTCGTCTTCGGTCAAAATCTTCTGCATTTCCTCAGCGACATCCGGGTCTTCATGGCCCAGAAGCTGCTCAGACTTCTCTAAAATTGTGACCTCACTGCCAAAGCGCCGGAACATCTGCCCGAACTCCAGGGCAATGTAGCTGCCGCCCAGAACAATCAGGTGTTTGGGGACTTCGCCGACTTCCATAATCGAAGTCGAGTCAAGAAATGGCACGCTGTCCAGTCCCTCGATCTTAGGGACTGTGGCCCGTGCGCCGGTGTTGATCACAATCAGCGGCGCTGTCAGCGTCCGGGTGTCCCCGCCACCGTTCGGGGCGACTTCCACTGTCTTGGGTCCGGTGAACGTCGCGTCACCGTAAATCAGCGTCAGGCCGTCAATGCTGGCGATTTTCTTTTCCGTGCCCTGCCGGAACTCGTCCACAAGGCTCTGCTTGCGGTCTCGAACCTTCGCCATGTCTACCGTCACCGGCCCCGTGCCAATGCCATAGTCCGCCCCGCGCCGGGCAAGGTAGGCGACACGGGCGCTTGCCGCCATCGTTTTAGTCGGCGTGCAGCCCCGGTTGACGCAGGTTCCGCCGACGGCCAGTCGCTCCACCAGCGCCACGGTTTTGCCCGCTTTGGCAAATGACCGGCTGAGGGGGTCGCCGCCCTGCCCCGCGCCGATTACAATTAAATCATACATTTCTTCGGCCATTGACGATTGTCACTTTCTCTGCAAATAAACTGGGTACAACGCTTTTATGCTTACCACTGTCAACGCTCTCACGTTTCACGTTTCCGACACCGGCACGGGCCAGCCTGCGCTGGTCTTTCTGCATTACTTCGGCGGCTCGGTCCGGACCTGGCAGCCGGTCATCGAACGCCTCGCCCCGCGTTTTCGATGCCTCGCCATTGACCTACGCGGGTGGGGCGATTCGGAAGCCTCTGCGAACGGTTACGCCGTAGCCGACATGGCGGACGATGTGCAGGGCATCTTAACCACGCTGAACCTGCCGCGCTTTGCTTTGGTGGGGCACTCTATGGGCGGCAAAGCCGCACAGGTCTTTGCCGCCCGCGTTGTGCCTGGCCTGGAGCGACTGCTCCTGATTGGCCCTTCGCCGCTGTCTCCGGAGCCGATGTCCGACACGAACCGCGCCGCAATGCGTGCCGCCTGGGGCAATGCCGATGCCGCCCGCAAAACGCTGGACACTATTGCCAAACTGCCCTTGTCCGAAGCCTGGCAGCAGCAGGTGATTGAAGACAATCTGCGGGCCTCCCGTGCCGCCTGGGAATCCTGGGCCGATTTGGGCAGCCGCGAAGACCTGTCCTCGCTGGCCGCTCAGATTGCCGTCCCCACTGCTGTTCTGGCCGGCGAAAAAGACCCCGTGCTGTCCCCCGATGTGCTGACCCGCGAAGTCACGGAGCACATTCCAGGCGCGACCCAAACCGTTCTGCCCGGCGCAGGCCACCTGATGCCTTTGGAAGCCCCCGAAGCCGTGGCGGAGTGGATTACGCAGCAGACGGCCTAAAACCCCCGCGCCGAGTCGTGCGCGGCAATCGCTGTGGAAAGGCTTGCCGCCCCGTCGGCAATCGTCACAGTCGGCATATGCCCCGGTTCCCGGATAGCCCGCGCAAAGTCCGCAAAGGCGTCTTTGACCGCCTGCCGGTACACCGGAGTCGGGTCACCGAGAGTCCGCGTGGCCCGGACGCGGCGCGTCACGGCCAGTGCTTTGCCGCAGCCGCGCACGGTGTTAGGGTAAGCATCGTCGGGCACGTCTTCCAGCGTCAGCACCGATGCCAGGCCCGCCGCCCCGGCGTCGTCCACAATTGCCGTCAGCGACAGCGAAGTCGGTATCCACCCGTGCAGCGTCAAATGCCCGCGCTCAAAGGCAAAATGCGCCGTCTGCCGCTCCAATGCGCCGGGGCGGTTGAACGCATGGTAAAACGAAGCATCCACGCCGTTCTCATACGTCACCAGCGCCTGAACCCGGTCTTCTTTGCCGGTTCCGTCGCCGCGCACCCATGTTTTGCCGACGACATTCTGAACGGGCGCTCCGGCAATCGCGCCAATGATGTCAAAAAAGTGGACTCCGTGCTCCACAAAGATGCCGCCCGAGGCCAGCGGGTCCCAGAACCAGTGCCCATCGTCCAGGCCCTCATCCGAAGCATAATTCTCAAAGCCCACATGCGTTAGCTCGCCCAGCCAGCCGCCGTCCCGAATGGCCTGTGCGGTCTGATACAGCGGGTCGTAGCGCATCACATAATTGATGCCCGCGACTTTGCCCGAAGCCGCTGCCGCGTCCAAAATCATCCGGGAATCGTCCAGCGTCGTCGCCAGCGGCTTTTCCACAAAGACGTGCTTGCCCGCGTTCAGCGCGGCCACCGCCATTTCCGCATGGCAATCCGGAGGCGTGACAATATGCACAGCTTCCACGGCAGGGTCCTGCACCAGTTCGCGCCAGTGGGTGTACGTTTTGGGAGTGCCGAACTGAGCCGCCAGCATCTTTAGATTAGCCGCATCACGTCCGGCCAGCGCGGCGAGTGTGATCAGCCCGGCTTCCAGATACGCCTCCGCGCAGAACGCGCCAAAGCCGCGTGGGCCAATCATGCCGAGAGAAATGGGAGAGATCATACATCGCGTTTACCCGGTGGGAAGTGCTGGTAAACGAACAGAGTAAAGCGTGGAGTTCAGCGGGGGAGGCCGACACCGGAAGACACGTCGGCACCGGCTGTGCGGCTGAGGTTCTGCGAGGCGCGGGCCGCCGCGTCGCTGCCGGGGGAAAGCGCCTGGACCCGCTGCCAGAGCTGACGGGCCTCTGCCAGACGATGCCCTTCTGCGGCGGACCGGGCCATGTCCATGGCGTGACCCACCACGTTCTGCTGTGCTTCGCGGCCAGACACACTGTCCGGGTCGGCCCTCACCGCGCCTTCCCAGGCTGTCAGCGCCCCGTTTGAATCGCCGTGCTGCCAGCGGACGCTCCCAAGCGCATTCCAGGGCGCCGCGCTGCGGCTATTCAGCAGAACGGCCTTTTCCAGTGCCTGGCTTGCGCCGGCGAGATCGCTTTTCTGAGCCAGCGCCAGCCCCTGCGCGGTCTGTGCCTGCGCCTGTCCCTGCACGGCCCGCTCTGATTCGGTCGTCCCGGCAGGGGCGACCTCAGCGGCGCGGGCATACACCAGCGCCGACTCGGCAGCCCGGCCCAGCGCGAGGTCATTTGCCGCCTGCTTGATCAGTGCTTCCGCCTGCCCGCGCCGGTTGTGCACTGTTACCGAGATGATAATCGTCCGCAGGCCCCAGGCCGCCAGCCCCAGCAGCACCAGCAGCGCGAGAATGGGGAGCGCCTGTGCCAGCCGCTTTTCCTGCGAGGCCGTCAGCCATCGCGCCCGGCGGGGAGAAACCTCAGAGGATGGATGCAGCGCCTGCGTTGGCTCCAGTCCGGCGGAGGGGCGCGGGGGCGTATTCGGCGACACCAGCGGCGAGGGGGCGGGCATCCCGGAGATTTCCGGGGGCACGCTGCCGGTTTCCAGCGTCAGCGGTGGCCCGGCAAAGGTCAGCGGCGGCGTTCTGGCAATATGGGCTGCCGAGGCGGTCTGGGTCGGGGCGCTCAGGGCGAACTTCTCTGCCCGCAGGTCGGCGGCCATCTGCGCGGCGTTCTGGTAGCGCAGGGCAGGGTCCTTTGCCAGCGACCGCTGCAAAATCTGCTGCAGGGCGGCGGGCACGCCGACCGGCATGGTCGGCTGAATATTCATGATGTTGTAAGTGATGGTGATGACGCTGTCGCCAATAAACGGCTTGCGCCCGGTCAGCATCTCATACAGCGTGATACCCAGCGAAAACAGGTCCGTCCGGTGGTCAACCGTGTGCGAGGCGACCTGCTCCGGGGACATATACGACGGCGTGCCGAACACCTGCCCCTGACTCGTAATACTCGGCTCAGCGGTGATCCGGGCGATGCCAAAGTCAGTCAGCTTGATGACGCCGCCGGGCAGAATATGCACATTGTCCGGCTTGATGTCCCGATGCACCACGCCCCGTGAGTGGGCATACGCCAGCGCGTCACAAAGCTGAAGCGTGATTTCCACGGTTTCTTTGAGCGGCAGCGCCCCCTGCATCTGCAAAATGTCGCGCAGGGACTGCCCTTCCAGGTATTCCATGACCAGAAAGTGACGGTCGTTCTCCTGCCCAACATCAAAGATAGTCACGATGTTGCGGTGCGACAGCGTCCCGGCGGCTTTGGCCTCCCGGTAGAAACGCTCAATACGCTCCCGTTTTTGCGCCCCCGCCAGATGCGGCGGGATTTGCAGCTCTTTGACGGCGACGCGCCGGGCCATCGCCGGGTCCAGCGCCTCATAAACGATATCGTTGGAGCGGGCGATCTCGCGGATAATGCGGTACTTGCCGAGAACAGTGTTGGACGAAACGGCCAAAGATTGATTCTCCTTGCGAGGCTACTTGCGGCGGCCCCAGCGAGACGGTTTTTCTTCCTTAACGGTCGCCAATTCTTCAGCGGCATCTTCCAGTGATGGGTCTTCCCAGGGAATCAGCGAACGCACGGACAGCACGACGGCGGTGATGTTGTCGCGCCCGCCCCGTGCATTGGCGGCGTCGATGAGCGTGAGCGCGGCGACCGAGGGACTGTAGCTGCCAGCAACGGCCAGTATCTCCGGCGGCTCCAGGTGGCCTGACAGGCCGTCCGAGCACAGAACGACCGTGTCACCTTCCTGAAGGTCGTGGGTGAAAATGTCCGGCTCGACCTGCGGGGCGGTTCCCATGGAGCGGGTGATGATGTTGCGGAAGGGAGAAACCTGCGCCTCGGCCAGTGTCATGGTCCCCATCCGCACCTGCTCGGCGACCCAGGAATGGTCTTCGGTCATCTGGCTGATAGCCCCGCCGCGCAGAAGATAGGCCCGGCTGTCACCGACCTGCGCGATGACCAGCTTGTCGTCGCGCACCACCGCTGCCGTCAGCGTCGTGCCCATACCCTGCCGGTCCGGCATGGCCTGTGCCGTGGCATGAATGAGCGCATTTGCTTCTTCCACAGCGCGTTTGAGGCTGCTTTCGGTGTCCGCCGAGGGGCTGCCGTAATAGGACTGAATAACGGCTTTCAGGGCCAATTCGCAGGCAATCTGTCCGGCAGAATGGCCGCCCATGCCGTCGGCGACGGCATAAAAGCGGCCTTTGGTCGCAAGCACGGCGGGGTCTTCCGGCTCGAAAAAGTCAAACTTGTCCTCGTTGTTGTCGCGCACGCGCCCGAGGTCGGTTTTAGCGCCAAACTTCAGGGCGGCCACCACACGCGGCACGCGCCCGACTTCGGCCCAGCCTTCGCTGAGTTCCTCGCGGTTCAGGCGCTCGGTTTTTTCCAGGGGAGCGCCCAGAGGCGCTTCCGGCGTCATTATGGCTTCCGGCATTAGGGGTGCGTTCCTTCCACGGTCTCAGTAGTCTCCGTGCGGGGCAGGTCTGTGTCCATGTCTTCATCGACGTTTGGTTTGGCTAAATCTTTGGCAGGCAGGTCTTCAGCAGAGAGGGCTGCGTTCTCTTCTGCCGGGGACGGCGCGGGCAGGCGCTCAAAGCGCAGAGCGGTGCTGCCGATGAGAACCACGTCGCCCTCGGCGAGCGTCACCGGGGTATGAAGCTCCAGGCGTTTGCCGTTCAGCAGCGTGCCGTTGGTGCTGCCGACATCCACCACTTGAAACTGCTCGCCGTCCGCCACAATCTGCGCGTGGCTGCCGGACACATACGGGTCGCCGGGCAAAACAATGTTGTTTTCCGTGCGCCGTCCGAATGTGGTGATGCCTGGCAGAAGCAGGTGTGTCTGCTCCGCGCCGTCGCGGGACTGCACCACCTGACCGCGTGCGCCGGTGGCCGCGCCACTGTCCGGCAGGGCATCCTCAAACGCAGCGGGCTGCACTGTCGGCAGGGTGCTGTCTTTGGGGGCGGCGGCTTCGGCGGGCGCGGCCACCCGGAGGATGACAGCGACACTGCCAAAGCGCAGGGTGTCCCCGCCGCTCAGGCGGCGCAGGACATGGGCCACCAGCCGGTCTCCGCCCACCGCCGTGCCGTTGGTGCTGCTCAGGTCTTCCACCGTCACCGCGCCGTCCGTGCCGACATCCAGCCGGGCATGCTGCCGGGACACCGTCTTGTCGGGCAGCAGAACGTCCGCGCCTTCGCGCCCCACGATGTTCAGGCCCGTCCGCAGGCGGTGCGTCTGCCCGCCTGGCTCTTCCAGCCACACCTGCCGGGCCGGGGCGGCTTCGGGCAGCGGCCCGTCGGCATCCAGCCCCGCCAGCAAAAAGCCGCACTCCGGGCAGTATTTATCCGAAGCGATCAGCCGTCCCTGCAGCACCGGACACTGCGCGTCAATTCCCATCGGGCAGCGCCCTGTCGGCGAGGTCAGCCGGGGCACGGACACCGGCTCGCCTGCGCTGCCGCCAAACGTTTCCCCCCAGGCGGCCCGGTCGTACTCTTCGCGCCGCTCGGGTGTCGTCAGCACTTCATAGGCTTCCTTGAGATCAGCGAAAGAGTCCTCGCTGTCCATGTTTTCCTGCAAAAGCCGATGATACGACTGCCGGATTTCTTCCAGTCGGCAGCCGACCGGCACTTCTAAGATCGCGTAGTAGTTTTTCAAATCGTTTCGTGTGTCCGTTGTTAGCGCATCCGTCCCTGTGCCAGGGCCGTCACCGTGCCGGTCAGCGTTTTTTCTACTGCGCCGCCCGCCTCAATCTCCTGCATCGCCTGCGTGATCCGCTGTGCCTGCGCCAGACGGCCCCGGTCCAGCATCAGCGTTTTTGTGTCCTGAAGGGCACTCAGCGCCCCCGTCCGGTCCAGGCGTCCCCCGCGCAGCGCGGCCAGTGTCTCGCTGAGCGTCACCCCTGCCTGCGCGATCTCGCGCTCGGACTGTACCCGCCCGTCGAGGCCCGCGCCCGGATGCCCGCTGCCCTCGGTGAACTCCACCACCACGTCGGCGCTTGCTTTTTCCTGCCGCCCCGTCCAAGCATCCTCATACAGCACCTCGGCCTGTGCAATCCGGTACGTCCCCGGAGGCCGCGCCGTCAGCTCCAGTTCCCACAGCGCAGCGACGCCCGAGCCGCCTTCCACATCCACCATCCCGACCTCTGCGGAGCGCGGCCCGAAGACCGGCGCATGCCCCGACGCTTCGTGCACCGAGACGCCTCGCGCCAGCGACAGGCGCAAACGCACCCCGGCGGCCACCGTGCGCGTCGCCGTCTCCATCTCGCGCCGGAAGGCATCAGGAATGCGCTCCGGGCGCGGCACGTCATAAAAACTGCCGCCGCCTGCCCACGCCAGTGCAGACAGCAGGCCCTCGCTGTAGGCCGTGCCGACGCCGAACGTCGAGACGGTCAGCCCCCGCGCCCTCTGCTCAGCCATCTGCCCGCGCAGCCGCTCTGCCACCGATCCTGTCAGCGCCAGGCCGCCTTCGGTCAGCAGCAGCACCCGGCTGATCATCCGGGAAGTCCGCACCGAAGCCGCCTGCCGGCACGCCGCCAGCAGTCCTTCGGCGATGTCCGCCGTCCGCCCCGTCGAGAGCCGCTGCACGTAGTCCTTGACCAGCGCCCGGTCGCGCACGCGCCGGGCGGGTACGATGATATCCGCGTCGGATTCAAACGCCACAATGCTCAGAAAATCATCCGGCTCCAGCAGGTCCACCACATAGGCACAGGCCCGCTTGGCAAATTCCAGCGGCTCCCCCGCCATCGCCGCCGAGCGGTCAATCGCCAGGGCGATGTTGAGCGGAGGCCGCTTCGCGCCGGGCCTGAGCGCCCGTCCGCGCACTTCCAGCAGCAGCGGCAGCCGCCCGGCATTCGGCGCCGATACGGTTCCCATGCCCGGAACCGCCTTCAGTGTCAGTGCCCGGCCTTCGCCGTCCCCGGCTCTGGGTTCCATAAAGCGGCGTGTCGGCGGCGCGTCCTGGTCAGAGACGGCAGCGTGTATTGTGTCAGAGTCAGCCATGTTTTCTACATTATAACACAAAACCCTGCCTGATTGTCCAGCAGACTTGCCAGCAATCTGACAGGCTTTGCATTTATCATGCAAAAATAGTGGAAAAGCCTTGACAAACCCCGCCGCCCATGTTATTGTGTTCTCAATGCGCTCAGTGCCAGGCGCTCTGCCTTATTTTGCCTTCGGAGAACACCATGCGTCCCTGCCTCTTCGGT
>CAXUKS010000076.1:0-10983 GCA_964251675.1 uncultured Armatimonadales bacterium
CCAGATGACATTGGTGACGTTGTCGCCGCCCGTCGCCACGCCTCTGACCTGCCAGTTAGGGTAGGGACCGTACTGCAGGTTCTGGTAGGGACCGCTCGCGGCGCCGGGGGTCTGGAAGTTCCAGAGGGCCATTTTGTTGTCGGGCGCGTGGTTCCACAGAAGGTGCGTGCGTCCATCGGGTCCGGCGCTCAGGGCGATGGCATTCCATCCGGGATAAGGTCCGTAGTGGGCGTCGTCATGGAGGGAGCCGTCGGGCTGGACGGTCCAGAGTGCGGCTTCTCCGCTGGTGCTGCCCCAGAGAAGGCGGACGGGTCCGGCTGGGGTGTCGGCGAGTGCTTTGGCGCTCCATCCGGGGTAGGGTCCGTAGTGGGCGTCATCGTGGAAGGCGCCGGTGGTCTGGACGGTCCAGAGTGCGGCTTCTCCGCTGGTGTTGCCCCACAGCAGATGGGACACCGAGGGCAGAGCCAGCGAAAGCAGGGTGCCACTGGAGGAGGCGCCGCCGCCTTGTGCTGTGCCAAACACTTTGCGATTGGCAATGGTGAGCGCCCCGCTGATGCTGACACCGGTGGTCTGCGTTAGACTGCCGGCCACCTGGAAATTGGTTCCGTCTTTGTTGACCTGATAAATGACGCCGAGGCCCGCCGTGCCGCCGCCGTTAGTCGCGCCGTACAGCGTGCCGTCCGGAGCTTCCGTGGGAGGCGTCAGGGGAATAGCGACCTGGCCAGCTCCTGTCGTAAAGCTGTGAATGACCTGATACGTACCGCCCAGGGTGAGCTGGAACAAGGTGCCGCCTGCGTTGGAACTGCTGGGTCCGCCAGCAAACGTTGTGCCGTAGAGATTGCCGTCCGTGCCGTAAATCACGCCGAAGGGCGCAAACCCGCCCACGCTGTCAAAGCTGTGCAGTGCGCTGAGGGTCAGGCTGCCGGACAGTTTGTACACGGTGCCATTGCCATTTGTTCCACCTGCCTGGGTGGTTCCATACAGGGAGCCGTCGCTGCCAAACACCGGGCTAGAATTTGGCTGGTATCCTGTGCTTACTCTGGAAGACGAGGTAAACGCATACAGCACCTGGAAGCCGCTGCCGTCAGGACTGATTTTGTAGACGCCCCCGCCGCCGCCCGTGCCCCCCGCAAAGGTCACGCCGTAGAGGGCGCCGTCGGGGCCGAGAGTGAGGCCGGAGGATGCTCCTGCGCCGTCCGTGTTCTGTGCGCCGCTTGGGCCGAAGGCGTGCAAAATCTGGAAGTTGCCGCCGGTGGTGTCCATCTTAAAAATGACCCCGGTTCCGTTCGTGCCGCCGGTGTAGGTTGTGCCGTACAGAAAGCCGCTCACCAGCAGCAGCCGGTTCGGGGCGCTGCCGTCGCTGTTTGCGCCGGAGGAAGACGTACCCGGAAAAGTATGCAGAAGCTGAATGCCGCTGCCGTCCGGCCGGGTTTTAAAGATCACGTCGGTGATGGTGTGGTTGGTGCTGTCGCTGAGGGCGTGATCCGTATCGCCGTACAGGGAGCCGTCGGGGGCGACGACCAATCCGTTGCTTGGCTGGGTGCCGTCATTGCCATTGAAGGAATGCAGAGGCCGCACGGGCGCAGCAAAACTGATTCCAGCCAGTGCCAGCGTCAGCGCGGCGGCTGTGCCCAGCGTGCGGACGCCGGGACGGAGGGAGTGAAGACTTTGAAGCATAGGGTGATGACTTTCGGGAAAAAACTTCGGCCCAAAAATGTGAGTGAAGAAAGACGAATGAAGAAAAGCAGGTGCGAAATGTTGCCTTTGTACCTAAACTGCATAAATCATGCCAACTGTCAAAAAAACGGGGGCGCAGCGTTTGCTGCGCCCCCTCTTTTTTGTGTCTGCTATTTGCCGAGAATAAACTCCGCCTTGTCGTCGCTGAAGCCTTCAGGCTCTTTTTTCGGGTCGAACGACCAGCCTTTAGCGCGGCTGTAGAACGCGCTGTAGCCGCTCAGGACGCTTGCCAGCAGGCGGCGCGGCGTCCGGCGCACCAGGTTCACCTCGGTCAAGAGGGTGAGGAAGGGGCAGCCCTTCGGATAATGGGCCAGAATGCGGCGCACGATGTCATAGGTGGACAGGGCCGTGCCTTCTTCCAGCTCGGTCCGCATCGCCTGAAGCTCTGTCATGCGGGCCGGGGAGACGAACACGCCGCTGTCGGTTTCGCCTTCGGTGGCGAAGGTGTACACAGCGGGATCGTCCGTTCTGGCGAGTGTGAAAACCGCGCCCGACTCGGCGGCGATATTCTCGTAGGCTTCAAACAGTCCGTAGACAAGCTGCACGCTGTCATCCACATAAATAGGATAGGCGCCGTCGTGTGCATCGCGCAGGGTCAGCTCCACAATCGCGGGGGCGGTCGGGAAAAAACCGGGCGGGACCTGTGCCAGTGGGAATGTGCCGATTTCCTTGTGATGGGCTTTCAGTACCAGCCGCAGCCGGGACGATTCGCCGGAGACGCCTTCCGGCCAGGCGGTTACTTCCGCCGGCTCCTGGTCGTTGACGTCCTGCGCGACAGGGTCCAGAATTTCGGCCTTCAAAGCGCCGTCAAACGCTTCATCCGAGAGCATCTGGTCCAGAACCTCGCCGTCATCGGTCTCAAAGCGGGGCAGGGCGGGGAACGTCAGCGACTCAGGAAGCTGTCCCAGGTAGGGCGGCAGCGTGCCGGGCGCACGGAAGCGGTCATTGCCCACCCACACATACTGATCCGGGCGGGAGCGCAGCCAGGTGGTCAGCGTCTCGGTGTCGGCGGCGAAAGTGGAGCCGCCGGGGCGCACCTCAAACACCTGCGTGAGCAGATCGGGAACCCGGATGATGTCTTCGTGGCCGTCAAAGTAGCTGTCCAGCTCTTCGGCATCCTCGGCAGTGACTTCCAGGGGTTTGGCAGGGCTGTCCGCCACCGGCACCGCGACTTCGGCCACCGGCTCTTCAGGAGCCATTGCGGCGGCCTGCTCGGCCAGCGTGCGCCAGACGGCCTGCACGGGAGCAAGCGATTCGCGGAGCAGCCAGCGATGCTCCGGCAGGGCCAGAAACACTTCGCGCTGGGTTGCCATCGCGGCATACAGTGCCGCTCCGTCGAAATCCTCGCCCTGCGCCGTCCACGCGAAATACTGCACGATGCGGTTATCCACCGGCTGCCCGCCGCCTGCTGCGACCACGGCCTGCGCCGCTTCCACTGCATTGTCCCAGTCCAGTCCTTTGGCAGACGCCCGGAAGGGGGCCAGCAGGTCAGGGGTCAGGTAATTGTAAAACAGCAGGTCGGCCTCTTTTTCCGAGGTCAGGTCCAGCAGCCAGGAGCGCAGGCCATAGGCGAGGCCGCCCGCGACGGGAAAGAACGCCCCGCCGCGCAGCAGGCGCGGCGCGGATTCGGCAAAGGCCACGGATTCGCGGCCTGTGATCTGTCCTAATTCGCCCGCCACATCGTCGGTTGGGATGGGGCCGCCGTAAACTGAGATCAGCTCTTCCAGAATGCGCTCGGTTGGGCGAGTTTTATCCAGGTAGCGGCTAGTGATGTCCCAGCGCCGGTCCACGGCCACGAAGCGCCGGGACTGCGTTTCCATCTGCCGCCGGGCGAGTGCGGGCGTGATGGCGTCGTCATCGGTTTCTCGCGCAATTTCGGCAGGCCGGGCCGGCTCGCCAAGCCGCACGAGGGCACGGTGCAGGAGCGTGTTCAGTATTTCAGAGGCCAGAGTTTCGGTCGGGTCCTGCCGTTCGGCTTGCGCCGCGCCTTTTTTGGCGGCAGGTTTTCGGTCGGTGCGGGTGGTCGCCATGCGGTCTCCTTGTGGTTATAACGTGTGGCTATAAGCGGTAATAAATTAAAATGCTGGATAATTTTGCGAAATCCAGGCTTCGGTCAAGGTCAAAAATTCTTTGGCCCGCGTCACCAACTCGGCGGCTTCGGTTTCGGTGGCGACATGAGCGCGGTCGTAATCCACCGTGTTGCGCTTGCGTCGGCAGGTGTCAAAATAAACGGTCAGCGTTGCGCTGGTTGGCCCCAGAGCTAGTTCGGCAGCCTCAAAGTTGTCTGGTGATGGCCTATGCCCGATGTGCGATACCCCGCACACACAACTGCCATTATGGCCGTCTGTAAGGCCGCGTTGTAAGCCGTGGCAAAACGCCGATCTGAGGAAAGGGCAACAACGGCGGCATCCGTAAGGTCGCGCTCAATGACGGCTCGCAGGTCATCCAACTCCCTCTTGCTCGTGGTGTGCGCTTTCACCTTTTTGCTCGCTGTCAGCGATTGCCAGCTCATGCTCAGACCCCTTCAGGAAGATTTTTTGCTCCTGCAAGACCGTGTTCAGAAAATGGTTTCCCTGCCGTCGTTTGTCCTGAAACTCTGAGGCCGTGTAGTGAGTGACATTTATTGGAAGCTGAAGCGTCCGTTCCAGGTCCCGAAGCGGCAAAGCCAGCTTCGTCATGGCAACACTGCCTACAATCAGCACATCCACATCGCTCTGCGCCGTCCGCTCTCTCCGTGCGACGGAGCCGAAAACAAACGCAGCTTCAATCTCATCCCCAAATGGCGCGAGTGTCTCCCGCAGCCTATCCGCAAGGCCGACGGTCTTGGCAAAAATGCTTTGCAGATCGGGCAGCAACGGAAACTCCGGATTGGCCCAGAAGTACACCCGCTTCCCATCTGCTTCCCGGCACACCACCTCTGCTTCCGCAAGCGAAGCCAGCTCCCGCTGAAGGCTGGACGGGCTGACTTTCAAGTGCTGCGCTAAATCGCTCAGATACCAACGCCGCTCTGGGGAGAGCAGCAGCGCAGCCAGAATGTTCTGCCGCGTTCGTGGAAACAGCGCGTCCAGCAAATTTTTACGCATAATGCGTACAGTTTAACGCATTACGCGTAAAGTGTCAATTCCCAGAGGCTGGCTCGGCCACAGCCGTCAAATCATACGCCTGTGCGCCGATGACACGCGCCCGGACAAACGTGCCCGGTGCAACGTCGCAGTTCGTCAGTGTCACCGAACCGTCAATTTCGGGCGCGTCGCGGAATGAGCGGCCTACGGCGTCCTCGCCGCGCCGGGACTCGACCAGCACGTCCAGCGTCCGGCCCACCCAAGCGGCGTTTGCGTCGAGAGAAAGAGGCTGCTGCGCGGCCATCAGCGCATCGCGGCGAGCACGCATGACTTTGGTGGGAACGGCACCCGGAAGCAGAAACGCGGGCGTGTCTTCTTCTGCGGAATAGGTAAACACGCCTACGCGGTCAAAGCGCATCTGCTGCACGAAGTCCACCAGGCGCTCGAACTGCGCGTCGGTCTCGCCGGGGAAGCCCACCAGAAACGTCGTCCGCAGGGCTAAATCGGGCAGGGCGTCGCGCATTTTGCCGAACAGCCGCTTGTACTGCTCCACCGAGCCGCCGCGCTTCATGGCTTTGAGCATCCCGTCGTCGCCGTGCTGCAGGGGCATATCAATATAGCGGATGACCGTGGGCAATTCGCGCAGGGCGTCAATCAGGGGCTGACGCACCATTGTGGGGTAGCAGTAAAGCAGGCGTATCCAAGCGATGCCCGCCACGCCCGCCAGCGCCCGCAGAAGTTCGGGCAGGGCCAGCCGCCCGTACAAATCCATGCCGTAGGCCGTGGTGTCCTGCGCGACTAAGTTCAGCTCCTTCGCGCCAGACGCGGCAAGCTGAGTCGCTTCTTCGACCAGCCGCTCAATGGACTTGGAGCGATGCCGCCCGCGAATGCCGGGAATGGCGCAGAACGTGCAGGCATGGTCGCAGCCTTCAGAGATTTTGAGGTAGGCGGTCCAGGGAGTCGCCGTCGCCCGGAGCCGGGCGCGGGGAACCAGGGGATATTTTTCGGCGACCTGCTCGACGAGGTTCACCGAGGCAGGCCGTGCGCCGAACACGACATTGCCGACGGCAGGGGCGCTTTCAATGCCGAGGAACGCATCCACTTCCGGGATTTCTTTCGCCAGCTCCGCGCCGTACCGCTGGGCCAGGCAGCCGGTGACGATGACTTTAGACACCTGCCCGCGCTCCTTGCGCCGGACGGCATCCAGGATGGCATTAATGCTTTCCTCTTTGGCCGGGCCGATAAAGCCGCAGGTGTTGACAATCAGCACCTCCGCATCGCGCTTATCAGCCACGAATTGTACGCCCTCGCCGCCCGCCGGGCCAAAGCCGGCCAGCGCCCCCAGCATTTCCTCGCCGTCCACCTGGTTTTTGGCACAGCCTAGCTGTACCAGACCTACTTTGGTCGTGATAACTCCCCCGGCTAAAGCGTGGGGGCTTCTACGGCTTCTTTCAGCCGACGCGACGTTATCCCGTTGCGAGTTGTAATCCTGCTGCGAGTCGCAAGATGTTGATTGCGGCATTGGTATCCCTGTCTAAAGAAGCAGAGCAGTTTGGGCAAAAGTGCCAACGCTCTTTGAGTGTTTTCTTTGCCCGGTATCCGCAGGCGTGACAATCCTGGGACGTATAGGCCGGGTTGACCGCGATAACCTCCCGCCCGGCACTTTCAGCCTTCTGCGTGAGGACGTTCCGAAACTGTGACCAACTTGCGTCACTGATGGACTTAGCGAGGCAATGGTTCTTCAGCATGCCCTTGACGTTGAGTTTCTCTACGACAATCACACCGAAGCGGTTGACTAGACGCCGCGCTGTTTGATGCACAAAATTATGGCGACGGTTTCTAATGCGCTCGTGAATGCGCCGAAGCATTTTGTTGGCCTTTTTGCGCTGTTTGGAGCCTTTGGCAGTTTTGGCTTGCTTCCTGCCCGCCTTCGCCAGTGCCTTCTCGTCCTTGCGAAAGAAGCGCGGGTTGCCGATGAACTCGCCATTGGACAAGGCCATGAACGAGTTCAGGCCCGCATCAAGGCCGATGCTGTCCGTACAAGGCGGCAGGGCTTCGGTAGGCATCTCGCAGGTGATACAAACAAACCATCTGGGATTATTTGTATCGCCGCGCCGCCGAACGGTGGCCGTCTTAGGCGTTCCTTTTAACTGGCGGTGAAACTTGCCTTTGATCTCGCCAATCTTGGAAACAAACAAGTTACCGCGCTTGAGCGAGATGCCATTTCCCCATTGCTGGAAACCGAGGCTGTCGTACTGGCCTTCTCCTTTGGAGCGAGGAAAGCCTGGGTTATTCCCTGCTTTCACGCGCCGAAATAAGCCCGCATAGGCAAGATTGACACGCAGGGCGGCGTTTTGGAGCAGGTGGCTGTGAACCTCAGTGAGTTCGGGAAACTGCTTGCGCCACTTGGCAAAATGCTTCTGCTGGGCGTACTGGCTAATGCCTTTGCCCGTTGTCTCGTAAAAAAACTTGCGCTCATTCAGGAGGCTGTTGTAAACGTGCCGCAGGGTAGACAGGGCCGCGTTCAAAGCCGTTTCCTGTGCCTTTGTAGGGTAGAGACGAAATAAGTACGCTTTGTAAGTTTTGACGCTCTCCGTATTCACAAGATTATTGTGCCACGAACTGAATCAAAATAAGCATTTCATCCTAATAAAGCAAAACGCACTTCGTTCGGGCGACAAAAGGTTTCCAAAACCTCTTTTTCGTGCGCCTTCGCAAGCCCACCTAACGCTCCACTAAAGAACTAATCCTAAAGCCAGGGTCCTTGAGGCGAGTCAAACACGGTCAAAACGTATTGCTCCCCCGTCGCTCTCGCCATCTTTCGCCTGTAAACAACAGGGAAGTATACCCGAAAAGGCAGGGCCGGGTCAACGGGGCCTCTGCCTCTTGTCTTCACCCTCCCCTGACAGGGGAGGGGCCGGGTCAGTTTGTGCCAGCGGTCAGCGCCTTCCAGCCGCCGCCGTAGGCCAGCGCGTCTTCGGCGAGGGCGACCGGCAGATCGGGCAGGCCGATGTCGTAGGTCAGGCTGTGGCGCAGGTGGTAAAACGCGAACGCCGAGGCGACGGCGCTGGCCGTCCCGAGTATGGCTCCGAGGGTAGGGGACTCCTCGGCATCCAGGCACAGCGCGGCTCCGCAGAGGCCGCCGAACAGGGCGCGGCCAAAGAGCGGGCCGGGGTCCAGACGCGATGGGGTTTTGGGCAGCTTGTCACCAATAATCTCGCCCGCACCGAGGCACTGAAAGATCAGAGCGGCGCGGGGTGTGCCGAGCCACTTTAATGGCGACTGCGTCAAGGCGGCGGGCTGCAAATGCCCGGCGCGGGTCAGGTGCGTGGCGAGCAAGGCGGGAGCGCCCATGCTTCGCATTCCGGCGACTGCCCCGAGGCAGGCGGCTTTGAGAAGTGTGTTTGACATAAGTGAGTGTTCGGCTTGGAACGGCCAGAGTCCTGCATTGCTGGAGGGGGAGACTAGCGAAGGAACCCGAGCGGGCATTGTGTGTTATAATAACGTTATAATAACAGAGAGGCGCGATTTTTTGCCCGCCTGCTTTTTGCCCCATCCGCCATGTCCGACACTTCAAGCGAAACACAATTTACCATGCAGCTTCAGGCCGAACAAGAAAAAACGCAGGTCGCCGAAGCCGCGCAGGCATTTCTCCAAAGCATTCTGGACACCGGGCGTGAGCCGTTTCTGGTGCTGGATGCCACTTTAAACGTCGTCACCGCCAACCGGGCATTCTACCAGACCTTTGCCACCGACGAGGCCGCCACGGTGGGCCGGTTTGTCTACGCTCTGGGCGACGGCCAGTGGGACATCCCCGTGCTGCGGCGCCTGCTGGAAGAGGTGCTGCCTCAGGAGGCCGCGTTTGAAGGGTTTGAAGTCACCTATGACTTTCCCGGTGTCGGCACGAAAACCATTCGGCTGAACGGGCGCAAGCTGTACCGGCCCGGCAACCACACGACCATGGTCCTGCTGGCGCTGGAAGATGTCACCGCAGAGCGCGGCGCGGAGGCTGCCCGGCGTGAGGCCGAGGAGCGGTTCACGCTGCTCGTCGAAGGCGCACGCGACTATGCCATGATCCTGCTGGACCCGGCAGGGTGTATTCAAAGCTGGAACACCGGGGCGCAGCGCATTCTCGGCTATGAAGAAAGCGATGTGCTGGGCAAGCCGATAGACCTGATTTTTACGCCCGAGGACCGGGCACAGGACCGTCCGGCCCTGGAGCTGACGCGGGCGGCGGACGAGGGGCGGGCGATGGATGTGCGCTGGCATCTTCGCAAAGACGGCACGCGGTTTTGGGCGGACGGCGTCATGGAGGGCCTGTTCCATGAGGACGGCAGATTGCGCGGCTTTTCCAAAATCCTGCGCGACGCCACCGAGCGTCGGCAGGCAGATGAGGCGCTCCGTGAAGCGGGTGACCGAGCCTCGGAAATTCTGGAAAGCATCGGCGATGCGTTTTTTGCGCTGGACCGGGACTGGTGCTTTACTTATGTCAATGCCCATGCCGAACAGATTTTAGCGCGACGGCGCGATGATTTGATGGGCAAAACTGTCTGGACCGAATTTCCAGAAGCCGTTGGTTCTCAGTTTGAGCAGCAATACTACCGCGCCATGCGGGAAGGCGTGACCGTTTCCTTTGAAGAGTATTTTGCTCCGCTGTTGGCCTGGTTTGAAGTGCGGGCGTATCCCTCGCCCGCCGGTTTGTCGGTGTATTTTCATAATATCACGGCTCGCCGTCAGGCGGAGGACACACGGCGGGAAACCGAAAAAGAGCAGCGGCGGCGGGCCGAGCGCGAGGCCCTGCTGAACCGGATTGGCGAAGCTATTCGCGGCACGGACGACCCCGCCGAAATCCAGCAGGTGGCGGTCAATGCACTGGCGGAGGCGCTGGGGGCGGACCGCTGTTATTTCGCCCAGTACCTGCCTGTGCAGGGTATCTCCGAGGTCACGACGGAATACTACCGCCCGGACTGTCTGCCCATTGCCCAGCGGTACGCGCTGGCTGAAGTGCCGAGTCTCGCCGGGGACCTGTACATCGGCAGCGAGGCTTACATTGTTTCCGACACAGAGGCGGCGGGCTTTGACCCGATGACCGCCAGTTTGCTGCGCCGCCTGCGCCTGCGTTCGCTGCTGCGCCTGCCGCTGCGCGAAAAAGGGGTGCTGACAGCGGCGCTGGTTGTGGCGATGGCGGATGCCCCGCGCCGCTGGACCCCGGATGAAATCGCGCTGGCGGAAGCGGTGGCGACCCTGATGCGAACGGCAATGGCCGATGCGCGGGTACGCCTGCGCGAACACCGGATTGCGACCCAGCTTCAGGAGGCGCTTCAGCCGCCCCTGCCCGCCTCCGTGCCAGGGCTGGCGCTGGGGAAATACTACGAAGCCGCGCTGGACGAGGCCGGGGTGGGCGGGGACTTTTACGACGTGTTTCCCATCAGCCCGACCTGCACGGCGCTGGTGGTCGGCGACCTGTCGGGCAAGGGGCTGGCCGCCGCCGCGCAGGTGTCCACCGTCCGCAATATGCTTCGGGCGACGCTGTACCTGGGGCAGACAGTCGCACAGGCGGTGATCAATCTAAATGGCATTCTTGCCGAGAACGGCCTGCTGACTGGCTTTGCCACGCTGTTTGTCGGCGTCTATGATGCGTCCTCCGGCCTGCTGCGCTATGTCAACTGCGGTCAGGAGCCGGGGCTGGTGCGCCGCGCTTCTACCGGGCAGGTCGAGATGCTGGATCCGACCGGCCCGGTGCTGGGAGCGTTTCCTGGCGCAGCCTTCACGCAGGCACAAACCCTGCTGTGCCCCGGTGATGGCGTGGCTCTCTTTACGGACGGGCTGACGGAAGCCGGGCCGTCCCGCGCCAATATGCTGGAGCTGGAAGGCATCGCCGCCCTGCTGGCTCAGGACCTTGCGCCCGCAGAGGACGCCGCCGCGCAGGCCGAGGCCCTCACCCTGTCGCTGATTGACAGCGTGGACCGCTTCGCCGAAAGCGGTGTCCGCGACGATGTCTGCCTGCTGGTCGCCGTGGCAACCGATTGAGCACGGATCGACAGGCTGAGCACGGATCGACAGGCCAATGGCCGGGCGCTCTTTTGAGCGTCCGGCCTTTTTCGTGCCAGGGTCATTTAGTTCTTGCCTCCGTTCCAGCAGGAGGGGCCACGGATTGCGGCCACGGATTGCGGCCACGGATTGA
>CAXUKS010000077.1:0-9786 GCA_964251675.1 uncultured Armatimonadales bacterium
CGCGATGCTCGGCCTTGACGGGCACGCAGTAACGGTCGCCGCGCTGCACGATCACTGAGTCTTGCAGCATGGCCTTGAGCGGCCCGGATAGAATGCCGTTCAGCCGGTCGGTCATCCGGTGCGAAGCCGTCTTGCGCTGCGAGCGTATCCGCGCCAGATCGGGCGACGCCGAATCCAGCACAAACCCGTTGATGCCGATAGAGGCGCTGATTTCCGATTCCAGCGACGGGAATTGCCCCAGCCCGGCAGCCCGCTCGGCCATAATCGGGTAGTCCATCGCCAGCTTTTGCAGGTACAGCTTTAAAGAGCGCGACGCCGACGCCGCCCCGAGAATATCTATGAGTCCATGCGGCTCCAAAGTTGCCCCAATGTCAGCGGCTTTAATCAGGGGCCGGATGTCCGTGACCCCGCCGAGCGGCAGGTTGCCACGGGCACTAATCAGTGTCCGGCATTCGGTAGTTTCATCCAGCCGTGCCTGCACCTGCGGCAGCCAGTCCGAAGGGGCCATCTCCTCGGCCCGCTCCCGCCCCAGCGACGAGGCTGTCTGCGCCGCAAGCTGTTTGCGGATCGCCTCAAATTCCAAAACGCGCAGCGCGTGTGTGTCCATCATTGTCATAGTGTATAGTATTCGTAGTCGCCGAGGGCCGAGAAAAGATCGAGGGATTGAGAGTCCCTCGCTGGGAGAAGCACCCTCCGGGTGGAAGAGTATGCCAATCGCAGCAGGCTCCAAATTTCCTTCGTCCAAAGGACGCCTCATCTAGCGAGGGGTTTTCAACCCCTCGATTTCCTGCTATCATTAAGCCTGTCGCGGGAACCAATAATCTGCTGAAAGTGTCCTATAAGTGTCGTATACTTTAGAAACACGTATTCTCAGGAGAACACTCCCGATGGCTTTTCGCCTTTACCCCTATTTAGTGCCCGCGCTTCTCGCTGTGCCTGCTCTGTCCGCACAGGCCGCGCCGGATATTTATACGCTGACTTCCAGGAATGTCAAAACACTGCAGGCGTCCAGTACGATTACAACCGAAAATCAGGACGAGCTGAAGAAAATCCCCGGCGACATCGCGCTGGCCTACCGCCTTCATCGCGGGACGCTGGCCTACAAGCAGCCGGGAATGCTTCGCATCGAAGCAAACATTCCCCATATCGCTACCGGGTATTATATTATCAATGGCAATCAAAAGCTGACCGTGGCCCCCTTTGTCCATAAGGTGCAGGACACGACCGGCGCTCCCGGCAAGCGGCAGACGCTTCTTGACTTTGGCCTGGTTCCACCGGAGCTTCTCAGCGATTATAACATCACATTTCAGCGCCGAGAGAATGGTTTGCTCTGCTATAAAGTGCAGCCCAAGCAGGCCAGCGAAACCGCCTATGATCTGATCTGGATTGACCCCAAGACACGTATCACCACCCAGCGGTATAATTACGACCGTCAGGGCAAGTTTACCAAGTGGTTTCTTTACAAGAACCCGCAGCAGGTCGCGCCCGGCATCTATGTCCCGACCCGCGTGGAGCTGTACAACGCTCAGAACAAGCTGGCCGGGGCCACGGTGTACCAGAATATCCGCGTTAACCAACCAATCAGCGACTCGCTGTTTAAGATTTGATGATCCAGAACACTACCCATAATCCACCGACACAGGCCGTTCGCCGCATGGATCGCTCCGATCTCGCGGCGGGCGGCCTGCTCTTGTTTTTGACACTCTTTCGTTTCTGGTACGACGGTCAGCACGAATTGGTGCAGGATGAAGCCTACTACTGGCAGTGGTCGCGCCATCTGGACTGGGGATACTACGACAACACGCCGCTGATGGCCCCGGTTATCCGCTTCTTTACCATGCTGCTTGGCACGAATGAGCTGGGCGTCCGCGCCGGGGCGACCGTGTGCGCCCTGCTTGCTTCCGTCTTTATTTATCTGCTGGCGAAACGTCTCTACGGAGCAAAAGTCGCGCTGCTGTCTGTCGTCCTTGCCGCTGTCGTGCCGCTCTTCGCTGCCGGGGCGGTGCTGATGACGCAGGATCCGGTGCAGCTTGCCCTGTGGGCGGCGGCGCTGTTTGTGACCCATCGGGCGCTGACCGACCGGCCCACCTGGGGATGGTGGCTCGGGGCAGGCGTGCTGGCAGGGCTTGCCGCACAGGCCAAGCTCAACGCGCTGGCCCTGCTGGCGAGCATCTTTTTGTTCGTTCTGCTGTCCCCGACCGCCCGCGCCCGCTGGCTGGCCCGCCCGCAGCCGTATCTTGCCGGGCTGCTGGCCCTTGCTATCTTCGCGCCGTTTCTCTGGTGGAACCACACCCATCAGAACGCCTTCTGGATACACGCGCACGCGATGGCCTCACGCGGCTCCGGTCACGACGGCCTCAAGTGGGTGGGCCGCTTTCTCGGAGATCAGGCGCTGCTGCTGTCGCCGCTTGTGTTTCTGACGTACTTATACACTTTATACGACGGCGTGTGGCGCGGTGCTAAAGAGGCCAGATCAGGCAATGATAACGCGCTGTTTTTGTGGTGTGCCAGTGCCGTCCCGTTTGCGGCCATCGTCGCTACGGCCCTGCATTCCAAAGTGGAAGGCAACTGGGCGGTCGCGGCCTATATTTCCGGGCTAATTGCCGTCGCCGTAGTGTGGGTGCGGCTATGGGAGGGTCAGGCGGGGTGGGGGCGGGCGCTGGGCCGCGCCTGGGTTGGGGTAGGAATCGGTCTGGCCGCTATGCTGGCCGGGGCCGCGCTGTTTCCGGGGCTGCTGTACAGTGCCGGCCTGAAGTTCCCGCACGCCGCCGATGACCGCACCAACGAGTTGTACGGCTGGCGGCAGCTTGCCACGCGGGTGCAGGCGGAGCGGCAGGCAATGGGCACGGACCCCTTCATATTCAGCATCAACTACCGGATGCCCTCGGAAGCGGCGTTTTATCTGCCGAGCCATCCCGAGACGTATGCCCTGTTTCTAAATTACAAGGCCAGCCAGTACCTGTTCTGGGAGAACCCGGACAAGCTCATAGGCCGCGACGCCATATTTCTCAACGACACCGACACGCAGGACCATTTTGACGACCTGCGGGCCGTCTTCACCCGCGTCGAGCCGCAAAAGCCGTTTCTGGCCTATCGCCGCCCGCCCTATACAGTCCCTATCCGCACGGTGCAGATTGTCCGCTGCTACGGCTTCAAGGGATACAGCCGGCAGCAGTGGCAGAACGGCTGGTAGCCCCCTGTTGGAAGCTAGGGGGTCTTTGCCTCGCTCTGCACTTCGCGGGTGAACGGCACCGCTTTGCCGCTGCTGTCGCGCAGGTACACAGTGCTGTCGTCCGGGCCGACGCTGAAGCGCACTTCTTGGTCTTTGGGAGCGCCGTACAGCATTAGCTGATTGCCGACAATGCGCCACAGGAAATCCTGGGTCGGCAGCTTGCCGGAGACGCTGCCCTGGGAGCCGCTGCCGCTGGCATTGAAGACATAAAAATCCGAGTTGCTGGCCCGCCAGCGGCCTGCCAGCCATTTGACACGCGTGTCATCTGCCGCCGTTGTCGTGCCACCAGCCAGGATCGTGGGGCTGCCGACGGGTGCGGCGGCAGGCGTCGGGGGTACGGGGGCAGTGACGGGCAGTGTGGTTGCCGCCGCATCGCTGCCGCCATCCAGAGTGCGCGAGACCAGATAACCAACTAGAACCAGCAGCAGCACAAATGGAATGGCAATCAGCAGGATCTTCGGCAGCGGGCTGGCTGCCCGGCGTGTGGTATATGTCTTTGCGCCGCCGGTCGGCAGCGGGGGCGGGGTGTAGGCAGGAGTCGTTGAATAGGACGGCGGCTGATACGCGGGACGTTGATACGGTTCCTCTTCAACAGGGGGGCGCACAGTTTCCAGCGCCGGTTCTGCCGGAGTGACGGTCTCTGCGGCAGGCGGGTCGGCATTCCTCACCGGCGCCTCTTTAATGAGCGGCGCGGCTTCGGGCACAGTTTCCGCCACCGGCGCGGCTTCGGCGACCGGGCCGGACGTGTCCAGGGCTGTTTGCGGCAGCGGCTCCGGGGCCACGGCGGCAGGCTCTGCCGGGCTGACGGCGGCGGCAGAAGTGGGCAGGACGGCATCTTCAGGAACGGGGCCGTCGAACTCGGCGCCGCAGTCGGGGCAGGCGGTGTGGCCCGCTTCCTGCGGGGCATGGCAATGAGGGCATTCGTAGATCATGGCGCGGGTTGCCTCCGGTGGGGTCGATAACATCAGGGCGTGCTGGACTGGCTCCAATAATGCTCGTTTTCCAGCAGGGCGAATTGCAGGCTGGCGCTGCACGGCTGCCCGGCATTGCTGTTGCTGAGGTCCCAGGCGTCCGTGTCCAGACAAGTTTGCGTGGGACGCAATGCTTTTACATGGCCGTCGGCAAAGAGCCAGTTGCTGCGGCCCGTGTGCCCGGCAAACAGGTCCGTGCGGGCATCCCCCGCCGGAAGCTCGCAGTTCGCGCAATTGGGCATGGAAAACGGCGAATTGGGCGGGTTTTTCAGCAGGTACTTCAGGCTGTCGCTTTCGCCGATTGTGAACATCTGGGCAGGAGATTGAATATCGTTCAAAGTCACGACCTGACCCGCGATGCCAAGCCCCGGCTGCGGCAGGGCAGAGAACACCGAGGCGTTGGCCCCGTAGGACACAGTGAACATCAGCGGGTCGTCAACCGTTTGGAGCGTGTTCAGCGAATTGGATGGGCAGCGGTACACGCCCTGACTTTTGACATAGGGATAAATCGCCCCGCGCCAGCTCACGGTCGTGCCATAGGCCAGCAGCGGCATCTGCTCATCGCTGTCCTGGGTGTACTGAGCGAGTGCCAGCCCAAGCTGCTTCAAGTTGGACTGACAGGAGGCGCGGCGGGCGTTCTCACGCACTTTTTGGAAGACCGGGAATATGATCGCGGCGATAATAGCGATAATGGCGATGACGACGAGCAGCTCAATCAGCGTAAATGCCGCTTGGCTCCTGTTTAATTGTCTGCCCAAAGTCATTGCCTTCTCCACTCTACCATGCTTATTCGACGCCTGAAGACATAATACCTTCCCAGGATAGAAAAAGGCGCTTGCCCGCCTCCCCCGTCACCCGCGCCCGCCCACTTATGCAGTGCCCCGGAACCCAGAGCAGCCCATGCCCGTCGGCCACCAGCAGGATTCTGCCTCTTTCCTCACGCGGCACTTTGGCATCGATAAACACATCTGACAGCCTCTTGTGCCGCCCGCCCATGCCTGCCGCGTCGATTTTATCCCCCGCCCGCCAGAACCGCAGATGCAGCGTCGGCAGGTCCACGGCGTCGGCGTCCAGCCCCACGCTTCCCGCGCCGTCTTCCCAGCCCGCCCGTACCGCCCCGTCGCTTCCCGGCAGCGTCGCCGTGCCGGGGATCGGAAGGGCGATCTCTACCTGCGAAACCGTTGGCTCCGGGGCAGCCCGCGCCACTGTCATTGCCTGCCCCCGCACCGTCAGCGTACACACGGGCGCAGGCAGCGTCAGCCCAAAGCCTGCTGCGTCCGGCTCCGAAACCGCCCGGCACGCCGCTTCAATGTGCTCAAACGTCACCCCTGCCTCCGTCCCGCGCACCTCAGCCAGTGCCAAACGCAGCACCCGCCGCTGCATCGACGGATGCAGACCCACCAGCCCCATCCGGTGTAGCACCACCGTGTCTGCCGCCCGGCTCATTGTCACTTGTGCCAGCGCCGCCGCCGCCTGTGCCTCTAAATAGTCACTGTCCCGCCTGGCAATCGCCGACAGCCGCACCAGCGCGTCCGCCACGGACGGGTTATATTCCCGCGCCAGCATCGGCAGCAGCTCCAATCGTACCCGGTTCCGCGTATATGCCTCGGCGTCCAAATTCGATGGGTCCCGGCGCGGCTCCAGCCCGTGCGCCGCGCAGTACGCTTCTACTTCCGCCCGCGACACATCCAGGAGGGGCCGCACCACCCGCCCCGACTTCGCCGGAATGCCCGCCAGACCATCCGTGCCTGTCCCGCGCAGAACATTCATCAGCACCGTCTCGCTTTGGTCGTCCCGCGTGTGCCCCGTCGCAATCCAGTCCGCCCCGACCCGCGCCGCCGCCGCCTCCAAAAACGCATACCGCGCCGCTCGCGCCGCCTCCTGCTTGCTGACCTTCTTCGCCTTTGCCCACGCCGCCACATCCGCCGTGCCGAACTCGCAGGCAATCCCGCGCTCCGCGCACCACGCCGCCACCCACGCCGCCTCCGCCGCCGACTCCGCCCCCCGGAATGTGTGATCTAGATGCGCCGCTACCACGCCCGACAGATCATGCGCCTTGCCCCAGACCCACAACAGGTGCAGCAGCGCCAGCGAATCCGGCCCGCCAGAGACAGCCACCAAAACGCGGCAGCCGGGCGGTATCAAAGACCAGCGCAGTCTGTCAGACAGCATCAATTCCCTGCCAACACCCGCTTAACGGGCTGGAAAACCGGCAGGCGCAGGCTCACTGGCAGACGCTGCAAATTGACCCGCTGCCGCACGATCAGCGTCAGTGTGTCCAGATGCGTCGCCGTCCGCAGGTTTGGCAAGCCTATCGCAATGGCATCATAGGTATTATCGGCCTGGTAAAACACGTTAAAATTGGGCGGGTCGCAGTCCAGCTTGATTTGAACCGGCTTCTGGTACTTCTGGTAAAGCGGAGACAGAGGCAGTGCTGCTTCGCGCTGATTGGGCGTGGTTCCAATTTTGATAAACAGGGCGTTGGGGTTACCAGCGAAAACGTGAAACATAGAAAGAAAGGTTTCATGCTGCGCGGGCAAAGTAACTGTGATGCCGCTCGGCGTGGTTGCTGTGACCGCCGAGTCCAGCGCCAGGACACGCGGAGAGACATCCGGCGTTAGCTTATATTCATCCGCCAGCGGCGCGAGGTCCAGGTTGTGAAACGTAACGCGCTCTTCCAGTGTGGCATACTGCCAGAGCGTCACTTTTACCGCTGTTTCTTTAGCTTTGCCGTAAGGCAGTCGGCTCTGGGCACGGGAAAGGGTTCCCGCGTAATGTTCCAGATTCGTTGCGTCCTTATCCTGCCATCCTAAAGTCACATCCCAGTGCGTTGGGCTATCCTTCGCGTTTACGACTGCAAAATCATAAAGAGATGACTTATGATCTACCGGGTCCACATATGCCCGTGCCTCAATTTTGCAGCCCGCCCAGGTTGATGTCGTGTAATCTCCCTGGGCCTGACACGTCTGGGTTGCGCCCAGGGCGCACAAAGAGAAAAGAACCAAAAGCCTTTGAGTGAACATCACCAACATCTCCTTCTCCACAGGTCTGCCACGGGTTAAAACCCGAGGCTGGCAAGGCCCACCGTCCAGGGGACGGAAGAATTGGCGAAAGCAAGCCTACTCTGTTTGTTGTGTCCTCTAGGACACTGGGCACTAAAAAGCCTCGGGTTTCAACCCGTGGCAACACTACGTCACGGCGCTGCCAGGGGTGGGCGGCAGAGAGCGGTCGCGGCGGATGGTCCACAGGATGCCGACCACCATCAGGGTGGCGATGGTGAGCGAAGACGCGATACGGCTCAGGCCGAAGCCGCCCACGGCATGAGGCTTGGTCAGCGTGTCGCCGAGCGTTGCCCCGAGGGGCCGGGTCAGGATATAAGCTGCCCAGAACAGCAGGGCAGGGGGCAGACGGGTGAAGTAGTAAGCAACAGCAATCAATGCCAGCAGGCTGGAGAACACCAGCGCCCCGCCTCCGAAGCCGAGACCCGAGGTGTCTGCCGTGAAGTCCCCCAGCGCCGTGCCCAGTGTGTTGGAGACCAGAATGGTCAGCCAGTAGAAAATCTCATCGCGGCGCGTGGCGATGTTCTCAAACTCAATTTTGCCGGACACACGCCGCCAGACAAACAGCACGGCCAGCACGGCGCAAAACTCAAACAGCGACGAGTAGACATAGCCCAGCCCCGCCGTGCGGTCCAGATAGTCCGACAGCGTGGTTCCCACCGTGGTAGTCGCCACGACGACGGCCCAGTACGCAAACGGATGATAGCGATGGGCGCGGACTTGAACGGCGAGTGTGACGACGAAAAAGCCCAGAAAGATGAACGTGCTGACCGCGTAGCCCATCTTCAGCGTCATAGACAGGGCATCGCCGCCGGTCTCACCCACCGTGGTGGCGCAGATTTTAATGAGCCAGAAAGCCAGCGTGACGGCAGGCACTTTGGTCATCAGGTCTCGTGAGGCGTTTGTGGGAGCGTTTTGCATGGAGGCTTTCTACAGCGCGGCCAGCTTTTCGTCAATCAGACGGTTCACGGCGTCGGGGCGGGCCTGGCCTTTCATGGCTTTCATCACCTGGCCCGTGAGCGCGTTTTTGCTTTTGTCGTTGCCGCCCTTGATTTTGGCGATGATGTCCGGGTTCGCGGCGATCACTTTGTCCACTTCTGCGCCGAGGGCGGTGTCATCGGACACGGCGGCCAGCCCTTTGGCGTCCACGATGGCTTTGGCAGACTGCCCCGTCTCAAACATCTCGACCAGCACGGTTTTAGCCGTGTTGTTGGTGATGGTCCCGGCATCGCGCAGGGCCAGAAGCTCCCCAAGCTGAACGGGCGTGACTTTCGTGTCCGTAATATCCTGCCCGGAAGCGTTCAAGAGGCGGGCCAGATCGCCGGTGACGTAGTTGGCGACAGCTTTGGCGTCCACGCCGTCGCCCACAGCCTGCTCGAAGTAGTCCGAGACCGGGCGGGACGCGGTTAGCACAGCGGCATCGTAGGGGCGCAGGCCGTATTCCGAAACAAACCGGGCGAGCTTCGCATCAGGCAGCTCCGGCAGGGCGGCGCGGGCGGCTTCGACATCGGCGTCTTCAAAGTGCAGAGGCACAAGGTCCGGCTCGGGGAAGTAGCGGTACTCCTGCTCCTCTTCCTTGAAGCGCATGTGGTACGTCTCGCCGCGCAGGTCATTCCAGCCCAGCGTTTCCTGCCGCACCGTGCCGCCGGTGTTCAGGGTCTCGCTTTGCCGCTCCACTTCGTAGCCAACGCCTTTGTAGACCGATTTGAACGAGTTCAGGTTCTTGATCTCGGTCTTGACGCCCACGCCGGTCGTGCCTTCAGGCCGGATGCTGACATTCGGCTCGGCCCGCAGGTGGCCTTCTTCCATCTTGCCATCGGATACGTCCAGATAGACCAAGATGGAGCGCAGCTTCTCCAAATACGCTCGCCCTTCTTCGGCGGACGTCAGATCGGGTGGAAACTCGGTGACAATCTCCATCAGTGGGACGCCGCTGCGGTTGTAGTCCACTTCGCTTTCGTTGCCGCCAACGTGCGTGAGCTTGCCGGTGTCCTCTTCCAGATGCACGCGCCGGATATGAATGCGCTTGCTGTCGCCGTTTTCCAGCGTGATATCCAGATAGCCGCCAACGCCAATGGGATTGTCGTACTGCGAGATTTGATAGCCTTTAGGCAGGTCCGGGTAGAAATAGTTCTTGCGGGCAAACAGGCAGTCCCGCGAAATCTCGCAGTGCAGCGCCAGCGCCGTCCGCAGGACAAGCTGCACCGCCGTGCCGTTCATCACCGGCAGTGAGCCGGGCAGCCCGAGGCAGACGGGGCAGGTGCGGGTATTGGGTGCGCCCCCAAAGGAGTTCGCGCAGCCGCAAAACATTTTGCTTTCCGTCAAAAGCTCGGCATGGCATTCCATCCCGATTACAGGTTCATAGGTAGTCATAAAGAGTGTTGTTTATTCTTATCGTTGTGTGTTATAGTGGCAAGTAGAGGACAGTGTTTTCGAATTCCGACAGGGCACAAATCCGAGCAATGACTTCTAAGTAGTCACGCGAAAGAAAGTGCATATTTAGTGCCGACCTGACCCAAAATGT
>CAXUKS010000078.1:0-9560 GCA_964251675.1 uncultured Armatimonadales bacterium
CGCACAACCCGGCATGCATGATGCCCGATACCGCCAGAGCGCCTGCGCGGGCATCGTCCGAGCCGCCCTGAGACAGCGCCCCCGTCAGCCAGTCCAGCCCTTCGCGCAGCAGGCCGCGCAGCGCCCAGTAATTGCCCAGACTTGCGGCCAGACGCAGTCCTCGCTCTGCGCTATCTTCTTTTTCGCTCCCGGTGCGGCAGAACGTCAGCGCGGCCCGCAGGTTGTCATATTCGGCTTCCAGAGTCCGCCGGGCGCGTTCCTGCTCTGGGCCGTCCCATAGAGCGTCCATGCGCCCGGCCAGGTCCTGATAATAGGCGGCATGGCGGCAGCCGAGGGCCAGTTGTTCTTCCGCTGAGAGCTGCTCTGCGCCGAACTCGCGCAAAGACTCGAGCATCCGAAAGCGCATTTCCAATCTCACTCCTTCAGGCTCTTCGGCGACCAGAAGCGAGCGCTCCCGGAGCTGCTCCAGCAGGTCCAGCGCCTCGGCTGCTCCCGTCTCGCACACCGCCTGCGCCGACTCCAGCGTGCAGCCGCCCCGGAACACGGACAGCCGGATGAAAAACCGGGTTTGCTCGGGCGTGAGAAGCAGCGTACTCCATTCCAGTGCCGCCCGCAGCGAGCGGTGCCGGGGCGGCAGGTCGCGGCGGCGGCTGGTGAGAAAGTCCAGCCGCGCCGCAAGCTGCGCCTGCATCTGCGCCGGGGTCAGGGTCTGAATACGCGCTGCCGCCAGCTCTATCGCCAGCGGCATTCCTTCCAGCGAGCGGCAGATGGCGGCAACAGCTTCGGCGTTATGCGCCGTGACCTGAAAGTCGGGCCGCACCGCCTGCGCCCGGTCCACGAAAAGTTGAACGCTCGGCAAAAGCGCCAGCGAAGAAAGCGCCAGCGTGGCGGGCGTCTCGCCCTGCGCCGAGGCGTCCTTCTCCGGAACCGGCAAGGGCCGCAGAAACAGCTCCCGCTCGCCTTCCAAATCCAGACGGCGGCGCGAGGTGACCAGACAGGTCAGCCCCGGCGTTTCTGCCAGCAGAACGCGTACCTGCGCCGCGCCTTCCTCGCCCAGATGCTCCAGGTTGTCCAGCACCAGCAGCGACTCCCCTCCTGAGGAAGCGTCTCCTGAAGAAGCGTCTGCCGCCAGATGCGCCGTCACCTGTGCCAGCGGCGTGCTTTCGCTCGACAGCGGCAGGCGCAGGGCGGCGGCGATGCTGACGGGGATCAAGGCGCTGTCACTGAGATCAGCCAGCCCGGCAAAGCAGACCGAGCCGCTGAACCCTTCAGCCACCTGCCGCGCCGTTTCCAGGGCCAGCCGGGTTTTGCCCGCCCCACCCGGCCCAATCAGCGTTACCAGCGCGATGTTCGGGTCGCAGAGCATTCCGGCCAGTGCTGTCCGCTCCGCCTCGCGCCCGAAAAACCGCGTAAACTGCAGGGCAAAGCCGCTCGGCAGAGGCTTTTTGTGTGCTGTATGTTCGGCAGGTCTTGTTTCGACGGGAACGGCTCCCGGCGCGGGCAGGATCAGCGGCAGCTTCGGCGCAGGCAGGGCGTCTCGCTGCGCCTGCGCGTTTTCCTGCACTGCCGCCAGCCGTTCCCGCTCGTCTGAAATCCACTCGTCATAGAACCCCGGCAGCAGGTCGCCGCCATACAGGCCAATCGCATAGTCGAGGGCTTCCCGCTTCTTTTCCAGAGTCTGGGCACAGGCGGCTTCCTGGATTGCCGCTTCAAACGCGGCGGCATCGCTCTGGCAGGAGTGGGGGTTCAGCCGGACCGTGGCGCGGTCGGCGATCAGGACGCTGCCCGTGAGCGTGCCAGGCGGCTCAAGCTGACGGCGCAGCGATGCCAGGCAGACGCGCAGGCTGAGCCGCCCGGCGTCCAGATCGGCCTCCGGCCAGAGCAGGTCGGCCAGCTCTTCGCGGGCGTGGGTGCGCCGGGGAAACAGGGCCAGCCGGGCCAGCAAGGCGGCGGCACGGGACGTGGCAAAGCGCGTGATGCAATGGTCGCCTTTGCGGGCGCTCAGGCCGCCCAGAAGCTGAATTTGCCACGGAGTGTCCATTGCTGCTGCTTATCCTCTGTTTTGCCGTATCAGCACTTTTAATTGTTCTCTTCGCCTGAATAGTCTGTCACACTTATGCCGGAAGGAGCCAGCCTGTCAGTTTGAGAGCGAGGCTCCCACGTCGGAAATCGGCGAAAACGTCAGATACCCCCCGCATGAATGCTAGGGCTTGTCCCTAGTCCGATATGAAATGAAGTCTTTGCAGGAAGCGGCGGACGCTTACGGCTGTCCCGAGCCGACGCTTTCTGTTTCTATTTCTGTTTTTGTGAGCGCCAGAGCGACGGCCTGCTCCAGGGTGAGGGCCTTGCCCTGTGACTGGTATGCGGCGAAATCGGCAGGCGGCAGGGCTGCACGGGCCTCCATCACCGCCTGCTCCACGTCAGCAGCTTCCTGGGGGGCCTGCACCGCGCCGATTTTGCGCTGAAGCGCGTCGGATGCCCCCAGCAGCAGCGCTGCGCGTGCCGCATGGCCCCGGCGCAGAGCCAGCATGGCAAACGAGGCCAGCAGGGAAAACAAAGCTTCATGATCTTGCAGTGTCAGGCTCAGCTCCAGCGCCTCCCCGTGCAGGCGCTCCGATTCGTCGAAATCGCCCATTTCATACGCCACCGCGCCGAGCGTGCCGATGGCCCACATCTGCCCGCCAGTATTGCCCAGCGCACAGCACAGCGACAGCGTCTCTTCCAGCAGCCGCTGCGCCCGTGAGTAGTCGCGCTGATGGTAGGCCACCAGGCCCAGAGATTGCAGCGCGAAGGCAATCCCCGGACGGTCGCCGATCTTGCGGCGCAGGGCCAGCGCCCGCTCGTGCAGCGCGGTCGCCCGCGCATAGTCTTCCCGGTGCATAGCCACCATGCCCAGATTGCACACGCAGACCGCCTGAAAGAACGCATCCTCCGGGGAAGGGAGCAGGGCCAGTGCCTCGGAAAAATGCGTCTCAGCGGCGTCATAGTCTCCCTGAGCGCGGGCCAGATTGCCTGCGCCGTTGGCGGCGCGGGCGCGGGTGTTAGGCATGCCGCCGGGCCTCGCCAGTGCCGCCGCCAGCCGCTCCCGCCCGGCGGCGTAATGGCCGCGCACGGCCCAGAAACGCCACAAAGACCCCGCCATCTGGAGGGCTTCCTGCACTCCCTCCGCATCAGCCTGCCACACGGCCAGGGCCAGATGCAGGTTTTCGCGGTCGGCTTCCAGCCGGTCCAGCCACTGCGCCTGGTCCGGGCCGGTCAGACACGGCGCGGCAGCGTCCGCCAGCTCCCCGAAGAAAAGAGCATGGCGTCGGCTAAGGGCTTCTGCCTGCGCCGCCGCGAGGTGCTCGGCGGCGAACTGACGCAGAGTTTCCAGCATCCGAAAGCGCATTTCGGCGGGCGACTCTTCCAGCACAATCAGCGACCGCTCCCGAAGCTGCGTCAAAAATTCCAGCGCCTGCGGCTCTTCGCAGACGGCTTCCGCCGCTTCGGCGGTCCACCCGCCACGAAACACGGACAGGCCCGCAAAAAACCGCTGCAAGTCCGGTCCCAGCAGATCATAGCTCCAGGCCAGGGCCGCCCACAGCGATTGGTGCCGCTCCCCGCCTTCGCCGCGTCGGCGTGTGAGCAGGGCAAAGCGGTCGGCCAGACGGTCCCGCATCTGCGCGGGCGTGAGCGCCTGCGCCCGCGCCGCCACCAGCTCCAGCGCCAGCGGGATGCCTTCCAGCAGGCGGCACAGATCAGCCACCGCAGCGGCATTGCTGCGCGTGATCTGGAAATCGGGCCGCGCCGCCTGCGCCCGGTCCACGAAGAGCTGAACACTGGCTGTCTGCGCCATCTGCTTCAGGTCGTCGCCACTTTCCGGCAGGGGCAGGGGCAGGAGCGGCATCTCGCGCTCGCCGGGCAGGGCCAGTCGGCGCCGGGAGGTGACCAGGCAGCGCAGGGTCGGCAGGCGCGTCAGCAAAGAAAGCACCACCGCCGCGCCCCGGTCCACCAGATGCTCAAAGTTATCCAGCACCAGCAGGGCCGGGGGCAGGGCAGAAAGCGCGGCAACCACCTGTTCCAGCGGCTCGGCCGCCGTCCGGGGCAGCCCCAGCGCCGAGGCGATGGCCTCCGGGATTTGCCGCGCCTCCGTCGCCTCAGACAGCCCCACAAAGCAAACTGGCCCACATAGGTCGGCGGCGGCCTCCGACGCGGCTTCGGCGGCAAGGCGTGTTTTCCCCGAGCCGCCCGGCCCGGTCAGCGTCGCCAGTCGGTCCGGGGTCTGCCGCCAGTCGCGGAGCGCGGCGCGTTCGCGCTCGCGCCCGAAAAAGCGGGTGAAGCGCAGCGGCAAGCTGTGCAGATGGGAAGGGGACCCCTCGGCGGCGTGAGGAAGCGTCGGCGCCGGAAGAGCGGACGCCGCCGGGGGAGGCAGTGCGTCCCGCTCGTCACAGGCCCGTTCGTAGAGGGCCGTCAGCCGCTCCCGCTCGTCCAGAACCCACTCGTCGTATAGGCCGGGCAGCAGCTCGCCGCCATGAAGCCGGATGGCTTCTTCCAGCAAGGCGCGTTTCTTGTCCGGGCAGGCGGTGCGGGCGGCGGCTGTCAGGGCGGCTTCAAATGCGCCGACATCAGTGCGGCAGGCCAGTGGGTTCAGGCGGAGGCTGCTGCGGTCGGCAATCAGAATGCTGCCGGAAGGGACATCCGGCGGCTCAAGCTGACGGCGCAGGGAGGCGGCGGCGACCCGCAGGCTGAGGCGTCCGGCGTCCATCTCGCTGAGGGGCCAGAGCAGATCAATCAGCTCCTCACGGGGATGGGTGCGCTGCGGGTGCAGCGCAAGGCGTGCCAGCAGCGCGGCGGTGCGGGAGGTGGCAAAGCGCTCAATCACCTCCGCGCCGCGCCGGGCGCTCAATCGGCCAAACATTTGGATATGCCACGGGGAGTCCACGGGTGATAGTACTTCTTTCCACCGTTTGGGTGCTGTCTTCCGGATGTCCTGCTAGAAGTTATTCTGCACAATGTCTGCCAGACGGCTATTTTTTGTCTGCATCGGGCGAACCTCACAAAAAACCGTAGTTTTAGTGTGCTTCCTCACGTTCGTTTAACGCTTCTTTAACGGAAGCCTTTTATACTGTCAGTGTTCATCCTGAAAGCCTGTTTGCTTTGAGAGCATTACCGCTGCCTCTTTTGAGCTTGTTCTGGTGATTTAACGCTACTTTAACGGTATGGGTGTACGCTATGTCTGTGAGCCGGGCGCAGCTCTTCCAGGTGGCCGCGCAGATAGGACAGCAGGCGGCGGCGTTTGGCCGCGCCGCGTGTGCCCGAATCGGCGCTGTCATTGGCGGGGAAAAAGCCTGGCTCGGCCAGCGTCACGCGCTCGTAAATCATGCGCCAGCGTTTTTGAATCGTGGAGGGGGACAGATGCAGATGGTCCGCTGCCGCCTCGTCGCCGCCGTCCAGCAAAGCCATCTGCAGCAGTTCCTGTTCACCCCGCTTGAAATAAAACCGGGGCGGTCGATAAAAAAATAACGGAGAGAGATAACTGCCGTCCCGCGTCTCTGTCCGGCGGCCGCCGATCAAAAAAGGCTGGTACGCGGGTGGGGGCCGAAGTTCGGGGCGGGCGGCGTAAACCGCCGCATAATCGTTTTTGAGGAAGGCGCCGGCGGCCAGCCCCCGGTCGCGCTCTTCCTCGGAGTAAACTTCTTGAAGCACTTCGTTCAGCAGATAACCACTATGGAAAAACAGCAGGGCTTCCAGCAGCCTGGCTTTTGCCCAGCGCACTTCCTCGGCGGACAGCCGGGGCAGCCAGCCGATATGCAGAACCAGCAGGGTCAGGCCCGGCCCCGAATTGGCCTCGCGCACGGCGTTCAGACTCAGCACTGGGGATTGGCCCGCGTGCCAGCGGTGGACGACCTGCACGGCCAGCGGCGGGAGCAGGCTGGTTTTGGCTTCTTCGGCGAACTGCGTCGTCACAAATATGCTGCTGCCAAACGCAACCCGCCGGTCTTCAGGCGGACGGTGGGCGTCTTCCAGCACCGTGCTCTGCATGATGCCTTCGCGCAGCCAGGCGTGCCAGGCTTCGGCGAGGCGGGCGCGGACCGGCGGCGGCGCGGGGAAGCCGTCGGGCAGCATTTCCAGGCAGGCGTCGATGTCGCCCGCATTGGCCGGTCGATAGGTCAAATGCATTCTAGCCCTCCTCGGACAACGGGGAACAACAGGAGAATCTAAGAGTGAGCCGGCTCACCTGCGCTGTAATTTTACCCTATTAGAGCATTGTTTCGTTCACGCTCGCCTGCTACAATGGCCCAAGGCCATTATTCTCATCTACGCTTGTAAGCATCAGAAAGGTACTTATCATGAAATCCTTCTTCCTCACCGCCGCTGCCGTCGCGGTACTTTCACTCGCCGCCCTGCGGCCTGCCGCCGCGCAGACGACCGTTTACAGCAACAACTTTACAGCCGGGGCTGGAACCGAATGGTCTAGCCGCCCCATCGACACCACGCCTGGAACCGCCTTGCACGCCGCTGATGCCTTTCTGGGACAGTTCGGCAACCAGAGCACCACGCTTACTCTGAACAGCCTTGCCACGCACAGCCAGGTCACCCTGAACTTTGACCTGTACATGATCCGCTCCATGGACGGCAACGGCCAGGCGGGCGGCGGTGCCGATCCGTGGTCTTTCAGCGCCAACGGCCAGAGCCTGATCAGCACCAACTTTGCCAATTATCCCACCAACACGCAAAGCTTCGGCGGCTCCAATGGCACGGGCGGCTACCTGACCGGCGGGAATTATGCGCCGCAGACGGGAGCCACTGAGGCTAATACGCTCGGCTATTTCTATGGCGGGCCGGAAGATGCCGTGTATCATCTCGCATTCACCTTCAGCGATGCCGCTTCCGCCCTGTCGTTCAGCTTCGCCGGTGGGCAGACCGAGGATATAAACAACGAAAGCTGGGGCCTGGACAATGTCGTTGTCCAGACCAATGCCTCTCCGAGTGCCGCCCCCGTCCCGGAAGCGTCCACCGTGGTCTCGTTGAGCCTGCTGCTGGCTCTGGGCTGTGGCAGTTTGACTGTCCGCGCCCGGCGGCGCAAGTCCTCCGCTGCCTGATCGCCCTGCTGCTTTGCTGGTCTTTTCGGAAAGGAATTCCTGATGCACTGCCCCTCTCGCCTTTCTCGCCCGTCGCCGCGCCTTGCCGCGCCGCGCCTGTTAGCCCTCTTTTTGCTGCTGGCAAGCCTGCTTTCGCTGGCCCCTGTCCCCGGATATGCCGCCTCTGTGGCTGCCTCCGCCAAGCTCACCCCCCGCAATTTTGTGCCCAGCCTGAGTGCTCAGGGACTACTGACCGTTGCCTATGACCTGGCTAATACCGGCACGGCGGCCGCCACCAGCACGCGCATTACCAGTATCAGTCTGCTCAGTACCACCAATGTGCCGGTGGGAACCCGCCAGAGTCCGGCGGCCGTGCCTGCCGCCGTGGCCGATATCCCGGCGGGTGGCTCCCAGCGTCTGGCCGTTACATTTACCGGGCTGACCGCCGGGCAGCGCACCAAGTTCTCTATTGCCTTTGCCGCCGATGGCCCGGTGAGCACCAGCACCGGATTCAATCTGACTGTGCCCGACGCTCCGGTTCCGACCGCCGCGCCCACCAACCTGACCGGGACACGGGGCGGCGGCGGCGTCGCGCTGTCCTACACGGCCCCCGCCGGCGCGGTAACCTCGTACAATATCAAACGCGCCACCGTCAGCGGCGGTCCGTACACGACACTCAGCACCCCCGGCGCAGTCACGGGAACGTCCTACACCGACACTACGGCCAGCATCGGCACGACGTACTACTATGTCGTCTCCGCCGTCAGCGCGGGCGGTGAAAGCGCAAACTCCAACCAGGCCACCGTTGCCGCTGTCCTCAATGGCACGGGACTATCCGCCACGCCCGGCAACGGCTCGGTGAAACTCACCTATGATGCCACCCCCGGCGCGACCCGCTACCTGCCGTATGTCTCCATCGACGGCACCAGCTTCTCGCCCCTGACCTTCACGACCGCGACCACCTACACGCATTCCGGCCTGACCAACGGCACAACCTATTACTACTACGTCGTTCCCTACAACGGCACGGCGGCAGGCACGGCGTCCAGTACCGTCTCGGCGCTCGTCTCGCTTCCCGCGCCGACCAACCTGGTTGCCACGCCCGGAACCACCAGTATCACACTCACCTTTACGGCCAGCGCCGGGGTCGGCGCAGCGAATTATGAGGTCTTCGAGTCCACCAATCCAAGCGCCCCGGCCAGCAGCTATGTCTCGCTCGGCGACACCAACGGCGATACCACGTTCACGCAGACCGGCCTGACTCCCGGCACCACCTATTACTACTTTGTCGTCCCGCAGAACGCTGGCGGGCCGGGCATGCCTTCCGCGACGGTCTTTGCCACAGTCCCTGTTCCGGTCAGCCTGTCCGCACCGACCAGCCTCACCGGCACGCATGGCAACGGCATCATCCGCCTTGCCTGGGTCGCGCCGACCGGGGCCGTCGCCTACTACAACGTCAAGCGGTCCACTACCAGCGGCGGCCCGTACACCACGATCAGCACCGCCGGAGCCGTGACCGGCACGACTTACAATGACACCAGTGTCGTCAACGGGACGACATACTACTACATCGTCACCGCCATCGCCACCAACAGCACGGAAAGCGTCCCCTCCAATCAGGCCGCCGTCCTCGCAGGCTTTATCGGCACGGGCCTTGTCGCCGCCCCCGGCAATGGCCGGGTCACGTTGACCTACGACCCCATCATCGGCGCGAACAACTACCAGGTGTTCTATTCACCTGACGGCTCGAACTTCTACGGCCTCGGCTACACCGGCAACGTCACCACGTTCACGCAAACCGGGCTGTCTAACGACCACACCTACCTTTACTTTGTCGTGCCTTACAACGACGCCGGAGCGGGCGGCCAGTCTGCCACAGTCTCCGCCACGGTTTCCCTGCCCGCGCCCACCAACATCACCCTGATGCCCGGCAACGGCCTGATGAAAATTAGCTGGACCGCCAGCGGCTTCCCCAGTGCGTCCAACTACCAGGTGTTCTACTCGCCCGACGGCTCGAACTTCTACGGCCTCGGCTACACCGGCAACGTGACTACCTTCACGCAGACCGGCCTGACCAACGGCGCGACTTACAAATACTACGTCGTGCCCTACAACGATGGCGGCGCAGGAACGCCTTCAGTCACCATTTCGTCCACGGTTTCCTTGCCCACGCCCACCAACATCACCCTGATGCCCGGCAACGGCCTGATGAAAATTAGCTGGACCGCCAGCGGCTTCCCCGGTGCGTCTAACTATCAGGTGTTTTATTCACCCGATAACGCGAACTACTACGGCCTGGGCTACACCGGCAACGTGACGGCGTTCACCCAGACCGGGCTGAAAAACGGCGCAACCTACAAATACTTCGTCGTCGCCTACAACGACGGCGGCAACAGCCCCAACTCGCTGACGGCCACAGCCACAGTCTCGCTGCCTGCGCCCACCAATGTGACAGCCACGCCCGGCAACGGGTCGGTGACCGTTAAGTGGACCGCCAGC
>CAXUKS010000079.1:0-858 GCA_964251675.1 uncultured Armatimonadales bacterium
GCACGGGCAAGAGAGCGCACGGGCAAGAGAGCGCACGGGCAAGAGAGCGCACGGGCAAGAGAGCGCACGGGTACAGCAGTGGGGCATGGCATTCCTCCAAAAACAGCGTTCAGAGAGCAGCGGTCATGGAAAACGCCCGGCGTTCAGCGTCATGCCCCTATTGTATCACAGCCTGAAAAATGTGTCAAGAGCTATTTTTGCTTGATTGCACCAGCCGCATTGACCGGACCGCACAAAAAAACTTGATGCCCGGAGCTGACGCGGGCGAGGATCACGACCACTTCTTCGGGGCCGCGCAGTTTCAGCGTCTTGCGAATCTCTTCCGGCTCCTGCGGGAAGCCGCGCTTTTTGATGATGACGCGGCCTGCGTTCCGGGCGGTCAGCGCCTCCTGAAGGCGCTTGCGATTGTACGGGAACTGCTCCCAGACTTCGTAGGCGGCGGCGTAGGGCGTGGGGAGGAGCGTGTCGCCGAGCAGGTAAGCGATATGCGGGTCCACAGGCCAGGCGTTAATCTGGCGGCCCAGCGTGCCGACGAGGTGGGCGCGGATAACGGCGGGGTCGGGTTCGTAGAGGTAGCGGCCCGATGCGGCCAGCGGGGTGTCGCCGGGCGTGTCGGGGGAGCCGGTGAGGGTGTAAGGGCCATCGGGAAGCAGCAGAGTGGCCCGGAGGGCGTCGCCGGTTTGGGCCGCGCCGCGCCACAGGAGGGCTTCGCGGCACTCGCCGCCTTCGGACAGGAACTCCAGCTCGGCCCCATAACGGGCGGCGAGGGCGTGATCAATGGCCGGGGACAGCTTGACGCCGACGGCTTGCGCGGGCAGGGTGTCCAGCCACGACAGCGGCGGGGAGCAGTCTTCGGGG
>CAXUKS010000079.1:868-9226 GCA_964251675.1 uncultured Armatimonadales bacterium
CAGCGGCAAAACGGGCACGGACGGGGTCACGCTCGGTCAGCGTCACCGTTAGCCCGGCGCGGGCGAAGGCCAGCGCATCGCCGCCGATGCCGCCGCCGAGGTCGGCCACGCGGGGCAGACCGGCGGCGTGGAGGCGGGCGGCGTGGTAGTCGGCCACACGCCTTCCCGAGGCTTGTTCCAGTGCCTCCCGGACAAAGTACATCTGCGCCGACAGCGGCCCGAACTTGGCCTGCCCCCGCTTTCGCAGGTCAGCCATCTCCCACGCGGCCACAGCCTGTTCGGGGGTCGCCGACTTGCGGAGGCGGGTCAGGGCCGTGAGCGTGTCGGCGCGGGCAGACAGCAGGCTATCGGCTTCGATGAGCAGAGTGTGCCCGGCGGTCGACAGCAGGAAACCGGCGAGTGCTTCGGTCATAACCCCTCCCGGCAGGCAGGCCTGCCACCTTCCCCTATCAGGGGGAGGGTTAAGAAAAACGCTGGAGGGTCGTGGGGCGATCTGCTCCGGCTCATAATTTTCACCCTCCCCATAACAGGGGAGGGTATGCTTCGCATTTGTTCCAATCGGCGCTTGCGCCGGGGAGGGGTCACGACACTTTCAGCCGCTTCAGCAGCAGAGGCATGGTCACGCCCTGCACCACCACCGAGAACGCGACCACGGCGAATGCCGCCAGCACCACCCGGTCCCGGTCATGGCCCAGCGTCCCCGGCAGGCTCAGAGCCAGCGCGAGGGCCAGAGCACCGCGCATCCCGCCCCAGAACAAAACGTGCTGATGGGGCAGCGAAATGGCAAGCCTGGATTTGGAAAACGGCAGGCTCAGCGAATACACAGCCACGGCGCGGCCCGCCAGGGTCAGGACCACGGCCATCACCAGCGCCAGCCAGCCAAGCTGCGCGAACGAGCGCCGGGCCGTGTCTAGGCCAATCAGCAGGAAAATGAGGGAGTTTGCGGCAAACGCGGCGAAGTCCCAGAAGGCCAGCACCACTTCGCGGCCACGCTCGGTCAGCGTCGCCTTGTCCGGGTCGCTTCGCAGGATGCCCACATTGCCTACGACAAGGCCCGCCGTTACCGTGGCCAGCACGCCCGAGGCTCCCCAGTGCTCAGCGAGTGAGAACGAGCCGAACGCCACCACGGCGGTCAGCGTCGTTTCCACCAGATAGTCCGATGTGCGCCATGTCAGCAGTGTGCCCAGACCGCCGACAATCAGGCCCGTCAGGATGCCGCCGCCCGCTGTTTTGACCAGCGGCAGCAGCGCCGAGCCGGGGGTCACCGGCTCTACGCCCAGCGCGATAGTCAGCGCAATCATAAACAGCACTGCCGCCACGCCGTCATTGAACAGGCTTTCCGCCTCCACCAGAAGCCGCACGCGCCCCTCGACCTGGCTTTCTTTGAACGTGGCAATCACCGAGACCGGGTCCGTCGCGGCAATCAGCACCCCCAGCAGCAGCGCAGCCCGCCAGGGCCAGTGGGCAAAATAAATCATGCCGCAGGCCACCGCCGCCGCCGAGATTGTCACGCCTACTGTAGACAGCAGCAGCAGCGGCAGCGCCTCGCGGCGCAGGTCGCGCCAGGCAAGCTGAATTGCCGCCTCAAACAGCAGCGGCGGCAGAAACGCTTCCATGATCAGATGCGGTGTCAGCCGCGACCCCTGCCCCACATGAAGCAGCGTCAGCCCGATGCCGGTCAGCACTAGTCCAACCGTGTAGGGCAGCTTCAGCCGCCGTGCGGCCAGCGCGACCACTGACGAAATCAGCAGCAAAAAAATTGTTCGCTCCAGCGTTAATCCGATGAGCCTATCCCCCCGTTTGAAACAAATTTCACTGGTGTCTGTCTTATAGCCTGTGTATACGAACAGTATACACGAACCATGCAACCGCTGATGGACCCCAAAGACTAGGGCCGCTTTCTCAGTCCCTTCGGTTCTGTCCATTCTGTCAATCAGGAGACGCGCTTATGAAACTCGCACAGACCTTCCCAATGCTGGGAATTCTTGCTCTGGGAGCCGCCTTTCTGCCTGCCGCACAGGCGCAGGTGACAATCCCTTCCCGCGCCGTTCTGCTGCCGGACACGGGAACCCGTGAAATCAATGTCGCGGGCAGCTTCTTTTTTGATGGGGAAAAGCCCTATGCCCTCGGCGGCAGCTACGGCTATTTCACCTCGCCGGAAATCGAGTTTGGCGGCACGGCCTCCATCGCCGGGGCGAACCATTCCAAGTCGCTGACTACAGTGGGGGCCTTCGGAAACTACTACTTCCGGGGCGGCGCAGACAGCGAAAACCCGCTTCTGCCCTATGCTGGCATTTTCGCGGGCTACTCGCACAAAGAGGACAGCAACGGCTCGCTGGGCGCACAGGCCGGGGTCAAGTATTTCCTCAACCCCAATGTCGCCCTGAGCGGCGAGTACCAGTATCGCTCGACGCGCCACGGCAACGGAACCAATCAGATTGTGCTGGGGTTATCCACCTTCTTCCGCTGATTTTCGCCGTGTGACACCGGGGCAGGGCTTTGGCCCTGCCCCGGTTTTTGTTTGGAACTGCGCCCGGTGTTGGAAGAAGATGACAGGACGAGCCGCAAAGAAGAACGGAACAAAACTTTGCGTGCCAGCGTCCCTGATTTAAGACGCCAACATTATAAGACGGCCAACACGGCTTTCAGGAGAAACTCATGATTACGCTCAATAAAAAATCACGCTTTGCCCGCACCGCGCTGGCCGGGCTGCTCATTGGCAGCCTCACCCTTCCTGCTCTGGCCCAAAATGGAAACACCAACAGCGCCAGCAGCAGTGACTCATACAGCGGCATTGATGTCCCCTCGTCGCGCCGCGAAATCTCCGCAGGCACGGAAGTCAAAGTCAAGCTGCTGCAGGACCTGACCTCGTCCACAGCGCGTGTCGGCGACACGGTCCGGGCGCAGGTGGAAGGCAGCGACTCGAATGGCCTGCCCAACGGCACGATGTTTACAGGCCGCGTGACCGCTGTGCGTCCCGCCACCCCCAAAGATGCGGGCACGCTGCGAATCCAGTTCGGACGCGGAACCGGCGTCGCGTCGGCCAGCCTCGCCGGAAAAGCGGCCAGCGCCGACAAGTCCAGCTACACCAGCATTGGAGCCGGAGTAGGCGCACTCGGCGGCTTTATTCGGAAGGGCAAGGTCGGCGATGCCGTTGGCGGCGCAATTCTGGGCGGCGCGGCGGGCTACGGCGCGAACCAGCTCCAGAAGCGCAATTCCAGCGACATCAGCCTGAAAAAAGGCGACACTCTGACGGTCAAGCTGGATCGCCCGGTGCTGCTGCGGACCCAGGTTGTGCAGCCCTATTAAGCCGCTTCACAAAAAACGGCCCCCGCGATCAGTCGCGGGGGCCGTTTTTGTGCTCCGCTCTCACTGGCCCGGCGGCTCATCCAGCACATAGACGCGCACGGGCCGGACCCCCCACACACCCATGCTGCCCTGCCGCTGCATTCGCAGGTCCACATGATGCCCCTGGATAGACCCGCCGATGTCATCGGCAATCGCATGGCCGTAGCCGGGTATCCATAAATGCGAGCCAAGCGGAATCAAATCCGGGTCTACGGCAACCCCGTGTTCCGCCCGGCCATCACGCAGGGTCGACGTATACCGTCCCCCTTCCATTCGCGTGTCAATCGGCGTGTACGCCGTCACTTTCATCCGGTAAAAGCGCACAAACTGGCCCTTGTGCGGCACAGCATTGAGATTGGTGTCCCAGCGCGGCGCAGCGACCGATGCCGCAGGAACAGCGGCAGCTTCTGTCAGCACGGCAGCGGACGAAACGGGCACGCCGAAGTGCCGATACACAGCCGCCGACAGCCCGCCAAAGCACAGCAGCGCGGCAAGCGCGGCCCGCCCCGCCCCCCGGCGGCTTGGCGCACCGGGCGCGGCGGCATGAGAGGCCCCCGGCAGGCGCGGGCCAGGCGACGACTTGACCACAGGCAGTGGGCAAGATGTGGAATTCGAAGAGGCCATAAGACTCGAAGGTTTCCCCTTTCCGCTTCCCGGCAAACATCACAGGGAGCGTTTGCCCTATGCTAGACGTGATGCTGAACGTTTTCCGGGCATCCCATTCAAGACAGATAACAGCCTCCGCGCCGATGGCGCGGGGGCTTTTTTTGTGGGTTCTAGCGGAACCGGTGGACATTTGCGGGCAGCGTATAATGCCGCTCGGAGCGAGGGACTGGGACAGGCAGACACGGCAGACCAAGCAATGCCGCCGCACTGACGACGCGCCGCCCCTTCCGGGTATCTATGTCATAAAACGTGCCCGAAGCCGTCACCCGCTGCCCGACGACGTTTGCGGCCACGGCGTGTCTGCCGTCGATATACACCGTGACGGCATGCGGTGACAGCGGCTGGTAACTGCCCGATGGGTTGGATGCCGGGGTCTGCGCGGAACAGACCGCCGAGAGGCTGGAGGCGGCCAGTACCAGCCAGATAGTGAGTGAGCTATTCATAACAAGGTTCCCTTTCAGCCACAAATGCACGGGGCTGAACCTCCATGCTTTGAAGGGCAATTCCCCGCCTGCGCGGGCATAAGATTTAAGACAAGCTACCGTCCGCGTTCCTAAACTCTTCGCCCGCGCAGGCGGGGGCTTGCACTTTTAAAGCAGGGGGGTTCAGCCCCGTGGCGTCCTAAATCAAATCTCCCAGCAAATCAATGGCATCCTGCACGCCCGCCGCGAAGACTTCTAAAACGTGGTCAATCTGCTCGCGGGTGATAATCAGCGGCGGCTCGAAGCGGATGACTTTGGGGTTATTCAATGTGTACGCGGCGATCACCCCCCGGTGAACCATCGTGCCGATGACCAGCTTGCCGATGTCGCTGTCGGTGAACTCGACGCCCAGAATCAGACCCAGGCCCCGTGCATCGGCGAGAATCTTCGGGTACTTGGCCTGCACCCGCTTCAAGCCTTCCAGAAAGTACGCCCCATTGTCACGGGCGCGGGCGGGGAGGTCTTCGTCATAAGTGGCTTCCAGCGCGGCCAGCGCGGCGGCACAGGCCAGCTCATTGCCGCCAAACGTCGTGGTGTGGATAAACGGATTCTCGCGGAACACGCGGTCCCAAATTTTCGCCGTCGCCAGCGTCGCGCCAATCGGCATGACGCCCCCGCCGAGGGACTTTGCCAGAACCATCATGTCTGGCGCGACGCTCCAATGGTTGATGGCAAACCATTTGCCCGTCCGCCCTAGCCCTGTCTGCACCTCGTCTACAATTAAGAGAACGCCGTGCCTGTCGCAGATTTCGCGGACACGCGGAAAGTAATCGTCGGACGGAACGTTGATACCGCCTTCGCCCTGCACCGGCTCCAAAATCACGGCGGCGGTTTTGTCTGTAATTGCGGCATCAATCGCCTCGGCGTCGTTGAACGGCACGAACGACGCCCCCGGCAGCATCGGCTCAAAGGGCTTGCGGTAGACGTCCCGGCCAGTCACCGACAGCGCCCCCATCGTCTTGCCGTGGTAGGCCCCCTGCGTGGACACGAAATCGGTCTTGCCCGTCGCCATGCGGGCGATCTTCAAGGCGGCCTCGGCGGCTTCCGCTCCCGAATTGGAGATAAACGAATACTGCAAGTCCCCCGGCGTGATTTCGGCCAGCTTCGCCGACAGATCCGCCAGCGGCTTGTTCAGGAACGTCTTGGACGCCAGCGGGATACGGTCCAATTGATCGTGGACCGCCTGCACGACGCGGGGATGCCGATGCCCCAGCGAAAAGATGCCGTAGCCGCCCAGACAATCTAAGTAAGAATTGCCCTCTAAATCCGTCAGCATCACCCCTTCAGCGTGGGCTTCGATATGATCAAACCCGCCGACTTTCAGCAGCGCAACCTGCGTGGGGTTGACAAACTTCTGGTACTTTTCAATGACATCCTGCGTCATCGCTTCCACCTGCGCGGGCGTGTATTCGGTCTTTTCCATAGAGTTACTTTAGCCGATGCGCGGGGGGATTGTCAAGGTGGCAGTGAGGCAAAAGTGCGAGGGGTTTTAACTCCTCGGCCCACACCGGGTATACTCATCCCATGAACTTTCGCCCCGCGTTCTGGCCCGGCTTCGTAGTCGGTGCACTCACCGCTTTCGCCACGCTGTTTCGAAGACCCGCGCCTGCTCCGGTTCCACCGCCCGACCCTCTGCTCGATTGTGTTTCCGAGGCTGTCATAGCCTGTGACGCTGCCTCCGGGCAGATTACCGAAGCCAACGCCGCCGCCCGCGCTCTGTTCGGCTCAGACCTGGCGGGCTATCAGAAATTGTGTTACCCTACGGGTCAGCCTGTTCCGCCGGGACAGCTTCCATTGGCTCACTGCAGCTTTCTCTCCGCCCGCTTTCTGCTGACGGATGCCCACGGCCAGACGCGCACACTGGAAGCGACAACCCGGCCCCTGCCAAACGGCGGCGCGGCAGTGGTGTTCCGGGATGTCACAGCACACACGGCCACCGAGGCGAAAGACACACGGGCGCAGGCAAACGCCGACGCCCTGCATAATTTGAGCCGCCGTCTTGGCACGGCGCGGACCGCCGAAGAGGCCGCCGAGGCCGTTGTGGACGCCGCGCTGGTGCTCGGCGCACTCGCCACCCGGTGCTTCACCTATGACGCAGGCGCAAAGCAGTTGACACTAGCCGCCGCTCGCCCGGACACGCGGCCCAAGCGGCCCCGAACGCAGACCGCCGCCCTGCCTGAAACTCGCGTTTTCGACGCCGCCGACCCGCTGCACTGGGCGATGTATGTGAGCAAAGAGAGTTACCAGAACGCGGATACGCTGGCCCTGCCATTGACAGCGGGAGGCGCGGCGCTGGGGCACCTGGAAGTGCTGGCTGGCCCCGAGCTGAGCCGGGAGGCGCTGACGCTGGCCGCATCCCTGACTGGCGCGACGCTGGCCGCCCGGCAGGAGGCCGAACGGGCTGAAGCGGGCATGGCGCGGGAAGCCGCACTATTGGAGATAGCCGCTTTGCTGGCGCAGGCCGCGTCCCTGGACACGCTCTGCGATGCAGCGGTGGCCCGCCTGAGGCGTCTCCTGGCCGCCGACGTCTGCACCGTGGCAGTCAGCGGTCGGCTGCGGGGGCAGGGTTACCACGATGCTCTGCTGCGGCCTGAGCGGTACAAATCCGACGACCCGGCTCTGCGGCACGAGGCCGCCGACGCGGCAATGGCGTCCGGCGCGACGGTTCAGCGAACAAGCTTGCGGTCTCCTGAGTTTGCGGACGCCGTCTGGCGGGCCTTTGCCGGGGCGTCGGGGCTGCACCGCGTTCTGGCCGTGCCGCTGACCGGTAATGGTGGGACGCTGACGGTATGGGCGGCAGGGGGCGGCGCGTTCACAGCCGCGCAGGTGCAGTGTGCGGAGACAGTGGCCGCGCTGCTGTCGGTGCTCCCTGCCACAACGAAAGCAGGGCGCAGAGTGCCGCAAACGTCTCCGGGGCCAGTGGGCGCAGATTGAGAGCGCCGACAGGCGGGTCGAGGGCAGGAGAATAGGTCAGGCGCGGGCGGTTCGGCACTCCGGCAGATCCCACGTAGAGACACCAGGCGCGGGCCACGACCCGTGTCCCTGCACTGTTCACAATGCCGTCGCGGTAGGCGTGCATCTGATTGATGTCGTCGCCCTCCGCGCCGGGCAGGGCGTAGGACTTGAACTTGGCATCCAGCACCCAGCGCACATCGCCCGCAGACAGCGTGATGTCCGGCTGCATGGCGTGGGAAACCGACTCGCGGCCCTCGGCAAAGGTCTGATTGTACGCGACGCGCACCGTGCGTCCGTGCGGCCCGTTCAGCGAAACAGCCCATGCGCTGCCGGGAGCCAGTGTCCAAAGCAGCCGCCCTTCGCGGACCGTCAGCAGGGCGGGTGTCGGCGTATCAGTCTTGACCGGCGCAAAGCCCAGCACCCGCAGGGCGTCGAGCGTCTGGAACAGGCACCAGGTTTCATACAGCCGCCAGACTTCCCGGCTGTCCAAAACGACCGCAGACATTTCTGGCATCAAGCGCAGCGCGTCCTGCCAGCGGTCGCGGGCGCGGAATGTCCGGGCGTAGTCGGCCCGCGCCGCCGCCCGGCTTGTCACGGGCCGCGTCCAGGCGTGCGGGTCCCGTGCTACGCCTTCTGCCCACACGGCGCGTGCCAGCCGCCGCAGACGAGCGGCATAGTCTCCCGCCCGCGTCGCCGTTTCGGCTTCCCCTTCTCTGTCTGCCAACGCGGCAATCCCGGCGGCTTCCTGTGCCAGATGCGCCCAGAAAGACAGCACGGCGCGGTTCTCGGGGGCATCGGCGGTGACCGCAGCGACAGTTTCTTCCAGCACGCGGCCCGCCGTTCCCCGGCGCACGGCCTGCAGCAGGGCCGGGGCGGCAACGCGGCGGGCGCGAACCGGCGGCGAGAC
>CAXUKS010000080.1:0-8458 GCA_964251675.1 uncultured Armatimonadales bacterium
AAACACGGGGCTGAACCCCCGTGCTTTGAAGGGCAATTCCCCGCCTTCGCGGGCACAAGACAGCCAACCGACAACTTTGCTAATTTATCTTCGCCCGCGCAGGCGGGGGCTTGCTCTTTTAAAGCACGGGAGTTCAGCCCCTCGATTTCTCAGGTAACCTCTATGGCAGACACCATTTTCGGCAAAATCCTCCGGCGCGAATTGCCCGCCGACATCGTGTATGAAGACGACGACGTGCTGGCCTTCCGCGATGTCAGCCCGCAGGCTCCCGTTCACCTCGTCGTCATCCCCAAAAAGCCGCTCACGGGCCTTTTGGACGCCGCCCCCGAGGACGCCGCCCTGCTCGGGCGACTGCTCCGAGCCGCCACGGAGATTGCCCGGACGCAGGGCCTGGCCGAAACCGGCTTCCGCGTCGTCATCAACTCCGGCCCCGACGCCGGGCAGTCCGTGGAGCATCTGCACCTGCACATTTTAGGCGGGCGGCATTTGACGTGGCCGCCGGGGTAAAGAGCACGCAGGGGTATAAATTCCTCCAAGACTTATACAGCAAATAGAACCCAATGAAAATAGCACAGGTGGATCACGCTGGACAGAACCTCAGTGTTCAGAGGCTTAATACTCCCTATGTCTCTGAAATCAAAAGTGGTATTGCGTTTTGGCTGACAGCAGTATTGTTGTTTGGCATTTTTTCAGGGCTGAGTGTTGGTTACAATGCTTGGCTACGGCACATGGGCAGCACAGCTCCCAACGATCTTATGTCTCTGGATATCTTTTTATTATGGGCTGTGCTTATTGCTCTTGTAATAATTGTCAATCTATGTCCCAGTTTTCTCGATATGGCTTCCCCCCGACTGTTTTGCTTTGATCAGGAAAACAATGCTTTTTGGGTTGACGGCAAAAATGTAAGCAGCTTGGACAGGATTTCCCTGCGGCTGCAAGATGGCTGGGGAACAACCCGGCGAGCGTTTCGTCTTGTGGTTTTGGCAGAGGGCAAGGTGTATGTTCTAGCCCAGACACAGCGGTTTACGTCAGCCACACTCAATCACACAGAATACTATTATCTTGGCAGAACAGAAGGCCGTGCGGCCAAATACCGCTTCTTCCGGTGGGCCAGCTACGAGGGGCAGAACACCGGGTTTTCTAAAGATTGGCCGGGGTACACAGAAATTTTTGCATTGTATGAAGATCTATTTGAGTTTATCGAGTCCCGGCAGCCTGAAAACACCCCCGTTTGACTTCCCCTCCCCTGCCCCGGTATAATTTCCGCATTCGTACTGACATCACAATTTGGGCCGCGCCGCACGAGCGCCGGTGGTTTTGGCTGCTTCTGGTCGGCACGGCGCTGTGTTCCCTGTGGGCGCTCGGGGCGTTGCCGCTGATTGATGTGGATGAGCCGGTCTACGGGCAGGTGGGGCGCGAGATGGCCCGCGCCGACGGGCAGCACTGGCTGACGCCTCGGCTGGGGGGACAACCCTGGTTTGACAAGCCGCCGCTGTTTTACTGGCTGACGGCGCTCTCGATGCGGCTGTTTGGCGTCTCCGAGTTCGCGGCCCGGCTGCCGTCGTCGCTGGAAGCGGTCGGGCTGGTGGCGGTCACCTATGCGCTGGCCCGGCGGGCGTTTCCGGAGACGCCCCGCGCCGGGCTGTGGGCGGGGTTTGTGCTGGCGACCTGTGTGCAGTTCTTGATTCTGGCCCGCGCCGCCGTCACAGACATGACGCTGGTGCTGACACTGATCACGGCCCTGTGGGCGCTCTATGTCTGGACCCAGACGGGGCAGGGCCGGTGGATCGCGCTGTGCGGGGTGATGACAGGGCTGGGCTGTCTGGCAAAGGGTCCGGTCGCGCTGGTGCTGGTGGGGGTGCAGGCGGTGGGCTACCTGCTCCTGACGCGGCAGGCCAAACGCCTGCTGTCGCCCGCGCTGTGGGGCGGCTTCGCGCTGTGCCTCGTCGTTGGTTTGCCGTGGTTCCTGTGGATGACCCATCTGCACGGGCAGTTGTTCGTCAACGGTTTTCTGGAAGCCAACAATGTCACGCGCTACCTGAAAGCGGAGCACGCGACGACCAGCCCGGTCTGGTTCTTCCTGCCAGTGCTGCTGGCCGGGTTTCTGCCGTGGTCGCTGGCTCTGCCGGGCACGCTGGCGATGCTCTGGCGGCAGGGGCGCAGCGAGTGGCAGACGCAGGCGGCGGACGGCCCCGTGCTGTTTCTGGCCCTGTGGGTAGTGCTGGTGTTCGGGTTCTTTTCGGCCTCGCAAAGCAAGCTTGTCACCTATATCTTCCCGCTGTACCCGGCGCTGGCCGTGCTGGTGGGCGCATGGCTGGCAAAGCCCGGTGAAACTTTTGCGCGTGTTTGGCCTCTATACATTTATGCCGGGCTGAATGTGCTGCTGGCGGTGGCGCTGAGTATGCTGGGCCGAAAGTACGGCATTGCCCTGCCAACGCTTGCGCTCTGGGGACTGACACTGCTGGCGGCTGTGCCGTTTGTTGTGTTAGGCCAGGTTCGCTGGCTCGTACCGGGCATTGCCACGGCGCTATTTGTGCTGATTTTGTGGTGCTCGCCAACGTGGAACGTACGCGAGGCGGATGTCTCGGAGCGGAAGATGGCACGGGTCGCCAACACGCTGATGCCGCCGGACGGGGTGGTTCACGCGCTGGGCTTCAAGCACCCGAGCCTGCGGTTTTATTCGGTGCGGCCCGTGGTGTACACCGATGACCACGCGGCGGCAGCGGCAGATATGAAAGCCCATCCGGGAGTCGTGTATGCCCTGCGGACAAGCGATCTGGACGAGATGCGCGGCAAGTACGGCGTGACGAACGTAGAGGAAGTGTACCGGTACGAGAAGACGGCGCTGGTGCGGGCGAATTAAGAGACCTACCTTCCTTGCTTCGCTCATTCTTCGCTTCGCAGGGTCCTCCCTAAAGGGAGGATTAGGAACGGACCAGTCAAGAGGCGGAGGCCCTGCGGCACTGTCCGTATCCTTCCTTTAGGAAGGACCCTGTGACCGAGGGACGAGGGAACAAGGTGGTAGGTCTCCGGGGCCGCAAACAAAAGCAATGGCAGAACAAATAACAACCGCGAACGCGATTAACGCCGGGGCAAAGCTGTCCGGGCTGTCGTTTGTGTACCCGATGTACAACGAGCTCGGCAACATTGAAACGTGTGTCGCCGAAAGCCTGCGCGTCGGGCGGCTGATGACGGATGATCTGGAAATTGTGATTGTCGATGACGCCTCCACTGATGGCTGCGGGGCATTAGCCGATAAGTTGGCGGCAAAGCACCCGGAAGTCAAAGTCATACACCATGTCAAAAACCGCAAGCTGGGGGGGTCCCTGCGGACGGGCTTTGCGGCGGCGACCAAAGACTGGGTGCTGTATATTGACAGCGACCTGCCGATCCAGATGGACGATGCGCTGACGGCCCTGCCCCCCGCACAAAGCGCAGACATGGTGATCGGCAACCGGCACGGGCGGGCGGAAGGCCTCAAGCGTGAGGTGATGTCGTTTGTTTATAATAGATTGATCAGGGTGCTGTTTGGCCTGAGTGTGCGGGATGTCAACTTCGCGTTTAAGCTGTTCCGGCGGGCCATCTTGGAGCAGATCACGCTGCAAAGCGAAGGCTCGTTTATTGATGCCGAGCTTTTGATCGAGACGCATAAAGCCGGGTACACGATAGCGGAAATCCCTCTGCGCTATTATGAGCGCACGGCAGGCGTGTCTACATTGGCGTCGGGGTCGGTGGTCACGAAGATACTCAAAGAAATGTCTGATTACCGCCGCGCCGCCGCCCGCCGCCCGGCCCGGAAGCCGCTCCCCCGCCCGGCGCGGCCATGAGCGAGACGCCTCGTGTCATCGTCCATGCCGACGACTTTGGCCTGCACCCGGCGCTGAACGAGGGCATTGAACGCGCTCACCGGGATGGTCTGGTGACCTCGGCCAGCCTGATGCCGCTCGGCGCGGCGTTTGAAGACGCCCGGCGGCGGTGTGCAGCCCTGCCGGGTCTGGATTTGGGACTGCATTTTGCCCTGGTGGGCGTTCCCGATGCCCCAGCGACACTGGGCGCGTTTCTGAAAGCCTATGCGCTGGGCCGCTTCCCGGCGCGGGCGGTCGAAGCGGCCCTGCGGGCGCAGTTTGATGCCGGGCGCGATTTTTCCCTCAGCCACATTGATTCCCATCAGCACCTCCACGCCCTGCCGTCGGTGATGCGCGTCGTCTGCCGGTTTGCGTCGGAACACGGCATTCGCTGCGTTCGGCTGCCTATAGACGGGCCGCCGCTGGCGTCCGTGTCCCTCGCCCGGCGCGTGCAGGCGGCGGCCCTCGCCGTGATGGCGCGGCTGTCCCGGCGCTATATCTCGGCTTACGGGCTGAAAACCACGGACTATTTTTCCGGCATGGCCGTTTCGGGGCATCTGACGGCGGGGACGCTGGCGGCGTATTTGACGGACGCAAGACTGGGTGGGACGGAGGTTGTCTGTCACCCTGGCGCGGACAATGCGGCGCTGACTAAAGCCTTTGATTGGGGCTATGACTGGGAGGGCGAGCTGGCCGCGCTGTGTTCGCCGCAGGCGCGGGCGGCGGCTTCGGGCGTTTCTCTGAAAGGCTGGCAGGATTTATGAATACTAAGCAGCTCAAAGTGGCGGTGATTGGAACCGGCGGCTGGGGCAAGCAGCATGCGCGGGTCTGGGCACAGCGGCCTGATGTGGACTTTGTGGCTGTTATGGGCCGCCATCCGGAGCGGGCCGAGCGGCGGGCTGCCGAATATGGCGTCCGCGCCTACACAGACATCGGCGCGATGCTGGACCGGGAGCAGCCGGATTTCGTGAGCCTCAGCCTGCCCAATCAGGGCCATTTCGCGCCGACATTGCAGGTCATTCAGGCGGGCGTGCCGCTGCTGGTGGAAAAGCCGCTGGTCTTTGACCTCGCCGAAGCGGACACGCTGCTTGCCGAGGCCGAGACGCGGGGCCTGTTTTTCGCCATCAACTTCAACCATCGCTACGCCAAGCCCGTGCGTCTGGCCCAGGAGGCCATACAGGCCGGACGCCTCGGTGCGCTGATTTTTGCCACCTGGCGCTTTGGCGGCGAGGGCGGCGGCGAGCATCCGCACGGCAACCTCATTGAAACGCAGTGTCATGGCTTCGACATGCTGGAGCATCTTTGCGGCCCGATTGCGGCGCTGTCCGCCGAGATGGCCGACAAGACCGGCGGGGGCTTTTCCACGATGGCCCTGTCTCTGAAGTTCCAGAACGGGGCGGTTGGCAGCCTAGTTGGTTCGTATGACTCGTCGTATGCCTACCCGGACACGCACCGGATGGAGATCAACGGCACAGAAGGCCGGGTAGTGATTGAGGACACCGTGCGCCGCTTTTCGTTCCAGAAGAGCGGGAGCGAGACCGGCGAAGTCTGGCAGGCGGGGTACTTCAACGATTTCGACCGGGAGTTTCACCGCACGTTTGATGTCTATCTGGATGCCCTGCTGACTGCCTTCCGCGAAGGCCAGCCGCCGCCGGTTCCTGCCGCCGCAGGCCGCCGGGCGCTCCTGCTGGCGCAGGCGGCGATTCAGGCCAGCGAGGCGGGAGCGCGTATTTTTGTGGAATAAGTTGCTATTCCACATTGGTTCGATTAAAAGGTGCCTCTCCTGCCTCGAAACCGAGTGAGAGAACGCCGCCCTGGGCCTGCGCTACACCGATCTGCTGGAAGAGCTGACCGTCCCCACCCCGGACGCCGGGAACGGTGGACACGACAGCACGAATCCGAAGCTACGGACCATCGGGACCGCTGATTGAAGTACGCAGAGAAAGAAAAGTCGACCGCCCTCCCTGACATGGGAGGGCACTTTTTGTTGAAAAGGGTTTTTTGACGCGACCTATTGACATATTTAGCACGACTTTGGTACACTGTCAATACAAACCGAAGGAGAGAACTATGCCACCAGAGAAAATCTATGAGTACCCGGCGGAAAAACATCAGCAGTACCGCAAGCGCCAAGCCGAAAAACGAGACTATGCAAACGAAATCTGTGCGAGGATGGATGCACTTCGTCAGCCTCATTATCACACAGTCAGCGAAGAAGGAAATAAAATGGAAGAAAAATATTGGTACGCGGTCACTATCAAGATTGATAGACCGAAGCCAGAACAGTCTGCAACCAGTTTTTATATCATGAGTGATAAAGAGCTGATGCTTCTGAGGGAAGGGCTTGAGGCTTTTAGCCAGTCCGAATTTCTCAAGTTGTACGGAATCTTCGCCTATGCTGATGCTGGAAACAATGCCAAAAATCCATGCCCGTTGCCTGGAACAATGTCTTTAGCTTTTTATGGCGTTCGCATAGAAAATGCTGAACCTCTGCCGGGATACGCGCCAAACCACAATTATGCAGTGTCGCGGGGCATGGCAAACATTATTCGAATGCGAGATCTCACGCAACAACTCAGCCGCCGCTAAACATGACAGGCCCGGCAGAGTGCCGGGCCTGTCATTCTGGTATCTTTCTCGACTGCCACATTGATGAGGTCGCTTCGTTTCAAGTTCTCGCCTTCAAGTGGCTTGACACTGCCATTGTACTTCGGTGCTTTCAGATTAGAGAGCGCCGCCGCGTTCTTGATAGGATCGTTTTTCAACAGACTAACAGGACAGCTTCAAAGATACTGCCAGCCATTATGACTGTGCTTTCCATTCTCCATCTGGCGACAGAACAAGTTTCAATTCCACGCTGTTCGATTAAAAGACAATGCTTGTGAAACGCGGCGTCTCTAAAGTGTGCATGCCGGGAACTGAACCGGGGCAGAAGCAGGTATAGTAGCGGGTGGCAGCGTCGCCTCCTGTTGGTAAGTTTTGCAGAAGATTGGCCTGTGCCAGTGTCACCCGATTAGAAACGATTTTATGCCCCGCTCGTGCCGCGTTTCAGCGATGCTTCTTTTTGCGCTCCCCCTCGCCGTCGCCCTGCCTGCTCACGCCCAGGCTCCGGCCACGGGTGGCCCCGGCACGGGAACGACCAGTGGGGCCGCGCCGGGCGGTGGGGCGCCGGGGACAAATGCGCCCACGCCGGGCGTCGCGGGCGGCGTGGCGACGGCGCCTCTGCCTGCGGGCAAGCCGCTGACGCTGGCGGATGTGGTCAACACGGCGGTCGGCGGCAACTCCGGCCTCGTGCTGGCCCGCCAGCGGCTGCAAAAGGCGCAGGAGCTGATCACGCAGGTAACGGCGCAGGGCCGGCCGCAGTTTCGCGCCGATGCCGCAAACACGTACACCACGTACAGCGCGTTTGCCCCCACCCTCCCGAACCCGACTGTCACGAACCCCACCCTGCCCGGTGGCGGGCAAATCCCGGTCGTGGTGGATAACGGCAATGGCTTTTCGACGTCGTACCTCGGCGGCGGGGGCGGCGGCAATGCGCCCACCAGCGGCCTGACCGCCGGGCCGAGCGTCGGCGGCCCCGCCGACAGCCCCACCGGGACAACCGGCATCGGAAATGTCGGCGGCACGTCGCCCACAGCTCCGTCCACATCGCCCACAGCTCCGTCCACGGCGGCCCCGGCGTCCCCCGGCGCTCCGGCCAGCCCTGTCAGCCCCGCGCCTCCAGTTGGTCCCGCGTCCCCCAGTGCCCCCGCCACTCCGGCGGCTCCCGCTGCGCCTGCCGGGGCCGGGGGGGCAAGTGTCGGGGCGTTCCTGCCGTCGCTGGTGGCAGGCTATTTCACTGACCTCAGCCCCGCGCACGAGGCGGCCCCCGTGCGGGTGGCCGAGGCTGAGACGGAGACCCCGGCGCGTCAGCCCCGTGCGGACGACACGGGAACCGGCGGCGGAAGCGGCGGCACGACCAACCCGGTCACCGGCGGCGGGGCCGGAAGCAGCGGCGTCATCGCGGGGAAGCGCAACAACTACGCCGCACGGGTCTCGGCCAGCCAGCTCATTGACCTGTTTGGCCTGCTGTCTGCCGCCAAAGGCGCCCAGCAGGATGTGCGCGACTTTTACAGCCTGGACATCGAGCGGCTGGGCAATGAAACCGCGCTGGCTGCCAAAAACTTATTCTTCAACGTGCTGCTGAACGAAGCGCAGGTGACGACTCAGCAGGAACAGGTGCGCTATGCCACTGAAAATGTGCGGATTACCGAAGCGCGTCTGCGGCAGGGCATCGTGTCCCGGTTTGACGTGCTGACCGCGCAGACGGCCCTGTCTACCGCCCAGCAGCAGCTCATCGCCGCGCAGAACGGGCGGGACCTGGCCCAGGCCAATTTGGCGTACCTGCTCGGCACGGACCCAGACCAGTCAATCACTCTGCAAGCGCCGCCCCTGCCGCTGCTGGACCAGACCATTGACCTGCGCGGCAGCACGCAGATGGCGCTGGCCCGCCGCCCGGAGGTCAAACAGGCCAATGCCAATGTCCGCGAGGCCCGGCGCCTGGTCGGCCTCGCAGAGCAGGACATCAACCTCGACCGCTTGCGTTACCTCGACGACGTGATGGCGCCGAACGT
>CAXUKS010000081.1:0-8240 GCA_964251675.1 uncultured Armatimonadales bacterium
TCCTTTAGGAAGGACCCTGCGAAGCGAAGAATGAGCGAAGCAAGGAAGGTAGGTCAAGCCTCCCGAAACAAAGTCTGGTCGCGGCGGCGGCCCACGGACACGGTGGTGATAGGAACGCCGACGTGCGCTTCGACGGCTTCCACATAACGCCGGGCGTTGTCCGGCAGCCTGGCGTAGTCGCGGATTTCACTGACGTCTTCGGCCCAGCCGGGGAACGTCTGGTACACCGGCTCGCAGCGGCTCAGGCGGCTCTGGTCACTGGGGAAATCTTCGATCTGATTGCCGTCCAGCACATAGGCCGTCGCCATCTTGACTTCGTCAAAGCCGGTCAAAACGTCCATGTGGCCCAGATACAGGTCGGTCAGACCGTTCACCAGCGACGAATAGCGCAACGCGACGCCGTCCAGCCAGCCGCAGCGGCGCGGGCGGCCTGTGGTCGTGCCGAACTCCGCGCCCCGGACGCGGATCAAGTCGCCCAGCGGGTTGTTCTGCTCGGTCGGGAACGCCCCCGCCCCGACACGGGTGGTGTACGATTTGGTGACGGCGATAATCTGGTCGATCTGGGTCGGCCCCAGCCCCGTGCCGATGCACGCGCCGCCCGCCGAAGGGTGCGAGGACGTCACATAGGGGTACGTGCCGAGGTCAATGTCCAGCAGTGTGGCCTGGGCGCCTTCAAACAAAACTTTCTTGCCCGACCGGGCCGCATACGCCACGCGCAGGGCCGTGTCATCCACATAGGGCTTCAACGCCTCCGCGTGGGGCGTCAGGTCGTCAATAATCTTCTGCGCGGACAGCGGCTGGACGCCGTACACTTTGGTTAGCAGCTCGTTCTTGAACTCCAAAGCCTCGGTCAGCCGCTCGGCAAACAGGGCCGGGTCCACAAAGTCGCGCATGCGGATGCCGACCCGTGCCGCCTTGTCCTGGTAGGCGGGGCCGATGCCGCGCCCGGTCGTGCCCAGCGCCCGCTTGCCCTTGCGCTTTTCTTCCAGCTCATCCAGCAGCGTGTGATACGGCAGCACGACATGGGCATTGCCGCTGATCTTCAAATTCTCGCAGGTGACGCCCCGGCCCTTCAAGTGGGTCAGCTCGCCCACAAACGAAGCCGGGTCCAGCACCACGCCGTCGGCCACCACGCAGAGCGTGTTCGGGTGCAGAATGCCCGCCGGAACCAGGTGCAACTTGTACTCTTCCTCCGTCCCGTCATCGTTTGGGACCACCACGGTATGCCCCGCGTTGGAGCCGCCCCCCCAGCGCACGACCACATCTTTATCATGGGCCAGAAAGTCAATCAGCTTGCCCTTGCTTTCATCGCCCCACATCGCTCCGACGACCACGGTGTTTGCCATAACTAAAAGTCCTTTAGCCCGGCAGCCTTGTGTCGCCGCCGAACGCCGGATTATAGCACCGGCGGCAGGACAAAGTCAACGAGACCAGGCAGCGGCAGAGCAGGCAGACAGGTAAAAATGCTGGATTGCAAGCAGGGCAGACCATCATTTAACGCTGTTTTAACGATAAGCCTGTAAAATAAAAGCGCAGACTTTCTCTTCTCGCCTGATCTTTTGTTCGCCTGAAAGGACTCATAGAAATGACCCGCTTTTCCCAGCTTGCCGCACGTGGACAGCACAGTGGCCTGCTTGCCCTGACCGCCCTGACCGCATTTTGCCTGTTCGCTCCTGCCGCACAGGCGCAGGATGCCTACTCGCAGGCGGTTCTCGCCGCCAACCCTCTGGCCTACTTCCAGCTTGGCAGCGTCAATCAGCCCAGCGCCGTCAACGGCTTCACCACCACCTTCAACGGCTCGGCCACCGTCACCGCCCCCGGCGGCGGCGCTCCCATCGTCAGCAATCCCGGCAATGTCGGGGCGTCGTTCAACGGCACGCCCAACCCGAGCGGGTTCTGCTCCGGCCCCAGCATCACGACCAGCATTGGCAGCGCCAATCCAACCGGCGCCAGCACCCTGCTGGGCTGGTTCAGCCTGGCCCAGACGCCGGACACTGGCGGAACCAGCGGCATTTATTATATTGCAGGCCGCTCCCAAGTTGCCAACGATCTGGACCTGCAAATCCAAAACGACAACCGGCTGTATTTCTATGCGGGTGGAGGCAGCAACATCAACGCGGCGCTTCCCGATTTTGCATTCAACAAATACTACTTCTTCGCCGCCACCGAAGACCCGCTGACCCAGGTTTCCAGCCTGTACATCAACGGCGCTCTCGCGGCGTCAAAAACCGGCGATGTCGGCAGTTCCCACACCAGCGCGTTCACCATCGGCGACAGCTCCGTGTTCAACCCGCGCAACTTCAGCGGCAGCATTGATGACGTGGCGTTTTACAGCTATGCGCTGACTGACGCCCAGATCAAAGGCATCTACGCCTCCGCCAACGCCCCCGGCGTTGCCCCCGTTCCCGAAGCCTCGACCACGGCTTCCCTCGGCCTGCTGCTGGCGCTGGCCGGCCTAACCGCCATCGTCCGCCGCAAGCGTCCAGTAATCTGCGGCCAGTAGCCCACAACCAACCAGTGATAGCAGGAAACTCTCCCGTTCGCGGCGAACAGCCCCACGGGAGACACCCTGCCATGCCACACTTTCGCCCGCTTCTCGCTCTCTTTGCCCTTGCCTCCCTCAGCCTCACCGGCTGCCATCACAGCAACGGTTTGACGCCCCTGCCCGGTTCAGCTCACCCGGAGTATACGATTACTGATTTGGGACGGGATATGCCTCGTGCGATCAACGACCACGGACAGGTGGTTGGACAGTTTGTCGCGGGATATTCTCCCCCTTCCAGGGCCTACCCTTACTATCACGGTTTCCTCTGGGATAACGGCAAGCGTACTGAAATGCCGACACTGGGCGGCTTGATCAGCGATGCGGAAAGCATTGATAATACAGGCCGCGTGCTGGGAACCGCGAACGTGACCGGGCGTGAGGGCCTCGAGTTTGCGGTGACGCCTCACTGCCTATGGGAAGGGGGAACGCTGACGAACCTGAACAGTGACCCGCGCTTTCAAGGCGCACAAGCGTTTCACCTAATGGACTCCGGCGCAATTTACGCCATCTCTCCACCGCAACCTCGGAACAGCGACGTCCACCTCTGGTTTTTACCGCAGGGCCTTTCGCCCGGCCCTCGCGTGGACCGGGGGGAAATCGGCGGCCCGTCGCTGAAAGTCACAGCAATCAATGACCGGGGCAGCGTGATTGGTTTTCAGAACATGGGCAAACCAGGCAATGCTTATCAGGCGTTTATCTGGCACGTTGGGGACAAAAAAGCAACCGCGCTCAGTCCCCTCAGCGAGTTAGAATTTAGCGCGACCGCGCTCAACAACAGTGGGCAGATTATCGGGCGGAAGGGAACAGGAGGCACTGCCCATGCATTTCTCTGGGAAAAAAGCAGTGTCCGTGATCTCGGCACACTCCCCGGCGGTAAACAAAGCTATGCCTACGCCCTCAATGACAGGGGGCAGGTCGTCGGCTCTTCAGATGCCGCCAACGACGGGCTGGATGACCGAGCGGTGCTGTGGGATCACGGCGAAACCAAAGACCTGTCGCAGCTAATCCCCACCGGAACGCATTGGAGACAGCTTAGGATGGCAAGCGGGATCAACGCTCAGGGCCAGATTGTGGGAGAGGGGCTGACCGACGACGGCCTGTATACCCACGGCTTCCTGCTGACACTGATTAGTGCCGCTCGCTGAACATTAGAAACCGTACAAAAGTCCCTGAAGAACCTCACCCCCAGCCCTCCCCTTAAGCAAGGAGAGGGAGCCAGCTACTTATTACAGTCTCCCCAGAATTGGTGGACGGGGGGTTCTCTTCATTTCGCTCGTGCCCGCACCGCCGCTGTCAGCTTGCCCCAACGGGGGTTGAACCCGTCCTGCCGCATCTCCGCCCAGGTTTTGGGAAAGTCCCAGCCCTGCTTCACTTCGCGGTAAATGCCCACCATGCAGCCCGTCCGGTCCGCGCCGTGCTGGCAATGCACATAGACCGGCTCGTTCGGCGCGAGGTCCAGTGTCGCCAGAAATGTCTTCACCTGCGCCGGGGTCGGCGCTTCCGCGCCCATCGGCAGATTAATCCAGTGAAAGCCCAGAGCGCGGGCTTCGGTCCCCTCTTTTTTGACGAGCTTGGGCGAAATCCGCAGGTCGATGATCGTCTTGACGCCCATCGCTTTGAGCTGTTTCAGTCCCGCGTTGGTCGGGGCGGCCCCGCGCCAGATGCCGGGCGCGACCGGGTGAAAGTTCGGCAGAGCCTGGTTCACCGCCAGTGCGGGCAGGGCAAAGAGAGTCAAGAAAAGACCCCCTAGCCCCCAATAATGGGGGAACAGGAACCGGCGGGACCGGCCTTGCCCCGGCGCTGCACGCCCCTCTTTTCGGACTCCCCCATTTTTGGGGGCAGGGGGGCCTTTCCTACAAATACGGGTCGTCATGGCTAAGGTACCCTTTCACGTAGTCAGCCACCGCGTCTTCCAGAGACGTGAACGGCACATCGCAGCCGATGGCCCGCAGGCGGGTCAAGTCGGCCTCGGTGTGATACTGGTACGCCGCCCGGATGTTCTCCGGCGTCGGGATATACGTGATGTCTGCGGGCTTGTCTAAAGCCTGGAAGATCGCGGCGGCGAGGTCGTTGAACGTTCGCGCCTGCCCCACCCCCACATTGTAGATGCCCGCCGCATCGGGGTGGTCCAGGAACCACAGCACGGTGGCGCAGACATCTTTGACATACACAAAGTCCCGCGCCTGCTCGCCGTCGGCATAGCCCGCTTTGTGCGACTGAAACAGCTTGATCTGCCCGGTTTCGCGGATTTGCCCGAAGGCGTGCCACGGCACGGACGCCATGCGGCCCTTGTGGTACTCATTCGGCCCAAACACGTTGAAGAAGCGCAGGCCCGCCGCGCCGTTCCAGCCGTCCCGGAGCAGTTCCGTGTCCGAGAGCCATTTGGAGAACGCATACGGGTTCTGCGGCAAGAGCTTCGGGGTCAGCGCCGCATCATCGGAAAACCCGAACGCGCCGTCGCCGTAGACACTCGCGCTCGACGCATAGACAAACCGCACGCCCTGTGCCGCGCACCACTGCGCCAGCGTCCGGGTGTAGCGCACGTTGCGGGCCATCAGCTCATCCATATCCGGGAACGACGTGTCCGTGATCGCGCCGATATGCAGGATGCCGTCGATCCCCTCGCTTTTAGGGCCGTCATACGCCCCCGCCGTGAGGTCCTGCGCGAACCGCTCCGGCGACACCACATCCACGAACTGCTTGCCGCGCAGATTCTTCCACTTTGGCCCCGTCTCGAACTCATCCACCACCAGCACGTCCCCGCGCCCGCGCTCGTTCAGCAGCGCTACCAGCACACTGCCGATAAAGCCCGCCCCGCCCGTCACCACCAGCATAAGCTACACCCTCCGGTCCCCAGTATACCCCGCCGCCGCGCCGGAGCGCAAAAACGCCCGGCCTCTCTGCCTCAGAGAGCCGGGCGCTCATCTCCAAGACCAGGGTGGCACACGTCAGTTTTTGCTGGCCGTCACAACGCCGCCCTTGTTTGTATCTCGCTCGGCAGCCTCGTCCGCAGCCACCTCCGTCTCGTAGTGCAAGTTCTTTTCCACCCGTACTGTTGTGCCGTGGGGGTCAGTCGCCATGAAATCCAGTTTGTCCGACAGCCCTTCGAGCAAGGCCAGACCCCAGCCTCCCAAGCGCTGCCCCCCATCAAAGTCTGTGCGAGAGGTGCCAGTCGCTGCCACGTCCCCCGAAGAAAATCCTTCCCCGGCGTCCGTGACCGTGATGACGACCTGTGGCTTGAAGTATTCCAAAGTGACCAGGAAGTGAGTCTCTTTCGACTGAGCGTGACGGACGACATTGGAACAAAGCTCGGAAACGATGGTTTCCACGTCGCCGGTTGTGACGCTATCCACTTTCAAGTCGTCCAGGAGACAGCGGCTGAGAAGCCGCGTCGTGCGAATATAAGTCGAATCTTCGGGAAGATCCAGTGAGAGCCGCAGTATCATAACATTTCCCCTTGTGGTTTCAACATTGAATTGACAGCCCTACACTTTTTTGAGGACTGTTAAGGCTGCCCCAAAAATTGTGCCATACTATTGTGCCATACTCAGGCATCTAAAGCGGCTCTCTCCAACCGGGCCAGCCGGCAATCTGGCGAGGCATCTGCAAACCTGACTACCAGCAGAAGCCCAATCCTCCGGCTCGCAGTATACCCGACCTTCCCGCCCCGACGCAAAAAAACGCTCGGCCTCTCTGCGTCAGAGGGCCGGGCGCTCGTGTCCAGTCTTCCAGGGTGCTACTTGACGCCCTTCTGCTCCTGCATAATCGCCGTTTGCGCGTCCAGCAGACCTCTCACCCGCGACAGCCCCAGGCTGTCCGCCTTTGTTCGCGCCGCCTTCGCCCCCGCCGCGTCGCCCGCGCCTTCCAGCACATCGCCCAGATACGACTGCACCACCGGCGAGTTGGGGTACAGCCGCGCTGCCTCCTTGAGATGCACCACCCGCTCGGCGGGCGTTAGCTCCTGCGTCGCCTGTGAGGACACTCCCAACCCCACCTGAGCCAGTGCTTGCAATCGTGTTGACCTGTAGGCAATCTGCCCCTGCTCCGTGCCGAACAGCGGCAGCAGATAGCCTTTGCTTGGCTTGCTATCTACATACTTCAGTATCATCGCCGCGTAGTTGTAAATCGTGATGGCCTCCGCCGTCTGTCCTGCTTTGTTTAACAGCAGAGCATAGGTGAGCAACTTAGTAGTATCAAGGGTACGGATATTTGCCTCAACGGCCTCCCCCTGGTAGGTAAAGGCCCGGTAGTATTTTAGCTCGCCCGCGCTGTCCCCGACACGCTGGTAATACTGAACCATGCCCCACTGTGCCTCATAATCGCCAGGATAAGTGCTGGGATACTTTTCCAACGCTTGAAGAAACAGGCTCTTTGCCTGCTCCCAGTCTCCTTTGGCCGCTGCACTCTTACCCGCAGCAGTCAACAGGTTGCCAGCACCATAGTCATGCTCTTCTTGTGTCCCACCGGGAATGCTCCGGCCTGGATTGCCAAAACCCGACGGAGGAAGGTTCGGTTTGGGATGGTGTCCTGCCGGGCGCTTCTGAACTGGCGTAACACCGCTCTGGGCTTGTGCCCCTGTTCCGAGCAGGAGTGTCCCTAACAGTGTCAAAAGCGTTATGTTTTGTGTTTTCATCATTTTCTCCCAAAAGACGCGGAATTGTCAGGGCGCAGGTGGTGCCGGTGGCGGTGGCCCCATTGCAGGATTCAGTGGAACAGTCCTGTCCCACTGCGGAGGGTCATCGGCTTTGGCTGCTTTACCAGTTGGGTCAATCTTTGGCAGTGTGCCGTACCATTGAACATTGTGTTTGGAATCAAGCACGGGATTATCGCTGGCGTCAACAATGACTTTCATAGAGCCACTCCATCCCCAGCTTAACTTTTGGAGAGGAACCCAAATGTGGCCTTGACTGCCTACAACGGGCGGCTTGTACATCGTCCATGTATCAAACGTATCGTTAGCCGTAGAGGTCCGCCACTTATGGCCGCCAGTGTCACCAGAAACAAGAGGCGGCTCACACAATATACTGGGATTGTCGCCGCCCGCCCCTGAATTTATGCCGCCGGTAGCCGTACTCACATCCCATTGTGGAGGGGATTTTATAGTGTATTTACCGTTGGCATCCGTGGCTATTGTTCCGTCTGTATTCAGCGTATACGCAACTGAGTAAGGAAAACCAGTATCTAGACCTCTTGACACCTGTATCTTCGTCCCGCTACCATCTGGGGATGGCATCAAAGGAACGTAAGTATTTAACGTCCCATCGTCAGCCTTGCGAGTATCGACGCGATTAGAAGCGGTTATGATTTGTACAAGACAGGCAACACCACCAGTGAAAGGAGCAGGAACAGTAATGTTGATCGGATTCCATGTTACTTGTGCGCCGTACAATGGATGGAATGTTATGCCGTCTGAATTGTAGTTTTGATGATAGGGGCCATCTTGTTTAGAGAGAGTACTCACCCCCCATGTCTCCATTGGTTTCATAAACGCAACCGGCACAGACTGAGCATTGGCGGTGGCTGCCGTGCCGTCCGGGAACTTCAGGCTGACCGCACACTTGACCGTCACATTGTCTGCCACCTGGTCATAGAAGCTGACTGGATTGACGGAGATGCCGTTGCCGCTCGTGTCTGTCTTAGTCAGGTCCGCCGCTGTCAGGGGCACACGCTGCGGGTGGGTGCTGTCGCCCGAAGC
>CAXUKS010000082.1:0-6467 GCA_964251675.1 uncultured Armatimonadales bacterium
GAACACCACTACGTCGAAAAAATCGCCGCCGCTTCCTGGCGTCTGCGTCGATTGCAGCGCTGGCAGGCCCAGCTTTATGAAGACGACACCCTCACCGAAGACGAACGCCTGGACCGCCTGGACAAAACCCTGCGCCACGAGACCGCCCTGCACCGCCAGATCGACACCGCCGTCAAGCTGCTCGCCAAAGACGTCCCCCAGCTCTACGCCCGCCGCGTCCGCGCCCGCGTCTTGGAAGACGCCATGCTGTCCGAGCGCGAGTGCGCCGACTGCCTGGAAGATGATGCCGCGATTTCAATGGAGGTCCGCAACCGGTTAGGCCGCATCCGCAAAGCCACGGACCTGGCCCTGCCCCGCCTCGTCGCCGCCCCCCTAGACAATGCACCAACCGAAAATTGCCAAAACGAACCCGCCCCCGCCCCGTCTTCTACTCCTCACCCTTCCTTAACAGGGGAGGGAGCGAGGAACGAGCGGGAGGGGTCCGCTCTTTCCGAATCTGGCTCCCCATTATTGGGGCGGGGGGGCCTCTGCTCCGACAATGCACACGAAAATTGCGATAACGAACTTGACCCGGACGAACCTTATCTTGAACCTATCATCGAGGTCGACCCGCGCACCCACGCGGCGTTCCTCGGCAGGAACGAAGTGCGCCGCGTCCACCCGCACGCCGCCCTGCTGCGCCGCGAAGACCACCGCGTCATCCACGCTGCCGCCCGTGCCCAGTCGTACCGCAACGCCCGCGAAGATCGGAATGCCCGCGCAGGCGGGGAATTGCTCTTCTAAAGCACGGGGGTTTAGCCCCGTGTTCTCTCTGTTCTGGTTCCCCCATTATTGGGGGTTAGGGGGTCCTACCCCAGCATCCTGGCGTACAGGGCCTCCTGCCGCGCCTGCGCTTTCTTGTAAATCTCGTGGGTTCGGGGGTCCGGCGTGTAGGTTTTGCCGAGGTAGGTGGGGACGTCGTCCAGGTCGGCAATCAGGCCCAGCGCGTTCAGCGCCAGCAGGGCCGCGCCCCGGCTCGACGCCTCAAAGACGCGGGAGGTGACCACCGGCAGGCCGAACGTGTCGGCCATGATCTGGGTCCAGGTCGGGTCGTGCGTGAGCGCCCCGCCGGAGACGACGATCTGCGTGGCCGTGGGATACTGCCGCAGCAGCCGCTCGTGGACGGAGCCGAACGTGTAGGCAACGGCTTCCAGCGACGCCCGCAGGATGTCCGCAGGCGTCGTGTGCAGGTTCATCCCGGTGATCGTCGCCCGCGCCCCGGCGTGCCAGCCCGGCGAGCGTTCCCCCGCCCACAGGGGCAGCACCGTCAGGCCATGCCCGTCCGGCGGCAGGTGGGCGACGGCGCGGGCGGCGGCTTCCCGATCACCGATTTGCAGGCTGTTCTGCGCCCACGCAAACACATTGCCGCCGTTGGCGAACGCCCCGCCGACCAGCAGCCGCTCGGCGTCGAGCCGGTAGCAGAACAGGCCCTCTGGGATGTCTACACTTGCGGCACGGACCGCGACCCGCATGGCCCCCGACGTGCCGATGTTAATGGCGATGCGGCTCACATCCACCGCCCCGCTGCCGACATTGGAGCAGGCCCCGTCCCCGGACGCGGCAGCCCAGGGCAGGTCCTTCAGCGGCGCAAGCGCCCTGGCCCATTCGCCGGTCAGCCCCGACCACGTTTTGCCGTCCCCGGCCAGCGGGTTCAGGCTGCCTGCGGTGATGGGCAGCACTTGGAGCGTCTCCGGGTCCCACGTCTTCGTGTTGGGGTTTAAAAGCCCCGTGCCCGAGGCCATCGACAGGCTGACTTTGGCCGTGCCGAACAGGCGCAGGAACAGATACTCGGCAAACGACATCCAGCGCGTCACTTTGCCGAACTCAGCGGGCTGAGTCTTTTGAAGCCAGCGCAACTTGGCGGGCCAGTAGCACGGGTGCAGCTCGCAGCCGGTGCGGCGGTGGTACTCGGCGGGGTCCAGCTCTGTCTTCAGCGTGTCCGCCGACGCCGACGCCCGGCTGTCCGCCCACGAAAACAGCGGCGTGAGTGCCCGGTCGTCCGGGCCGACCCCGACCAGGCTGTGCCAGAAGCACGACACGCCGACCCCGGCCAGCCGCGACTGCGTGTCCGCATCGGTTTTCTGGAGAAGCTGACGGATGGCATCGACCGTGCGGGCCAGCAGCTCTTCCGCATCGGTCTCCACGCCGCCGTCGGCGGACATCGTCTGCGAATAAGCGTTCTGCGCTTCGGCCTCCGGCAATGCCCGCCCGTGCGCGTCAAAGAGCATGGCGCGGACGGACGACGTCCCCAGGTCAAGAGCTAACACAATGGCTTTTTTCATAGTTTACGGGGCAGTCTGCTGGAAAAAGGGTACGGCGAAATGACACAGGGAAATAGCAAATATAACAGGAATAGAACAGGCGACTTCTTGCCCTGTTTGGGGTACAATCGCCTCACGCTTGTGATTCGGGGTGATTGCGCCGATTGCATCTTTCCCGAATCTTCAACTGAAATCCTGCCCCGTCTCAATTCTGTCGCACTGCCGCTCGGAGAAACTTTCCTATGCCATCTATCCAAACTTCGTCGCCCGTGTCCCGAGGGACCACGTCCGCCCCGTTCACCTCTTACCCCGGTGCCATGGGGATCGTCACCACCGTGTTCTTCATGTGGGGACTGATCACCGTCCTCAACGATGTGCTGATCCCGCACCTCAAGGCAATTTTCAAGCTGAGCTACTTTGAGTCCATGCTGATCCAGTTTTGCTTTTTCTCGGCGTACTTCGTGTTTTCCGCGCCGTTCGGCAAGCTGGTGGAGCGGGTGGGCTACAAGCTCACCATCGTGACGGGCCTGTGTATCGCCGGGGTGGGGGCATTGCTGTTTGTTCCTGCCGCGCTGATCGCCTCCTTTCCGCTGTTTCTGGGAGCCTTGATTGTGGTGGCGGCAGGCATCACCGCCCTGCAAGTCTCCGCAAACCCCTATGTGTCCGTGCTGGGCGACCCGGCGACGGCGTCGAGCCGCCTCAATCTGGCGCAGGCGCTGAACTCGCTGGGCACGACGATTGCGCCGTTTGTGGGCGGGCTGCTCATTTTGAGCGCGGTGAGTGCGACGGCCGCCCTGACGCCGGAGCAGAAAATCCAGGAAGCGCATTCAGTCATTGTGCCGTATGTGGGCCTGGCGGTGGTGCTGTTCGCACTGGCGGCAGGCGTGTTCTTCGCCCCCCTGCCGCAGATGTCGGACACCAGCAATGCGCCGGTGGGCGGCGCGGAGTCGACCGTCAGCATCTGGACCAAGCAGCATGCGGTGCTGGGGGCGCTGGCGATCTTTTTGTATGTCGGCGCGGAAGTCTCTATCGGCAGCTTTCTGGTAAACTACTTCGGCCAGAAAGACATCGCCAACATGGACCCGAAAACCGCCGCCGGGTATGTGTCCTTCTACTGGGGCGGGGCGATGGTGGGCCGGTTCATCGGCGCAGCGGTTCTGCGGAGCGTCAAGGCCGGGGTCGCGCTGGGCGCCGTGGCGCTGACGGCCTGCGCTCTGGTGCTGCTGTCCACGCTCACCTTTGGCTATGTCGCCATGGGGACGATTATCGCCGTGGGTCTGTTCAACTCCATCATGTTCCCGAACATCTTTACGCTGGGAATTGCAGGGCTGGGACCGCTCACCGGCAAAGGCTCGGGCCTGCTGATTGCCGCCATTGTCGGCGGCGCGTTCGTGCCCCTGGCGCAGGGCGCTCTGGCGGACAGCATCGGCATCCACCATGCACTGATTTTGCCCGCGCTGTGCTATGTGTATGTCGCGTACTACGGCTTCCTGGGTTCCAAGCCTGTGGGTGGGACGATGGAATACAGCACGGCCCAATGATACGGCATTGCTCTCTTTAGCTGGCGGTGGCCGGGCTGGCCGGATGCGCCCCCCCCGCCTCATCGCCGCCTGTTCTCACTCCCGACACTGACGCCGCTTCGTCCAGCCGCTTCGTCATCGGTCAGCATCAGCAGGCGCAGCTCGACACCCGCCTGCTGGGATCAGTTTTCTCGGATGCTCACGGCAGCAGTCACGCGCACAGAAGCCCCGGATTGCAGCCACGGATTGCAGCCACGGATTGAAATCCGTGGCTGGGGAGCCTGCGGCTGAATGTCCCTGCGGGACACAAGAAGTGCAAGACCCACGAAGTGGGCGTCCCGCAGGAACGTTCGGCGTCTGCGCCCTTCAGCCATGCATTTCAATGCGTGGGATTTCAATCCGTGGCTGCAATCCGTGGGATTTCAATCTGGGGCCGCTGGTGTAGGTATGGAAGCAAAACTGAATGACTCTGGTAGGGGCAGTGGCGTGTCCCTGCCCGCTTTTTTTGGTCCTATCTTCTCTTTGTCCGAAAGACACGCTCCTGCCGGGGGTTTTTATACCCCCGGCTTCCCGCGTCACTGCGCCGTAAATAGGAATGTCTGCGTTCGCGGCTTCGGTGTGCTGGTCGCGGTCAAACCCGAAACCGGCGCGGCATCAAAGGTAGCGAGTGGCGGAATAGGCGGGTGATGCTCGCTTTCCAGCACGTCCAGCGTAGCCGCCGACTGCGGCGAGTCCGGCTGAAACGTAAACACGGCGGTGTTGATACCCGCCCGCAGGCGCATCGTGATGTCGCGGTCCACAAAGCCGGAGAAGTCGCCGAGACGGATGCCGTTCAGGGACACCAGAACATGACCGCCCCGCACCTGTCCGCGCAGCCAGTGCGAGTGTTCGGTGGGCATCTTTGGCCCTTTGAGCGGGTCACTGCCCGCCAGGGGGTCTTTGGCCGGGCTGCCAGCGTCGCCAATCAGCGGGTCCGACGTGGGAGTGATGCTGTCCGAGGCTGAGGCAGTCAGCGGGTTATCGGGAACTGCCGGGGCCGTGGCTGCCGCCGAAGCAGATACGGCGGGCGAAGACGGCGGGGCGTAGGCGCGGGGCGGCATCTGCGCCGCAGGCCGGTCCGGCCCGCAGCCTGTCAGCAGCAGTGCCAGACCGAGCACGGGCAGGGCTTGCCCCTGCCTTTTCATGCCACTTCCTCTCATAAAATCATGCCCGCGCCGACGGTTTCATTAGTGGCCTCGTCAATCAAAATCAAACTCCCCGTAATCCGGTTGTGCCGGTAGGCGTCAAAGAACAGCGGCTGCGTCGTCTTCAGGGTCAGCCGGGCGATCTCGTTCAGGGACACCGTCGTGCTTGACGTGTTCTCTTCCAGCGTGCTGATGTCCAGCTTGTACTTCACGGCCTTGACTATCGCCCGCACGTCGCGGGTTGTGTGCCGGAGCGCATATTTGCCGTTCGGGACCAGACTGCGCTCGCCGAGCCAGCAGATCATCACATCCAAATCCTGCGATACCTGCGGGCTGTTGCCTTCGGGCACAATCATATCGCCCCGGCTGATGTCTACTTCATCTTCCAGCGTCAATGTCACCGACTGCGGCGCGAAGCCTTCGGAGAGCGAACCGCCATCTGCGTCTACACTTTTAATCCGCGACGTCGCCCCCGACGGCAGCACGCGCACGGCCTCACCGGGCCGGAACACGCCGCCCGCGATGCGCCCGGCATAGCCCCGGTAGTCCGGGAACTCAGCGCTTTGGGGCCGGATGACATACTGCACCGGGAAACGCCCGTCTTCCAGATTCACATCATCGGTCAGCTTCACCGTTTCCAGCAGGCCCAGCAGTGTCGGCCCGATGTACCAGTCCATGTGCGCCGACGGGTCCACCACATTGTCCCCATGCAGGGCGCTGATCGGCAGAAAGTGAATGTCCCCGGTGTTCAGGCCCGCCGCGAACGCCTCAAAGTCGTGCTTGATACCGTCAAAAACGCTCTGAGAATACTCCACCAAATCCATCTTGTTCACACAGACCACCAGATGCGGAATACCCAGCAGTGACGCGATAATCGCGTGTCGCCGCGTCTGCTCAATCACCCCTTTGCGGGCATCCACCAGGATAATCGCCAGATCGGCGGTCGACGCCCCCGTGACCATGTTGCGCGTGTACTGGATATGCCCCGGCGTGTCCGCAATGATAAACTTGCGCTTCGGCGTGGCAAAGTAGCGGTAGGCCACATCAATCGTGATGCCCTGCTCCCGCTCCGCCCGCAGTCCATCGGTCAGAAGCGCGAGGTTGACCCCCGTTTCATTCATGCCCGCCTCGCCCCGCCGCTCGGTAGACTCCCGAATGGCTTCCACCTGATCGTCAAAGATCGCCTTGCTGTCATACAGCAGCCGCCCAATCAGCGTGCTTTTGCCGTCGTCCACACTCCCCGCCGTCGTAAACCGCAGCAGGTCCATATCCAAATAGCCAGTTGTTGAAAAATCAGTCATAATCGTGCCAGTTTTACCATCGATGTTCGTTTGCCCAATTTATATCCGGGGCTAGGGAGTGTGACGCTTAAATAGCGCTTTCCGGTTCCATCACTGTCAGACCCATGCCCAAAGGGCCAGCCGGGCAAAGTGCTGGGTGTCGAGAGGAGACCTACCACCTTG
>CAXUKS010000083.1:0-5844 GCA_964251675.1 uncultured Armatimonadales bacterium
GACGCATCACCGGAATTGGCTGTGACGGGCTGCGGGCCTTCGCCCTTGACCTTGACCTTGACCTTGACCTTGACCTTGACCTGGATTTTCGCGCCCGCGAAAAAATGGCGCATAATGCCCTAAGACATATATGTGTTAGGGTATTAAAACCCCCTGTGAGGTTATTCCATGACTATCCCCGAGCGCGAACCCCTCCTGCAGCGGTATGACCTGGATGTAGAAACGGCCTACAACGAGATGCTTGATTCATTTTTGAAGTACCTCAAAGAGCCTGTAGGCGACGTGCGAAAGATCGCAAGCCGGTGCGGCGCGCAAGTTGCTGCAGCGCATAAGCGCTGCAAGCGCGACCTTATGTTTGCCGCACTGAATAAAGCTGTGGCCGAAGGCGTGGACATAACCCCGACCGTTGCCGAACACATGTGCGGCAGGCTGATTGGAAGGGGAGTGGACTACCGATCTGCAATGAAGGCATTCGGTACGCCTGGGCGAACCGCTGCGGTCAAATCCCCCGTGACGGCCGAAGACCTGGCCAGCTTTGAAGCTGGCATGCGGGTTGAAGTGCATTCGCTGATCGTGGAAATGACGACCATCCGCGAACGGCACAAGGACGCATACAGCGACCGCGTTGAAGCAGCCTTGGAAGGAATGGCGTGAACGTCGAACAATGCCCTAACACATATATGTGTTAGGGCAACTAACGACAATGTTCTTGGGTGCGCGGAGCGCGCAGGCCTGGAAGGCCGGAACGAAAGTGGACCGCCCGAATGGGTCGAGACTAGCCCGAAGGGTGACGGCTCGATGCGTAGCACGGGGAACGCCCCCCGGAGGGGGTGAGCAAGCTCGCTTTTTTGCCTGGAACCTAACGAATGCGTATGTCTCCAGCACCTAATACGGTGCAGTCAATTAGCCCATAAAGGCCAATACTCGGATAGCCTCTTGAGGCACCCTTCCGGTGATGACCAAGAACATCCGCCAGACGTTGTAAGGCACCGTTTTGCTGCCCTCCCTGAACGCTCTCACGCGTCGGTCGCTCGACAAGCCGAGCAACGTGGCCAGCTTGGCGTCGGTGTCGTATTGGTGAAAATGCGACTGGAAGTGCCGAAAGTAGGCAGTGACGATAGCCGGGTGCGGTGGCTCCCAACCTTCACGCTCGCGCAGAAGGTGTGTGCGAGGGTACTGGCTTTCGTCGACCTGGCTTTGAGGTGGTAGCCGCGGTGCGCGCAAATTCTCCTGCAGCAGCGCTATGGCTTCTTTGGTGCCTTCCTCAAATATCAGCAATTGCTGATCAAGAAGGCTTGGCAAGTCAATTTTCATACTCCGACCCTTTGTAGGTGGGGAGGCGGGCCGTCAGGCCCGCCCGTTAGGGACGCTCCGCAAGCGCTTCATATTCCTTTGAGCCACCTTGGTAAGACCCTGCAGGCCCCAGAGGAACATATAGCGTAATGGGGGTTAGAACCTCACTGCATCGCTTACGGTTGATCACTGCCAGCCCAACAGCCTCAACCTTGCCGAAGTAGCGGCACTCTTTCCCCTTGAAGGCCAAACGATCCCCCGGTTGAGGATCGAGATTGTTGTTCACCATTTTCAAATTGCCCTCGACATGCTCGGCATGAGCCATTGGTATGGCAGCAAACAACGAGAGCACTGCACTTGCAAAAATCTGTTTCATACAATCCCTTGATTAAATGAGCTGAGAGGAAGGGGCCTTTCGGCCCCTGTCTCAACGTGGTGACAGCACGATTTTACGAACGTCTGAAACACGAATGTTGACCAAGCTCAGCGTCCCTGCTGCCAACCTTTTCCAGTGGCCGCTTTGATGGACATGCCTCAATGCGTAGAAAAGGTAATCCGGCAACAGGATGTCGATTCGGTGGACTTTGATGCCGATGTGTTCAGGGTTGAACACACGATCAGGTTCACCGCACCGCTCAGCAGTGCCCCGCCTGACCAACCAGAAATGTGCATCTGGAAAGTCGGTGCGGATGGTCGCCAACTCTGAAAGTCTCATCTCGTTCTCCGGGTAGCACGACTAGCCTGCTCAGAGTCGAGTGGCTCTCTGCGTGCCACCAACAGAACCTATTTTAGGCTCAAAGAGCCTAAAAGAAAAGGAATTTCTAGGCTCAAAGAGCCTATTTTTTTTCGCGCCCGCGAAACTCGCGCATGAGTTCCTTCACCTGGCTTTGCATCGCCTGCAGCTGGCCAGATGTGTGCGCGGCTTCGCTGACGGCACTGTCGCGCTCGGACTGCAGCGTTGTGTAACGCTTGGCCTGTTCGTTTGCAGCGGTCGCTGCAAGCTGCTTTTGCTCTGCGTGCATACGCTCTGCCGCCTGCAGATTTGCCGTAGCGTCCGCCAGCGCGCTGCGAAGCTCCAGCACCTGGGCGCTGCCTTGCTCACGGATCTGGTTGATTTCGGCGCTGCTCTGCTCGCGCAGCTGCACAAGGTCTTCTTCGGTGCGCTCTAGCCGTCCGCGCACAGTCGCAAGGGCAGTGCTGGATTTCTCAAGCTCCGCAGCCGCAACGCCTTGGACCTGCTTTATCTCTTCCAGATGCGCTGACCGAACCTTGCTCAGTTCATCGCGGGATTCGCGCAGATCCTCATGACTACGCACAAGCTCCGCTTTCAGATCATCCAAGCGCCGTCCGGCCTCACTGGCCTGAGCTTCGGCGTTTTCGGTCGCCCGGATCTGCGCAGCAAGCCGTTGCTGGCAATCATGTAGCTCGACGGTCAAGCCGTCGATTTCCGCTTGGGATTGCTCCAGCCGGGAAATGGCTTGGGCGTGCTGTACCTGAGATTCCTCAAGCTTACCGGCCACGTCCTGCCACAGGCCTGCGAGTTCGGCGCGCATTTCCTCGGCACCTTCACGCTCACGCTCCCAGTTGGCCTGAGCCACGCGCAGGTTCGTATTGGCTTCTTCCTGCAGCGCACCATGCGCGGCCAATAGGACAGGCATGAACGCTTCCATGACCGACTCAGGGATGACGGTTGCGACGGGGGCAGGGCGAACACTCAACTGGTTTTTCCAGTCGCGTAGCACCGCACTGGTGGCATTCATGCCAGTGCCAGCGCGCACACGAACTTCCTCAACGGTGGGCTTGCGATCCGCACGACCGTATTCGTCATACAGCGATTCGGCAGCATCAATGATGCGGGCACGGACGGACTCATATGCAGGTGAAGCATTCGAAGTGGAAACCATAAGCACCCCCGACAGGTAAGGTAGTAATAGTAAGTATATTACTACTACTACCTTACACTTGCTACTACTCCGCACGCTTCAAGCCCCGGTTTTGTACCGCCTGAGCGCTTGGCCACCTGCAGCAGCGCTGGCCACCCTGCACCTACCCCCGCGCTGCGCTCGATGGCCAGCGGGTAACGCACCTGGTGCGCCGATCCCGGCAAACCCGGTGATCTGCGAAAGCGCCTCAAAATGAATGGCCTCCTACAACGCGCTGTGAGCGGTTTTCAGGCTTCCGGCAAGGTCAGGACACCCCTTGGCACTGAAAACGTGCGCAGATGGCTCCAGAAGACGCGGAAACGCGCCGTGCGCCGTAGGAAGCCCACCCCCCTTGCTGATTACCCGCTTCTAAATGTCCCTGTCCCTCGTTCTTTCCAGTCCAGCGCGCACACGCGCCCGGTATCGCGGGCATGTGGCGAAGCCGCATGGGCGCGATTTATCCGGGTCTTAGCGCCCCGCAGGGGTCGAGGCTTGCCGAGAGGGCGGGCGGTACGCCCGGGCCGCTTAGACGGACTGTTACGCTGATCGAGAGCAAACGTGCCCCCGGCAGGGTGTGCTCTTAATGGCCACCTTGTTGTTGATCTGGCTTGAGCCGTGCTTTTGCTGTGCTTTTGACTTTGGTTCGTCGGTACGATCGCTTCTGCCTTAGCGTTATGCGCAGTGGTACAGGCGATGCACAAGGTAAAGAGGCCGTAGGCCAGCACTTTTGAGGTGGACAGGACGTCCACCGGAGGCCGCCGAAGGCGGGGCGACTACAGGGAAGGCCGAAGGCCGCGTAGGAGGGTAGGCGGCGGCGTAAAACGAAAATTTGGTGCTATGCCATGTTAGGGTTCTGAATTCTCCTCGCACTGTTTTCGTTTTTAAAAAAGATACTTATTTTCTTCCTTGTTTACTAAAACCTGTTTTAGAGCCAATTTTGATTTTTTGGATAAGCATACTAACTCCATGTTTTTAAAGGTTTTTTTTCTGTTGATTAGTGGGGATAACTTGAACTATGGGGGAGAGATTCCGGCTAATAAGGGAGGAATTACGGCTAAACAGGGAGAGATTACGGCTACCCTAAGGGGGAGAAATTCCGGCTGTAATACCCTGCTTATACGGTGGTTATCCACAGCATACCAACATGTTACGAACAGACTTATCCACCGGATAAGGTGGAGAGGTGTTGACACTCTCTCCCCGGTCGCCATAATCGACCTCACAAAGTGCAGGGAGGTGGTCACAATGTCCGGTCTGGAAAAATTCAAGGTGTCTCAGTCAAATAGCCTCATCGAGGCCTCGTACACACTGACGCTCAACGAGAAGCGTCTGATTCTGTGTGCTGCCTCCATGATCGACTCCCGAAAGGAGCATCCCGAAGGGGAAAAGGGCTTTTTGGTCGTACACGCCGAGGATTTTTCAAACCTTTTTGGCATCGAGACACGCCATGCCTACGGCATTCTGGCCGATGCCGTCGATAAGCTCTGGACCCGTGAAATCAAGTCTGTCGATGCCGGTGACATGCGCTGGATCTATCATCGCAAGTACCTTGAAGGCCGGGGCTGCGTGCAGATTGGTTTCTCGCCCACTGTGCTGCCCCAGATGACCATGCTTAACCGCGAGTTCACGTCCTACCAACTCAAGCACATTGGCAACCTTGGCAGCTTCTATTCAATCCGCATGTACGAGCTGGCCGCGCAGACGGTCAACCTGCGCAATGGCCGTCGCTACATTGATCTGCAGCGGCTGCGGCAGATCCTCGACCTGGGGGAGAAATACGCCAACGTCAAGGATCTGCGCAAATGGGTGCTAGACCCGGCCATCGACGACATGAACGCACACACGAATCTGCGGATGAAGCTGCTACCCAAGCGCGAAGGGCGGCGGATTGCAGGCTTCGATTGCGTGGTCGCACGGGACGATCAAATGTCTCTGGCGATGTAAGGGGGAGAGATTCCGGCTAAAGCCTCGGCCCGTGGTCGGGGCTTTTTTGTGGCCAACAGCATTAGGCCCCTCGCCGGGAGGCAGAGGGCAGGGGGATTGAACAACCCCTGCCCTTTGCCTCGGAGGGTTCTGGACGGCCTCCAGATCCATCAAGGGACGCTGCGCTCGCTCCCTGCGCCCGTTCGATGCTCAGGCCGGTAAACCGGCCCTGCGCTTCGCTGCGGCCTTGTACAGCGCCCTTGACGCCTCTGCAGGCCAGCGCATGCCTGGGTAATCGACGTTTGGTGCTTCTGGTCGCCAAAGGTGGAGAGATTCCGGCTGTTCTCTCGCGGTGGCCAACTCAGGCCGGTCAGCCTTAAAGGGGAGAGATTCCGGCTATACCTGCAGCAAGCGGGGTGGACCTCGATGCCCTGAAAGGGGGAGGGATTCCGGCTACGGGCAGGCGGGGTGGCCTGCGCTGCTTGATCAGGTGAAAGTGGAGAGATTCCGGCTGTGCTGCTGCCGGTTTTGCGGCCTTGATCCCCTTAAAGTGGAGAGATTCCGGCTATCGCTGCCGCGATGGCCAGCGGGGGCCGGTCTGTCTTAAAGGGGAGAGATTCCGGCTGTGCCTGCAGATCCAGTCTGGCCATCGTCCTGCACCTGGTTACGGAGGTGGTAGAGCCGTGCCGGGGAAAGCCGTGCGAAC
>CAXUKS010000084.1:0-3660 GCA_964251675.1 uncultured Armatimonadales bacterium
TGGAGACGGCGATGTTAGCGTTCGCGGCGGTTCAGGCGGTCTGTGCGGTGGTAGGCGTGTTGCGCCGCCGCTAGCAGCCCTGGCTGGGGTGGAGTGATGGACAGTGTGCGAGTAGCTGGAGGCCAACGGCCCGTGTAGGTCATCATCAAAGGTGATTTACAGGGGATTTGGGATGAGTGTGCTCAACGACATGCCGCCGGTGCTGATACCGGGCGGCAAGCTGAAGGAGTGGGGCGACCTATGGCTGGGAACGGTCGGTTCGCTCCAGCCGGTCAGCAAGGCGAAAGGTGCGCTGCTTGCTCATTCGGAAAAGGAACCGGAGAGCTTCGACAAGAAGCAGGGCATGGACTTCGCCGGGTTCCTGGACGAGGCGTTCGCGCGGTCCATCTCGGTCATGCTCGGGGACATCCCCGTGGTGCCCCCGACCAATAGCAAGGTGCTGCTGCCGCCGCAGGCGAACTGCGTCGAACTCGGAGGCACGCGCATCGTCGGCGGCATACGCACCCAAAACTACGACGTGGCGTATCGTCCGGATGGCCCCCGCATCGTGTTCGACAGCAAGGGCCTGAACGACGGCGGCAGCATTCCGAAGAACTGGCAGAACATGGTCAACGATCTGGCGACGGAGGCGACCACGGTTCACAGCCGCTTTCCCCACGCCGTCGTGGCATTTCTGGTTGCCATCCCGGAGCCTTGCCTGCCGGAGCCTCAGCGTTCCGCGATGATTGAGACGCTGGAGCGTCTGGCGCGGCGTCAGCGCGTAGAAGATGCCGCCTACATGGCGGAAGCCATTTCCCTGGTTGTCTGGAACCCCGCCGACGGCAGCATCCACCCCGACATACCCTCCCAGAACTCCCCGCTCCGCATGGAGCAGTTCTCGCGTCAGGTCGAAACACCGTATGTCAGCCGCTATAAAGGGCTGCCACCACACGCGGCATAACTCGGAAGGGAACTTTCGGGGGGCCTTCGGCTGTCTTAAGAGTATGAAACCTTTATTTCCCAAGATATTAGCTGTCGCCGTGCTGCTGGTCGGCGCGTTTTTGCTGGTCAGCGGGCGGCTCACGCAGCCGGTGTCCGCACGGCCTGTGACGCCCAAGCCCTTTTCAGCACTGGTTTCCCTGAAGACGCCGCCAGGCATGGAGGCGGCGGACTTCGCGGCGGGCTGCTTCTGGGCACGCGAAGCGATGTTCAAGCAGATCAAGGGGGTTCGGAGTGTCACCTCGGGCTACGCGGGCGGGCACACGGCGAACCCGACGTATGACGCTGTCTGCTCGGGCAATACAGGCTATGCCGAGACGGTGCAGGTCATCTTTGACCCGAAAGTGGTCTCGTACAAGACGCTTTTGAACGTGCTGTTCCAGACACATGATCCGACCACGCTGAACGCACAGGCTCCCGATGTGGGGACCCAATATCGCTCGGCGGTGTTCTACCACAGCAAGGCGCAGAAGGCGGCGGCGGAGCAGGAAATCGCGCAGCTCACGAAGTCTCATGCATTCTCGTCGCCGATTGTGACGGAAGTGCAGCCGTACACCGGGTTTTACGCGGCGGAGAAGTACCATCAGAACTACTTTGCGCTGCACCCGAACAACGGGTACTGCGCCAGTGTGGTGGCCCCGGAAGTGGCAAAGTTCGAGAAGGAGTTCCCGGCACTGCTGAAGAAGTGAGCCAGATTCCGAGGCCAGATTCCGAGGGGTTGAAAACCCCTCGCTAGGGGAGGCGTCCTGCGGACGGAGGAAATGCAGAGCCTGTAACCATCGGCTCTTTTCTTTCACCCGGAGGGTGCTTCTCTTAGCGAGGGGTTTTCAACCCCTCGCTCTTTCGGCCTTCAGCTTAGTTTTTTGCATCAAATATGAGACGATGGCACTTGCCTTTGGGCAGATTACAGCCATATTCGCTGCCTAAAAACGCATTTTTAACAGCCGCTGCCGCCTCATTTGCGAATGCACAGCGTGCATCACTAACTGCACACAGATTGACACAGCGCCCTGCCTGTGTTATACTGTATTCACGTTGCAAAAATTAACCGTTGCAGCGAGAGCGGCGGCCCCCCTGGCTGGCGCTTTTTTTATTGCCTGCCCCACCCCACCACCAAGCCTATGCCAAAGCCACTGCCCCCGTTTCGGCCCTTCTTTCTCTGGCCCCTCGCGGCAGGACTGCTGCTGGCGGTCGTCATCTTCTATTTCCTCTGGCCGCAGGACTGGGTTCTCAAAGTGGGCGACTTTTTCGGTCACCCCGGCTACAATGGCTTTATCGCCCTGGCTGCCGGGCTGCTGCTGTGGCGCGGCCTGCGGGCCGGGCCAAAGCGGGTGGCGTGGTGGCTGCTGGCGGACAGCCTGCTGACACCGCTGTGCGTGGAGGGGCTGAAAGCGATCACACGCCTGCCGCGCCCCCGCGATCTGGACGGCCATATCGGGCTGAACGGCTTCCCGAGCGGGCACACGACCTATTCATTCGCGCTGGCCTGGCTGCTGACACAAATCCACCCCCGGCTGGCCCCGCTGTGGTATGTCTGGGCGGTGACGATTGGCTGGTCTCGGATTGAAGGCAGAGCACATTTTCCTTATCAGGTGCTGGCCGGGGCAGCACTGGGAACGGCGGTGGCCTGGGCCATCACGCACGGCTGGCCCCAAATCAGTAGATCGCTAGCCCGCCGTCGGGAGCCAGCGTCGCGCCCGTGACGAACCCGGCCAGCGGCGAGGCGAAAAACAGCACGGCGTCAGCGACGTCTTCCGGCGTCGCCAGGCGGCGCAGGGGGGTCAGGCCCGCCACTTTGACTTTCACGTCTTCGGGCAGGCCCGATGAATACTCGGTCAGCGTCATGCCCGGCGACACCATATTGACCGTAATGCCGTGCGGCCCCAGCTCCCGCGCCAGCGTCCGGGTCAGGCCGATCAACGCGCTTTTAGCCGTCGTATGCACGATATACTCGGATGCGGGCCGCTGCGTCAGGGTCGCCCCCAGAGTGACAATGCGCCCTCCGCCCTGCTGAATCATCACCGGCACGGCGGCCTGCGTCGGCAGGACCACGGCCCCGACCACGCCGTCAAACTCGGCCTGAAAATCCGCCCACGACGCCTCAGCGAAGTTTACATCGGCGGCAAACGACGACGCATTGTTGACTAAAATATCCAGCCTGCCGAAGTGCGCCAGCGCCTCGGCCACCACCCGCTCCGCCGCCGTCGGCTCCGTCAGGTCCGCCTGCACCGCCAGCCCGCCGATTTCCGCCGCCAGCGCCTCAGCAGCCTCGCGGCTGTCCCGGTAATGCACTACCACCCGCGCCCCTTCGGCGGCCAGCCGCCGCGCAATCGCCGCCCCAATCCCCCGCCCCGCCCCGGTGACCAGGGCTACTTTATCTAACAGCATCATTCGTGTGTGTCGTTTTCTAATCCCTGTTGCCGGTCTTTAGCTTCCGGCACAGCGGCAGAAAGGGCCTGCCCCGGCGTCAGGCACAGCGCGTCAAACTCCCGCAGCGTCCCCGTCGGCAGAACGCCCGCTGCGTGCAGGTCTTCCACCGTCTCGTGAACCGCCGCCATAATTTCGGTTTTAGGCTGCTTCATTGTTTATTGGCCCTCATTTGCCGGGGGTATAAAACCCCCGGCAACCAAAGCAGACGCCCTGCCGGGCTAAAGATAACAGACTTTGGCTCTTCCGCCCGGA
>CAXUKS010000085.1:0-3634 GCA_964251675.1 uncultured Armatimonadales bacterium
AGAAGTACGGCGCGGGGTCGGTGCGGGAGATGGCGGACGTGTTCGAGGGGTGAGGCGCGGCGTGTCCGGCCGGCGCCACCCACTAACCAGGAGTCGCATGAACCCCGCGCACAACCCGGTCGTTCCCGTCATCATCGTCGCCGCCGCGACGGCGTGGCTGCTCACCCGCGCCCAGACGGCCGACCGCCGGTCGCACCGGATCGGCGGCCGCGCCGCAGCGTGCGGGGTCGCGGCCTTCGCCCCCGCCCTGATCGGCCCGGCGTTCGAGGCCCCGACCGCGAAGCAAGGCCTTGTCGCCTGCGCCCTCCTCACCCTGGCCCAGGCGGCGGGGGCGGTCCTGCTCGCGGTGTGGGCGCTGCGGGTTCGACGGCGGGACGGCGGGGCTGCGGCGCGGCCGGTCGTCGGCCTCCTGTGCGGGTTGGTCAACCTGTTCTGCGGCGCGGGTCTGCTGAATGTGGAGCGGGCGACGCCCCTCGGCGGGATGGAGCGGACCTGGCGATCGGTCAAGCACGGGTTCGAGGTGACGGTCCCGTCCGAGCTGTGGGTCCAGAAGGAGAACCGGCACATCCTGGCCGAGTTCACCTGCCAGCGGCCGTTCCTCATCGGGATGGTCGCGGACGCCCGCCCGGCCGGGACGGACGCCGAGTACGCCGCGGCCCTCGCGTACGCGAGGGGGGTCCGGGCCGACACGCCGACGGCCGAGACCGTCGCGCGGGACGGGCCGAACCCCCACGGCCTGCCGCACTGGCTGTACGCCGGGCGGGCGATGAGCAAGAACGTGCCGTACTACTTCGGGATGTCAGTGACCCGAGTGCGGGGCAAGGCGGTGATCCTGATGGTCGAGGGCCAGTATCGGCTGACATCCGAGGTCGGGCAGGAGCACGAGGCCGCCGCCCTCCGCGCGCAGGCCGACCAGTTCCTCAGTTCGGTCAGGTGACCGCGGAGGCTGGGGTGCTGGCAAGACCCTTGCAATCAGCATGGGAATGTGATTTATGGGAGATGCCCCCGCAAGCTGTCGCAGGCTCCGGGGGTCTATTCAGCGGTCTCTGGTGATAGCCCCGCGAACGTGAGTTTGGATTCTGCCAGCACCGGCATCTTCCCGCAAGCGTTTTCAATGTACCACCCCCGGTTGCTGGTTCCCGTCCCGAAAACCTCCGACGGCCCGTGGTGGTCTTTACCTCAGCGATGAGGGTTTCCGCCACCCCCGCAGGGACGCGCATCCCGAGGGGATATACAGGTCTGGACGTACGGCTGAGACAAGTTGCGAAAGCAGGCCGGGGGGCGGGTGGCTCCGCCTCGGGTGCAGAAGCCCGGAACAAAGGCACCTGGTAAACACGGGCGGCAGACTGCGTGGCCTTCACACCGGAAACGGCTGCCCAAGGGGTGGCCGGGGTCTGCCGGAAAGCTTCGCACGCCCGCATTTCAGCCGCTAGGAGGCCCCATGTACAAAGTCACGTCCCGCAACACCCAGTCCCGCACCGAGCGGGTTCTGCCAAAACACCTCAGCCCCGAGGAGGAATCACTGACGCTCGACGAGCGGATCGAGATGCTGGCCGCCCGCAACCGCAAGCTGGAGGAGGCCATCCACGCCGCACCCAAGGACTCGCCCGAGCGACGGCAACTAGGCCAAGCCAAGATACTTTTGCAGAACGAGCTGTCCAAGTTGAAGGGGCGGAAGAAGAAGACCCCGAACATCGCCCCGTGCTTCGTGGACGCCGCGTTCCGGCTGCTGCCGCCGGAGACCTACCAGGCCGTCATGGAGGAAGCCCGGCACATCTACGCCGTCCGGCACAAGGCCGCCGAAGAGGAGAGGGCTCGCGTCCACCGGGCGAATACCGAGCGGTGCCTGGCCAAGCAGGGATAGGAGGCGCGGTAACTCCTCTCGGTATTGTTGCGCCGCTGACGCGCGGGGACAGCCGACGACTTGGTTGCCTGGTACAATCGTGGCGTCTGTATCATCGCCGGGGTGGGCCTGAGACGCTTCCCTTGTCAGCCCGTCAGGCGTGCTGTTTGTCCTGGAGGTTGAATGCAGTCGTTCACCGCTCGGTATGACATCTACTCCCCACGCTGGGGACACACGGACCCCTATGACCTCACGTTCACGTCGGACCAGATAACTATCCGCCAGGGGATTAAACAGGCGACGTGCGTGCTGGCAGAAGGCGGTCCCGTTTGGCAGGGCCACGGCGCCCGGAGCAAGAACCCACTGCTCAACATCCTCAGCGACGACTCCATCTACGCCCCGGCCGTCGTGGCCTTCGCCATTGAGTGGGCGTGGGAGCGGTGGCGGGAGTCGGCCGTAGAGGAACAGACCCTGCGGGACGGCCTCCGAGAACTGTTCGGCTGGGTGGACGCCATGGCTCGCGGCAAGCCCTCCGGGCCTCTGTGGCAGGGTGCGTTTTAGGTCCAGAGGTTTCCGCCGCAAACTGATTGCGGCGGCTCGGTGGGCGTGTCCCTCCGGGCCGCACCCTTCCACGCTCCGCTTCCGCTCGGCCCTGCGGGCTGCTGCGCACGTTCCAGGCTGCTCACGCGGCGGGCAAGCAACAGGTTCAGTCCGCTTCAATTCTGTAGCTGTTCGTGGTGCTGCGCACGGGGGCGTGCCGCCCCAGCCCTCCAACCCCGCCTGCGGCCCTGCGGCTGCGCTCCGACTGATTTCCCCTGCCGCTGCGCGGCATTCCTCGCGGGACAAATCAGCCTCCGCTCCGGGGGTGTTCCGGGCCTCCCCGGCTCTTAGCTGGCATCCATTGGCTGCGTGAACGAGGTGCTACGCACTCTCCTTACGCAGCCACTGTTCAATGCAACCGGAGCAAAACACCATGATCCGCTACTCATCCACGAAATTAGAGAGCATCCGCTTTGACATCCAGCCCTCCCCCCGCGACCGCTGCGACTTGCTGGCGAGCGGCTGGGAGGTGCATTTGTACCAGCCCCGGCTGTTCCTGTTCCGGCACGAGGTGAGGCCCGTCAGGCTCTCCACCGTGGCCAGCTTCGTGCTGCCGGTGGAGGCGGACTGGCACAGCAGGGACGTGCGGGCGGCGGTGTTCAGCGACTAGCGGCGAAGGCGTCCGAGTATTTGCCGTCCATCACCTTCTTCAGCCAGCGGGCCACGTCCTTTTCCTCGTAAACCGAGCGCCTGCCGTCATCCAGCAGGGGCTTGGGCTTGCCATGCAGTTTGAACAGGTGGTGGACGTGCTGGCGGCTGAACCCGCAGCGCTTGGCAATGTCGGAGGGGTACAAAATAGACTGCATAAAATATGACACTTAGACGTAAATAGTTGTTGCAATGACCGATGTACTATGCCATAACATCTTTATGACAACAAGTCATTTTTGAACAACGCAACACAAGGAAACACCATGCAAGACACCTCCGAACTCTCCGATCGCATCCAAGACCTGACCGGCACGCACCGCGAACTCCGCTACAGCCTCACCCGCGCCCCGGCCCTGCTGACCGAGCTGGACGCGATCCTCACCGGCATGCCCGGCGAGATGGAAGACACCGCCCCCATCGAGGCCCGCGTGGACCGCATCGAGGAGCTGCTGGAAGCCTACGCCGCCGAGGAGGCGGAGGAGGGCGAGAGCGACCACGCCATGCAGCGGGACATCTACCTCGCCAACGTACTTTAACTAG
>CAXUKS010000086.1:0-2994 GCA_964251675.1 uncultured Armatimonadales bacterium
CCAGATGACATTGGTGACGTTGTCGCCGCCCGTCGCCACGCCTCTGACCTGCCAGCCTGGGTAGGGACCGTACTGGGCATTGTGGAACGTGCCGTCCGCGTTGATGGCCCAGAGGGCCATCATGTTGTCGGGGCTGTGGTTCCACAGAAGGTGCGTGCGTCCATCGGGTCCGGCGCTCAGGGCGATGGCGTTCCATCCGGGATAGGGTCCGTAGTGGGCGTCGTCGTGGAGGGAGCCGTTTGGCTGGACGGTCCAGAGTGCGGCTTCTCCGCTGGTGCTGCCCCAGAGAAGGCGGACGGGTCCGGCTGGGGTGTCGGCGAGTGCTTTGGCGCTCCATCCGGGGTAGGGTCCGTAGTGGGCGTCGTCGTGGAAGGCGCCGGTGGTCTGGACGGTCCAGAGGGCGGCTTCTCCGCGGGTGCTGCCCCACAGCAGATGGGAGACGGAGGGGGGGACGAGTTCATAGGCTCCGATGCTGGGGGGGTTGGGGCGTGTTCTGCCGTCTTTGTCGGTGGGGGGTGCGCCGGTGGTGGTTCCGGCTGCGAGGCAGGGGGAGCCGGGCTTGAGGTGGAAGTTGCCGGAAGCCGCGTTCACAAACTGCGGGTCGGCGGTGATGCTGCTGCCGCCGCTGAGTGTAGCCATGTTGACCAGCATCCTGTCCGAGCCGAGGTCGCAATTATTTGCTGTCAGTGTGTATGTATTTTCACCGGTGTTGAAGAATATCTCAGCCCCGCCGCCCCCTGGGGCGCGGTTGCCGTAGATGATGGTGTTAGTCAGCGTAGTCGTGCCCCGTATCAATGCGATTCCGCCTCCGCCGCCGTAGACATTGCCGTCATTGGTCGTCATCTGGTTGCCGGTCAGGGTGCAGTTGTTCAGAGTCAGCGTGCCTGAAATGCTGGAAATGCCGCCGCCGCCGCTTTGTCCGGCGGTGTTATTGGCGACGACACAGTTGTTCAGCGTCAGAGTGACCCCGCCATTGCCGTTATAGATGCCACCGCCGGGGCCGCCCGTGGTGTTGCCGGAAATCGTACAGCTATTGAGTGTCACCGGGCCGGTGTTGATGAACAGGCCGCCACAGTTCTGCGGGGCTGTGTTGCCGGACAGTGTGCAGCGGGTCATGGTCAGCGTGCTGTTGTTAAACATCGCGCCGCCGGAGCCGCTGGCATGATTGTTGACGAGGGCGCAGTCGGTCATGGTCAGCGTCCCGAACCGGCTCACAATCGCGCCGCCGATATAACCGTGGCCGTTCTGGAGAATCAGATGGCTCAATGAGACTGCCAGGCCGTCGTTGGAGATGCTGAGAATAGAAGCGTCTGCGGGGGTCGCCGTGCCGTCGAGAATGACGCCTGCGGTGGGTCCCTGAACGGTCACGGCGGTGCTGAGAGTGAAGTTACCCGATGTCAGTGCGATGGTCTGCCGCGTGGCAAACATAGTCGGGTCAAACGCGATCACAGCCCCCGAGGTGGTATTAGCGGCAGCGACGGCCGCCCGCAGCGAGCCGGGGCCGGCATCCGCCGTGGTCGTGACCACAATCAGGTCGGCGGCGCGGGCCGAGGGCGCAGTGAGGCCGAGGGCCAGTAGGAGCAGCAGAAACGTCAGTGTTCGAGGCAGCATGGGTGGGGTCCTTCCTAACACGAAATAGAGAGAAGCTAGAACTCAGAGGCAGAACGGGGCAGAGCCAGGTAATTATCCCTGCATAACTTGTGCCAATCGTTACAATTGCCGCAAAAAAAGGCCCGGCGCGAATGCGCCGGGCTGTTACTCTGCTGTTCTCTGTCGGTGCTTACCGCACCCACTGATACACCAAAGCACGGGTGAGGAGCTGACGCGGCGTGGCGACCTGCTGACGGCACATCAGCGCGTCCAGCATCTCTCGGCCTGCGTCCGGGGTAAGCTGCATCAGAGCCGCCGCCTCGCCGACCGTCTGTCCCCGCAGAAGCAGGCGCAGCAGATGCAGCTCACCCAGGCTGAGCGGCTGTGTGTGTTTTGTTTTGAGAAAAGGCATGGCAGAACCGCCGTGAGAGAATGTGCCGTCTCAGGCCGCGATGCTTACACGCGGACCCCGCTGCGCCGACGCGCCCGCCACGCCGACGCGCCGCCCAGCAGGAGCAGCAGGCTCAGGGAGACCACCGTGGAGGCTTCCGGAACCGGGGCCGGGCCGCCCTCAATGTTCAGCGTGATCGGGGCGCTGCTCAGGGTGATGTCACTGCCTGTGCCAGCCCGGAAATCCGCCTCGGTCCGTCCCAGAAAGTCCACCGTGCCCGTGTAGCTGCCCGGCCCAAGCGTCGGGTCCGCCAGCAGGGTTTCGACGCCGCCCACGGTCAGCGTCTGGCCTGCGAGAACCTCCAATGGGCCACCTGTGTCCGGGTCGCCGTTAAAGTAGCCGGTCACCGGCGAGAAGCCGTCGCTGATACTGTAATTGCCCAGCGTCACAAAGTAATTGGTGGTAGTCGCATTGCTGAAAATACCAGTGTAGTTCGCGCTCCCGCCGACGCCAACGGTCTGGGTCGAGGGCGCAAAGCTAAAGGACAGCCCGGCGACCTGAGCGTGCGCGGCGGCGGGAAGAAGCACCATCCCGGCAAGGGCGGCGAGAGGCATAAGACGAGAGAGGCGCGGCGCCGAAAAAATCTTCATATCAAAACCTTTCATGGATCCATTGTCAGAAAGAGTCCGTCCCCGGCAGCGGCTATCCGCCGCCGGGAAGCGGTATGTTATTTGCGCCGAGCGGCCGCAGCCGCAACGCCCGTGGGCGTCGCTGACACGGTTTCCGAAGCCGTTCCCGCGCCGCCGCTGTTGTAGGGCACGACGTAGTATTTGTAAGTCTGGCCGTTGGTCAGCCCGCTTTGGGTGAACGTGGTGACGTTGCCCGTGTTGCCTAAACCGTAGAAGTTCGCGCCGTCGGGCGAGTAAAACACCTGGTAGTTGGTCGCGCCGGGGAACGTGCTGGCGGTCCACTTAACGGTCACCGACCCGTTGCCGGGCGTGGCTGTCACATTG
>CAXUKS010000087.1:0-1611 GCA_964251675.1 uncultured Armatimonadales bacterium
CGGAAACTTGAGCCGAATGGTATACGGAACGGCTTTGCCCGGGTCTCCCGCCAAAACAGCAATCTGTGCACCGGCCGGTAGCATCGAAGGCGCCGGACCCCACTGCGCCTCCCCGGGTGCTTGCATCACATGCTCGTGGCCTTGCGCCTGCAGCAATCCGGTTGGTGTCACAGAGAAACCACCCGCTAACAGAAAAACCAAAACAGTAGCCTTCACCTTCATCTCCTCCTCCCGGACAACTGCAAAGACTCAGTCCGGATAAGGAAAAAGTAACCGGGAACGGTGTCCCGGATCATCCGCCGGATAGGCCATTTTGCCCGGAGCGAGAAAGATGGCCCGAACAGGCTCGGAGCCTCTACGCGAGCAGGCCACGCCGCGCTGCCTGTGCTACCGCAGCCGCTCGCGTCGAAACGCTGAGCTTATTCAGAACGTTCGCTATATGCCGGTGAATCGTGTGCTCACTCACAAACAATCGGGTCGCAATCATTTGATTACTCAAACCATCGGCCACCAGTCGCAGGATCTCCACCTCTCGCTTGGTCAAAGGACCGCGGGCGGCACACGCCATCACCGGGGTCTCCCGCGCCGTCTCCGCACCTGCCAGCGATGCCAGCACCCTATGGGCGTGCGCCAACTCTACCTCCGCCTTCAGATCCGAGAGCGTCTCCATCGCACGCCGGGCTTCTTGCTCCGCCTCCGGGCTACGGTCCAGCTCAGCCAGTGCTCGCGCCAATTGCACCCGGGCGCGCGCCACCTCAAACGGAGCGCCGGCCTGCTCAAACAAATCCACAGCATCCTCAAACTGCCGCCGCGCTTCGTCCGGTTCCCCATCGCCAAACGCGACGTACCCGGAGGCCAGGCTCACCGCGGCCCGCAACGGCGCACTACCCACAATGGCGCAGATATTTGCAAGCTCCGCAAGCGCCGTTTTTGCCCCGTCCGTCTCCCCCAACTCCGTTAGCGCACGCACCAGCAGTTCCAGCCCACTCACGCGCTCAATTCGATTTGTCAACGGAACTTGCCGCAAGTAACGCAACACCCCCTCAGACGCTGCCCGCGGATCCCCCCGATCGGACGCAAGCTCCGCGCGCACCAGCAGCGCTGCCCCATGGGCCGGGACCTTGTCCAGCAGTTCGGCCGCCTCCACCAGCCGTCCCTGTCGCCGCCGCAACTCCGCCAGCCGAACCAGTGCCTCCCCCGTCATCGCCGGGCGGCTCGCGGCCAGCTCCATCCCCGCCGACAGCAGCTCCTGTTCTGCCTCGAACCACGCGCCACGCCACAAACAGAGGCACGCGTACTGCGTCCGGCACACCGCAAACAGCGGGCGCAACCCCCACTGCGCGCAATACTCTTTCAACCGGCTGCACCACTGCAAGGCACGCTCGTAATCACGCACCCGATCGCACGCTGAAATCATGTAGCAGCAGGACAGCCCAATCGCCACCCAATCCGCTAGCTCGCCCGAAATGATCGCGACATTCACTTCATCGAGGTGCCGCATGCCGGCCGCCACATCGCCTGAGGTCACCAGCGCCAAGCCCTGCACCGCGCGCCCCAGCATCTCCAGATCAATGCTGTTCACCTGCTGCGCAATGCGAATCCCTTCGGCTG
>CAXUKS010000087.1:1621-2968 GCA_964251675.1 uncultured Armatimonadales bacterium
CTGCCAGCGCCAATGCCCGCTCCGGGTCGCCCTGCTCCAACAACACCAGAGATCCCTCGCGCAACTCCAGCCACGCCCGCTCGGCACACTCCGCCTCTCCCGCCAGCAGACTGCGCGCCCGCTGCAGATAGCCATTGGCAATCGCGGTCTCCCCGCGAAAAGCCCAGTGGTCCCACGCCAGCCAGACCGCCACCCGCGCCGACCCGCGATTGTCCTTCCGCCCCAGGTACAACCGATATGCCCGTTCCCGCGCTTCGAACACGAGGTCGGCCATGTCCAGCCACCACGCCGCGTGGCCCAACCCCTCCAAAGCCTCCGGCGTCTCCGCGTCGCGCAGTTTCTTCTCAAAGGCAACCCGCGCTTCGGCCCAATCCCCACGAGCCAACGCCGCCTCGCCGGCGGGACAAGGTGACAACAGGGGCGGAAACATAAGGCTCGGTCCGGACAAGCGCACTTTAGCAACTCTAATCCCGCCCTGGCGTCGCACATTTAGGTCATTTACGAGCCGCACCCGCCAACGGCCGGAACGGGCCAGCCCTCCTTAGCCGTGGCTCCTACTGCGGCGGAGTCATGGGAGACACCGCCACATTGTGGAACGCCACAATCATCCATCCCCCGCGCTCCTTCGTCATCACCTCTTGCAGCTTCGTGTGCAGCGCACCATCGTCAGCGGCTTTCACTCCCGGGGGCAACTGTTTCGCACCATGAAGCACCGCCTCGATGTCGACAACCGCCACATCCGGCCGGACAAACTGGACCTTCGTCACAGAAAGTGTGTTCTGCGTTCCCTTGTAGATGGTGCTGAAGATAATCGCGTGCTGCCGGATGAACGCTTTCCGCCCATAGAGCTGCTGCCCGAGAATATTGGTGAAACTGCCGTCCTCGGCGTAATGCGCCCCAAATGCTTCCGCATCTCCCCGGTTCCAGGCGTCGCCTTGACTCTGCACCAGCGCCTCGACCGCGGCCTTGTCGCCCGCACTCTGAGCAGGCAACAAACTCGCCCCGCCCCCAAGGGCAAAAGTCATCAAACTAAATGTCCACAGAGCAGAACGCATCGCCACCTCGCAGCTAAGTCTTCGGCCGAGTGCGCCGAATGCGTAGCAATATAGCACCCGAAGCCCGCTAAAACTACTGAGATAATAGAGTCGTCGTCACGCATCCGGCTACTCTCGCACCCGGGTGCCGTAAGACTTGAATCCGTCATGAACCAAACCGCCGCGCGCTGGGCCACGTCGCTGTTCTTCGTCGCGCTCCTGGCCACGCCGTACTTATATAAGCGCTTCCACGCCACGCCTCACGCACCCGCATCTCAAACCGGCGCAGCCTCCCCCTACGGCTTCGCCCTCA
>CAXUKS010000088.1:0-870 GCA_964251675.1 uncultured Armatimonadales bacterium
ATCCCGACAGCCACGTTTAAAGTATAATCGAGCATCAGTGCCGCAGCCGCGCCCAGCCCGGCCTGCATACCCAGATTTTCTCGAGCAACCGTGTACGACCCGCCCCCAGTGGGATACGCGGATGTCGTCTGCCGATAAGAAAAGTATAAAATCCCCAGCAGGGCCAGAATAACCAGCGTGATCGGGCCGATATAGGCCACCCCGAGTATGCCCAGAGGCAGCAGCAAGGTCAGGGCGGCTTCGGGACCGTAAGCCGCCGAAGCCAGCGCGTCCAGACCAAGCAGCGGCAGTCCGAGAAACGGGCCGACCTTCTGGCTTTCTTCTTCATGCGAGGCCAAACGCCGTCCTAAAACCTGATCCAGAAATGCCATGGCAAAGTGTACAGCGTGCGATATAAATTCACCGCAAAGCCAGGCGGGGAAAAGATAAAGAATCCGTAAAGATTGGGAAGAAGAAACTGCGGGGGAAACATTAAGCAGGAGCGTCGGTGCTGCGAATGCGGTAGCCGACACCCGGCTCAGTGACAATCAGACGGGGGCGGGCGGGGTTGTCTTCAACTTTGCGGCGCAGGTTGCCGACATGGACACGCAAAAGCTGGGTGTCCTCGGCGTACTCCGCGCCCCAGACACTGGACAGCAGGAGGCGGTGGGTTACCACGCGGTCGGCATTCTGGCTGAGAAAGCGCAGAATATCGTATTCCAGCGGCGTCAGCTTGATCTCATCCCCGGCCTTTATCACCAGCCGCCGCGCATAGTCTACCGATAAATCGCCCCAGGCAAACGCGGCGACCTCGGCAGCGGGCTTGGCCCCGCGTGCCCGGCGCAGGGCGGCCCGCACCCGTGCCGTCAGTTCATCCATGCCGAAAGGCTT
>CAXUKS010000088.1:880-2902 GCA_964251675.1 uncultured Armatimonadales bacterium
TCCGGCGTGCTGAAGGGCTTCGTAACGTAGTCGTCGGCTCCGGCATCCAGCGCAGCCACTTTCTGCCGTTCCTGGCCGAGTGCCGACAGCATCAAAATGGGAACCTGACTCCACTCCCGCAGGCGGCGGCAGACTTCCAGACCATTGGTGCGGCCCGGCAGCATGACGTCGAGAATGACCAGATCAGGCGCGTCGGCGGAGGCCGAGCGCAGTGCCTCGTCGCCGTCGGTCGCGGTCTGCACCCGGTAGCCCTGCGCCGTCAGCCCGGCGCGGACGGCCCGCAGTATCTCCGGCTCGTCATCAACGACCAGAATGGTTTCGGAATGCGTTGTCATGGCGTGTTCCCCAGCGGCAGAAAGAATGTGAAAATGGCCCCGGCTGGCTGGCCTGCCGGGGCATTGGCTGCCCAGAGCCGCCCGCCATGTGCCTGCACGATGGCGAAGCACAAGGCCAGCCCCAGACCCGTGCCGCGCAGATTACTATTCTGGTGGCAGGGGCTGCGGTAAAACCGCTCAAACAGACGCGCTTCCTCGCCCGGAACCAGCCCCGCCCCAAAATCGCGCACGCGCACGGTCACGCCGGGCGTCTCGGTGTCAGCGGTGCGAATCTCCAGAGCAATCGGGCTGCCCGCAGGCGTATACTTGACGGCGTTTTCCAGCAGGTTGGTCAGCACCAGCGCGATCTGCGTGTAGTCAGCCTTCAGGAGTGGCAGATCGGTGGGGGCGCTGACATTGACCCGCGCCGCCTCCGCCGGGGGAAGCCGGTCCAGGGCCGTGCCAGCAACTTCCAGCAGGTCGCACCAGTCTTTGCGCGGCTGCCATGCCCCGCCTTCCAGCCGGGACAAATCCAGCAGATTGCTGACCAGGCCGCCCAGCCGGTCCGCCTCGGTGTCGATAGCTCGCAGCGCCTCCTGGCGGGCGTCTTCCCCCCAGTCCGAGCCGGGCTGAAGCAGGCCGCTTGCGGAGGCTTTGATGGAGGCCAGCGGCGTTCGCAGCTCATGGGAGACCAGAGACAGCAGCGAGTCTTTAAGCGCATCGGCCTCCCGCAATGCCGTCGCCTGCGCCGCTTCCGCCGCCAGCAGGTCACGGGCAATGACCACCGCAGCATGGTTTGCCAGCGTCAAAATCAGCCGCTCTTCCAGCGCCGAATAGGGCCGGCTGTCGTCACGCGGCCCGACATACAAAACGCCGACCCGGCCGTTTGCTGTATGCAGCGGCACGAAGACGCCCGGAACCGCCTCCGTTTCGGCGGCCAGCGCCCGCGCCCAGAGATGGCGGCTGTCGCCAAACCCGATGGTTTGGTCGTGGGCAAACGCGGCTTCGGCCAGACTCAGCACTGCCCGAGATACCTCCGGGGAGGGCAGCAGCGTCGCACCAGCCGCTTTCAGCACCCGGCAGTGGGTGGCATGGCAGAGGGTCTGAAGCTGGGTGGTCAGGGTACTGAGGAGCCGGTCCGCGCGGATTTCGCGGCTCAGGGTTTCACTTGCCTGAAACAGCGTGGCGATTTCCGCCTCACGGGCCTGCGCCTGCCGGGTCTGTTCTCGCGCCTGCGCGGCGAGCTGCGCCGTGGTGACAGCAGCCACCAGGAATATCAGCAGCGAAAGCCAGTCGCGTGGGTCGGCGACGACAAGCGTGTGAAGCGGCGGCAGAAAAAAGAAGTTCCAGCACAGAAAGCTCAGGCCCGCGCCAGCCACCGCCGGGCCATACCCGAACCGCACCGCGCAGGCCAGAACGACAGGCAGGTACAGCAGCGAAGCCTGTCCTTTGTCCAGGTAAGCGCGAGCAAACCAGAACCCACCGGTCGCCGCCCCGATCCCGAACACCGCCCATAGATACCCGTCGATATGTCTGAGCAGGGACAAAGGCGTCGGTGCATTTTTGTGATGTGTCACATGCAGAGTATACCCGTCAGGTGCTGCATGAGGCCCTCTCTCTGAATCCCAATATCAAGGCAGAGGATCAAAATTTTCAGCAGACTGAAGCCTTTGCAAGCCGCTCGGGGTCTTTGCAGACGTCCATCAAG
>CAXUKS010000089.1:0-2877 GCA_964251675.1 uncultured Armatimonadales bacterium
GGGAGCGTTTCCGCGATGTCAGAAATGCTGTTCGACATAAAAGGCGTAATGCAGGGTGTGCGCCAGTGAAGGCACTTGTTTCAGGCCGGGCTCAAGCGCCGGGTTGGTGACGGCGGCCGGGTCGGGCATCGCCCGCACTGCCGCCTTCATTCGCTGCAAATTGAAAATCCGCGGCACGACCGGATGCGTCTCCAGTTCCTCGATGCGCTGCTCCAAGGCAGTGCGCTCCTTCGCAAACTCATGCAGGATGCCCGGCAGCGGCACCAGCTTGGTGTGTCTCCATTGTATTGAGGCCGGCAGGATGCCCTCCATCGCGTCGCGGTAGAGCCGCCGCTTCCATCCGTTGCGGATGTGCCAGGTCGGCGGCAGCGACAGGGCGAACTCGACCAACTTGCGGTTCAGCAGAGGGAACGAAAAGGCCAGGCCGAAGCGTGCCGCCATCAGGGCAAAGTTGGTCGTACGAAAGGTGATGTGCGCGGACCGCAGCAGGCGTACCTGGTTGCCCTGCGGATCGGGGCCGGTCGCGACGCCACCCGCTACGTCCACCATGCGATCGAGCAACGATGGCGCCAGAAACTCCGGCTCGATTGCAGCGGGCATCGGCTTGCTGTGCGACCACCTGCGCAGCCGCGCCATGGCAGCCTGGGAAATCTGCGGATTCAGTACATCGCCGATCAGAATGCTGCGCAGGGGGAACCCTCGCTCCTTGCGCAACGCCTGCAGCTCGCGTGCCAGGTAGAGCCACTGGAACCGGCGAAAGGCCGCCGCCAGCGCACCCCGCCCATTGAACGTGATGCCCTCGTCACCGCCCCATCCTGAGAGGATGACGTTCGCTCTGTTCCTGGAAGCATCCCCCAGAATCGCGTTCTCCGGCGCAGTTTCAGAGAGGGACAGGGGTCCGTCGGGGTTCCACCGGTCGCGCAGCCAACCCCCCGGGAGTGACTGTCGTATCGGCGTCCATCGCATGTCCGGCTCCTGCTGCAGGACAGCTTGCACGAAGGGCGTTTCATCCTCCATCTCGACACCCGGCCAGACCTCCGGCAGAAACGAGTAGGTAAACAGAGGACGGTCCTGACCGCGCAGCGCACGCGCAGCGATCACCGCCAGCGACGACGAATCCAGCCCACCGCTCAGGTGGGTGGCCGCGGGGCCGCTCGATCCGACGGCGACTTCCACCGCACCCTGCACCAGGTCCCGCAGATGCGCGGTCGCATCTCCCTGGCTCATCTTCACTTGTTCGCCGGGCTCGGGACGCCAGTAGGCGGTCTCCCGCAGGCCGTCAGGGGTCACCTCGACGGTGTGGCCCGGCAGAACGCTGCGCACACCGAGGAAGAGCGTCCTGCCGGGCTGATATGCACGCACCACGTCCAGGCCCAGACCGACCTCATCCAGCATCCGGGGCACAAGGCCCGAGGCGAAGATGGCTGACGGCAGAGAAGCAAACAGCAGGTGCTTACCCGGCTGGTGGTGCAAAAATAGCGGTCGTACCCCGAGCGCATCGCGCGCCAGCAGCAGCCGGCGGTCATGGGCGGACCACAGGGCGAGAGCTGCTTCGCCTTCCAGCAGCTTCATCGATTCCGCGCCGCCGCGGGCCAGCAGGGCAGCGGCTATCTCCGGCTCCGGCGCCGAGATGTTCAGGTTGCACGCCCGTCGCAGGCCTGCCGGGTCGTCCAGGCGGAGGTCGGCGGCCAGCATCGCGCCGCCCGGTCCTGGCTGTAGAAGGGCTTGGCCGGGCTGCGCGGCAAAGTCCAGCACGCCGAAGTTGATGCTGCCTTCCGCCCATGTTTCAACGGCGGCAGGGCGCACTGTGGACTGCATTGCCCCGCACATCGCGTCGATCGTCTCCCGGAGGACCGGCTTGCCATCCAGTTGCCACAGGCCGCAAATCAGCCTCATGCCGTGCGCTCGAGTTCGTCGGCGATGACGGCGCCCAGGGCCGACCGGCCCAGCGGGCCGAAGTGGTACTGCAGCGCGAGCGGGTTCCAGCCGGAGTTTGTTTCAAGCAGCAGGGGACCGCCGGGCGTGATGACAACGTCCCACCCCAGCGTTGCAAAGCTGCGGAAGGCCTCGCGGTGCGCGCGTTTCACAAGTGAGACGCAATCCTGCCATAACGGCATGGCGAAGCCGACAAAGACCTGCCCCGTGTCCGGGTGAACTGCGATGGGTTCGTGGTGGCGGCCAAGTGCTTTGACGATCTCGCCCGCTTCGAGCGACAGCGTGCAGGCCACGGCGCCGCTAATATCCACCTGCGCGCCAAAGGGCAGGCCGGCGCCCGCTCCGAGCAGTGTGACATTGCCCGCGCGGTCGGCAACGGTAGTCAGCCGCAGCACAGCCGCGGCATCGTTGGTCACCGGTCGCAGACCGGGGTGGTTTGTCAGCCGATCCTGCACAATGCAATCGGAGCCGAGCAGGCGGTTGCACCACCCCTCCACTGACAGCACGTCATTGCCCGACCGGAAAGTGTCCTGTCCATCGAAGCTCCATCCGGCGGAACCCTTGCCCTGGCTGCCGAAGGTGGGCTTGGTCCACAATTCCGGCCCCCGCAGTTCGTGCAGGGGAGTGCCGTATACCTGGCGGCCGCCGCGAGTCTCCGCCAGAACTGCGGCGTGCGGCAATCCAGCCGTACGGCATAGGGCGGCGAAGCGGGCCTTGTCCTGCACGTCGGCGTTGTCCGCGCCGCGCAGACGGTTCAGCCGCTGCAGAGCGGGGGTGTCGGTCCAGTAAAGGTAGTCGCCCGATGCGGCACGCGTGGCCGGATCATCGAAGCCGTAGAGAGCATATTCGACCGGCGGCACGTTGCGAAACAGCGCAAGGGCATACATGCGCAGGCCCTCGGCAGGGCTGGTTTTTGCCACGGTCTACTTTTGCAGTCAGAAA
>CAXUKS010000090.1:0-2628 GCA_964251675.1 uncultured Armatimonadales bacterium
GCGGCGAAAACCGCAAAGCTGACGTCACGCTACGTTTCGCAGACGCCGATGGTTGGGGAAATCGTGCTCGGAGAGAAATTAGGTCTGCCGCCACAAGCCGTCCCGCACATCCAGGGCCGTGACCACCAAGGCGTGCGGCACGGTCAGCGCGGCAATCAGGGCCAGGTAAACGCCCAAAAGTTCGCCTCCTCGCATGGTGGGCCGCAAAAGCCACGCCAGCGCACCCAGCAGCGCGAGGGCGCCCAGCGTGTTCGGCAGCGCCCGCCAGACGAACTGCCGCCACGTCCAGTTTTCCCGGGCCAGCAGCCGCCAGATGTGGCGCAGGCCATGCCAGAACGCAAAGTAGAAGCCCACGGAGGCCAGCGCGGGCAGCGCGCCAAACAGCACCAGCAGAGCCGCGCCCTCCGCCAGATTTAGCCAGCGGGTGCGTGCGCCGCGCCGCGCCCACAGGAATTCCCACCCGCCCAGCGCCAGGGCGACCCCGAGCGCCGCCTGGCGGGTGGCCGACCATTCGAGCCACCAGAAATCCGGCGCGCGGTGCAGGAAGAACTGGCAGGTATCCACCGCCGTCTGTCGGAAGAGGCCGGGGTCGACCGCCAGCGGGATCAGCATGGGCAGCGCCCCGCGCCAGAGCGCGAACACCACCCGATGGCCCCGGCCTCGGAAATAGGCCGGGTCGCGTTGCCAGGACCACCACAAATCGGCCAAGCCCCAGTGGGCCCAGGTCAGCACAATGAACCCGGCGAACCACGCGCGCGGCACCAGGAACCAACCACCCAGCACGAGCAGGCACAGGCCGAGGTAGCTTGCCAGGATCACCGCCATCGTCCGGCGCGGTGAGGCCGTGGTCAGCGGAGGTCGAAAAGTGAAGACCACGTTATGGTCAACCGCGCCGTGCGGCAGTCCAAAAAATACCAGGCTCAGCCCCCAGGGCAGCAGCCACCAGCCGTCGGTCAAACCGCCGTGGCGTTGGACCACGACCACGGCAGCCGTCAGTGCGAGGGCCGCCGCGGGCCAGAGGGCTTGCCGCGTGTTCATAGCCGAAGGAAGGGGCGGACTCGGAGACTTCCGGTCCAACGGAAAAACAGCAGCAGCGCCTGGATGACCAGCAGGTTGGTGACGACGAAAAACAGCGCTTCCTCCAGGGGCAGGCCGAGGAGGGTCCAACCGGTCGAATAGCGGGTCGAAATGCTCCAGATGCCCGCTCCGATGGCGATGCGGTCAGCCAACCAAAGGTAACCGGTGGACAAGAGGAAGGCCGGGATGGCCGTCCGGCGTAGCGTCCACAGGGTTTCGCCCCCATAGAACCAATGCAACGCCAGTGGCGGCGCGCCCCAAGCCAGGATCAGGCCGGCGTAGAGCCACCTTCCACCTGCCACTATTCCCAGCACGCCGAGCACGCCCAGCACGATGACCACCGAGCCTCCGGCGAGCCGAAAGCGCCACGGCCGGGCCGGGAGGTCGCCCGGTTGCCGTCCGTCGTCGCGCGGCGAGAGGAACAACAGCAGGCACAGGCCTGTGAAGATCGGTTGCAGCGCGAAGAAGAAATATTCCTCCAGCGGCACGTAGCCGATCCGCCACGCTGTCGCCACGCGCTCCGGCTGATACGACCACACGCCGCGAGCGACGAGATAGTTGTCCCAGGGCGTCGTGTACACCAGGGCCAGCGCGGCCAGCAGCGCGAGGCCCCGCCCCGCCCCGGGCGGCCCGACGCACCCGGTCCACCACCATCGCCCCAGCAGCATTCCAGTCGCCGGGAGGATGAGATAGAAGTGGAATTGCCAGTAAGTCACGGTGCAAGGAAGTTACGCGGACTCGCCGCCGCCGCCCGCTTTTCTGTCGTGCTTCAGGAAAAAGGCCAAGCAGGCCTCGCTCCCCGGCAGATAAACTCCACCAGCCCCCAGCCCGCCGTCCCGGCCAGGATGGTCACCACTCCGGTAGCCGCCCCGAGCCAGACGGCGAAGCGCGGCGCGCACACCCGCAACGTGCCGTGGCCGAGACCCGCCAGGGCCACGCCGATGATGGCTTCAGCCACCACGATGTAAACCGGCGTGTGCCCGACGCACAAGCAACGTTGGTAGCGCCACCAGTGCGCCCCCCAGGCTAGTTCTTCGTAAACCGGGATCAGCACGGCACCCAGCAAGCCGCCGAGCAGGGCCCCCCGGACGAGGCCGAAGCGCCGGATGGCGGCGTCGCCGCCCACCCCCACCTGCACGGCCACCACGGCCCACGATAACGGCATCCACCAGGGCGACGCCAACACCAGCGTCGAGCGGGCCACCGCGTAATCCAGCGTGCCGGTGCAACGCACGCACAGAAAGTCGGCCAGCATCTCGACCGCGCCGAACGCTCCCGCCGCCGCCAGCAAGCGGCCCATCGCGCGGTCACCGGCCCGCCACGCGTAGCCACCCAGCAGCAAAAGGTTGATCCCGTCAATCCAGGCAGCCGTCCTGCCATCCGAGTCCGTCCACCGCGAGCACGCCAGGGAGAAACCCAACGTCCATCCGACAGAAAGTAGCGTCACGCGCAGGCGGGCGCCGTCCCTCGGATGACGCGGGGCGGTTGCGGCGAGGGCGGCCACCTTGAGCGGCATGCTAGGCGGATGGCGGAAAGACCCACAAGACCGGG
>CAXUKS010000091.1:0-2594 GCA_964251675.1 uncultured Armatimonadales bacterium
TCCGTCCGCTGATCCGCATGGCCGGGGGGCTGTTGGCTTTGATGAACACGTCCGACGCTTTTTTGTCAGCGGCCACGCGCAGCAGCTCAAAAATCTCTGTCATAATCTCTCCTCAACGGGTCTCTTTGCTTCTTCTTCGGTGCGCGATGCTTCCACGGGTTCGGGAGAGCGGGACGCTCTTGCCATCAGCAGGTATACGAAAATGCCTGTTCCCAGGGCTGCTGCCAGAATCAGCAGCAGGGCTGTGGTCCGCGCAGGTGTTCGCCGCGCCGCGCCGGGGGCAGGCTGCGACAGGGGCAGGTTCAGCGCACCAAAATTCGGATTTAAAATCTCAATCTGGCAGGTGTAGCTCGTGCCGCTGCCGATGATGGTCACCTTGATATTCTTGTCGGCATATTCGCGTGGTCCCTGGAAGTCGAAGCCCGGCGCGGTGAAAAATACCACGCCAATTCGGTGATAGTGGCGAAAGGCCGAAGCAAGGGCATCAATCGGGAACGAATGCGTCTGCGGCTGAACTGCCTGCGGCGTGGTCACGACCACGCCGGTCATTTTGGTGAGCGGCTGACCCGGCAAATGCTTCCCCTCGGGCACGGAATCCGTAATAGCGGGTGCGCTCAGGGACCAGCCCGTTTCACGGGCCAGCGCGGCGAGGTCCTGCGTCACCTGCGCGTGGGGAACTACCGTGGCATAGGTCAGGTTCAGCAGGTCACCTCCGGCTGGCTGCTGGCTGACAATCAGCAGAACGTCCGGCGGCCCCGCCGTCTGCACCGTGAGCGGCGCGGGCGACTGGGTATAAGCAGGCATCAGCGTCAGCAGCCAGAGGCACACGCAGACAAGGGCGCGAGACGTCATAGGTTGGGTTCTTTCTGGCTGACTTCGGCGTACATGGCCAGTGCTTTCTGCCGCCGGGCGGCATGGTCGACTATCGGCGCGGGGTAGGAGTCGGCTCCCAGATATTCCCGCTCCGAGGCGGGCAGCTTCCAGGGGGCATGGATAAACTTGGCCGGAACCTTTGCCAGCTCTGGAACCCACCTTTTGACATACGTGCCGTCGGGGTCAAATTTCTCCCCCTGGCTGGTCGGGTTGAATATCCGAAAGAACGGCTGGGCATCGGTTCCGGTTCCCGCCGCCCACTGCCAGCCGCCGTTGTTGGCGGCCTGGTCGCCGTCCACGAGCTTCTGCATGAAATACTGCTCGCCCTTGCGCCAGTCAATGCCCAGGTCTTTGGTCAGAAATGACGCCACGATCATACGCCCCCGGTTGTGCATCCAGGCATTGCTGTTCATCTGCCGCATGGCGGCGTCCACGATGGGGTAGCCCGTCCGGCCCTCTTTCCACGCCGCAAACCAGTCTTCGTTGTTTTCCCACTTCAAGCCGTCAAACTTGGGCCGAAACGCCCCCGTGGCGACATGGGGGAAATGGTGCAAAATCTGCAGGTAAAAGTCGTGCCAGGCCACTTCGGTCAGAAACGTCGAATGCCCCGGCTCCCGCTGATGCACGTCGCTGGTCTTGCCCGAAGGCTTGTCTTCGCCCGCCCGGCGCACGGCGTCGATAACGGTGCGAACCGACAGCGTGCCGAGATGCAGATGCCGGGAGAGCTTGGAAGTGCCGTCTTCGGCCAGGATGTCCCGCGCCGCATCGTAGCCGCTGATTTTCTCTTTCAGAAACTCTTTCAGCAGTGCCTGCGCCGCGTCCTCGCCGCCCCTCTCAAAGCTCTGCCCCGACCGAAACTTCAGTTCGGACGCCGTCGGCAGGGCGTCGCCATGTGCGTCGTCCGGCGTCGGCACAGTGCGCGGGGTGGGGGCAGGGCCGTCAGCGGGCCGGGAAAACCATTCGCGCTTGTACGGTCCAAACACAGTGTAGACCGTGCCGGTTTTGCTCTTAATCTCGTCCGGCTCAAACTGCATCAGGCCGGGGAACGTCTCCACGTCTACCCCCTCCGCGCCGAGCGCCTTCCTTGCCGCCTCATCCCGCGCCCGCCCATGCGGCTCAAACTCGCGCTGATGGAATACCGCTTCCGCCCCAAAGTCGCGGGCCGCCTGCACCACCGCGTCCGGCGTCTTGCCCCGGCGCACCACCAATCGGCCAGTTCGTTTTTGCAAATTTGCATCTAAGACCGCCAGCGCGTCCACCAGGAACTCCACCCGCGCCGCCCCGGTGTCTTCCCGGTTTAAGATATCGGGGTCAAACACAAACAGCGGCACGACCCGCTCGGCCCGCTCGCAGGCCGCGTGCAGGGCCGCGTTGTCGTGGACCCGCAGGTCCCGTCGCAGCCACACCACCACCGTCTTGTACTTCTTTTCCGTCATACCTTCTATTATACTTCGCAAAGCCACCGAACCCGTCATCTGCCTCCGGCCAATTTGCATCTGTAAAAATATAAAGCAATTTATACGAAAACCTCTTGACAAGTAAGCTGAACCGATTTATAATGTTCCTATCACAACAAACGCCAGCAAGTTCGGCGGCTCACGGCATAGTTCACGGTTCACCACGGATTACAGAGGAGTTCAACGATGTTCTCAGTTTGTTTCTCATTTTTCTCCCTGCCCAAGCCCGCTCTGCGTCCCCAAGCCCGCTCTGCGTCCCCAAGC
>CAXUKS010000092.1:0-2295 GCA_964251675.1 uncultured Armatimonadales bacterium
CGGAAAGTCAAGGCGGCGTTTCCTCCCCATACTTAAAAGCAGGGGCCTCCACGCCACTCGGATTGGTGAAAGGAAAAACGCATGACGGAAACCGTGACAGAAGCCTATCTGGAAGTTTTGGAGGAAGGATACTTCGAGGCCAAAATCGCGTTCGATGACCTCGCCGACGAAAATGTCTGGAAACGGCCTGCGCCGGGCCTGCTTTCCCTGGGCGAGCTGGCCGGACACATCGCCTACTGGGAAGCGATCCGTCTCACGGGCGAAGGCGGGGCGCAGACGGAAGCTGGTCTTCTGCCGCTGGACCTGTCCAAATGTACAGTCCATAGCCCGCTGATTGACCCGCAGTTCGCCTACTACACGGCGGCGATCCAAACCCTGCCTTCCGAGGCGCACCGCGCCCTGACAGCCCAGCAGGTCTGCCGCGAGATGGTGCGAGTGCACACAGAAGCCGTCGCCCACTTCAAGGCACTTGATCCCGACCTGGACAGTTCTCCGACGGGTTGGCCGCCCCCGTGGACCTACCGTTCCTTCTTGACCTATCTGGCGTTTCATGTCGCCTACCATACCGGGCAGATGTACACGGTGCGGCACCTTCTGGGCGATACGCCGCCAGATAACTAGCGGCTGAACTTTGCCGCCTCCCTGCCGTCTCTGCGGGTATGCGCCCTTTCCTCTCCTTTATCTTGCTGGCCGTGGCTGTCCCTGCTTTCGCGCAGACCGCGCCTGTCCCTACGGCCCCCGCCGCCGCGCCCACGCCTGCCGCCGGACCTTCGACGGCGCTGCTGGACAGTCTTGTCAGCAAAACCCGCCTTTATGGCATCACCAAAATCAGTGATCAAATGTACCTGTGCCGCTTGACCTCCGGCGACCACGGCGTTTATACGGCTCAGACTTTCTACTTTGCCGGACCGCCGAAAGCCGAAAAAGAGAAGATGCCCGCCACGCCGGGAGCTATGCGCGAGACCACCCGCTACCGCACCATCGGCTCTGGCCGAACTCGTATGCGCGTGCCCGTCACCACCGAAACGCCGGGCCGCGTCACCAAAAGCCACACTGTGGAGGTCGAAATCCCCACCATTCCCGATGTGCAGGCCGTCCAGATGCTCCTCGCCGGAGTTACCGGGACTCTCAAGAACCCCGAAGAAGTCTCTGACACCCGCGACCTCCTCACGCCCGCCGACATCAAATACGTGCAGGAACTCGCCCCACCCGCCACCCAAAAACGCACCCTATTGAGCCGCAAGACACTTAGTTAAGGCGGTGGCTCTTTTTGCCAAGAGCCGAGGTCGCGCCTCTTGCTGCCATGATGGTCAAGGTCTTCAAAGAACCCATCAGATCTTTCATCGTAATCGTTGCGATGCGCCTCGGCAATTTTAATAAAAGCTTCCTCGCGCACTCCTGTGAACTGAATGTGATCATGGTGAGAACCGAGGTCGCCATCCCCATAATTGAAATAGGCAACGCTGTGCTTCTTCCGATCATACAGCACCGTCGCGTCTACACCGTTGTTGAAAACCAGCATAGACCAGGAAATCCGTATGTATCGTTCTTTGGGATAAGTTTTCAGCGCAGCAATGAAACTGTGCAGGACATAACCCGGCATATCAAGGGAGGCGTTCACCCGAAAACTGACCGAGCTGCCCTGGATGCGAAACTTGATGCCCGACAGATCGTTCTGCTGTGCCGGAGGAAGTCGATACACAATTCCAGGAGTTGCCTTTTTTGACGCTGCCTCCGCTCGGGCGGGCTGTCCAGGCCAGATCGAAAAAACCAAAAGCAGGAAAAGTATATATCGTTTCATGGGAATAGTTTACCTACATTTATAGTCAATCTGCGCCATTCCCTTGCAACTTGCCCGGAAATAGAGTATCATAGGGGCATTCCAGAAGTTTAGTAAGAGTTTTGGCCGCCGTGCGGCTTTAGAGAAACAAGGAGCTACCCCTGTGGCATTGATTGAACGAGAACTGACAGAACGCGGCCTGACCCAAGACGGCTCCGGCAGCCATTTGAGCGAAAACGAATACCTGCTCCGGCGCGAGGCCCCGCTGTCGGAAAGCGACCCCGAAATCTACGCGGCTATCGCTAAAGAAGAAGGGCGGCAGAACGACAAGCTGGAGCTGATTGCGTCCGAAAACATCGTCTCCCGCGCCGTTCTGGAAGCGCAGGGGTCGGTGCTGACCAACAAGTACGCCGAAGGCTACCCCGGCAAGCGCTACTACGGCGGCTGCGAGTATGTGGATATTGTGGAAACGCTCGCCATCGACCGGGCCAAAGCCTTGTTCGGGGCGGATCACG